>CAWIYI010000015.1:0-150373 GCA_963840245.1 uncultured Acidimicrobiaceae bacterium
GACCTGCTGCAGATGCGAGTCGTCCTCCCTCTCCCCGACGACGTGCTCGCGGCGACCCGGCCCCTGGCCACCCGCCCGTTCAGCCCGGGCCGGGACGAGGGCCCCTGGGTCGAGACCAACAACCGGGCCTTCGCCGGCCACCCCGAGCAGGGAGCCTGGACCGTCGCCGACCTGCAGGAGCGCATGGCGGCCGACTGGGTCGAGCTCGACGGGTTCCTGGTGGCCGACGACCCCGACGGGCCCGGCCTCATCGGGGCCTGCTGGACGAAGATCCACCGTGACCGCACTCCGCCCCTCGGCGAGATCTACGTGATCGACGTCGACCCCCGGCACCACGGCCAGGGCTGGGGCCGCTCGCTCACGGTGGCCGGGCTGGAGTACCTGGCCGCGACCGGCATCACGGTCGGCATGCTCTACACCGACGCGTCCAACGTGGCGGCGGTGGCCCTGTACCGCTCGCTCGGCTTCACGGTCGACCACGTCGACCGCTCGTACCGGCGCGACCCGCCGGGCGCGCCACTCAGCTGATGCCGCTCCCGATGGCGCGGCCCACCCCGTACGTGACCCCGGCGGCCACCATGGTCACCGCGAGCTGACGGAGCGCCGAGACCAGGACCGGCCGCTCGGTGTAGCGGGCCAGGACGACGCCCACGACGACGGCGGCCAGCGCGCCCAGGACGATGGACAGGACGATCGCCGTCGTCCCCGAGGTGAACAGCCAGGGGGCCAGGGGGATGAAGGCCCCGATGGCGAACGTGGCGAAGGAGGCGGCGGCGGCCTGCCACGGCGACCCCAGTCCCTGGGGGGTGATCCCGAGCTCCTCCCGGGCATGTGTCTCGAGGGCGAGCTCCGGGTCCTGCATGACCTCGTTGACCATGTCGGAGGCCACGGCCGGGTCGATCCCCCGGCGCACGTACATGCCCCGGAGCTCCGCCGCCTCCCCCTCGGGGCTGTGACTGAGCGACCGACGCTCCACGTCGAGCTCGCGCTCCATCAACTCGCGCTGGGCGGTCATGGAGAGGTATTCGCCGGCGGCCATGGAGAAGGAGCCGGCGATCAGACCGGCGATCCCCGCCAGGCGCACGATCGACCCACCGGGGTTGGCCCCGGCAATGCCCAGGACCAGGGAGACGTTGGTCACCAGGCCGTCGCTCACCCCGAAGACGGCCGCCCGGGCCCCACCGCCCCGGAAGTCCCGGTGGTGGTGCGGCGGCGTCGCGTCGTGCTCGTGCGCGGAGCTCACCGGGGTCAGCGTAGTGACGTGCCCCCACGCGGGTAGCGTCCTGCAGCGGAATCAGACCCTGACCAGCGAGGAGCGCACCATGACCACCATCGTCGACGGCGTCGACGCCTTCCACGAGCTCGTCGGCAAGGAGCTCGAGCACTCGGAGTGGCAGCCCATCACCCAGGAGCGGGTGAACCTCTTCGCCGACGCGACCGACGACCACCAGTGGATCCACGTCGATCCCGAGCGGGCCAAGGAAGGCCCCTTCGGCGTCGCCATCGCACACGGCTACCTGACGCTCGCGCTCGCCCCCGCCATCCTCAGCAAGATGATCCGGGTCGACAAGATGAAGTTCGGCGTGAACTACGGCTGCAACAAGGTCCGGTTCCCCTCGCCCGTCCCCGTCGGCTCGGAGCTCCGCATGGGCGTGACCGTGGCCGCGGTCGACGACACCGACGGCGGCGTGCAGGTCACCTACGACCTCGTGTTAGAGGTCAAGGACGCCCCGAAGCCCGCCTGCGTGGCCCAAGTGGTCTACCGCTACTACCGCTGACAGCAGCCGACACCATGGCGCGACGCCGGAGCGGGGCACCGCCGCCACTGCCGACCGGGGAAGAGAAGACCGCGCGCGTGCGCGCCATGTTCGACACCATCGCGCCCCGCTACGACCTCATCAACCGCATGATGACGTTCGGACTCGACCAGGCCTGGCGTCGCGGCACCGTGGCCGCGCTGGCCCTGCCCGACGGCGCCCTGGTGCTGGACCTCGCCTGCGGAACCGGGGACCTCTCGCGGCTCGCGCTGCGGCGCGGCTACCGGGTCGTCGGCGCCGACCTCAGTGCGGGCATGCTGGGGGCCAACGGCGCGTCGACCCCACTGGTCGAGGCGGACGGCAGCCGGCTCCCCTTCGTCGACGGCGCGTTCGACGGCCTCGTCTGCGGCTACGCACTGCGCAACTTCACCGACCTCGACGCCACCTTGTCCGAGTCGGCCCGCGTGCTCCGGCCGGGCGGGCGCCTCGCCGTGCTCGAGGTCGACACGCCGACGGCGCGGCTGTGGCGCGCCGGCTACGACGTGTGGTTCACCAGGGCCGTGCCCGCGCTCGGGGCGGCGCTCTCGGACAAGGAGGCCTACCGCTACCTGCCCGCAGTCGGTGGCCTACCTGCCGCCCGCCCCCGTGCTGCGCACCATGCTGCGGGCGGCGGGCTTCTCCGCCGTCGGGATCCGCCCGCTGGCCGGCGGCCTGAGCCAGTTGGTCGTGGCCACCCGCGCCGGGACGCCGTGACGGCGGCGCTGCACGCCCGCACGGTGGCGCTCGAGTACGGGCCCGATGCGCTCGAGTTCGACGCCAGCCCCACCGTCCTCTTCGACCGCCCCGGGCTGACCCTGGTCGGCTGGGGCACGGCGCGACTCGTGGGGGCCGCCGAGGCGGAAGCGGCGCTCGCCGCCATCCCGTGCGACGACGCCGTCGGCGTACTGGGCTCGGGACCCGTGGCCCTGGGCGCCCTCCCGTTCGACGACGCCCTCTGCGGGCACCTCGTCATCCCGCGCTTCACCATGGGGACGTCGCGCGACGTCGACGGCGTGACCCGGCGCTGGGCCACCGCGGTCGGGCCGGCCGACGTCGCACTGCCCGACACCGGTGAGCTCTTCGACGCCGTCATCTGGCAGTACGGCACGACGCCCACGGCCCCGGCGTCCAGCGAGCCGGGCGTGGTCACCCTGGAGACCCCGATGACCTCGCCGGGTTACGCGGCAATGGTGGCCGAGGCCGTCGCCGCCATGGCCGAACCGGGCGACCGCCCTCCACAAGGTGGTGCTGTCCCGGCCCGTCGAGGTCCGCCTGGACGGGCCGCTCCCCCTGTCGGCCGTCCTGCGCCGGCTCCGGGCCGGCGAGCCGAACTGCACCATCTTCTCCATGCCCGTCCCTGACGGCTCGTTCTTCGGGGCCAGCCCCGAGCTCCTGGTCGCCCGGCACGGGACCCGGGTGTCGAGCCACCCTCTGGCCGGCACGGTGCCCCGGGGCGAGACTGCCCGGGCCGATGCGGACGCCCAGCGCGACCTGGCCGGGTCGGCCAAGAACCGCGAGGAGCACCGCTACGTCGTCGACGAGATCGCCGCCACCCTGGCCCCCTTCTGCGAGAAGCTCTCGGTGCCGCCCGAGCCCTCCGTGGTCGCCTTCCGTTCGGTGGCCCATCTCGGGACGCGGATCGAGGGGCGCCTCGCCCGACCCGTCGGTGTGCTCGAGCTCCTGCGGCGACTCCATCCCACGCCGGCGGTGGGCGGCACACCACGGGCCGACGCGCTGGCGTTCATCGCGCAGCACGAAGCCGGCGCGCGCGGCCCCTGGGCCGGCCCGGTGGGTTGGGTCGGTGCCGGCGGGGACGGGGAATGGATGATCGGCATCCGCAGCGCCTCGCTCGACGCCAACGGCTCCAGGGTCACCCTGCGGGCAGGCGGCGGCATCGTGGCCGACTCGGATCCCGACGCCGAGGCGGCCGAGGCGAACGTGAAGCTGGCCACCGTCCTGGAGGCGGTCGTCCCCGGTGCCTCAGTGCAGTTGCACTGAGCGGACCGGGGCCGGTAGGCCCGCGGCCGCGGCGACCTGGGTCGCGGCCAACGGGATCTTGACGACCAACGTCGCCCCTCCCGACGCCGGGAGGCGGCCACCTCGGCCGACCCGTGCAGGGCCTCGGCGATGGCGCGCACGATGGCCAGTCCCAGCCCGGTGCCCGAGGCCGACCGCGAACGATCGCTCTGGTAGAAGCGGTCGAAGATGCGGGCGGCCTCGGCGGGTGGGATGCCGGGCCCCTCGTCGGACACCCGGATGTACCCCATCTGCTCGTTCACGCCTGTGGACACCGTGACCCGCGTGCCCGGCGGCGTGTGGGCCAACGCGTTGCGCACGAGGTTGTGCGCGACCTGGGCCAGGCGCTCGCCGTCGCCGATGACGACGACCGGCTGCCCCGCCTCCAAGGTGAGGTGATGGCCGTGCGGCACCGCGTTGGAGTCGCCGACCACGTCGGCACAGATGCGGTGCAGGTCGACGGCCTCTGCCCGGAGCGGGCGCCCACGGTCCAGCTCGGCCAGCAGGAGGAGGTCCTCGACCAGGCCGCCCATCCGGGTCGCCTCGTCCTCGATGCGATTGAGGGCCTTGCGCCGCCCGGCCTCGTCGGAGAAGCCTCCCCGCCCCAGCAGCTCGGCGTAGCCGCGGATGGAGGTCAGGGGGGTCCGCAGCTCGTGGGAGGCGTCGGCCACGAATTGGCGCAGGCGCTCCTCGGAGGCCGACTTCTCGGCGAACGCCCCCTCGATCTGGGACAGCATCTGGTTCAGGGCCGAGCCCAGGCGGCCCACCTCGGTGCCCGGGCGCCCCTCGGGCACCCGTCGGGTCAGGTCGCCCGAGGCGATGGCGTCGGCCGTGCCGGCCATCAGGCGCAGCGGTCGGAGCCCCCGGCGGACGACGACCAGAACCAGCGCACCCATGGCCAGGAGGACGGCCAGGCTGGCGATCGTCTCGACCTTGCGCAGCGAGGCCAGCGTGTCGTTGGTCGGGTTCAGCGAGATCGAGGTGAACAGCGTTCCCTGGGGGACCGTGACGGCGACGGTGCGGTACTGGCCGTCGGGGTCGCCCTTGCTGCCCAGCACCACGGCGTCGGGATCGGGGCGGAAGGTGCCGGCGTAGCGCCCGACGCGCACCCGGTGGTCGATGTCGGGCACCTGCTGCACCGGGATGTCCTTGGTGAGGATCGGGGACGGGTCCGGATGCGCCGCCGGCCCCGAAGGCCGCATCAGGACCACCCGGCCGCCGGGGTTGCGCAGCACCACGTACACGTCGGAGGACACGCGCCGCGACAGGTCCGCCTGGTTGACCGGCACGCCCTTCTCTGCGGCGAAGGTGACGTAGTTGAAGCCGAGCGACTCGTTCTGCGCCAGCGTGTTGTCGGCCTGGCCGTAGAGGAACGAACGGACCGACGCGTAGGTCACCACGTCGGCGACCACGAGGCCGATGACGAGCAGCACCGCCACGACCGCGACGAGCCGCTTCTGGAGGCTCATCCTTCCCGGGGCAGGCGGAGGGTGTAGCCGACGCGCCGGATCGTGTGGATGAGCGCCGGCTCGCGGTCATCGATCTTCTTGCGCAAGTAGCTGATGTACGTCTCGACGATGTTGGGATCACCGTGGAAGTCGAAGCCCCAGACGTTGTCGAGCAGCTCGGACTTGGAGATCACCCGCCGCGCGTTCTCGAGCAGGTAGCGCAGGAGGTTGAACTCCGTCGCCGTCAGGTCGATGGTCACCTCGTCGCGCCACACCTCGTGGGTGTCGACGTTCATGGTCAGGTCTGCGAACTGCAGGATGGAGGTGTCGGCCGCCGCCATCTCCCCGGCGCGCCGCAGGATCGCCCCGACCCGCGCCATCAGTTCTTCGACGCTGAAGGGCTTGGTCACGTAGTCGTCGCCCATGCTCAGGCCCTCGACCTTGTCCTCGGTGGTGTCGCGCGCCGTCAGGAAGACGATCGGCATCTGCTCGCCCTGGTTGCGCAACCGCCGGCAGACCTCGTTGCCGTCGAAGTCGGGCAGCATGACGTCGAGCATCACGAGGTGGGGCCGGAAGCTGCGCACCTGCTCGAGCGCCTCGGCCCCGGTGGCGGCCACCCCGACGTGGTAGCCCTCGAAGGTGAGCGCGGCCGACAGCAGGTCGGCGATGTTGGGCTCGTCGTCGACGACGAGGATGCGGGCCGGAGGTGCCTCGATCGTCACGCCGCTCGCCTCCCGCTCATGCCGACCGGACCGGGCCCTCGGTGCCGGCGTAGGAGCGAACCTCGCCGCCTCCGTTCCCCGTGCCGCGGCCCCGGCCCGGGCCCACGTCCTTGGCGGCCCCGGGGGTGAGGGCACGCCGCACGCCGCGCACGACCCGGCCGAGGCCCCACCAGGTCACCAGGCCGAGCGCCTCGATGACGATGACCGAGGACATCTTCGACTCGCCCGCTTGGCGGTCGACGAAGCTGATCGGCACCTCGGTGATGACAGCGCCGTGCTGGCGGGCCCGGTACGTCATCTCGATCTGGAAGCCGTAGCCCTCGGCGCGGATGCGGTCGAGATCGAGCCGGCGCAAGATGCCGGCCGCGTAGGCCCGGTACCCCGCCGTCGAGTCGGCCACGCCGAGACCGAGCACCGCGGACGCGTACGTGTTGCCGCCACGTGACAACAGGTGTCGGTGCCAGGCCCAGTTCGGGATGGAGCCCCCCTCGATGTAGCGCGAGCCGATCACCACGTCGAAGCCCTCGGCGAGCGGCGCCAGCAACGACGGCAACGCGGCAGGGTCGTGCGAGAAGTCCGCGTCGATCTCGACGAAGGCGTCGTAGCCGCGCTCGAGGCCCCAGGCGAAGCCCGCCCGGTACGCGCTTCCGAGCCCGGACTTGCCGTCGCGCGCCAGCAGGTGCACGTCGGGCAGCGCCGCGGCGACCCCCTGCACGAGGGCGGCCGTGCCATCGGGGCTGCCGTCGTCGACCACGAGCACGCCGGCGCCGGGACGGCACTCGTGGATCCGGTGCAGCATCCGCTCGATGTTCTCCGCCTCGTTGTAGGTCGGGATGACCACCAGCGGTCGCATGGGGACATTCTACGTGAGGTTGCCGCGCTTCCCCCTTCGCCGGTCGGATCGGCGGCCGGACCCGGTTCTGCCCCTGGCCTGGTGCAACGCCGGCCGACCGAGGTTTCGGGAGCGCGGTCAGATGTCGACGGGCTCCGGGGGGCCTCCGACCGCGTCGGGCCCCCGGCGCAGCTCCCGCACGATCACCTGGATCGCTCCCCCGACGGGGATCCCCACGAGGGCGCCGACGAACGTGCCGAGGCCGCCGGCCACCCGGCCGCCGAGCGTGGCCCCGACCAGCACGGCGATCAGGACCCAGAAGGGGTTGAGCTGCACCGTCCTGCTCATGATGACCGGGTTGAGGACGTGATTCTCGATCTGCTGGTAGACGAGGAAGACGATCAGCATGGTGATCCCGGCGGGGACCGAGTGGATGGCGGCGATGACCACCACGGGGACGCCGGCCAGCAGCCCGCCGACGAGGGGCAGGAGGTCCACCAGGGCCACGAAGACACCGAGCAACAGCGCGAAAGGCACGCCGAGGATCGCCAGCGTGATCCCGGTGATGATCCCGGCGATCACCGAGGTGGAGGCGTTCCCCAACATGTAGCCCGTCACCGAGCGGATCGACTCGTCGACGACCCGGTGCAGGCGGTCTCCCGTCGTGGGCTGGAAGAGGCTGAGGAACCCGCGCCACATGCGGGGTGCCTCCAGCATGGTGAAGAAGGTGAGGATGCCGATCGTCACGATGGTGACGAGTCGTCGACACCGCCGCCGCACCCACGGAGAACGCGGTCGCCGGCGTGAGGATCTTGGTGACCTGCTCGGTGAGCTTGGTCGAGCCCTCGGAGATGTACTTCTGCAGGTGCAACCGGTAGAGGAGCCGGCCCAGTGGCCCGTGGCCCTTCTTGGCCTCTCGCACCAGGGTCGGCACCTGCTCGCCGAAGTGCCGCGCCGACGTGACGAGAGGCTCGGTGAAGAGGTAGACGAGCCCGATCAGCGCGAGGGCGCCGAGCAGGAAGACCAACAGGGTGGCGCCCCCGTGGCTCATCCCCCTCCGGCGCAGGAAGCGCGTGGCGGGCGTCAACAAGAGCGTGAAGAAGAAGGCGATGACGACGTAGACGACGATGGTGCGCAGGACCCACAGCCCGAGGATGAGTGCCGCGTTCAGGTCGAGCAGCACGATGACGGTCGCGACCGACACCACGATGGTCCCCAGCGGGATCCCGCGGCGATCCGCACTCCCGGAGAATCTTGACCGCCAGGTCTCGTGGGCCTCCGGGGGCATGGCGACCAGCTTGGCAGCTGCGGACTCCCAAAAGGCGGTTCCCCAGGTGGCCCACGTGCAAGCATGAGTGTCCCATGGACGAGGAGGAGCACGAGCCGGAGCGGGAGCAGGAGCAGGAGCAGGAGCTGCCGGCCTCCGCAGCGCCGCCCCAGGAGGAGCCCGGCCCGCAACCGCGGGTCCGCCGGCGGTTCCTGCCGCGCAACGTGAAGATCACGTTGACGGTGGTGCTGCTCTTCTTCATCGGCGAGTACATCCTGCTGCCCGAGCTCGCCAGCGCCCGCCGGGAGGTGCATCAGCTGACCCACCTCAACGCCCTCTGGTTGATCCTCGGCGGTCTGCTCGAGTTGGCGGCGCTGGTGGCCTACACCCAGCTGACGCATACCGTCCTCTCCCCCGGCGCGCCCGACCGTTGGCGCATCTTCCGCATCAACATGTGGGCGTTGGCCATCAGCCATACGCTGCCCGGCGGCCAGGTGCCGGGCACCGCCGCCAGCTACAAGCTGCTGACCGATGCCGACGTGTCGGGCAGCACCGCCGCCTTCGGCCTGGCCACCCAGGGCATCGGGTCGGCCGTGGTCCTCAACGTGATCTTCTGGTTGGCGCTGCTGATCTCCATCCCGCTGCAGGGCTACAACCCGCTCTACGGTTTCGCGGCCATTC
Organism: uncultured Acidimicrobiaceae bacterium; assembly: GCA_963840245.1. Classification (GTDB taxonomy): domain Bacteria; phylum Actinomycetota; class Acidimicrobiia; order Acidimicrobiales; family RAAP-2; genus Bog-473. The sequence goes on from CAWIYI010000015.1 coordinate 8,763, forward strand.
TCGGCGTGCTGCTGCTGGCCATCTTCGCCGCCGTGGTCTTCTTCCTCACCCGTGGTGAGAAGCAGGCCGGCGTCTTCGTGAAGAGGGTGGCCGACCGGCTGCCCTTCGTACGGGCCGAGACCGTGACCTCGCTGGTCCAGAAGGTGGCGGACCGCATGAAGATCCTCTTCTCGAGCTCCGATCATCTGTTGGTCAAGGCAGGCGTCTGGGCGGCGGCCAACTGGCTGCTCGACTGTGCCTCGCTGTACGTCTTCCTCTTCGCCTTCGGCGCGCGCATCTCGCCGATCGACGTCCTGGTGGCCTACGGGCTGGCCAACATCCTGGCCGTCATCCCGATCACGCCGAGCGGCCTGGGCGTGGTCGAGCTCACCATCATCGCGGTGCTGAAGGGCTTCGGTGTCCCCGGAGGGATCGCGGCGGCCGGCGTGCTCAGCTGGCGCCTGGTGAACTTCTGGCTGCCCATCCCCTTCGGCGGTGCGTCCTATCTGTCGTTGCGCTTCGGACACCCCAGGACGGCGACGGCCAAGGCGATCACCCCCTGACGGCGCTCCGCAGCCCTTCGCTCACCGCGCGCTGGACCGCGGCACAGCGGTTGCGCCTGGAGCGCACGCGACCGTCCACGCCGGGCGGTGACGTGGACGCCGAGCGCCGGCTCGCCCGCGACGTCGCCGGCAGGATCACCCCTCCTGGTGGCTCGCCGGTGCTCGCCCTGCGCACCCGGGCGATCGATGCCGAGGTGGCCCGCGCCCTCGGCCGCGGCACCGGGCAGATCATCCTGCTCGGTGCCGGCTACGACGGCCGGCCGTTCCGCTTCGGCGGTGGCGCCGTGCGCTGGTTCGAGGTCGACCGGCCCGCCGTGCTGGCCGACAAGCGCCGCCGGGTCGACGCGTTGGGCCTCGCCGCCACCGGGACCGTCGCCGTCGGCCTCGACCTCGCGAAGGACGACCTGGACGCCGCACTCGACGCCGCGGGACACGACGCCGCTGCGCCCTCGCTGTTCGTCTGCGAGGGGCTGCTCGACTCCCTGACCCTCGAGGCGGCGGCGTCCCTGTGCGCGACCCTGCGCGCCCGGGCGGCCGCAGGCAGCGTCCTGACGGCGACCTTCACGGTGTTGCCCGAGCCCGGCGGGCCGGCGCGGGCGCTCCGCTCCGCCACCGGGCTCCTGCGCCGCGCCGCCGAGGAGCCCCGGCGCAACGAGTTCCGTCCCGGCGACCCCGAGAAGCTCATGGTGGTGACCGGGTGGCGGGTCACGCACGCGGAGTCCTCGGCCGAACGCCGGCTCGACCCGGGCGCCCACACGCTCATCCTCGTCTGCGAGCCCGATCCGGCCCGGCCGGGACTGTCTGCTCACTCACGGACCGGCTGACCGGGGCCCTATGACCCCGCGCCGGTCGGCGCCATGGCACGGCGACCGAGACGGAGCGGCCGCACCAGGGTGGACCGGCCCACCCGGAGCGCGGCCCCCACGAGCAGCACGATGAAGACGAGCACGTAGGCGTCGCCCACGGGGGTGAGCCAGCCCCGGCCGGCGAAGCGGACCTCCGGCCCGTGCGGGACCCACCAGTAGGGGGCCGCCCACAGGAGCACCGAGACCGCCAGCGCATACCACTCGCCGTAGCGGGGTCGGTCCTCGGCCAGCGCCAGCCAGGCCACCAGCAGCACCATCCAGATGAAGTGGTGCGACCACGAGACCGGGCTGGCCAGCGACTCCGTGGCCTCGACCACCAGCAGGCCGAGGACGGGCGAGGACCGGCGGTAGGCGCCGGCGGCGATCAGGAGGCCCAGCACGCCGACCGACACCACGATCACGAAGGTGGTCGGCGTGGCCACCGTCCGCCCCAGCAGGCGCTCGGCCGCCCCGAGGACGCCCTGGTTGCCGATCCACGAGAGCATCCCCGCCCGCTGCGGGTCGCGGATGTAGTGGGTCCAGTACGACCACGAGGTGGAGGTGTTGACCGCGGCGGCGAAGACAGCGGCGGCCACGAAGGCCCCGCCGGCCCGGAGCCCGGCCCGGCCCTGGCGGGTCAGGAACAGGTACGGGATCAAGATGATCGGCGTCACCTTGATGGCCGCCGCCAGCCCGACCAGGACGCCCCGCGGCAGGGGCAGGTCCATCGTCAGGTCGGCCACGATCATGAGGGCCAGGATGATGTTGACCTGGCCGAGCAGGAAGGTCTGGCGCACCGGGTCGAACAGCACCACCGGCAGCACGAGGGCGAGTCCCCACCACAGGGTGGTCCGCTTCTCGAGCGTGGCGCACACGGCGCGCAGGCTGACGACGATCAGGGCGAACAGCGCGGCGAGGTTCAGCCACGAGAAGGCCACCTCGCAGGCCCGCAGTGGGAAGTGGGCGAACGGCGCGAAGAGCAGCGCCGAGAACGGCGGGTAGGTGAACCCGAGATGGTCGGTCGGGTAGGTGACCGTGAAGAGGTTGTTCGACGTCGCGTGCGCGCCGCCCAACAGGTACGTGCTCAGGTCGAGTTGCTGATGGGACAGGGCCAGCACGGTCGCCCCCGCGAACGCCACCGCGGCGGACAGGACGGGCCAGCCCCACCCGCGGCACGAGGCGAGGGCGCTCCAGACGCAACGCCAACGAGTCTCCGGTCATGGCGCGGTGAGCGACCGGCGGCGCTGGTGCTGCCCGGCGCCCCGATCGCGGCCCTCCCTACGCAGAAGGCTTCGCCTCGTCACCCTCTCCGACACGCAGGTCCGTGTCGAGGCGCCGGCGGGCCCGTTCCCGCGCCAGCTCCTTCAGCCGTTCCTGGGAGCTCACCCCGTGGCGGTTGGGCACCCGGCGCCAGCGGCGATCCGAGCCGAGCTCCCACGCGTTCGTCTCGTCGGCGAACACCAGGTCGAGCACCTCGAAGAGCCGGGACTGCAATTCGGGGTCGTGCACCGGCACCACGACCTCGATGCGGCGATCGAGGTTGCGCCCCATCAGGTCCGCCGAACCGATGAAGATCTTGAGGGGCAGGCCGGGTCCGGCCGCCGGGTCGGCGGGGGTGCCGCCGAAGCGGTAGATCCGCGAATGCTCGAGGAAGCTGCCCACGATCGAACGGACGCGGATGCGCTCGGACAGCTCGGGGATGCCGGGCCGCAACCGGCACAGGCCGCGCACGGCGAGGTCGATCTCGACCCCGGCGCCCGAGGCGCGGTAGAGCGCGTCGATCATTGCGGCGTCGGTCAGGCCGTTGAGCTTGAACACGATGCGCCCGGCCGGTCCCGCCGCCGCCTGCTCCTCGATCATGGCCATGATGCGCTTGCGCACCGTCACCGGTGACACGAGGATCTGGCGGTAGTCGGCGTGCCGGGAGAAGCCGGTGAGGTAGTTGAAGAGCTCGCCCACGTCGGCGCCGATCTCGGGGTCCGACGTCAGCAGCCCGATGTCCTCGTAGATGCGCGCCGTCTTGGAGTTGTAGTTGCCCGTGCCGACGTGGCAGTAGTGGCGGACCTCGTCCTCTTCGCGGCGCAGCACCAGCGCCGTCTTGGAGTGCGTCTTGAGGCCGACGATGCCGTAGACCACGTGCACGCCCACCTCTTCGAGCGCGCGGGCCCATCCGATGTTGGCCTCCTCGTCGAAGCGGGCCTTGAGCTCGACGATGGCGGCCACCTGCTTGCCGTTCTCGGCGGCCCGGATCAACGCGGCCACGATCGGGCTGTCGCCCCCGGTGCGATAGAGCGTCTGCTTGATCCCGAGCACCGCGGGGTCCTCGGCCGCCTGCGCGACGAAGGCCTCCACGGAGGTGGCGAACGAGTCGTAGGGGTGGTGGACCAGCACGTCGCGCTCGCGCAGCATGGCGAACAATTCGGCGGGGTCGCCCGCCACGGTGGCCAGCCCGGGCGGGGTCATCGGGGTCCACATCTCGCCGTGGAGGTCGGGGCGGTCCAGGGCGTAGACACCCCACAGCCCGCTCAGGTCGATCGGGGCCGAGACCCGGAAGACGCCGTCGGCTCCGACCTCGAGCTCGGACGCCAGCAGGTCGACCAGGTCCTGGCCCGTGTCGGCCTCGACCTCGAGCCGGAGGGCCTTGCCGAAGCGGCGGCGGCGCAGCTCCATCTCGATGGCGACGAGCAGGTCGTCCGCCTCGTCCTCCTCGAGGGCGAGGTCGGCGTTGCGGGTGACCCGGAAGGCGTGGTGGTGGCCGATCGTCATGCCGGGGAACAGCGAGTCGAGGTGGGCGGAGATCACCTGCTCGAGCGGCACGAAGCGCTCGCCGTCGGGCATGACCACGAAGCGCGGCAACGCCGGCGGCACCTTGACCCGGGCGATGCGCCCCTCCCCCGAGACGGGGTCCTCCACCTCGACCACCAGGTTCAGCGAGAGGTTCGAGATGTACGGGAACGGGTGGCCGGGGTCGACCGCCAGCGGCGTGAGCACCGGGTAGATCTGGCGTTGGAAGACCTCGACCAGGTGCCGACGATCCTCGTCGTCGAGGGAGGACCAGCTGGCGAAGCGGACGCCGGCGCTGGCCAGGCCCGGCACGATCAGGTCCAAGAAGATGTGGTCCTGGCGCCGCACCAGTTCCTCGACCCGGGCCCGGATCATGGTCAGCTGCTCGCCGGGCCGCAGCCCGTCGACGGAGCGGGTGCGCACGCCGGCCGCCACCTGATCCTCGAGGGCGGCGACGCGTATTTGGTAGAACTCGTCGAGGAGCTCGGAGAAGATGGCGAGGAACTTCGCGCGCTCCAGCAACGGGACGCCGTCGTCCTCGGCCAGGTCGAGGAGGCGGGCGCCGAAATCGAGACGGGACTGCTCCCGGTTGGTGAAACGCTGGTACCCGAACGCCTCGATCTGCTGGTAGGTCGGCGGGGTGGTGCGTTCGACCTCCGCCCCGATCCTCTCCGGTGCCGGCGGCGCCGGTGGTCCGGCGGCCTGCATCCTCCGTGACCTGGGATTCGGGCTGCGCCGGGGGTTGGCGCTGGGGTTGGGTCTGGGTCATGGGTGGAGGTCCGACGCCGTGCGTGCGAAGCGGGATGTCACCCTCGATCCTATCCCCCACCACTACGATTCGCCCGGTGCCGTCCACCGTCCGCCGCACGCCGTTCCCGCGCTACGTCTTCGGCCCCAAGCCCAAGCGCCGGACCGAGTTGGGGTTGCTCGTCTTCGGCTCGCTGCTGATCGTCGCGCTGTACGTGATCGCCGTCCTCGGGCAGAAGTCCAAGATCCCGGACAACATCGGCGTGTTCCTCGGCGTCGTGCTCGGACTGGCGCTCCTGGCCCACATGGCCAACCGCTGGCTGGCTCCGAACGCCAATGCCGTGATCCTCCCCTTGGCCGTCCTGCTGAACGGGATCGGCTATGTCGTCATCGCCCGCTGGGACCCGGGCCAGGCGCAGGGTCAGGCGGCCTGGGCCGGGCTGGGCATCCTGCTCTACGTCCTCACTCTGCTCGTGGTCCGGTACTCGCGCGACCTGGAGCGCTACCGCTATCTGCTGTTGCTCGTGGCCGGTCTCTTCCTCGTCGCCCCCCTCTTCTTCTCGCCCATCGGGGGCGCGCGCCTGTGGGTGCACTACGGCAACCTCTCGTTCCAGCCGATCGAGTTCTCCAAGATCCTCCTGTGCATCTACTTCGCCTCGTACTTCGCGGAGAACAAGGAGATGCTCACCATCCCGACGGCCCAGCTCGGGAACCGCCTCTTCCTCGATCCGCGACCCCTCATCCCGATCCTGGTGGCCTGGGGCGCCGCCATGGCCATCATCGGGCTGGAGGACGACATCGGCTTCGCCGCTCTGCTCTTCGTCCTCTTCATCGGCCTGCTCTGGGTGGCCACCGGCCGCTTCGGCTACCTGGTACTCGGGCTCATCCTCTTCGGCGTGGGCGCCTACATCGCGGCGCGCTACTTCGGCCAGGTGCACCTGCGGGTGGCCCAGTGGCAGAACCCCTGGCCGAGCACGGCCAAACCGGGTCTCACACAGATAGCGCGGCGCAGTACAGCCTGGGCACCGGAGGAGTCGGCGGGACCGGCCTCGGCTTCGACCACTACGCGGGGTTCATCCCCGAGTTGACGAGCGACATGATCTTCGCCGCCATCGGCACCGAGATGGGCCTCGTCGGCTGCGCCGCCGTCGTCATGGCCTTCATCCTGTTGGTGGGCTCCGGCTTCCGGGTGGCCCAGACGGCGCGCACGGACTTCTCGCGCCTCATGGCGACGGGGCTGACGCTCATCCTGGGCTTCCAGGCCTTCTTCATCATGGCGGGGGTCGTGCGGCTGCTGCCCTTCACCGGCGTCACGCTCCCGTTCGTCGCCTACGGCGGGTCGTCGCTCCTGGCGAACTACGTCCTCATCGCACTGATGCTTCGCATCTCCGACGAGGGTGCGATGGCCCAGGCCGCCATGCTGGCCGCTGGCGCGGCCGCCGCGCCGGGTGAGCGGCCGATGGTCCCGGCGGGCTGACCCGGTTCCTCCGGGACCTCAGTTCTTCAACGGGAGCGCGCCGCCCTCGGCGGCCTCCCGCTCTGCCTTGTCAGGGATGCCGCGGACGAGCCCGATCATCATGACGGCGATGGCGGCGCCGGCGATCGGCCCCACGATGTAGATCCACCAGCCCGTGAAGTCGAGGGACACGATGTCGGGGCCCGGGTTCATGGAGGCGCCGCTGATCGGGCTGGCGAAGAGGTTCCGCCGGCCTACGAGGGATCGGCTCCGCTCGAACCGCCCGCCACCTCGTAGGACCACAGCTCGGAGGAAACGGAGACGGGGCCGCCGTGCGGGGAGGGCCGGTCGGCGCCGGCGTGGCCGTGGGCGAAGGCCGGTGAGGACACCCAGCTCTGGAAGGACTCCTCGTCGCGCCAGCGGGTGACGACGAGCCATTGCCGCCGCTCGTCGGTGGGACGGAGGAGCTCGAAGCCCTCGAAGCCCTCCTGGTTGTCGACGGCACCAGCCCGCGCCGCGAAGCGGCGGGCCAGCTCGTCGCCGGAGCCCTCGGGCACGGTGATGGCGTTGATCTTGATCACGGTCGGTCTTTCACCAGCAGTCATGGCACCTCACCAGGGTCGGGATCTCGCATTGATCCTCTCAGGTCCTTCAGACCGCACGCATCTCAGCATTATGAGGAAGTGTTCCCACGCGCAGCCACGCTGCCATCTGGTTGGGCGGGTCGCAGGCGTAAGTGCATGAAGAAGGGGCCACTCATCAGTTCCTGGAACGCTCTCGGATCTCGCATCTCGAGCTCCGTACTCGGCCTGGCCTCGACCAGGCGGTCGATGAGGAATCCCGCCTTGCTGAAGGCGTCGGTGGCCGCGCCAAGGGGCGGCGCCAGAAGGTGACCGTGTGCGGCTCGACCCACACCTCCGAAACCTGAAGGAAGGCGAAGTAGTCCTCAGGGCAATGGTTCCTCCAGTCCCACGCCGGATGATGTATCGACATCACCACCGAGCCGGTGGGTCGGAGCACCCTGTGAAGCTCTCGCAGCGGCGCGAGCCAGTCGCGCAGGTAGTGGAACACGAGGGACGCCACCACCAGGTCCACGCTCGCGTCTTCAAGAAACGTCAGCGGCTCAGCCAGATCGTGGTGATGCAGTTCCGCGCGATCGCCGACCCGTGAGCGGGCGATCTCGAGCATGGCGGCGCTCACATCGCAGGCCACCACTGCCGCGCCGCGGTCAACGAGCCACTCAGTCAGCGGCCCTGTGCCGCAGCCGACCTCCAAAACCCGCTTTCCGGAGATGTCGCCCAGCAACGCGATCGTCGCCGGGCGTTCGTAGTACCTGTTGGCGCCGCTGCCGGCATTGTGACAGTCGTACTCGACGGCCATCGCGTCATATTCCGACGCAGTACGCGCCGAGTCCGGGTTCGTCACCTCCGACAGGGTAACCAGCGGCATCTGAGGGTCGAGCCGTCTGGACTCCGCTCCCACCGTCCCGTCAAGGTTCGGGCCGAACTCTGACCAGATCGGATCCGATCGTGGCGGGAGCCTGTCTTGTTAAGGGGTGCCGTCCCTGATCGGCACGACGTCGCCGGCCTCCTCGAGAAGTCGTTCGTCGACGAGGATCGGCGCGGGCACCGGCATGCGCAGCGCGAGCACGAGGCCGTCGGAGGGCCGGCAGTCGACCCGGGCGCGGCCGTCCGTCGTCATGAGGTCCAGCTCGGCCAGGAGATTCCCCTCGTCGCGTCCGACCAGCCGCACGGCGATGACGTCGATGCGCACCAGCTGCAGCACCTGCATGAAGAGCTCGTGGGTCATGGGCCGCCGTGAGTCCATGCGGCGCAGGGCCTGGGCCATGGCGGTGCCCTCGGGCAGCCCGACCGGGAAGACGAGTGCGCGCATCGGGGGCTCCGACTCGACCAGGGTGACGGACGGGTACTGCGAGGGCAGATCGAGGGAGACGTCGTCGACGTCCATCACCCGGAAGGCCGGGGCCGGGGCCGGGGCCGGTGCCGCCGCCTCGGGCACGGAGGCCTCCTCCACCTCCGGCCGCACGTCGGTCATCGGAACTTCCGCCGGGCGCCGACGCTGAGGGCCAGACCGACCGCGCTGAAGAAAACGAGGACGGCCGTTCCCCCGTAACTGACGAACGGGAGCGGAATCCCGGTGATGGGCATGATGCCCATCGTCATACCCGCATTCTGAAAGACGCTGAAGGCGACGAACGCGAAGAGGCCGCTGCAGATCAGGCGCCCGAAGATGTCCCGGGACACCACCGCGGCGTGCAGCACCCTCCAGGCGATCACACCGAGCAGCGCCAGCAGCCCGACGGATCCGACAAAGCCCAGCTGCTCGGCCACGGCGGTGAAGATGAAGTCGGTCTGTTGCTCGGGCACGTAGCCGAGATTCGTCGCCACCCCGTGCCCGATGCCCGACCCGAGGAGACCGCCCGACCCGATGGCGTTCTTGGCCTGTTGCGTGTTGTAGATCGCCGACTGCACGTACGGATTGGTGCTGTGCGAGCTGGGGTTCAAGAACGTGGTCAGGCGGGCGATCTGATAGTGGTGCAGCAGGCCGCCCTCGACCGCGACCAGGGCCACCAGCACGGTGCCCACCAGCAGCATCACCAAGATCCTGATCGGGATGCCGGCCACGGCCAGCATGACCAGCAGCACGATCACCATGATCATCGCCGTCCCGAGGTCCGGTTGCAGGAGCACCAGCACGATCGGGATGCCGGCCATGATCAGCAACCGGAAGACGTCGCGCCACGCCAGGCCTTCCTCTTCACGGCGCGCGCAGTACGACGCCACCGCCAGAATCAGGGCGAGCACCGCGAACTCCGAGGGTTGGAGCTGCAGGGGGCCCAGGCTGAACCAACGCGCCGCACCCTGGGCGCTGCTCCCGACCACGAACACGCCGAGCAGCGAGAGCACGATCAGCCAGTACAGGATCGTCGCCACCGTTTCGAGCCGCCGGTAGTCGATCAGGGCCACCACGACCATGGTGATGACGCCGAGGATGACGAAGAGGCCCTGCTTCTTCAGGAAGGTCTTGGGATCGTCACCCTGGGCCAGCAACGAGCCGCGGGTGGCCGTGTAGACCATGACCACACCGAGGATCGACACCAGCATGGTGGCGATGAGCAAGATGAGGTCGAACGGGGGCACGTTGCGGCGGGCGGCAACGTGTGTTCGGGCGAGAGTGGTCATAACGTCGGATTCAGGGAGAGAATACCGGCCGTGACCTCTCCCTCCTTGGCGCCGCTTCCTGCCCTGGTGGGCACCCTGGGCGACAGCAGCCAGGTCGACCAGGGAGGGGGCTGGCTCTACCACCTCTTGATCAAGTTCGGCGTCAGCCCCGACACCGCGTCGACGGTGACCGACCTGATCGTGCGCCCGCTCTCCATCCTGATCGTCGTCGTGGTGGCACTCATCGTGGCCCGTTTGGGAAGCCGGGTGATCCGCCGCGTCCTCGAACGCGTGGCCAACCAGGCGGCGAACCGTTCCGGCTCCACCCGAGCCGGGGCACGCGTGGCCACCATGTCGGGAGTGGTCGCCAACGTCTGGCGATTCTTCGTCTTCGTCGTGGCCGGCGCCATCGTGCTCGGCCTGCTCGGCGTCAACCTGACGCCCCTCCTCGCCAGCGCGACCATCATCGGCGCCACGCTGGGATTCGGTGCCCAGCAGATCGTGCGCGACTACTTCTCGGGGATCCTCATGACCATGGAGGACCAGTACAACGTCGGTGACTCCGTCACGATCGGCGACGTGACCGGGGTCATCGAGGAGGTCACCATGCGCCTGACCCGCTTCCGCGGCGTGGACGGCACCATGTTCATCATCCCCAACGGGGACATCCGCCTCATCGGCAACCTCTCACGCGGCTGGGCCCGCGCCATCGTCGACCTCACGCTGCCCGGGGAGAGCGCCGGCCACCTCGAGGCCGTGCGCCATGTCATCGCCATCGCCGCACACGCGGTGGCGACGGAACCCGCCTTCGCCGCGCACTGCACCGAACCACCGACCGTGGTCGGATTGCAGTCGGCCGATGCCACGACGATCACCCTGCGGGTGACGTTGCTCACCGTCCCGTCCCAACGCGATGCGCTGACCCGAGCCCTGCGGGAGGCGACGCTGGAGGCGCTGGCGCAGGCCGCGTTGTGGCCGGCCGCCGTCGAGCCCCCGGGACCGCCCCGACTTCGTGAACCGAGGGTCGCAGACTCCGGGGACTCAGCTCCCGGGGCGATCGACCGCCTCGGCCGCCTGCCACATGGCCTCGACCGGTGGCACCGCGCCGGTCCACAGGGCCAGTTGCGCGGCGGCCTGGTGCACGAGCATCCCCAGGCCATCGACGCTGCGGGCGCCGGCGGCAGCCGCCTGGACCAGCCAGGGCGTCGGCCGCGGGACGTAGACCAGGTCGGCGGCCACCTGGCCGGCATGGAGCAGTTGGGGTGCCACGAGCCACGGCCCCGCGGCGCCGCCCGTCATGCCGACCGGCGTGGCGTTGACGACCAGGTCGGCCGATCCGACCGCCTCCGCCAGGTGGTGGGCGCCCTCGGTCACCACCGACCCGACCGCACCGGCCAACGCCGCCGCCGCCGTGGCGCGATCGGGCGTCCGGTTGAGGACGGCCACCTCGCTCGCCCCGGCGTCGGCCAGGGCCAGCACAACGGCCCGGGCGGCCCCGCCGGCGCCGATCACCAGGCACCGCTTCCCGGCGGGTGTGAAGGCCGCGCCACGGGCCAGGGAGGCCACGAACCCCGCACCGTCGGTGTTGGTGCCGAGGAGCACCCCGTCCGTGTTGACGATGCAATTCACGGCACCGAGCCGGCGCGCCACCTCGGTGCAGTCGTCGACCAGGGCCGCCACGTCGGCCTTGTGCGGCATCGTCACGGACAGGCCGCTGATGTCGGCTCGGCGCATGGCCGCAAGTGCGCCGGCCGCCTGGCCCGGCGCCACCTCGAAGGCCAACGACCGCCAGGTGTCGCCCAGTCCGAGCGCGGCGAAGGCGGCGTCGTGCAGCAGAGGCGACAGCGAATGGGCGACCGGGCTGCCGATCACCCCGACCAGTCGCGTGTCGGGCCCGGCCTCCGCCCGCGCCCCGTCCATGGTCACGCCCGGGCCCGCAGCCGGCTCAGGGGAGGCCACGCGACTTGGCCAGCCGCTCGTTGGCCAGCTGCTGGGCGAAGGTGTCCGAGAAGGCCATCGTCCCGTCCTTCTTGACCAACACGAAGTACAGCCAGCTCCCGGGGGGCGGATGCACCGCGGCCTCGAGCGCTTCCATGGAGGACATGCAGATGGGCGTCGGCGTCAGGCCGTCGTTGAGATAGGAGTTGTACGGGGACTGGATCTTGAGGTCCTTCGACGTCACCGGCCCTCCGTCCTGACCCAGCGCGTAGAGCACCGTGGAGTCCATCTGGAGCGGGATGCCCTGGGCCAGCCGGTTGTAGATGACCCGTGACGTGTCGGGCATGTTGACCGCGATGTAGCCCTCTTTCTCCACGATCGAGGCCACCGTGACGACCTGGTAGGGCGTCATCCCCAACGCCGCCGCCGAGGCCGTGCTGAGACCGGCACCCTGCGCATCGTGGTCGAAGCGCTGCACCATGTCCGTCAGGATCGTGGTGTCGCTCTCACCGGGGAGGACGAGGTAGTTCCCGGTGCCGAGCAACCCCTCGAGGTTGTCGGAACCCGGTGGTGAGAAGACCGAGTGCACGGCGCCGCTGGCCGCCGTCTTCTCGAAGCCACCCCCGGCATGGCCGGGCAGGCTGTCGACCTCTTGGGCCACCTCGGAGAGCGTGAAGCCGGGACGGACATCGACCGGATAGATGTTCGGGCCCGCGGCCAGGATCACCCGCACATCGGAGAACGCCAGGTTCTGGTGCAGGGCATAGCTACCCGGGAGAACGGTCGGCATGCCATGGAGGACCTCCGAGACCTGGAACGCGAGCGAGCTCCCGATCACGTGGTGCTGGCTCAGCGCGTCGACGATCGCGCTGGTCGACTCGCCCTGGTGGACGGTGACCACGACTTGCGGTCCGGCCGGGCCCAGCGCATGAGACTCCAGCTCGTACCAGAGCACGAAGGCAAGGACGAGGACGAGCAGGCCACCGCCCACAGCCGCCAGGACCCGGCGGCGGCGGCGCACCCGGGCCGAACGGGCCGCGCGGCGCCCTGTCCGGCTCCGGCTCTCCGCGCCGGCCTCATCGTCGTCGGCCGCGGGTGCCGACCGCGGCTCCGGCTCCGGCTCCGGCGACGGCCACGGCAGGTCCTCATCGCCCTCATCGCCCTCGCCACCGTCGAACGGTCCCGTGGGCCCGCTCATGCGTTGTCCAGCCACGCCTGGAGCAGCACCATGGCCGCCGCGCTGTCGACCACCTTGCGCGCCGCCTTGCCGGTACGCCCCGCCGCCCGCAGCGAACGCTCGGCCTCGACCGTGGTGAAGCGCTCGTCCGCCGTCTCGACCGACACCCCGAGGGGCTCGAGCAGTTCCCGCAGGGCAGCCGCCTCATGGAGGGCCGAACGGGCGGCCGGCCCGACCTGACCCGAGAGGCTCAGCGGCAGCCCGACCACCACCGTCGCCGCCTCGACCTCGCGCACCGCGTCCACCACGGCATTCCGGTCGCGTACAGGGTCACCGCTGCGCTCGATCGTCCCCCACGGGCTCGCCAGGCTGCGCCGGCTGTCGCTGTAGGCCACGCCGATCCGCCGTGCCCCGAGATCCAGCGCGGCCACCCGGCCCGGGCCGCGCCCGGCCCCGTCGTCGCTCACGCGGACAGAAGCCGCTGCGCCTCGGCCAGCGCCGCCTCGATCTGCGACGGATCCCTCCCTCCCGCCAGCGCCACCTCGGCCGAGCCGCCGCCCCCGCCGCCGACCATGGCGCCCAGCGTGCGCACCAGCTGGGTGGCGTCGGGCGTCCCACCGGTGGCGGCCACGATCGTCGCCTTGGTCCCGTCGGGCGAGCCACCGAGGACCACGGCGCGCACCCCGTCGTGGCGCAGGACGGTCTGGGCCAGGGTCCGCAGGGCATCGGGCTCGACGTTGTCACGGCGCGCCACGACGACGCCGCTGTCGGCCACGGCCGCCTCGGCCAACCCCTTGGCCTCCGCCTCGTTCGACTGCTGACGCAATCGCGCCAGCTCCCTCTCGGCGTCGCGCTGGCGTTCCGCCAGGCGGCCGATCGCCGCCACCAACTCGTCGGGCTCCGTGCGCAGCAGGTCGGCCGCCGACTGCACCAGGCGCTCCCGCTCGAGTGCCCGTTCCAGGGACGCATGGCCGGTCAGCGCGAAGATCCGCCGCGTGTTCGACCCGATGGACCCTTCCGAGACGAGCGTGATGGGGCCGATCTGCCCCAGCGAGTCCACGTGGGTGCCACCGCAGAACTCCAGCGACGTGGACCCCGCCCGCACGACGCGCACCGACGAGCCGTACTTGTCGCCGAAGAACGCGATGGCGCCCATGTCCTCGGCCTCCTCGCGCGACGTCTCGGTGGTCTCGACCCCCACGTCGGTCAGCACGGCGTTGTTCGCCCGCGCGAAGACCTCGTCGAGCTCCGCCGCGGTCGGCTGCTCATGGTGGGAGAAGTCGAAGCGGAGGTACTCCGGAGCCACGAGCGAGCCCTGCTGGCGCACGTGGTCGCCCAGCACGGCCCGCAGCGCGGCGTGCAGCAGGTGCGTCGCGGTGTGGTTGCGCCGGATGGCCTCCCTGCGCTCCCCGTCGATGGTGGCCAGCGCATCCTGTCCCGCCCGCATCTCGCCACTCAGCCGGGCCCGGTGCGCCACCAGTCCCGGGACGGCCAGCACCGTGTCGCTGACCTCGGCGATGCCCGTCTCGGTGACGATCGTCCCGGTGTCGCCGACCTGCCCACCGCTCTCGGCGTAGAACGGCGTGCGGTCCAAGAAGATCTCGACAACCGCGTCCCCGTCCCCCTCGGCGCTGTCGTTCTCGAGCACGGCGACCACCTGGGCGGGCACCTCGTAGTTCTCCTGACCGCGGCCGACGAACGACGTCGGCCCCTCGGCGTCGAGCAGGGCCCGGTAGGCGGCCTCGTCACCGGCACGCGAGGACCTGGCCGCCGCCCGTGCCCGCTCCCGCTGCTCGGCCATGGCCGCGTCGAAGCCGGCCCGGTCGACCTCCACCCCCGCATCGCGCGCCAGCTCCTCGGTGAGCTCGACCGGGAAGCCGTGGGTGTCGTGCAGGGTGAAGGCCACGTCGCCCTCGAGCATCTTCGTCCCGGTGGCGAACGCCTCTTCCAGCCGGCTCAACCCCGCCCGCAGCGTGCGGTCGAACCCGGCCTCCTCACGCGCCACCACGTTGACGATGAGATCCTGCTGCGTCCGCAACGCCGGATAGGCCTCGCCGAGGACCTCGGTCGCCGCCTGCACCAACGTCGCGCCGATGGGCTTGTCCACCCCGGCCCGGCGGGCGGCCAGGACGGCGCGGCGCACGACCCGTCGCAGCACGTAGCCGCGGCCCTCGTTGGCCGGCAGGACGCCGTCGGCCACCAGCATGGAGAAGGCCCGGCCGTGGTCGGCGAGCACCCGCAGCGCGACGTCGGTCGCCGCGTCGGTCCCGTAGGCGGTGCCGAGGACGGAGGCCGCCGCGTCGATGATGGGCACGAACAGGTCGGTGTCGAAGATCGAATCGTGCCCCTGCAACACGGGGAGGATCCGCTCCAACCCCGCGCCGGTGTCGATGTTCTTGCGCGGCAGGTCGCTCAGGGTGCCGTCGGCCTCCCGGTTGTACTGCATGAAGACCAGGTTCCAGATCTCGACGAAGCGGGCGTCGCCCCCGTGCTTGGGGCCGCCCTCGTGCCCGTAGGCCTCGCCGAGGTCCATGAAGATCTCGGAGTCCGGGCCGCAGGGACCGGTGTCGCCCATGGTCCAGAAGTTGTCCTCGTCGCCCATGCGCTGGATGCGCTCGGGCCGCACGCCGACCTCGTCGATCCACAGCTGCTCGGCCTCCTCGTCGCTCTCGTGCACCGTGACCCAGAGGCGGTCGCCATCGAGGCCGAAGACCTCGGTGAGGAGCTCCCAGGCCATCGGGATGGCCTCTGCCTTGAAGTAGTCCCCGAAGCTGAAGTTCCCCAGCATCTCGAAGAAGGTGCAGTGGTAGGTGTCGGTGCCGATGATCTCGATGTCGGGGGTCCGGAAGCACTTCTGGATCGAGGTGGCCCGAGGCCACGGCGGCGGTTCCTCGCCTACGAAGTACGGCTTGAACGGCACCATGCCCGCGATGGTGAAGAGGACCGAGGGGTCGTGCGGGATGAGGCTGGCGGAGGGGACGACGCTGTGGCCCCGATCGGCGAAGAAGCGCGTGAAGGCCGCCCGCAGTCCGTTGGCGTCCATCGCTCCAGCCTACCGGGGCGAAAAACGGCTCCGGGGCCGCTCCGGCGTTCGAAAAGGCCCTGGCCCGGGCTCAGGCCGACGACATCCCCACGATGGGCCTGTTGAGGTGGATGCTGCCGGTCGACCCGAAGAACAGCGAGTCGCCGTAGCTGAAAATGCCCCCGTCGGACGCCACCAGCCAGTAGCCGCCGGAGTCAGGCGTGGCGGCCATGCCGACCACCGGCTTGTTCAGGTGGAGCGAGCCGGCCGAGCCGTAGAACCGCGCGCTCCCGAAGGTGAAGATGCCTCCATCGGCAGCCACGAGCCAGTAGCCGCTGCCGCCCGGCCCGGCCGCCATGCCCACCACGGGCGAGTTCAGGTGAAGAGAACCGGTCGACCCCGCGAACGGCGCGTCGCCAAAGGCGAAGATCCCTCCGTCGGAGGCCACCAGCCAGTAGCCCCCGCCGTCGGGCGTGGTGGCCATGGCCACGATGGGCTTGTTGAGGACGATCCCACCGGTGGACCCGAAGAAGCGCGCGCTGCCGAAGCTGAAGATGCCGCCGTCGGAGGCCACCAGCCAGTAGCCGCGACCGTCGGGCGTGGCGGCCATGCCGACGATCGGCTTGTTGAGGTGTTGCCCGCCCATGGAGCCGAAGAAGCCGGCGTCGCCGAAGTCGAAGACGCCGCCGTCGGAGGCCACCAGCCAGTAGCCGTTGGTGCTGGGCGTGTCGGCCATGCCGACGATCGGTGCGTTCAGTTGGATGCCGCCCGTGCTCCCCCAGAAGCCGGCGTCACCGAAGTCGAAGACGCCGCCGTCGGAGGCCACGAACCGGTAGCCCTGACCACAGTTGAGGTTCCCGCCGAAGCCGTAGCGGTCGGCGCCGGTCTGCACCGAGACACCCTGTGAGTTCGCCACCGTGATGTCGACGCACGTGGGGGCCTGGGCGCTGGGCGGGAGGACCGTGAGGGAGGTCTCGGACTGAGAGACGATGCGGCCGGCGCCCACCGACCCGAAGGTGACCGAGGTGGCGTTGGCGAAGCCACCCCCGGAGATCGTGACGGCCCCACCCCCGCTGACCGGACCCGAACTGGGGCCCACTCCCGCCACCGAGGGGCACCCGTCCGCGCCCTGCAGGGCGATGGCGAGGTTCTGGTCGACGGGCGTGCCCAGTCCGCTGGCGGCGTCGAAGCCGGGCGCCGCGGGGAAAAGCCCGCCGTTGGTATCGGTGAGATCGTCGTTGCCGGCCGTGATGTCGGTGAAGGTGGCGGCGTTCGCCTGTTGCGCCGCGTAGAGCGCGGGACCGACGCGGCCCAAGGGGCGGGAGCAGCCCTGGTTCGTGTCGGCGAAGAGGCCGGCATTGGTGGGCGCGGCGACACTGGTCCCACCGAACGCGCTCCAGCTACCGGCGTAGAAGGCGGCCACGCTCCCCGCCGCGGGGTCCGACGGGTAGGAGAAGTCCGGGACCGCCCGGCAGGCGCTGAGCCCGCACGGTTTCGTCTCGCCCACGGCGGAGGGCTGCCCGGGAGGGGCGGGCCACTCGACGGAGTAGCCCCCGCCGCCCGCACCCCTGTTCCCGAAGGCGCACCCAGAGACGTTGGCGCCCGAGACCAGGCAGTCGTTCCACACCGATTGCGCCGACGCCGACAGGCTCGGCAGGGAAGTGCCGCCGGCGCTCACGACATCGGGCTGCGCCCCGGGGTCGTCGACGGCCAGCGCGGTGTTGGTGACACCAGTCCTGGGGTTGTCGCAGTCCTCCGAGCCCGAGTCCCCCGACGCCGCGATCACGGTCTGCCCCTGCAGGGCCATGCGCTGGAAGATCCCGTTCTCGGTCTGGAGGTCGCCGGGGACGACGTCGGCCTCGCAGTCCCCCCAGCTCGTGGTCACGACCTGGGAGCTGTCGTCGCTGGCGATCCGGTTGTAGAGGTCGAAGGCCTGGGCGTCGGTGCCGTTGGGCGCCTCGTAGACGACGAGGGAGGCGGAAGGGGCGTTGACGGCGGCGAGCTCCGTATCGAGGGCGGCCTCGCCCCCGCCCTGGGGCGCACCCCCTGCCCCACCGTCGACGAGCACGTTGCGGATGGGGTTGCTCAGTCCGTAGCACGACTCGAAGCTCGCGAAGTCGCTCGACAGGTAGTTCTCGAACTCGACGACCGCGATGGACTGCCCGATGCCGGTGCGGCCCTGCGCGAAGAGCTGGTCCAGTCCGAAGACGGAGGCCATCTGCGTCGACGTGTAGCTCCCGGCGAAGGCCACGCCCTGGGCCGCGGGGCAGGCCTGGGGCGACGCGGCGTGCGAGACCTCGGTGTTGCTCTGTGCGCCCGCGCCCGCGCCCGCGGCGCGCGGCAGCGGCGGCGGCGGAAGGTCCGGATTCCGGCGACCCGCTCGTCGACGGGTGGGCCTCCCGGAGCATGGAGTGCTCGGAGAACAGTCCGTCGAGGCCGACCACGCCGGTCACCACGCCGGCGAGGGAGGCGGGGATCTGCGGGGACGCCGTGTTCACGACGGCCCGGGCGGACTCACCCGGCGCCTGGACGGTCTCGAGCGGTGTGCCGAGCGCGGCCGCGACCACCGAGGCCGTGCCGCTCACCGGCAACAAGTTGCTCCCGGGGTCGGGCGTCCCCACGTTCAGCCCGACACTGCGCAGGACGGAGGACGCCTCGTCCACCGCGTCCGGGCTCGGCCCGTAGGCGGCCGCGAATTGCGACGACGTCAGATAGTGGTGGTAGTCGGGTGAGCCCGGAGTCGACACCGCGGCGACGGCTTGGGTCAGGCCGGCGGCGTTCTGGCTCGCGAGCACCACATCGAGGTTGAGCACCTGGCCGGCGGGGGCCGCGCCGAGCTGCTGGGCGCCGGCGGGCAGCTCGGGTGGCGCCTGGGCCAGGTTGATCCGACCGGGTGTCGCGGCGCCGGCGCCGGCGCCGGGGGCCAACGCCCCCGCCAGCAGCGCCGCCGCGCCGAGCGCGGCGCCGACCAGGGCCGCAGCACCCAGCTTCACGAATCGCCCTCCCTTTCCCGGCTTGTTCCGCCCGCGCCTTCCGCACCGTGGGGTGTGGGCTCGTAGTAGACCCGACCCTCGAGCGGCTCAGGACGATACTGCTGGGCAACCACTCCGGAGGGGTCGTCATGGGGGTAGACGTAGCCCTCCCCGTGCCCCAGGCCGGCGGCGCCCTTGTAGTGGGCGTCGCGCAGGTGGCCCGGGACCTCCTGGTTCGCGCTGGAGCGGACGTCGGCCTGGGCCCGGCCGAGCGCCACCACCACGGCGTTGGACTTCGGTGCCCGGGCGAGGTAGATCACGGCCTCGGCCAGGTTGAGGGCGGCCTCGGGCAGCCCGACGTACTCGACCGCCCGGGCCGCCGCCTCGGCCACCAGCAGCGCCTGCGGATCGGCCAGCCCGATGTCCTCGCTGGCCAGGATCACCATGCGGCGGGCCAGGAAGCGGGGGTCCTCCCCCGCCTCGATCATGCGGGCCATCCAGTACAGACCGGCGTCGGGGTCCGAGCCCCGCACGCTCTTGATCAAGGCGCTGATCTGGTCGTAGTGCTCGTCGGCACCCTGGTGGAACAGGCGGCCGTCCCGGGCCCTGGACATGTCGTCCATGGTCAGCACGACGCGGGCGTCCGTCCCGCCGTCGGCCCGGGCCAGCGCCACCGCGACCTCGACCGTCGTCAGCGCGGCGCGGGCGTCGCCCTCGCAGGCCGCCACCACGGCGTCGATCGCGTCCTCCTCCGCGTCCGCCCCTTCCAGGTCGAGACCCCGCCGGATCAGCGTGCGCAGGTTGTCCGGCGACAAGGGGTGCAGCCGCCACAGTGAGGTCCGGCTCAACAGGGGCGGATTCACCTCGAAGAAAGGGTTCTCCGTGGTGGCGCCGATGAGCACGACGAGGCCGTCCTCGACGGCGGGGAGCAGCACGTCCTGCTGGGACTTGGAGAAGCGGTGCACCTCGTCGATGAAGAGCATGGTGCCCTGGCCCTGCTCGCCCAGGCGGTGCTGCGCCTCGGCCAGGGCCTCGCGCACGTCCTTCACGCCGGCGGCGGTGGCCGACAGCGTGGTCAGGTGCTTGGCGGTGGTGTCGGCCAGGAGGCGGGCGAGGGTGGTCTTGCCGGTGCCGGCGGGGCCCCACAGGATCGACGAGCCGACCCGGTCGGACTCGGCCAGCCGGCGCAGGGGGCCATCGGGGCCGATGAGGTGCTCCTGGCCCACGACCTCGTCGAGGGTGCGGGGGCGGAGGCGGGCGGCCAGCGGTGCCTGGCGCCGGAGACGCCGGTCGGCGGCGTCGGCGAAGAGGCTCACCCCGGTCCGGGCGTGCTCGGCGGCACCACCACCCTGATGCCCAGCTCGGCCAGGGTGGCGGCGGGCAGGGGCGTCGGCGCGCCGGTCAGCAGGTCCGCCCCGGACTGCGTCTTGGGGTACGCGATGACCTCGCGGATGTTCTCCTCGCCGGCCAGGACCGCCACCAGCCGGTCGACCCCGAAGGCGAACCCGGCGTGCGGCGGCGCGCCGTAGCGGAACGCATCGAGCAGGAACCCGAAGCGGGACTCGGCCTCCTCGGCGCTGATGCCCAGCGCGGCGAACACCTGCTCCTGCGTGCCCCGGTCGTGGATACGGACGCTCCCCGATCCCAGCTCCCATCCGTTGAGCACGAGGTCGTAGGCCTGCGAGCGCGCGGCGAGCGGATCGGTCGCCAGCAGCGGCAGGTCCTCGGGATACGGCATGGTGAAGGGATGGTGCGCCGCTTGCGGATGGCCGTCGGCGCCCACGCCCTCGAACATGGGGAAGTCGACGACCCAGACGTATCGATGCGGGCCCTGGCCCACGGGGGGCGCCCCGATCGCCACGCGCAGCGTGCCCAGCACCGCGCACGCCGTGGCGTACTCGTCCGACACGGCCAGGATGAGGTCCCCGGGTGCCGCCTTCGTCTCTTCCAGGACGCGCACCGCTTCCCGCTCGGACAGGTGGCGCGCCAGGGGGCCGTCGAGCGACGGCCCGTTCTCGACCACGCGGAACCAGGCCAGGCCGACCGCGCCGGCCTGCTTGGCCTGCTCGGTCAGCTCGTCGAGCCGCGCCCGCGGGTAGGTCGCGCCGTCGGGGACGACGAGGGCCTTCACGGTCGGTGACGAGAACGCCTCACCTCGGTGTGCTCGAACACCTCCGTCAGATCGATCAGCTCCAGGCCGAAGCGCAGGTCGGGCTTGTCGGTGCCGTACCTGTCGCGGGCCTCGGCCCACGTCATGCGCTCGATCGGTGGCGGCCGCTCACCCGTGGCGGCCTCGGCGGCGTCGAGCACGGCCTCGGAGACGAAGGCCATGACGTCGTCCTGGGAGGCGAAGGAGCACTCCATATCGAGCTGCATGAACTCGAACTGGCGGTCGGCGCGGAGGTCCTCGTCGCGCAGGCAGCGGGCGATCTGGAAGTAGCGGTCGAAGCCGCCCACCATGAGGAGCTGCTTGGCCAGCTGCGGGCTCTGGGGCAACGCGTAGAACGAGCCGTGGTGCAGCCGGGCGGGCACGGAGAACTCCCGGGAGCCCTCGGGCGTCGGCGCCCAGAGCAGCGGCGTCTCGATCTCGACGAAGCCCTGGCGGTCCATGGCCGACCGGATGGCGGCGTTGACCCGGGCCCGCAGGCGGAGGTTGCGCTGCATGCGCGGTCGTCGGAGGTCGACGTAGCGGTGGCGCAACCGCACCGGCTCGTCGGACTCGTCGCGGTCGTCGACGGAGAACGGTGGGGGCTCGGCCTCGTTCAGGACCTCGACCGTGCAGTCCCCGATCTCCACCTCGCCCGTGCCGATGGCGGGGTTGACGGTGCCCTCGGGCCGGTGGCGGAGGGTCCCGGTGACGGCGATGACCCACTCGGAGCGCACGTCGGTGGCGTGGTCGATGACGCACTGGATGATGCCGGTGTGGTCGCGCAGGTCGACGAAGGCGAGGTGCTCGCCGTGCTCGCGCCGGCGGGCCACCCAGCCGCAGACGCGGACGGTGGTCCCGACGTCGGCCGGGCGCAGCACGCCACAGAGGTGGGTGCGCATGGCGGTGGGCCGGTTCGGTTCGGGGATCATGGGAGGTCCGGGTCCGGTGTCCCGCAGATGGGGGTGGAGGTGCCGGTCGACGTCGTCGTCCGACCCCTCGGCGAACGCCGCGTTGGCGAGGAAGCTCTTGAGCTCGTCCACCACGGCAGCCCGGGGCACGGTCCGCTGGTCCTCGCCGTTGCGCAGGGGGCGCAGCACGACGGTTCCCTCGGCGACCTCCTGGTCCCCGACGATCAGCGCGACCAGCGCGCCGGAGCGGTCGGCCGACTTGATCTGGGACTTCATGGAGCGGCCGCCGAAGGCTCGATCGGCCCGCAGGCCGGCTCGGCGCAGCTCGGCCGTGAGCCCCACGGCCGTCTCCCCGCCGGCGATGTCGATGACGTAGGCCTGCAGCGGGCGCGCCGCCACCACCGAGGAGGTCGAGAAGACACCCTCGGCGTCGCACGCGAGCAGCACCCGCTCGATACCGATCCCGAACCCGATCCCCGGCGTCGGGTCCCCGCCCAGCAGCTCGACCAGGCCGTCGTAGCGGCCACCGCCCCCGACGCCGTTCTGCGCCGCATCTGAGCGCCTCGGCCGCGAACTCGAACGTCGTGCGCGTGTAGTAGTCGAAGCCCCGCACCAGTCGGTGGTCGATGGTGTACTCGACGCCCAGCGCGTCGAGCCCGGCCCGGACCCGGGCGAAGTGCGCCGCGCACGGGTCGCACAGATGGTCCAAGAAGTGCGGCGCGTCCTCCGTGGCGGCGCGGCACTCGGCCGTCTTGCAGTCCAGGACACGCAGCGGGTTCTCCAGGTGCCGGGCCCGGTGCGCCGGGCACAGCTGGTCGGCCCGCTCGGCCAGGAACGCGCCCAGCAGCGCGACGTAGCCCGGCTTGCAGACGCCGTCGCCCATGGAGTGCAACTTGAGCGTCACCTGGCGCAGACCGAGGCCGGCGAAGAAGTCGTGGGCCAGCGAGACGACCTCGACGTCGAGGTCGGCGTCCTCCACGCCGAGCGCCTCGACGCCCAGCTGGTGGTGCTGGCGGTAGCGGCCGTGCTGGGGGTTCTCGTGCCGGAACGACGGCGCCACGTACCAGGCCTTCCACGGCGGCACCGGGTGGTGCTGCACGAAGGCCCGGGCGATCGGGGCGGTCCCCTCGGGGCGCAACGCCATCATCTGGCCGTCGCGGTCCTCGAACACGTACATCTCCTTGCCGACCACCTCGCTGCCCTCGCCGATGCCCCGCAGGAACACGCCGGCGTGCTCGAGGGTGGGCGTGACCGTCAGCCCGTAGCCCGCGCTCTCGACCAACGAGGCGAAACGGGCGACCGTTCTCTCCCAGCGGGCCGACTCGGGCCAGAGGACGTCGTGCATGCCCTTCGGGGTGCGAGCCGCCGGGTCGGGGCGGCCGGGAACCGGCGCGGCGGCCTCGCCCGGATTCGATCCGGGGCTCCTCACTGGTCGGGGGTCAGCCTTTCTTGCCAGGAAGCTGACGATAGGCGTCGAAGACACCGTCGAGATGCTTCAGCGCGTTGATCAGCGAGTGCAGATGGGTCGGGTCGGCCAGCTCGACGTCGAAGGACATCCGGCTGACCCGGTCCGGCGTCGTGCCGGTGCGGGCCGCGACGATGTTGAGGTGGTGCTCGGAGACGACCCGGGACACGTCGGCCAGGAGACGCGCCCGGTCGAAGGCCTGCACCTCGATGGTGGCCACGAAGACCCCGTCGTTGCCGCGGTCCCACTCGACCTCCATGAGGCGCTCACCGGAGCGGTCGGCCAGCGCCGCCGCGTTGGCGCAGTCGGCCCGGTGCACCGAGACGCCCCGGCCTTGGGTCACGAAGCCCACGATCTGGTCGCCCGGCACCGGGGTGCAGCAGCGGGCCAGGTGGATCATCACGTCGTCGAGCCCCTCGACGTAGACGCCCGTCCCGGTGCGCCGTCCCTGGCGGTGCCGCCTCGTGCTGGGCAACGCGATGGTCGGAAGCTGCTCGTCGGCCTCCCCGCCGCCGCGCAACGCCTTGGTGAGCCGCTGGACGATCGACTGCGCCGAGACCTGGTTCTCGCCGATGGAGGCGTAGAGCGCATCGAGGTCGGCCAGGTTCATGGCGTCGGCCACCTGCTGCAGGGCGCTCGAGCCGAGGAGCTTGTGCAGGGGCAGCCCGTCGCGCCGGAGCGCCCGGGCCAGCTCCTCTCGTCCGTTCTCGATGGCGTCCTCACGGCGCTCCCGGGAGAACCACTGCCGGATCTTGTTGCGGGCCCGGGTGGAGGCGACGATCTGGAGCCAGTCCCGCGACGGACCGGCTGTCGGCGACTTCGAGGTGAAGATCTCGACGGTGTCCGCGCTGGAGAGCTGGGTCTCGAGCGGCACCAGGCGGCCGTTGACCCGCGCCCCGATGCAGCGGTGGCCCACCTCGGTGTGGATGGCGTAGGCGAAGTCGACGGGCGTCGAGCGGGCCGGCAGCGCGATGACCTTGCCCTTGGGCGTGAAGACGTAGACCTCGTCCTGCTCGAGGTCGAGCTTGAGCGCCTCGAGGAACTCGATCGGGTCGTCGGTCTGGCGGTCCACGTCGGCGATGCGCTGGAGCCACGCCATCTCCGAGGAGTGGTCCTCCTTGGACTTGTAGCCCCAGTGCGCCGCGATGCCGTACTCGGCCCGGTGGTGCATCTCCGAGGTCCGGATCTGCACCTCCACCGGCTTGCCGTCCAGCCCGATCACCGTCGTGTGCAGCGACTGGTACATGTTGAACTTGGGCGTGTTGATGTAGTCCTTGAAGCGCCCCTGCACCGGTGCCCAGATGGCGTGGATGGCGCCCAGCGCGGCCCAGCAGTCCTTCTCGGACTCGACGACCACCCGGATGGCGACCAGGTCGTTGATGTCGTCGAACTCCTTGCCCCGCACGACCATCTTCTCGTAGATGGACCACAGGTGCTTCGGCCGACCCGTGACGTCGGCGGCGACACCCATGTCGGTGAGGCGCTGGCGCACGTGGACGAGCACCCGCTCGAGATACTCCTCCCGCTGCGGCGCCCGGGCCGCCACCATCTGCTCGATCTCGGCATAGCGCTTCGGGTGGAGCGTGGCGAAGGCCAGGTCCTCGAGCTGCCACCGGACCTGTTGCACCCCGAGCCGGTGGGCCAGGGGTGCGTAGACATCGAAGGTCTCCTGCGCCGTGCGCCGCTGCTTCCATTCGGGCATGACCGCGAGCGTGCGCATGTTGTGCAGCCGGTCAGCCAACTTGATCAGCAGGACGCGCCAGTCGTCGGCCATGGCGACGAGCATCTTGCGGATGGTCGCCGCCTGCTGCGCCTCCTTGGAGTTGAACTGGAGCCGGTCCAGCTTGGTCACCCCGTCGACGACGCGGGCCACCCCCTCGCCGAAGATCTCCCGAATGGTCTCGAGCGTCAGCCCGGTGTCCTCCACGGCGTCGTGCAACAGGGCGGCGGCGACGGTCTGCCCGTCCAGGCCGAGCTCGGCCACGATGGTCGCCACCGCCACCGGGTGCGTGATGTAGGGCTCGCCCGAGCGCCGGAACTGCCCCTCGTGCGCCCCGGCGGCGGTCCGGCCGGCCTCGACGATCACGGAGGTGTCGTCATCGGGGCGGTGCCGGACGAATTCCGCCAGGAGGGGGGCCAACAGGTCGCGCAGGACCGGCTCTTCTGCCTGCCCCGGCCCGATGTCGGGGGTCACCCGCGTGAGGGCCACCATCCGTACAGGCTACCCGCCAGGGGAATTGCAGGAACGCGCTGCCGCTGTCGCTTCTGCAGCTGTCCGGCGGTGCAGCTCGGCTCGGCTCAGCTCAGCGCCGGCGCTTTCCCTTGTTCTTGCGGGGACGGGGCCCCTGGGGCGCCTGCGCTTCGCTCCGGTCCGCCGACGCCGAGGCCGACGAGCCGGCCGGTCGGGCGATCACGGCTGTCCCGGTCCCGCCGCCGGCACCGCTGCCGCTCGCGCTGCCGTTCGGTCGGGTGCCCGAACCGGGCCGGATCGGCCCGCTGCGCTTGTTGCCGGACTTCGGTGCGGCAGGCGCCGCGCCGCCCCGGTTCACCCCGGCGGCGGCGACGCTCATCGCCGTGCTCATGGTCGCGGCGTCGAGGGCGGAGTAGAAGCCCCCGGATTCGCCCCGCTTGGCCAGTCGGTTGGCGATCTGCACCCAGCGGTCTTCGCGCTCCTTCATCATGCAGAGAACCGGCGAGGCGATGAAGATCGACGAGTAGGCCCCCGAGAGCAGGCCGATGAAGAGGGCGAGCCCGTAGGACTGCAGCGTCGTCGCCCCGAGGAGCTGCGCACCGATGAGGAGCACGGCCAGCACCGGGAGGATGGCGACCATGGAGGTGTTGATCGACCGGGCCAGCGTCTGGTTCATGGAGAGGTTGATCAGCTGGGGGTAGGTCAAGCGGCCGCTGCTGCCGATGCCCTTGGTGTTGTCGCGGACACGGTCGAACACCACGACGGTGTCGTAGAGCGAGTAACCCAAGATGGTCAGGATGGCGACCACGGTGTCCGGCGTCACCTGGAAGTTGAAGATGGAATAGATGCCGACGGCGACGAGGACGTCGTGGAGCATGGCGATGAACGCGGCGAGCGCCATCTTCGGCTCGAAGCGGATGCTGATGTAGATCGCCACCACGATGAAGAAGATGATCAGCGCCTCGATCGCCTTGTTGGTGATGGAGGAGCCCCACGTCGGGCCGACGTTCGTGATGCTGATCTTGTCGGCCTGCGGCTGGGACCCGGTGTTGGTTGCCGGGGTCGTCGTCGTCGTGGACGCGGCCGCGGCGGCTCCCGCCTGGCCCGTCGTCGTGGTCGTGGTCGTGGCCGTCGTCGAGGTCGTGGTCGTCGGCGGCGTCTTCGGGGCGTTCGCGGCGGTCAGGGCGAGCAGCGAGTTCTTGACGTTGTTGCTCACCGCGTCCTGCTGCTTCTGCGACAGGTGGTTCAGGTCGGACTGCACGTTGAGCGTCTGCTTGTTCCCACTGCCGAGGAGCTCGACCGTCGGGTCGATGATCCCGGTGCCCTTCAGGGCATCGGTCGCCTGGGTCTGGGTGACGCCCGGCGCGGCGATGGTCCACTCGGTCCCGCCCTTGAACTCGATCCCGAGGTTCAGCCCGCCCCGCAGCACGATCGAGACGATCCCCAGCACGATGATCGCCGTCGAGATGGCGAACCAGATCTTGCGCTTGCCGACGAAGTCGAAGCGCGTCTCGCCCCGGTAGAGCCGGGCGACAGGGCCGTGACCCCGCCGCGGCTTGGCCAGGAGGGCGCGGGCGGCGTCATCGAGGCTGACCAGTTCCTCCTCGTCCAGGCTGCCGGTGTCGACGCTCTCCTCGAGGCGCTCGACGTCTTCCTCGGGCACGTCGTCGAGAGAGCTGCCGTCCTCGGGGTGCTTCCCGTCGCTCACGAGCCACCTCCCGCCGCTGCGCCCGCGCCCACGCCGACGGGAACGCCCTGGGTTTGGGCTTGCGGGCCGGCGCCGAGGCCGGTGGCGATGCTGAAGGCACCCGAGCCCTGCAGGCGTTGGCTCTGGCCCATCAAGATGACGAGCGGGCGCGTGTAGAACCAGGTCACGGCCATGTCCATGATCGTGGAGAGGCCGAGGAAGAAGGCGAAGCCCTTCACGTTGCCGACCGCGACCAGGTACAGCACGATCGCCGCCAGCAACGACACGAAGTCAGCCGCCCACACCGTGCGCCATGCGCTCTTGAAGCCGCGGTCCACCGACGTGCGCACCGACCGGCCCGATCTGGTCTCGTCTTTCAAGCGTTCGAAGTAGACGATGTACGAGTCCACGGTGATGCCGATCGACACGATGAGGCCCGTGATGCCCGCGAGGTCGAAACTGGGCGCGACCGATGTATGGCCGAGCGCCGAGATGATGGCCCACAGCATCATGGCCGTGAACAGCAGCCCGGAGATCACCACGAGCCCGAGGCCGCGGTAGTACACGAGCACGTAGAGGAGCACGAGGATCAGTCCGGCGATGCCGGCACCGAGTCCCGCCACCAGTGCGGAGTGCCCCAGGGTGGCCGAGACCGTCTCCGACGTGGCCGCCTTCAGCGTGATCGGCAGGGCACCGAAGTTCATGGCCTGCGCCAGGTTCTGCGCGTCCGCCTGTGTCAGGTTCCCCGAGATCTCGCCCTTGCCGGCGAAGGACGTGAAGCTCTCCTGCGTGGGCTGGATGATGGGCGCCGAGTACACCTGGCCGTCGAGCTCGATCCCGAGCAGCTGGTGGAAGTTCTCCTGGGCCACCTTGTCCCACAACGCCGATCCGGCCGCACCGGCCAGCGAGTAGTCGACGACCCAACTCCCCGTCTGGTTCTGCGTGGCCTGGGCGCTGCCGATGGAATGGCCCGTCATCTGCGCCGGCCCGAGCACGCAGCGCACAGCGGCCTGGCCGTCGCAGGCGCCGTTGATCCCCGGCAGCAGCACGGTGCTGGTGGCGTACCCGGGCTTGTCGACGCTCGTCGACGGGGACGGACACGTACTGGCTGTCCGGTGGCACGTTGTTCGAGCTGTAGCCCTGGGGCGAATTGTTGGGCGTGACGGCGAGGTTCGCCTCGGTCAACTGGGAGGACGACGTACAGGCGGGAACCGCCCCGATGCCTTTCGGCAACACCTTGGCCTTCGATCCCTTCGGGACGCCCTCGGGATAGGCGAAGCACTCGACCGGCCGGAAGTACATGCGAGCCGTCTGCCCGATCTGGTCGAGAACCTGCTGCGCGTTGGTGACACCGGGAATGGAGACCGAGATCTGGTTCTTCCCGGTCGTCTGGACCTCGGCGCCCGACACCCCGAGGCTGTTGACGCGCAGGTTCAGGATGTTGACGGTCTCGTTCAGGTCGGACTGGGACACGTGCTGCCCCTCGGCGGTGTAGACGACCGCCACCCCGCCGGCGAGGTCGAGGCCCAACCGGGGCGACCACTTGGCGGCGAACACGGCTGCGAACGACCCGAGGGAGATCGCCACCACGACGATCACGCTGATCCATAGGTTGCGCCGCAGACGCCGCTGGGCCCGACCCCCGGCCTTCGGGCTCACGCCTCTTCGGCCTCCCCACCGAGGTCGCCGCTGCTGGCGGCGCCATCTCCACCTACGTCGTCGATGTCTTCGTCATGTGCGTCGGTGGTGGGGCTCCCGGCGCCGGTGCCGTTGCCGCTCGAGCCGGCTCGCGGCTTGATGTCCTCGACGGGCTCGTCGTCGACCCGCACGTCCTCGATGGGGTCGATCTTCTTGGCGATGGCCTGGCGGACGAAGACGATCCGGGTCGGCTGCGGGCCGTCGAGATTGCCGTCGTCGCCCAGGGCGCCCGTCAAGAGCGTGTAGCGATCCCCGTGGACCTCGAGGACGGTGCCGATGACGCCGCCGACCGTCTGCACCTCGTCTCCCACCTCGAAGTCCGAGGCCTTGGCCTGGCGCGCCGCCTGGGCCTTTCGCTGCTGGGGACGGATGAAGAAGAAATAACCCAGCAAACCGATCGCCACCAAGGGCAGCAGGGTCAGCAGTGAGCTCGAGCTCGACTTCGAAGAAGTGGCGGCCAGCACGAAGTGGGCCACCGCGGGGGCTGGTGTCATGGGGATCCTCGGACCGGAATCGGTTGCGCCGCGCCACCCTAGTGCCTGGTTTCCCGATCTCTCGGGCAGCAGGGCGTTCGGGTGTCGCGGGTGTGCGGGTGTGCGGGTGTGCGGATCCGGGCGGGGCCGAGGCGCTCCTGGCGGGGCAGATGGCGGCTCGTGCCGATCGTGGCCGTTCGCGTGCCCCTCCCTGTCGGCCGGCGACCTGGTCGGGCGGGCAATCAGCGCACTCGGAATGGATCACGGTTCGCATCCCAGAGGGGGAAGGCCGGTTCCTTGCCGGATGGCGGCTCCTGTTGCGCGCAACCGAACCGCAACCAGATGTGGCCCCGGTTGCGACAGCCGTTGTGCAGAGTACGCAGGATCAGCACAGCAACCTCCTAGTGAAGGTCGTTCGGCGGGTCGACCGGTGAGAGTCCGACGAAGGGGAACGGACTCTCAACAGGGGAAGCACCGAGGGGGAACCTAGGAGCAGCGAAGAGATGCGCCGGCCTCCTGGGGCCGTCGGACGGAGCATTCCGGGGGATCCGACGACCCAGGCCGGCGCATCTTTTCGCGTCCTGAGCCGCTTGCTGCATCGGCCGTGACCCGCCTGGTCAGGGCCCGGGCCGGTGCCTCACTTCCGCCTGTCCCGCGCCCGCCGCGCCCGCCTCCGGCGCCGCTTTCCGGCGCCCCTCGACCTCCCTCTTGAGTATCTGAGACTCAATTCACGGATTGAGCAGGAGGTTTCCAACCAAAATTGGGTGTCTTCATACAGCCGGATTGGCTGTTGCCCAGTACAGTTACACCCTTATGCGAGACGGATCGATCTCCGCGCTGGTCATCGAGGATGAGGCGGACATCCGCCAGCTGCTCCGGGCCCTCCTCGAGCGCGAGGGCTACGAGGTGGCCGAGGCGTTCGAAGGGCGCGACGGGGTCCGCCAGTTCCATCAGAGCCAGCCCGACATCGTGATCCTCGACGTCGGGCTGCCCGACCTGGACGGTTGGCAGGTCCTGGAGCGCATCCGGGACATGAGCGACGTGCCGGTGCTCATGCTCACGGCGCTCGGGACCGAGCGCGACAAGGTCCGCGGCCTCAATTCCGGTGCCGACGACTATCTGACGAAGCCATTCAGCCGGAGTGAGCTGCTGGCACGCCTGCAAGCCATCGGCCGGCGGCAAGTGACACGGGTCGAGCCTGTGACCGCCTTCGACGACGGCACCCTGCGCATCGACTACGCCCACCAGGAGGTCGCCGTCGACGGCCGGGTCGTCATCTTCACCCCGACCGAATACCGCCTGCTGGCCACGCTGACCCGGCACCAGGGCCAAGTCCTCTCTTCGGACCAGCTCATCGAGCTGGCCTGGGACGACCCGAGCGGGTTGGCCCCCAGCCGCGTCAAGTATGCCGTGCTCCGGGTCCGGCGCAAGCTGGGCTGGGACGAAGGCGATGACGGCCCGCTCGAGACCGTCAGGGGCTTCGGCTACCGCTATCGCTCGCCGAGCCGGTGAGCGAGCTGTCCAAGTCCCAACCCGACGCCGACGGGCGTCATGACCCTCAAGGACGCGGGTCCGCGCTGCCCATAGGTTTCTCCGGCTCCATGCGAGTCCGGCTCCCCATCTTCGCCCTGGTGGTGATCGGGACGGTCCTCATCGCGGTGATCCCGTTCCCCCACGACGCCCGCCGCGAGATTTCACTGGCCGGCTTCATCTTCTTCGTCCTGGTGGCCGCCGCCTTCATCCTGCCCTGGGACCGACTGCCCGAATGGGCCTGGTTGATCGTCCCGATCGGGTACATCGCGGTCATCGCCATCATCCGGGACGCCCAGGGCGGCTCCGACTCGGGGCTGGTGGTCGTCTACCTCCTCCCGATCGTCTGGCTCTCGCTCTACGGTCGACGCCTGCACCTGATCGTCGGCCTGATCTGCCTGTACCTGGCGTTGGTCGTGCCTCTCCTCATCGTGGGCCCACCCAAATACCCGACCCTCGAGTGGCGCCAGGTCGCCGTGATGGCGACGGTCACGACGTTGGTGGCCCTGACCGTCTACACGATGGTCTCGCGGGACCGGGCCGTCCTCAGCGACCTGGCCCAGCAGTCCCTCATCGCCCGCCGCAACGCCCGGGAGGCGGACTACGCCCGGGACCGGCTCGAGACGCTCCTGCGGGCAGCGACCGGCAGCGCCATCATGGGCGTGGACCCGGCGGGGACTGTGACGTTCTTCTCGGCCGGGGCGGAACAGATGCTCGGGTACCGGGCGGAGGAGGTGGTGGGCGTCCAGACGATCGCCGACTTCATCGACCCCGCCCAGATCGATGAGCGGCGTCAGACGATCGACGCCATGCGGACAGCCCTGGACCCGGTTGACGCGGAGACTGCCGCCGAAGTGCCCTGGACCGCGACCCGCAAGGACGGCCAGCAACGCCGGTGCGTCGTCCGGGTGCGGGCCCTGCCCGTTCCCTCGCCCGACATCGGCTTCGACGAGGAACGGCCCGCGGAAGCTGACGTGGTCGATGAGAACGCCGTCGGCCGTTCGAACGGCCAGATGGCCCAGGACGACGGTCCTGCCCAGGGCAACGGGGGCTATGTGGTCGTTGCCATCGACGTGACCGAGCGCGAGGAATTGGCCGCTGACCGGGAGCGCCTGTTCGCCATCCAGAAGGAGGTGACGCAGTCGCTGATCGAGCAGAACGCCCGCCTGCGCGAGCTGACCCAGATGAAGGACGACGTCGTGGCCACGGTGTCACACGAGCTGCGCACGCCGATCACGTCCATCCGGGGCTTCATCGAGCTCATGCTCGATGCCCAGTCGGATCTGACCGAGAGCCAGATACGCATGCTCCAGACGATCGAGCGCAACGCGGAGCAGCTCCAGCGCGTCGCGGAGGATCTCCTGGCCGACCCCGGCGCGGGTCGAGGGCTGCGCGTCGCGTTCACCGAGTTGGATCTCAGCCGCCTCGCCGAGGAGGCGGTCCACGCCATCCAGACCACGGCCACGATGGCCGGGATCGTGTTGACCATCGACACCGGCGACAAGGTCCCGATCTTCGGCGACCCGACCCGCCTGCACCAGCTCCTCGCCAACCTGCTGGCCAACGCGATCAAGTTCTCGCCCCGGGGTGGCCGGGTCCACGTCATCGTCGACAGCGCGGACTCCTACGCCAGGGTGCGGGTCCTCGACGAAGGACCGGGCATCCCCGAGGGCGAGCGTGACCAACTCTTCGAGCGCTTCTACCGGCTCGCCTCCTCGAACGAGATGGGTGTGCCCGGTACGGGACTGGGCCTGGCCATCGCCAAATCGGTCGCCGAGGCCCACGAGGGTTTCGTCGACATCGTCGATACGCCGGGCTGGTCGACGACGTTCCGGGTCTACCTGCCGCTGCGCCCGCCGGCGGAGAAGGTCCTGCCCGTGCAGCAGGGGGTGCGAAGCCTGTAGGGCCTCGCACCCCGCTGGGCACGGAAACCTGCACGTCACGCGGCCAGGAAGCCCCCCGACTGGTGCGCCCACAGACGACCGTAGACGCCGGGACGGCCGGCCGAGAGCAGCTCGGCGTGGGTGCCCTGCTCGACCACCCGACCG
Organism: uncultured Acidimicrobiaceae bacterium; assembly: GCA_963840245.1. Taxonomy (GTDB): domain Bacteria; phylum Actinomycetota; class Acidimicrobiia; order Acidimicrobiales; family RAAP-2; genus Bog-473. The sequence goes on from CAWIYI010000015.1 coordinate 41,577, forward strand.
CGGTCGAGCACCACGATGCGGTCCAGGCGGGCGATGGTCGCCAGGCGGTGCGCCACCACGAGGGCGGTCGTGCCCTCCATGAGGTGCCAGAGCGCCTCCTGCACGAGTGACTCCGACTCGGAGTCCAAAGACGAGGTGGCTTCGTCCAAGACGAGCACCTCCGCCCCCTTGGCCATCGCCTGTGCGATGGCCACCCGCTGGCGCTGGCCGCCGGAGAGCTTCATGCCCCGCTCCCCCACCACGGTCTGGTACCCGTCGGGGAGGCGCTCCACGAACTCGTCCACATACGCGGCGCGGCCCACGGCGCGCACGAGGTCCATGTCGACGCCGTGCACGCTGTGCTCTGCCTCCGTGCCGTAACAGATGTTCTCTGCGATGGTGCGGTGCAGCATTTGAGGGTCCTGGGGGACGTAGGCGATGTGCCGCCGAAGTGAGTGCTGGGTGACGCACGCGATGTCCTGGCCGTCGATCTCGATCAGACCACCGTCACGATCCGCAAAGCGGAGCATCAGCTTGGTCAACGTCGTCTTGCCCGAACCGGAGGGCCCAACGAGGCCCACGTGCTCGCCCGGCTCGATGCGGAGGTCGAGCCCCTCGAACAACGGGGTGTCCGCCCGGTAGGCGAAGCGCAAGTCCCGGAACTCAACCCGACCGTGGGGCACCACCATGTCCGGTGCGCCCGGGACATCGACGATGTCGGGTTGCGTGGCGGCGATGCCGGCGAACTTCGCACAACGACCAATGGCCCGCGAGATCAGCCTGATGAACTCGAACGACTCCTCCAGGCTGGTGCCGACGAACGTCGCATAGAACAGGATGAGGTAGACCGCACCCGCCGCGGCGACGTGATGCAGCGCCAGCACGACACCGACCAAGATGGAAGCCCAGTTGAAGAGGGCCATGGCCGACTCCATCTGGATCCGCGTGCCGGTGAAGACCTTCCGTGCGCGCATGTCGGCGCTGATGGAATCGCCGACCAGCGCGGCGACGTGCTCCTTCTCCCGCTCCTCCGCCGCCTGGGAGCGCACGGTCGTCAGGTTGGCGATGGTGTCCGCGATGACCCCGGTCGCCCGGGAATGGGCGTCGGAGAACTCCTTCTCTGCCGCCACGACCCGGCCCATGCGGCGGTGCAACACGAAGATGAACACCCCGACCAAACCGGCCATCACGAGCGCGACGGGCCAGGCCACGATCCCGAGGACCACGATGGCACCGATGGTCGTCACGCTGATCCGCAGGATGCCCCAGACCATGGCCTCGATCATTTCGACGAAGGCCCATGTCGACGTCTCCAGGGTGGCGATGACCTCCCCCGACGGCCTATCCGTGTGCCACGAGTGGCTCAACCCGATCAGGTGGTCATAGCCACCGGTGATGGCGCGGCCGAACGAGCGCAGGGTGGCGCCCCAGGTCATCCAGCCACCGATGCGACCGAAGAGCGTGGCGGCAGCCAGCACCACGGCGTAGGCGACCAACAGGGGGCCGAAGGTGGGCCAAAGGGCCTCGTGCGGGCCGAGGTCCGATATGCGGCTCAACAGCGAGGCGAAGATCAGCGGCGCCGCCACGGCGTTCGCCAGTGTGCCAAGAACGATGGCGGTGCAGGCACCCGCGTAGGCGCCGCGGTCGGGCTCCATCTGACGCCAGCAATAGGCCAGGGTCTCTTTGATCGATGCGTTGGGAAAAAGGGTGCGTTCACCCATGGGTCTCTCCAGGTGGGAGGTGAGGCGGGCGGGTCGAGGAAAAGGGCGCACCCGCGGTGCGCGGTCTGCCTCGGATTGCGTCCGGGCGGTCAGCCCGTCGGTGTCGTGGTCGGCGTCAGTGACCAGCGGGGCAGAGGTCGGGCCCGGCCATCCGGGACCTCCCTCCGACGGCACCAAGCAAAAAGGCGGGCAGCGGGGCCACGATGGCGCGCACGATCAGCGTCGAGCGCATTGTCGTTCCTGCCATGTGGTCACCTCGCTTCCGTCTCGTGGTGCAACCCCGTGACCGTAATCCATCGCACCGCGGATTCGCGCAAGAAATGTGAAATAACGCGTCCGGGGCGCCCGACGAGAGCCCCGTCAGAAGAGCGGGGGCGTGTTCATTGCGTCGGCGGCCGATGCGGGCCGTGCCAAACCCAGGTGTGTCCAGGCGCGCTGCGTTGCCACCCGACCCCGAGCCGTGCGTTGGATCAGCCCGCTCTGCAGCAGAAAGGGCTCGTAGGCGTCCTCGATCGTGTCCGTCTCCTCACCCACGCACTGCGCCAGCGTGGTCAGACCCACCGGCTGACCGCCGAAGCGAGCGCAGAGCGTGGTCAGGATGGCCCGGTCGACCTTGTCCAGACCCATTTCGTCCACCCCGAAGAGCTCGAGGCCATCGCTGGCCGTGGCGCCGTCGATGTAGCCCTCGCCCCGCACCTCCGCGAAGTCCCGCACCCGGCGCAGGAGCCGGTTCGCCACTCGCGGCGTGCCCCGGGAACGCTCCGAGATCCGGATCGCGCCGTCAGCATCGATTTGCACCTTCAAGATCCGGGCGGACCGCTCCACGATGGCCCGCAGATCGGCCGGGTCGTAGAGGTCCAGGCGCCCCACGAAGCCGAAACGGTCCCGCAGCGGCCCGGCGACGAGGCCGGTCCGTGTCGTCGCACCGACGAGCGTGAAGCTCGGCAGCTCCAGGCGGATGGACCGAGCCGTCGGGCCCTTCCCGATCATGATGTCGAGGCGACCGTCCTCCATCGCCGAGTACAGCATCTCCTCGACGGATCGGTGCAGGCGGTGGATCTCGTCGATGAACAGAACGTCGCCGTCCTGCAGGTCGGTGAGCAGCGCGGCCAGATCGCCCGCACGGGTCAGCACGGGGCCGGCGGTGATGCGGAACCCGGCGCCCATCTCGGCGGCGACGATGCCGGCGAGGGACGTCTTGCCCAATCCGGGCGGACCGGCGAAGAGGATGTGGTCGACCGGTTGGCGGCGCTGGCGCGCCGCTTGGAGCACGATCCCCAGATGCTCGACCAACTGCGGCTGGCCGACGAACTCGGCCAGGTTTCGGGGCCGCAGCCCGACCTCGTCGAGCTCCTCTTCTCCCTTGGATGCGGCCGGATCGACGACCCGGGGCCCGGGGTCCGGGGACAGAACCTCCCGGCGCGCGCCGCTCACCGACTCACCGGCTGGCCAATTCGCGCAGCGCACGGCGGAGCATCTCTTCCACCCCGACATCGTCGCGTAGGCCGTCGAGCGCACCGCGGATCTCGTCGGGGGCGTAGCCGAGCTCGCTGAGCGCCTCGCGCGCCTCGGCCCGGGACGTACGGGTGCCGGCCAGCCCGGGGTCGCCGCCCGCCACCGCGGCTGCACCGCCGCTCGACAGCGACAGGTCGGGCAGGTCCAGCCGACTCTTCAGTTCGATCAGCAGACGGGCCGCCGTCTTACGCCCCACACCCGGCACCGTGCACAAGGTCTCGAGATCCTCCTCGAGCACCGCCGTGGACAACGCCGCGGGCGACAACGCCGCCATGATCGCCAGCGCCAGCGCGGGACCGACCCCGTGCGAGCCCAACAGCACCTCGAAGCAGCGCCGCTCGTCGTCGTGCACGAAGCCGTACAGGACGATCGCGTCCTCCCGCACGTGCGTGTGCACGAAGAGCGTCGACTCGGCACCGCTGCCCGCCGTCACCAAGACGGCTGCCGTCGACGGGGTGACGGCCACGCGGTACCCCACGCCGCCGACGTCGATGATCACCTCGCCTTCGCCGGTCCGCACAACCACCGCTCCACGAAGCAGTCCGATCACGTTGTTCCCTCCTTGACGAGTGCGGCATCCATGGCCCGGCGCAACGGCACGGTTGTTTGGTGGCAGACCGCCAACGCCAGCGCGTCGGCCACGTCGGGCGGGCCGTCGACCGCCGGCAAGCCCAACACCTGGGCGACCATGCGCTGCACTTGGTCCTTGGTGGCGGCCCCGTAGCCGACCAGGCTGAGCTTCACCTCGTTCGCCGTGTACTGGACGACGTCGCAGCCACCCTCGGCGGCGACGAGGAGAGCCAGCCCGCTGGCCTGACCCACCGACATCGCGGTCTTGGCGTTGACCTGGAAAAAGACCCGCTCGACCACAACGGCCTGTGGTCGCAGCTCCTGCACCAGCGCTCGCAGCTCCGTATGCAGGATCAAGAGCCGTTCGGCCAGGGGCGCAGCAGGATCGGTCTCGATCACCCCGGCAGCGTGGGCCCGCAGCCTGGCGGTGCCCTCGGCCCGGTCCACGAGCCCGTAGCCGCACCGTGAAAGCCCGGGGTCGATACCCAATACGAACATGCGTTCGTAGAATAGCCGGGGGTCCTGCGCAGAGGGCGGATCTGGGTGAGGCCAAGGCCGCCGGGTCGGCGTCGCCCGACCCGACGCGGCGGATCAGCCTTCGAAGGCGGCCAGAACCTCGTCGGCGATGTCCGCGTTGGAGTGCACCGCCTGGACGTCGTCGTGGTCGTCGATCGCCTCGAGCAGGGACAGGACCTTCTTGGCCTCGGCCTTGTCGGGGACCGGGACCAGCGTGGTGGGCTCGAGGCTGAGGTCGAAGGACTCAGGCGTGATGCCGGCGCTTTCGAGGGCCTGGCGCACCGAATCGAGGTCGGCGGGCGCGCTGGTGACGACCCAGGCCGCGCCGTTGCTGTTCATATCCTCGGCGCCGCCCTCCATGGCGATCTCCATGACCTTGTCCTCGTCGTTGTCGAGGCTGACCGTCACGATGCCCTTGCGCTCGAACTGCCAACCGACCGCGCCGGGCTCGGCCATGTTGCCGCCGTTGCGGCTGAAGAGGTTGCGCATCTCGGCACCGGTGCGGTTGCGGTTGTCGCTCAGGGTCTCCACCATGATGGCGACGCCACCGGGGCCGTAGCCCTCGTAGTTGATGGCCTCGTAGCGCACGCCTTCGAGGTCGCCCGTTCCGCGCTTGATCGCCTTCTCGATGGTATCGAGCGGGACGCTGGCCGCCCGGGCCTTCTGGTAGGCCGTGCGCAGGGTGGCGTTGGCCTCGAGGTCCCCGCCGCCGTCCCGTGCGGCGACCTCGACGAGGCGGATGCACTTGGCGAAGATCTTGGCGCGGGCCTTGTCCTGGGCGCCCTTGCGGTACTTGGTGGTCGCCCACTTCGAGTGACCCGACATGTTCCCTCGTTCCTCTCCCCGCCCGATGCCACCTGTGGTGGGCCGGCGCTGCTGGTTGCTGGTTGGCAGGTGGGAAAACGATTGTATCGAGGCTGGTCCGGGGTCAGCCCAGGGCGGATCGCCGGGGTCCGCGTGCGGCCAATACGCTCCGGGTCATGACAGCACCTCTCCCCCGGTACCCGGCTCGCCACCGTCGTTTACTGATCGCCGGGGCGGCCCTCGCCGCCGGCGCGGCCGCTGGGGCTGCATACAAGCGTCTGGCCGCCCGGAGTGGGGGCGACCCCGGACCCGCTGACGGGAGCCACGCGCTCGGCTGGGGCCAGGACGTCACTCGTCCGGACCACCAGGTCGTCCGGACCTTGGACGGGGCGGAGCTCGCTGTGTGGGACCTGGCCGGGCACGGCCCGAGTGCCCCTGTGGTCGTTCTCCCCCATTGCTGGGGCTGCAGCCACGAGATCTGGCTCCCCGTCGCCCGCCGGCTCCGCGAGGAGGGGTACCGCGTGGTCCTGTACGACCAGCGGGGCCATGGGGCGAGCACCAGAGGTACCGCCCCGCTTGCGATCGAGACGCTGGCGCACGACCTCGCGGTGGTCCTCGATGCGACCGATGTGCGCGACGCGGTGCTGGCGGGGCACTCCATGGGCGGCATGACGATCATGTCCCTCGCGACGCACCGACCGGATGTGCTCCGGGAGCGGGCCAAGGCAACGGTGCTCGTGGCAACCGCGGCGACGAATGTGGGCGATCGGTCGGGGCAGAGTGCACGGCTCGCCAGTGCGATGGTCGCGTCACCCGTCGTGACGCGGGCGATGCGGGCCAAGAATGGGCACTTCTTCGTGCGTTACGCCTTCGGGGACAGTCCGGTCAGGGCACACGTGGACCTCACCCGGGAGCTCTTCGGGGGTTGCCACGGCACGGTGCGCGGGGACTTCCTGCTGGCCTTCGCGACCATGGACCTCTTGGAGGGCATCGCGACGATCGACGTGCCGACGACGGTGATGGTGGGGAGCCGTGACGCGCTGACGCTACCGAGGAAAGCAGAGCAGATCGTGGCGACCGTTCCAGGGGCGCGACTCGTTACCCTGCAGAACAGGGGGCACATGCTTCCGCTCGAGGACCCCGACGCGGTCACCGACGAGATCGTCAGGGCCGTAAAGGGCTGATCGCTCGTCCGGCTCGGGGGTGGGGTATCACAAGGTTCTGCGCTCATTTTCTCGGCCGGCGCCAGGTGGGGCAAGGCGGGGAGACAAAGACCCTTCCCTGCGGGCTGATGAAGCAGACCTCAGCCTGGGCGTCACCCTCGAGCTTCCAACCCAGCTCGTGCACTCGGCTGTGGTGGCCGACGCAGAGGGTGAGGAGGTTCGACATGACCGTGGGGCCCTGCTTGGAAGCCCACACGACGTGATGGACGTCGGTCACGTTCTGGCGACCGCAACCCGGGAAACGGCAGCCGTTGTCCCGACGACGGATCTCGATCCGCTGCGCGTCGCTCGGATCGCGCTGCAGCGGCTTCTGGTCGAGGCCGGTGCCGTCGGCCGCGTCGAAGGAGAGCGTGATGTGGGCATTGCACGCCAGCCGGCGGGCCACCTCGGCCGAGATCGGGCCCACCCCCTCGATAGAGGCGTGGCCGTACCCGTCGCCGTAGAGGAGCCGGTCCAGGTCGGTGTGCACGATCATCGTGGTTTGGCTGCCGCCGTGGACGGGCGTCGACCCGGGGCGCTTCCGGCGACCCTGTTCGATGCAGATGTCGAGCAGCGCGTCCGCGCAGCGGGACTCGAACCTCACGTAGTCAGGATCGCTGGCGCTCGGATGGTCGTTGCGACGGGCTCGCCCGAGCACGGCGGACTTCACGAGGGCGTATGCGTCACCGGTGAGCTGCGCCCACAGGAGGCAGCGCTCGTCGTCGAAGCGGACGTACCGGCGTCGGAACTGTGCCGCTGCATCCGTGTCGCTCGCTCCCTTGACCTCGGCCACGAGCTGGCGGGCCTGCTTCGGCGTCCAATGCTCCGACTCCTGCGCCAGGTCGGCGTCGGTCGCAGGCGTGGCGACGGCGGCGAGGGGGGCGAAGACGTCGAGCGTCAAGCGGCCGTCGGAGAGCGCACCCGAGAGCGCCGGAAGGTCCCGTGCCCTCGCGGCCGCGTCGACCAACGTGCGGGCCCGTCCTCGGCTGATGTGGCAGTGGGCGACCAGCCAGTCCCGCATGGAAAGCGAACCGTCCCCGCGCCATGCCTCGGTCCGGTCGAACTCTTCGATGTCACGGAGCATGGCGCCCTCGTGCTCGGAGATCACGCGCTGATGCCGTCCGATGCTGTCCGCCAACTTGGCCGAGCGCGCATCGCTGCCGTAGTCCCGGCTGAGCGGCCGGGTCCGGCGGACGGACGCACGGCCGCCTGTACGAGCCGGATCGGAGGCCGAGGCGGCGGTTGCCATAACGACGAACGGTCCCCCGACTGATCTCGTACGCCGCGGATCTTCAGTGCGGCACACCGCTCGAAAGCGCGGTCACCCATTGGTGCCCTTTTGGCGCCATGGACGGGGTCAGTATGCGAGCGGGCGGTGCTTCGGGTTCAGCGGATGACGGATGCGCCGAAGCGCTCCAGCGATTCGAGCGCGTGGGCCAGCGAGTCGCCGGGCACACCGACCCCCGACCACGTGACGCCGAGCGCCGCCAGCTCTTCGACGGCAACCAGCTGGGCTTCGGGATTGAATCTGTCGGCGCCCGGATCCCCTCCGGCGTTGGAGCCGAAGGACACGTCGATGCCGGCTGGATCCCGGCCCGCTTCGTCCATGAACTGCCAGAGCTCGTCGAGCATGGGACGGAGATCGTCGACAGACTCGAGCGGCCGCGTCTTCGCCGTGGTGGCGAGGACCCTGGGGGCGGGAAAGGGACTCCACCCGTCGCCGTAACGGGCGACCCGCCGGCGCGACAGCGTGCTGTTCCCGCCGATCCAGATCGGGGGGTGCGTCTTCGGCTTCGGGTTCGCCGTCTGGCCCTTGGCCGTGAAGGTCATCCCCTGGTGGGCGAACTCGTCTTCGCTCCAGACGCCCCGGATCACGTCGATCGCTTCGTCGAACAGCGCGTTTCGCTGCTCGAAGTCGACCCCTAAAGCCTGATATTCGCCTCGCATGTAACCGGTGGCGACGGCCAGGGTGAAGCGACCGTCCGAGAGCGCGTCGAGCGTCGCGGCCGCCTTGGCCACCACGAAGGGGTTGCGGTAGGGCAACACAAGGATGTTGGGGATCAGGCGCAGCCGGTCCGACACCGCCGCACAGAAGGAGAGTGCCGCAAAGGGATCGAGTGCATCGTGACCACCAGCATTCAGCCAACGATGACTCGGGGCGGGGTGGTCGGTGAAGCCGATTCCCGCGAATCCAGATCTTTCCGCCGTCTCGCAGAAGCGGGTGAGCGCCGCCTTCGTCGTCAGCTCGGGGTTATAGGGATGCGTCGTCATCGGGTAGGTCACCCAGTAGTTCATCGCGCTGACCCTACTGTTCGGGTGACGAAATCAACGCCTCCAGACACCCGCACAACAAGCCGGGACCAGGGCGTTCGCTTCAGACCTCGATCAACTCCTGCAAGACACAGCGGATGGCGTCGCGGTTCAGATCCACGCCACCGGTCGATTTGAATGCCTCCGATAACTCGCTGCCGACGGACTGGTCAAGGGCCATCCGCCGCATCCCTGGGGACCGAGCAGCAGTTGGCCAGGGGGCCGATGGGGCCCCCTGGTAAGCGAACATATGTTCGACTAATTTGCCATGGGTGGAACTTCCGTCAGTCAGGCGGGCGACGATCCTGCATGCCGATCTCGATGCCTTCTATGCCTCGGTTGAGCAGCTGTTGGACCCTTCACTGCGGAACCGGCCCATCGCCGTTGGCGGCAGTGTGGTGCTGGCGGCATCGTACGAAGCCAGGAGCTACGGCGTCCGCGGCGGAATGCCCGGGTGGCGGGCCCGCCAGCTTTGCGGTGAACTCCTCTTCGTCGGTGGCCACTTCGGCCGCTACCAACAGTTCGGCGACGATGTCGTGTCCGTCTTTCATGACTTCACCCCTCGAGTCGAGCGGGTGTCGATCGATGAGGCATTCCTCGATGTTGCCGGCGCCGTCCATCTCTTCGGTGCACCGACTCAGATAGCCGATGCCATCCGCCGACGCGTACGCGACGAGATCGGTCTCCCATTGTCGGTTGGCGTGGCGCGCACGAAGCACCTCGCCAAGGTGGCGTCACAGGTGGCCAAGCCTGACGGCCTCGTCGCCGTGGACCCGAGCGATGAGCGTGACTTTCTCGACCCCCTTCCAATCGGGCTGATCTGGGGTGTCGGACCAACGACAGAACGGCGCCTCCAGCAGGCAGGAATCTCGACCATCGGGCAACTGGCCGAGGCCGGCAGCCCGATCCTGAGCAGCCTGCTCGGTCAGGCAGCCGGGTCAAAACTGGCGGCTCTCTCGGCCAACGTCGACGAGCGGGCGGTGGAGACACCGGCCCGATCGAAGTCCATGGGTGCCCAGGCGGCCCTCGGGCGTCGGGCTGCAACTCCAGAGCTCATCCGAGAGACGCTCGGCTACCTGGCTGACAGAGTTGCGGGCCGCCTGCGAAAGGCAACCTTGGCCGGTCGGACAGTGACGGTACGGATCCGCTTCTCTCACATGCGCTCTGTAACCCGGTCTGTCACCCTGTCCGTTGCGATCTCGACCACCCTGACGCTGACCGAGGTGGCCGAGAGGCTCGCCCACTCAGCCGTCCTCGATAACCAACGAGAACGCGAAATCACGCTCATCGCCGTTTCGGTCTCCAACTTGCGCCCCGAACATTCCTTTCAGCTCCAACTGCCTCTCGATTCCACCAACTTGCGACGAGATGTGGTACGCCGACCTGGGTCCGTCGTCGAAGCCTCCAGGTGGGGTGTCGACCGGTCCATCGACGCAATCCGGGACAAGTTCGGCCGGACTGCCGTTGGCTACGCCACTGTCGCTCTTTCCGCCGCCGAACGAGTTCCCGAAGAGTTCCGCGAACTGGCCGAACGGAATCAGTCGGTAACCAGACGCGAAACCTCAGCTGTCGCGGCTATCTCATCCCTGCCTAAAGGACGACGGGAGCAACCTTGAGAGAGTGAGAGAGTGATCGAGCACGACCACTTGGTGCGCTGCCGAGGCATTGATCCGGTTCAGGGCGTTGGATGGATCCCAGTCCATCCGATTCGAGCCAAAGGAGGGACAAGGGGAATGGACAGTGCCATATGACCACGATCGGGTCGAACACCTGCATGAAGTTGTGGACCGTCTCACGGAGCGACGGTTACCTTCATTCGGTTGAGGTCGTCGCAGCCAGCCTTCGGGCAAGAAAGCGCCGTTCGCTCTCAGTGGTCGCCAGGCTCAGTGCCTCCCGGTAGTACTGGGCGGCCTCCTCCGAGCGGTGCAGCCGGCGCAGCAGGTCTGCACGCACGGCGGGAAGTAGGTGGTAACCGGCTAGAGGCTCCGTCGCGGCGAGTGACTCGACGATGGTCAGCCCCGCCTCCGGGCCGTGGGCCATCGCGACTGCGACAGCCCTGTTCAGCTCGATCACGGGTGAGGGAGCAACGTTGGCAAGCCGCTCGTACAGCGCTGCGATCTGGATCCAATCGGTGGCTGCGGCACTGCGTGCCGTTGCGTGACAAGCGACAATGGCGGCCTGAATCTGGTAGGGCCCCGGGCGTGATTGTTGCATCGCCTTACGCAAAACTATGGTTGCTTCGGCAATCTGGTCGGAGTCCCAGCGGGTGCGGTCCTGGTCCTCGAGCGTGACCAAGTCGCCCAACTCGTCCAGACGGGCGTCGCGTCGAGCGTCGTGCATCAACATCAGCGCCAGCAAACCAGCCACTTCACATTCCTCCGGCATCAGGGACCACAGCAGGCGCGTCAGCCGTACTGCCTCGACGGTCAGGTCGTTCCGGACCAAGAGGTCGCCGCTGGTGGCGGAATAGCCTTCGTTAAAGAGCAGATAGAGGACGCCCAGTACCGCCGCCGTACGCTGCGGCAAGATCTCGGCCGGCGGAATCCGGTAAGGGATCCGGGCGTTTCGGATTTTGCGCTTGGCTCGAACCAAGCGCTGCGCCATGGTCGGCTCAGGCACGAGAAACGCTCGCGCTATCTCGACGGTGGTCAGTCCGACAAGCGTTCGCAATGTCAGCGCGACCTGGGCGTCGAGGGGCAGTGCAGGGTGGCAGCACGTGAAGATCAGTCGCAACCGATCGTCCTGCACCCCGCTCACCACGACCTCGTCGATGTCATCTGGCGCCAAAGGTTCGACGTCGCCTTGGTGCGAGTCCAGTGCCAGTTCCCTCAGCTTTGCAGCGCCCGATTCTCGGCGCCGGAGCACGTCAGTGGCCCGGTTCCGCGCTACCGACGTGAGCCATGCGCCAGGCACGTCCGGAACGCCTTGGCGGGGCCATGCCTCCAATGCCACAGCGAAAGCGTCCTGCGCACACTCCTCGGCGAGGTCCCAGTCACCGGTGGTTCCGATCAAAGTCGCGACGATTTGACCCCAGCTCTCCCGGAACGCTTCGGCGACGAGCTGCTCGACTGCGTCGGTCATTCGTCCCAAACGGGTCGGATTTCAATCACTCCGTGCCTAGCGAACGGATGCCTCTCGGCGACTTCAATCGCATCGTCGAGGTGCTCGCACTCGATGAGCGCGAAGCCGCCGATCTGTTCCTTGCTCTCCATGAACGGCCCGTCGCTGATCAACGTTTCGCCATTACGCGACCGTACCTTCGTGGCGTCGGTGCTGGGTCGAAGGCGGACCCCGTCCAGCAGTGAGATCCCATTCCGGTTGAGATAGTCGATCCAGGACACGTGCTCCGTATCGCGTACCAACTCGAGCGGACCACGATCGTCCGACTCGTCGTCGCAAATCATCAACATGTATCGCACTGTTCCTCCGAACGCATCATTCTTCGCGGGTGAGCACGAACACAGGAATTGTACGAGTGATTGCTCTCTGGAATTCCCCAGCGGCCGGCGACTGCTCGACGATCGTCGGCCACACCGAGGATCGTGCCTCAGAGTCCAGCTCTTCTGCCACGACGTTGAACGTCTCAGTACCCAACTCGACAGTCACCCTCGGATGGAACTTCAGGTTGTAGTACCAAGCGGGATGGGTGCATGATCCGCCGTTCGAAGCGACGATCATCCAACGACCGTCACTTCTGGCGAAGTAGACCAACGGTATGACGCGTTCGACGCCGGACCGAGCGCCGACGTGATGAACGAGTATGAGCGTGAAGTCGGCGAGCGTCCCGTTCACGTACCCGCCCTTCGCTCGAAACTCCTCAACGACCCTGGCGTTGAGTTCGGCTGGCTTGAGTCTGGTCACTACCGCTCCTCAGGCGATCCCGTAGACGAGGCTCACGCGGCCACCGGACAGTGCCTCGACGTGGCGCAGTTCGAGCCCGTGCCGCTCCGGCGCCGTGAACAGCGGGGTGCCCGCTCCCGCGATCAAGGGGTGAACGATGAACCGGAGTTCGTCCACCAGTCCCGCTTTGAGACAGGCTCGCTGGATCCCAGCCCCACCCATCAAGTAGATGTCCTTGCCGGATTGCTCCCGCTTCAAGGCTTCGATCTCGTCGAGTCCTCGCAGAATGGTTGTGTGCGGCCACTTCGCGTAGGTCAGCGTACGTGACAGTACGTAGTGCGGGGTGGCTGCCGCGAAGCGTGCCCATTCGACCTCGGCTTTGGTGGGAGGGCCTACGCCCATGGGGTTCGGCTCGTCCGGCGCGTCCTGAATTGCGGTCCAGTACTGCTCGTAGTTGGGGTACATGCCGCCGCCAAGGACGCAGGCGTCAATCTGAGACGTCAACCCGAAGTCATCCGACCAGGCATCCACCCAGTCTGCGTAGCCTTCGTGGCCCTCGGTCTTTCCGTCGAACGAAATCTTCATCGCACCGATGATCTTGCGCATGGCTGCCTCCAGGCAGAGTCCGTGAACCTGACTCCGAGGCGAGTCCCCTCCAGGTCCAGTTGCGGGCCGGTCCGGGAGGGTGGTTCGCTCTACTGACGAATGGACGCAGCGAAATCGACAGATCGTCTGACATTTCTTGAGCCGGAGTGATTCGACGGATGCCCGGACATTCCATGCAGGACCTCCGCAGACCTGACGAACACCCGCAACTCAAGTGGCGCAACCAGGATCAGGCACCGTTCCCGGCCTGGTAGGTCGCCAAGATCAGGCCATCACCGATCGCGGTCACGCCGATCAGGCGCAGGGACTTTCGTCGCTGGTCGCTCCAAACAGGCGTTTGCCGGACCTAGCGATCCGATTGAACGCCGACGAAGGCTGTCAGGGCGATAACCGCTCGAGCCTCCAGCCTCCGGACTGCGCCTGGTAGCGGAGCCGATCGTGCAGGCGGTCCGCTCCCTCTTCCCATAGTTCGACGACCTCAGGCCGGACCCGGTAGCCGCCCCATCGACGAGGGCGCGGCGGCCCCGTTGTTTCGGGGAACATCTCGGCCAGCTCGGCCACCCGCTCTTCGAGCACAGCTCGACTCACGACCACCTCGCTCTGGTGGCTTGCGACGGCGCTACGACGGGCCCCCGGCGGCCGCGACCGCCAGTAGGCGTCCGACTGATCGTCATCGACCACCTCCACTGCCCCAGTCACCCGGACCTGTCGGTGTACTGGCAGGAACCAATGGAAGAGGGCAGCGGCAACTGGGTTCGCCCTAAGGTCCCGACCCTTGTCGCTTTCCCGGTCGGTGTAGAAGATGAGACCTCGGTGGTCGATGCCTCGGAGCAGCACCATTCTGGAGGATGGGCGCCCATCGGTCGTGGCCGTGGCAACTGCCATCGCCTCGGGCATGGGCTCGCCAGCTGTCCGCGCAACCTCGAGCCACCGGGAGATCTGGCTCATCGGTTCGGGATCGACTGACGCTTCGTCCATGGCCACAGTCTGCTCGCTCGGGCAGCGGGGTCAGGTTGGCGACGGATATCGCTCGTAGCGGTCAGTCAAGCCTCCCAGGGGTTCCATCGAGTTCGGTCGCCCATAGAATTTGGTCGTGAGTGCCCTGAGCGAGACCGAATCAAGCAAGCTGCTGGAGGGTCTGTCTGGGTCTGAGTATGAGGACCTTGTCATCGTTCGACGTGCGAGGAGCGGTCTTCGAGCCATCATCGCTGTCCATTCCACCCTCCTGGGTCCCTCCCTGGGCGGGGCCCGGTTCTATCCCTATGCGGACGAGGCGGTCGCGCTCGATGATGTCCTTCGTCTCTCGAGGGCCATGACGGAAAAGGCGGCGCTGGCTGGACTGGCGCAAGGAGGTGGCAAGGCGGTCATCATCGGGGATCCGACCCGCGTGAAGACGCCCGATCTTCTCCATGACTTTGCCGCTGCCGTCAACAGCCTCGATGGGAGTTACGTCACCGCAGAGGACGTCGGGACGACCCAGGACGACATGGACCTTATTCGCGAGACGACGCCCTTCGTGGGGGGCACGGCCATATCGCGCGGCGGATCTGGCGATCCCAGTTCAGCGACCGCTCTCGGGGTGGTGGTTGCGATGGAGGCCGCGGCCGCCCACCGGTGGGGTGATGACCTCGAGGGAAAGACGGTATGTGTCGTGGGCGCCGGCAAGGTGGGAGAAGAGGTCATTCGGCTCCTTGTTCAACGACGGGCCGTCGTCATCGCCGCCGATGTCAATCATGACAAGGCGGAGGCTGCCGTACGCGAAGGTGCCAGCCGTCTCATCGACCCGTCCGATGCTCTCGTAGCGAAGGCCGACATCCTGTGTCCGTGCGCGTTGGGGGGGCTCCTCACTGAAGATGCGGTGCCCGATCTTCACTGTTCGATCATTGTGGGCGGGGCGAACAATCAGCTCGCGAGCGCTCAAGTCGCGGACTCACTCGTGGCGGCTGGCATTCTCTATGTTCCTGACTTTCTGGCCAACGCGGGTGGCATCATCAACATCGCCGAAGAAGCCCATGGCTATGACCGAGCTCGCGCGGTGAAGGCCATCGGTCAGATCCGGGACACGACGACCTCGGTGCTCGAGCGCGCCGAGGCGCGGGGCATCACTCCCCTGGCTGCGGCCGAGGACCTGGTGGCCAAGCGACTTGCTGGAGCCAGGGACAGCGGCGGTCACTTCATCGAATCGTCCGCTGGCGCAAACCAACGCAACCGGGTGCCACGCGAGAAGTGAAACCGAGCACTCACAGGCGTCCATAGCGAGCCTTCACAACGTCATCGGCGTTCGAGGTCAGTCTTGCGAGCGTCGACGCGCCCATGTCGACATCGGTAACAGGAATGGGAGACGCCAGGAGCTGGGCACTTCTGGGCTGGTCGACGACCCGGCAGCGCCTCGCCACTGGGCTGTCCGCTCCGCCCGGCGCCAGGGTCGATCCGAGAGGAGAGCCGCAAGGGGATTTGCCCTTCCGTTACCGAGTGCAATTAGCTTGGCTTCGTGACGACATCCGAATCGATCGAGACCCCATCCCGTCCGCCCAAACAGGAGCAGATGGACGCCTCGGCCGACATCATCGAGGTGGTGCCCGGAATCCTGCGCCTGCAGCTGCCCATCGATTTCACCGGGTTGGGCCACGTCAACACGTACGCCCTCGAAGATGACAAGGGTTTCACATTGGTCGATCCAGGTCTCCCGGGCGAGGAGTCGTGGAAGGCCCTGCGGGGCCGCATGGACGCGGCAGGCATCCCCTTGGAACGGGTGCACACCATTGTCGTCACGCATTCGCATCCCGACCACTTCGGCGGCGCAGGATTGCTGGCCCAGGAGAGCGGAGGCGCCATTGTGGCTTCTGACCGCTTCCGCACCTTCTTTGACCCCGATGACATCGACGATCGCGAGCTCGAGGCGGCCGACGACATCGATCCGGACGAGAGCCCGATCCCGAGCATTCGCATCGAGCGGCCGGCACCCTGGGGCGGGTCAACAGTCGGCCCACCACCCGAAGCCCGAGCAAGGATGCTCGCCCATCAGGCCGATCTCTTCAAGTGGTTCAAGCCTCCCCGTCCGTCGCACCGCGTGGCGGATTGCGATCACATCACCGTGGGTGCCCGAGACTGGGTCGGCCTCTTCACCTCGGGGCACACCGACGATCATCTCTGTCTCTACGACGAAGAGGGCGGCGTGCTCCTGGCTGGCGACCAGGTGTTGCCGACAATCACGCCGCACATCTCCGGGCTGATCCCGGGTGACCCACTCCTGATGTACACCGAGTCGCTCGACCGCTTGTCCGACCTGCCCCACGTGTCGACCGTGCTGCCGGCACACGGCCAGCCGTTCCACGACCTGGCGGGCCGGGCCGAGGAGATCAAGCGCCACCACGACGAACGCCTCGATCGGCTGCTCGAGATCTGTGACGCCGTCGGCTGGGCCAACGTCATTCAGCTCTCGCACGAGCTGTTCGCCGCCACGGTCATGGGGCTCCATGGCCGAGGCCGAGACCTTCGCCCACCTGGAGCGTCTGCGGGCTACGGGCGCGGTGCGACGCCGCGAGGAGGCCGGCATCCTGCTGTACCACGTCTGACGCGCTGTAGGAATCTGATCGAAGCTGTCCAGGAGAGCTGGTTCGGTCACGGAACGACTCCCGGCCGTGCCCAGGCCTCGCCGTAGGCTGACCATCGACCCGTCTCCAATTGGAAAGAAGGTGCCCGTGCAGCTCGGACTCGAGGGCAAGGTGGCGGTCGTGACCGGCGCCAGCAGGGGCATCGGACTGGCGGCCACGCGGGCGCTGACCGAGGAGGGCGCCCACGTCGTCGCCGGGGCCCGCAAGAGCTCGCCCGAGCTCGAGGCGCTCGTGGGGGCGGGATCGGTCCGGTCTGTCTCGGTCGACCTCTCGACGCCCTCGGGTCCCGCCGACCTCGCCGCCGTCGCGCTCGAGCGCGACGGGATCGACATCCTCGTCAACAACGTCGGCGCGGCGCAGCCTCGCCTCGAGGGCTTCCTGAGCATCACCGACGAGGACTGGACCGCTTCGCTGAACATGAACCTCATGGCGGCCGTGCGGATGACCCGCGCCGTGCTGCCGTCCATGCTCGCTGCCGGCGCCGGAACCATTGTCACGACGAGCTCCGTGAACGCCTTTCTCCCGGACCCGGCCGTCCTCGACTACAGCGCAGCCAAGGCCGCCGTGGCGAACTTCTCCAAGTCGCTCTCCAAGGAACTGGCGCAGCACAACATCCGGGTCAACACGGTGAGCCCCGGGCCTGTGTCCACAGCGCTCTGGCTCGGAGGGGACGGCGTCGCACAGACGATCGCCCGCGCCACCGGTGGGGACCCCGATGCCGTGGCGCACCAGGCCGCCGCAGATGCCGCGACGGGCCGCTTCACCACGCCCGAAGAGGTGGCGGATCTCATCGTGTTCCTCGCCAGCGGACGCGCCGGCAATGTCACCGGGTCGGACTTCACCATCGACGGAGGGTTGATCAAGACCCTTTGACGTGAGCGGAGTACGGAACGGCGCCGTCTGGCGACCGTGACCGTCGGGGCGCCTGGAGCACAACCCGAAACCCGAAACCCTGAAAGGAGAGTCCCGCACATGTCCACGTTCCTGACCGAGGTCCGCCAGACCTTGGCTCCCGGCCGGACCGAACGTTTCGGTCCGCTCCCGCCCCTCCTCGTCGCCATGACGGTGGTCACCGGACTCGTCGATTCGTTCAGCTATCTCCTGCTGGGACACGTGTTCGTCGCCAACATGACCGGCAATGTCGTGTTCCTGGGGTTCGCCGTCGCGGGGGCCCAAGGCTTCTCGATTGCCGCGTCGCTCGTGGCTCTGGCGTCATTCGGGCTGGGATCGGTCTTCGGCGGGCGGATTGCGGTTCGCTTCGGCCATCACCGGGGGCATCACGTGGCGGTGGCAACGGCCGCCCAGTCGGTTCTGCTGGCCGTATCGATGATCCTGGCCCTCGTCGGTACACACCCCTTCGGTTCGGGTGTCCGCTACGCGCTCATCGTGGCCCTGAGTCTGGCCATGGGCGTGCAGAACGCCAGCGTGCGGCGGTTGGCAGTCCCCGACCTGACCACCACCGTGCTCACCTTGACGGTGACGGGAATCGCCGCGGACAGCGCGCTCGGTGGCGGGAAGGGGTCCAAGTCGGGACGACGGCTGATCTCGGTCGCCGCCATGTTCCTCGGAGCGCTTGTCGGTGCGGTCCTCGTCCTCCATGTGCACGTTGCGCTTCCGCTGATCATCGCCTTGGCCATCCTCATTCTCGTCGCTGTCGTGAGCCACTGGACGGGTCGATCGGACCCTCCGTGGACCCGAGTCGAAGACTGAGACCGTGAGATCCCTGGCCAGTTGTGCGGTTGCCGTTCGTGACGAGGAGCCTGCCTCTCTTCCAAGCCGCGTTCGCGAGCCCTAACCCGTGGACCGAAGCCAAGGTGGACCACGAAAATCCCCGACCGCGATCCGATTTAGATCATCCCAGGGGAGAAGGACCACACTGTCCCGACGGCCACCTACAAGAGGCAGGAACGCAACAAGGGAGTGCCCGAGTTCGTCGAGATCCCGAACCGTGGCCACGCCTCGACCATCGACAGGCGCGAGGTCGCCGACACTGCGCTCGAGTCCAGCGCTTCACCTCCTGAATACGACGCCCGGTACCGTGGTAGCTGGGCCCGGGCCAGCCCTTCGTCCCGTTACTCGGTCCGACCCCCGCCTCGGGCCACATCCACCCACCCGATGACCCGAGGCAGCAGCAGCCCGAAGGCATAGGCCAGACCCACCCCGAGGATGGTTTCGTCCACTCGCTCGGCGAATCGCCACTGCTCGTTGGCCACGCTCGGGTTGGCGTAGAGGAGCATCACCAGGACAAGGCACGTCGAGAAGAACGGCGTCACGTACCAGTGGCTGCCGCGGGTGCCCGCTGCACCCGCGATCGCCAGGACGGCCAACACTGCGATGAGCTCCGGCGAAGGGGCTGAGCTGCAGGAAGGCGATCGCGGCGAGACCACCGAGGAGGACGGAGACGATCCGCCCGATGCTGCGAAGCTGCTGCATCTCTTCGTCGGACGCATCACGAAGAGCGCCGCGGCCGGTGCCCAGCCCACGTGGTCGGTGTGGATGGCGATCCCGACCGCGGTGGCGACGGCCGCCGCCAGGGCCGAGCCGTACTCCGTAGCGACGGCGAACGCCGAACGCAGCAGCGGCGACCGCTGGCCAGGACTGGCATCGCCTCGACTCGGGATACAGCACGACGACGAGGTAGGAGAACGATGACCCGCCCAGACACGATCAGGCCGAGCCCGAGCGCCTTTCGCCACATCGGGATAGCTCAGTCCGACAGCCGCAACCGGGGCGCAGAGCGACATCGCGACGAGGCCGAAGGTCCTTCGACTGGCGAGCAGCGGCCGAGCCGAACGCGACGCCGAAGATTCCGATGACCGCGGTGACCGACGTCTGCACCAAGAGGGACCCCAGCAGGATCGACAGAGCGAAGAGCAGGCCCGACGTACACCAGCCGGATCCTCGCCTGTCCGCTGTCGGGGCCAGGCCGATGACGGCAGCCGGAAGGATGCCGACGGCCCAGGCGATGCCCCGGCTCGGATCACCGGTGAGGACGATGAACGCGGCCGGAAGCGTACAGAGACCGCAGCGGAGCGCGTCGACCACGCCCACGACAGCGTGCCCGGCTGAGGTCCACATGCCCTGGGTCGGATGGCAATCAGGGAGCGGCCGGACGGTACCGCTGTCCCGGCGAGCGCCGAGCCGGCGGTCAGGTCGAGCACGTCGTCGATACGATACTTCGCACGCGCCCTCGGTCGCAAACGGCTCGAACATGACGTTCCCCGCTTTCCTCGTGGACGATCCTAGGACGCCGGAACTCGACCGCGGTCAACACATCCCCGAGCCACCGGCATCGGTTGGCCATGATGGACCAATGGCGAGTGGATCGTTACCTCCCGACCGTCCCTCTCCGGGCCGTGACCAGCGCTCTCGCCTGCAGGCGCTGCGCGACATCCTCCTGGGACCGGACTCCTACGGGATCGTGTTCTTGTTCCTCCTCGTCGACTACGTGTTCCTCACGGTGGGATGGAGCGGGCGCGTCACGTTGATCGTGACCACGATCTGGCTCGGTCTCACCGTGCTGCTGGCCTTCCGGACGTCCGAGGTCCCGCATCGTCTCCTCCTCGCCGTCCGAGTGGCCGTGGCCCTGACCGTGGTTGCAGCGATCGCGGTGGCACTCGGCGGAGGCGACCGAGCCTCCGGCACAGTCGTGATATTGGCGTCGCTCCTCGTACTGGCCTGCCCGATCGCCATCGGCTGGCGGATCCTCCATCACACCCGCGTGACGACACAGACCGTTCTCGGAGCACTGTGTATCTACGTGCTCATCGGCCTGGTGTTCGCCAATGCCGACTACGGAGTCCAACTGGTCTCGGGGAGCTCATTCTTCGCGCAGTCCGGCCACCACGGCCCGGCCGACTTCGCCTACTTCAGCTACATCACCATGGCCACGGTCGGCTACGGCGACCTCACGCCGGCGACCGGGCTCCCCCGCACCAATGCGGTGCTCGAGGCGCTCATGGGCCAGATCTTCCTGGTGGTGCTCGTCGCGCGCCTGGTCGCGATGTACACCCCCTCGTTCCGCTGGGGCCACGAGCTCCGCGGTGGGGCCACGGGAGAAACCGGAGAGTCACCGACGGGTGAAGGCGGCGGCGGAGACGGGGGCTGACGGTCGCCGGCCAACCACTGGGCCGGCTCCCTCAGACCATGAGCACGACGGGCACGATCATCGGGCGCCGCTTCGTGCGGTCACCGACGAACTTGCCCAATGCCTTGCGGGTGTGGCGGCTGAGCACTTCGATGTCGTGCGCGCCGTCGCGCAACGCCTGGGTCACCGCCGCCGCGACCACTTCGCTGGCTTCTTCCAAGAGCTCCTCGGCCTCGGGCGCGTAGACCCAGCCTCTCGTCTCGATCACCGGCGAGCAGCTCAGCTTGCTCTGCTGGCGGTCGACCGTGACCACGGCCATGACCACGCCCTCCTCGGACAGCTTCTTGCGGTCCCGTAGCACCCCGTGCTCGATGTCGCCCACGGTGCCGTCGACGTAGACGTACCCGCCCGGCACGTGTCCATCCCGGGAGATCCCCTTGGCGTCGAGCTGAATCACATCGCCGTCCTCGCACAGGAGGACCTTGGCCGGGTCGAGGCCCATGGACAGCGCGAGCCGGGCGTGATGCACCATGTGACGGAACTCGCCGTGCACGGGCACGAAGCACTCCGGCTCGGTCACCGCGATCAGCGTCCGCAGCTCTCCCTGGCGGGCGTGCCCGCTGACGTGCACCGCCGCGGCGCCCGAGTGGACCACTTCGGCGCCGCGCCGGTGCAGGTCGTCGATGACCTGTCCCACCGACCACTCGTTGCCGGGGATCGGGTGGGCGCTGATCACGACGACGTCGTCCTCACCGATGCGGAGCCACTTGTTCTCCCCCGTGGCCATGAGCGACAGCGCCGACATCGGCTCACCCTGGGAGCCGGTCGAGATCACGCACACCTCACCGGGCGGCACGCTGTCCACCTGCTCGATGTCGATCTGCACCCCGTCGGGGATGCTGATGATGCCCAGCCGCGTCCCGAGCTCCACGTTCTTGCCCATGGAACGGCCCAACGTGGCCACCTTGCGGCCGTTGGCCACCGCGGCGTCGATGATCTGCTGCACGCGATGCATGTGGCTCGCGAAACAGGCCACCACGATGCGCTTGTCTGTCTGCGCGGCGAAGACCCGGCGCAGCGTCACGCCCACCGTGGACTCCGATTCGGTAAAGCCCGGCTCCTCCGCGTTGGTGGAGTCCGACAGGAGGAGGCGGATGCCCTCGGTTCGGGCCAGCTCCCCCATGCGTGACATGTCGGTGCGCCGCCCGTCGACCGGCTGCAGGTCGAGCTTGAAGTCGCCCGAGTGCAGGATCACCCCCTGCGGCGTGTGGAACGCGATGGCCATCGCCTCGGGGACCGAGTGCGTCACCGGGATGAACTCGACGTCGCAGGCGCCGATCTTCACGCGCTCTCCGTCCGCGACCGGGATGAACTTCGTGTTGCCGGCCAGGCCGGCCTCGTCGATGCGGTGGCGGGCCAGGCCCACGGTCAGCTCGGAGCCGTAGATGGGCGCGTGCACCTCCCGGAGCAGGTAGGCCAGCCCCCCCGTGTGATCCTCGTGACCGTGCGTCAGGACGATCCCGTCGACCCGGTCCTTGCGGTCGTGCAGGTAGGTGAACTCGGGCAGGACCAGGTCGATGCCGGGCATGTCGGGATCGGGGAACATGATCCCGCAGTCGAGGATGACGATGCGGCCCTCCACCTCGATGCAGGCGCAGTTCCGTCCGATCTCGCCGAGTCCGCCCAGGAAGACGACCCGGACCGGCTTCGGCTTGTTCCCGCGCTCAGCCAAGCGGGGCGACCGTGACCGCAGGTGGCCCGACGGCGGCCAGGATCTTCTGGGCCTGGGCGTCGAGCTCGGGAGTGGAGGCGCCCATCGGCAGTCGGCACTGGCCCACCGGGAGGCCGAGCGCGCGCAGCATGGCCTTGGCCGGCAGCGGGTTCGGGAACTCCTCCGAGGACTCGAAGTCGAAAGAATCGAGGAGCTCGGCGTTCCCGGCGACGGCGGTCGCGAGATCGCCGGCGACGAAGGCGTCGAGGACCCGGCGGAACTGCGGCCCGACCCAGTGGGCGGCGACGCTGATCACGCCGACCGCGCCCACCGACATGAGCGGCAGCGTCATGACGTCGTCGCCGCTGTAGATCTCGAAGCCGGCCGGCATCCGTGCGGCGAGGTGGGCCGTGGCCGGCGGGTCACCGGCTGCGTCCTTGAGCCCCACGATGGCCGGCACGTCCCGGGCCAGGCGGAGCATGGTCGTCGCCGCGATGCGCCGGCCGGAGCGGACCGGGATGTCGTAGAGCACGACGGGGAGCTCCCCCGCCGCCTGGGCTACCGCCCGGAAGTGCTCGTAGAGGCCGGTCTGCGAGGGCCGGTTGTAATACGGCGTGACCACGAGCACGCCGTCGACGCCGCACTCGGTGGCGAGGGCCGTCATGGAGACGGAGTGCGCCGTGTCGTTGGAGCCGGTCCCGGCAATGACGGGAATCGTCACGGCCTCGGCCACGGCCCGCCACAGCGCCACCTTCTCGTCGTCGGTCAGCACCGAGCTCTCGCCGGTGGAGCCGCTGAGCACGAGCCCGTCGCTGCCATGCGCAGCCAGCCAGCGGGCGAGTTCGACCGCGGCCGGGAGGTCGAGCGCCCCGTCGTCGTCGAAGGGAGTCACCATGGCCGTGACCACCCGCCCGAAGCGGGGCGCGTCGTGCGGCACGGGGCTCATCGCCCCCGACGCTACCAGCGCTGCGTGGTGAAGGCGGCCCTCAGGCGACCTGGCGGTCGGCCGGAGAGCCGTCGGCGAACGCGTCCTCCTCCTCGGTGGAGTCGGTCAGGTTCTCGAACGCGATCGCGCCCATTTCGGTGAACTTGGTGCGGAGCCAACCGTCGGCCGCATCGAGCAGTCCCAGCTTCTTGAGGTTGGGAACGATCTTCGAGAACAGCAGGATCTGGAAGTCGTCCTGCTCGGGCGCCGCCTGCGTGATCTTGATCACGTCGGCGACAGGCACCTCCATGCGCTCCCACACCTCCTGCATGACCATGCGGTCCTTCATGCGGATGGCCGCCTCGAACGCGAACTCCTGGCGCTCCCTGAGCTCCGCGGCGTTCAGCTCCTTGTAGTACTCCTGCAGGCTGAGGACACCGAAGGCCACGTGGCGGGCCTCGTCGGCCATGACGTAGCGCAACAGCTTCTTGAGCAGGGGCTCGGTCGTCATCATGTGCATGAAGCCGAAGGCCGCCAGAGCCAGGCCCTCCACCATGATCTGCATGCCGAGGTACGTCATGTCCCAGCGGGAATCCGAGACGATGTCGTCGAGCAGCAGCCCGAGATGGGCGTTCATCGGGTAGTGGCCCGAGAGTTTCTCGTCCAGGTACTTGGAGAAGACCTCGACGTGGCGGGCCTCGTCCATGACCTGGGTGGCGGCGTAGTACTTGGCGTCGATCCAGGGGACCGTCTCGACGATCTTGGCCGTACACAGCAGGGCACCTTGCTCCCCGTGCATGAATTGCGACAGCAGCCAGTTCTGGTTCTGGATGCCGAACTCCAAGAAGCGCTTCTCGTCCCACTTCGCGAGGGCCGTGCCGGCCAGGACGGACTCGTCGAAGCGTGCCTGGGCCGGGTTCGCCTCGGCGTTGGCGATGACCACCCGCTCCTGGTCGACTTCGATCGACCAGTCCAGGTCGGTCTGCCCGTTCCACTGCGCCTTCTTGGCCTTCTCGTAGAGCTTGTCGAGCTGGGGCTTGGCGCCCTTCTGGTAGTCCCAGGTGAACTCGGCCGGACAGTTGTCGGGGACACGATGGAACCCCTCCACGTCGTACTGGCCGACCAGGCTCAGCACGGCCTCGATGTCGTTGATGCTCTCGCGGCCGATCAGGTCCAAATTGGACCTCATCTGCTCCTGGCTGTCGTCGAGTGTGGTCACTGTGCCGCCCCTTTGGTGGTTGGTCTCGTTGAACGAGGTGCTCGGTTGGTCGTGGAACTGGGATTGAGATCGGGATGGTCGGGAGAGTCCGGAGAGTCGAGGCGCAGGGCGAGGATGCCCGGCAGGACGAACGTGCGCACGAGCGCCCGGGTGTCGGCCGGGTCGGTCAGGTCGGCGTGCGGCGAGGGGTCCGAGCAGTACGTCATGACGATGCGCACGGCCCATTCGGCGGCGCGGGAGGCCTGCTCGGGCTCGAGCCAACGGGCGAAGAACGGAGCGGCCAGGTCGCTCGAGACCAGCATCACCTGGTCGAAGCCGCCGAAGGTCACGTAGGGCAGGACGGCGCCCGGCTCGTGCTCCAGCAGGTAGGTCAGAGGTTCGTGACCACGGAGCCAACGGGCCGACTCGACCATGCCGGCCACCAGCACGTCCTCCAGATCGCCGGCTTCGCCCATGGCGACGGCCAGGGAGGAGAAGAGACGGGCCACCTCCGTCTCGACCACGGCGGCGAGGATCCCGTCCTTGCCGCGTGGGAATGTCCGGTAGGCGGTGGCCCGGGACAGGCCGGCGGCCCGTGCGATGTCGTCCACCGTGGTCTTGGCGATCCCCTGGCGGGCGAGGCAGCGCAGCGCCCCGTCGACGAGGCGGACCCGGGTCGAGGAGCGGTCGTCCGCTCCGAGGTGCCGGACGACACTGTCACGCCCGGCGGTCGGGGCGCCGACGGAGCCGGAGACGGCTTCAGGTCGTGCGACTGCTGTGTCCACTGCTGACACAGTATGGCGATTTTTGTCTCACTGTCAACCAATTCGGGGTCAGCTGAGGTTGACGTGCCCCGGGGCGATGGACGTGATGAGCAGCGCCAGGAGGGCCAGCACGGCCACGCTCGACCCGACGGTGAGCACCTGAGCGGTGGTCCGGTCCCGCAGCTCGCCGGCGTAGTCGTAGACGAAGGCCAGGACGCAGCCCGTCACCAGCCCGCCGAGGTGGGCCCGCCAGTCCGTGTTGCCCGCGAAGCCGATCACGAAGTTGATGGCCAGCAACACGACCACCGGCACCACCGGCAGTCGGCGGCGCAACCCCACGACGACGTAGGCGCCCAGGACGCCCATGATGGCGCCCGACGCCCCGATGCCGACCTCGCCGTGCGGACCGAGGAGGTAGGAAGCGACGCTCCCGCCGAGCCCGGCGAGCAGGTACAAGGTGAGGAAGCGCGCCTTGCCCAGGAGCACCTCGACAGCGGGGCCGACGATCAGGAGCGTGATCATGTTGAAGAAGATGTGCGTGAAGCTGGCGTGCAGCCACATCGCGGTGAAGGCCCGGTAGTACTGGTGCAGGAAATGCACCCCGTCGGGCCACAGGCCGTAGCGGTCGACGACGCGGGCGTTGGTGCCGAAGCCCTCGAGGAAGAACACCACCACGTTGACGGCGATGATGGTGACCACGATCGGCGTCGGGTTGGTCGAGCCGACCACGCCGGTCCGGCCCCGGCTGGTGTGGGTGAAGGCCGGGACATGTCGTGACCGCTTGGCCCCCTCGGAGGTGCACTGCGGGCACTGCCAGCCGACCGGCGCCTCGACCATGCAGTCGGTGCAGATCGGGCGGTCGCAGTGGGCACAGAGGACGGACGCCGACTTTTCGGGGTGGCGGTAACACCCGGGCAGTGGTGCGGGTTGCGGCTGCAGCTGCGGATCGCTCACCGGATGCCGGCCAGCAACTCGGACCGGACGAGGAGCGCCACCTGGTCGGGATCGTTCAGGTCCCAACGTCCCGGCGAGCTGATGTAGGACAGCACCATACGGGCGAGGAAGTCGGCCGCCGCGTCGAGGTCGGCGCCTTCCGCCATCCCGTGGCGCACCAGGTAGGGCGCCAGGAACGCGGCGACGAGCGTGTGGGTCTGGTCCGCCTCGATCGTCAGCCGGGGTAGGAGGATGTCGGGCTCGGTCACCAGGATCCGCTGGAGCACCTCGTGCTCGACGACAGCGCGGTGGGCGAACACGAGCCCGCGCTCCATGACCTCCTCCAGCGTGTCGGCGTCGGAGACCTCCTCGTAGAGGCGGAGGAAGAAGCGGGCGAACTCCCAACCGACCACCGCGGAGATCAGTTCGTCGCGCCCCCGGGGAAGTAGCGGTACACCGTCGCCCGTGAGACTCCCGCCTCGCGGGCCGCATCCTCGACGGTCGTCTTGGCCAGGCCCCAGCGGGCGACGCAGTCGTAGGTCGCCTGCAGGAGGCGCTCCCGGACGTCGGGGTTCACAGCCCGAGCAACGCCTCGAGGCCCACCGTGAGTCCGGGCCGGCCGGCCACCGATCGCACGGCGAGGAGCACGCCGGGCATGAACGAGCGACGGTCGTAGGAGTCGTGGCGGATGCTCAGGCTCTGGCCCGGCGCGCCGAAGATGACTTCTTCATGCGCCACGAGGCCGGGCAACCGCACGGAGTGCACGTGCACGCCGTCGGGAGCTTCGGCGCCGCGCGCACCGGCGAGCACGAAATCGGTCGTCGGATCCGCGGGCAATGGGCCGGTGCCGGCGGCACGCCGCGAGGCTGCAATGGCCGCCGCGGTGTGCATGGCCGTCCCGGACGGCGCGTCGCGCTTGGCGTCATGGTGCAGCTCGATGATCTCGACGCCGTCCATGTGGGGCGCCGCGATGCGGCAGAGATGGAGGAGCAGCACCGCTCCGATGGCGAAGTTGGGCACGAGGACGACGTTGGCGCCGCTCGGCGCGAACAACGCCTTCATGTCGGCCACATCGCCGTCGGAGAGTCCGCTCGTCCCGATCACGGCGTGTATGCCCTGTGCGGCGTAGTGGGTCACGTTGTGGCGGACGGCCTCGGCGATCGTGAAGTCGACCACCACCTCGGCGCCGAGGTCGTTGAGCGCGTTGACCTCGCCGACGATCGTCCGGCCGTAGGCGTCGCCGCCGGCGTGGGCGGGGTCGATGGCGGCGACCAACTCAAGGTCGTTCGCCTCCGAGACGGCGCGGCACACCTCGAGGCCCATGCGGCCGCCGGCGCCGACAACACCGACCTTCTGCATGCTCAGCAGGCTACCGGGCGGCCATGGCGGGCAGGTGGGACTCGAAGTCACGCCGGTCGAAGGGGCCGACGGCGCTCATCGTGCGCGGCGCCTGTGCCAGCTCGGCCGCGACGTCCAACACCTGGCCCGGTTCGATCCCGTCGATGCGGGCCAGCACCTCGTCCACCGAGAGCACTTCGCCGTGCAGGAGCAGCGACGCACCGAGCCGGCTCATGCGGGCACCCGAGTCCTCTCCGGAGAGGAGCATCTCGGCGCGCAGGTTGCCCTTGGCCACGGCCAGTTCCCGATCGGTCACGCCGTCGGCGGCGAGGAGCTCGAGCTCCGCACTCACGATGCGCAGCACCTCGTCGACGTGCTCGGGCGCCGTGCCCACGACCACGGCCAGGGACCCGCTGTCCTCGTAGGCCGCCCGCTCCGACCACACCGAGTAGGCCAGCCCGCGCTGCTCACGCACCTTCTGGAAGAGCCGGCTCGACAGCCCGCCCCCCAGGACGTGATTGAGCACGGCCAACGCCCAGCGCCGGTCGTCGAAGCGCGAGACCGAGCGCGTGCCGTAGACCACGTGCGCCTGCTCGGTGGACCGGCGGACCACGTCGAGGGCGACCGTGTCGGGTCCCGGCGCCGTGCGGGTCGGCACCACGCCTCCGGTCGAACCGGCGAAGCGCTGTTCCAGGTCGGACGCGACCGCCTCGTGGGTGCAGTCGCCGGCGACCGAGACGACCATGTTCGCCGGGCGGTAGTGCTGCTCGAAGAAGGTGAGGATGTCGTCCCGGTTGATGCGCTTCACGGACGAGGCGGTCCCGAGCGTGTCCCGGCCGAGCGGGTGCTCGGGAAAGAGCGCCGACTGCCACCGCTCCCCAGCCAGGTCGGCCGGCTCGTCGGCGTGCATCAGGATCTCGTCGAGGATGACCGCGCGCTCGGCCTCGATGTCATCGGGGCGCAACGCCGGCGCCCACATGATGTCGCTCAGGATGTCGAGCCCGAGGGACAGGTGCTCGGAGAGCAGCCGCACGTAGAACGTGGTGTATTCCTTCGTCGTGAAGGCGTTGCAGTCGCCACCGACCTCGTCGAGCTCCTCGGCGATCGCCGCGGCGGAACGCTGCTCTGTCCCCTTGAAGAGAAGGTGCTCGAGAAAATGTGAGGCCCCGGCGAGCTCGCCGGGCTCGTCACGTGAGCCGGTGCCGACCCAATAGGCAACCGCGACCGAGCGGACATCCGCCATGGTCTCGGTGACCAGACGAATGCCGCACGGCAGAACGGACGTCTCGATCAACGACGGCGCGAACGCCCGCGCGAGGGCCGGCGGTCGCCGCGGTCCCCGCGGTCGCCGCGGTCGTTCCCGCCTTCGGCGGCACCCGGTCCGAGGTCGCCCAGGTCGGCAACCAGCTCTGCTTCGAAGACGTCCTCGAAGGAGACCCCGCCGGCCTTGGCCGGCGAGTGAGAGGAAGACGAGGACGAGGACGAGGACGAGGAAGTCGCCGCATCACCGTTGGCCGAACCGCCGGCGGCGGACTGCGGGGCGCGCTCGGGCTCCCCGGCCAGAGAGAGCGAAACCTTGCCCTGGGGGTCGATGTCGTCCACCCGGACCTCGACGGCCTGGCCCAGCGTCAGCACGTCCTCGACGTTGTTGATTCGCTTGCCCCCCGCCAGCGAGGACAGCTTCGAGATGTGCAGCAGGCCGTCCCGGCCCGGCAGCACGTTGACGAAGGCACCGAACTTGGTGATGTTCACCACCTTGCCGGCGTAGACCGCCCCCACGTCGGCGGTGGGCGGGTCGAGGATCAGCGAGATGCGCCGGCGCGCCTCCTCGACGGCGTTGCCGTCCTTGGCGCCGATCGTGACCGTCCCGACGACCCCGTCATCGTCGACGGCGATGTCCGCACCGGTCTCCTGTTGCAGAGTGTTGATCACCTTGCCCTTGGGACCGATGACCTCACCGATCTTGTCGATCGGGATCTCCATGGAGACGATCTTCGGCGCGCTGTTGGCCACGTGGTCACGCGGCTCGGCGATGGCGCCGGCCATGACGCCCAGAATGGTGAGCCGGGCTTCCTTGGCCTGGAGGAGCGCCTTGGCCAGCACGTCGGCCGGGAGGCCGGCGATCTTGGTGTCGAGCTGCAGCGCCGTCACGGCGTCGGCCGTGCCCGCCACCTTGAAGTCCATGTCGCCGAAGGCGTCCTCCGAGCCCAGGATGTCGGTCAGGGTGACGTAGGTGCCCTCGTCGTAGACGAGGCCCATGGCAATGCCCGCCACGGGGGCCCGCAGCGGAACCCCGGCGGCCATCAGCGACAGCGTCGAGCCGCAGACCGAGGCCATGGAGGTCGAACCGTTCGAGGCCAGCACGTCGGACACCACACGCAGCGTGTAGGGGAACTCCTCTTCGCCCGGCACGACGGGCAGCAGTGCCCGTTCGGCCAGCAGCCCATGCCCGATCTCCCGGCGCTTCGGACCGCGCATGAAGCCGGTCTCGCCGGTGGAGAAGGGCGGGAAGTTGTAGTGGTGCATGTAGCGCTTGTGGTCGACCGGGGTGATGGTGTCGAGCAACTGGTTCATGCGGGGCATGCCCAGCGTCGTGACGTTCAGCACCTGGGTCTCGCCGCGCTGGAAGAGCGCCGAGCCGTGTGCGGTCGGGAGCAGGTCGATCTCGGCCGAGAGCGGCCGGATGTCGGCGGTGCCACGACCGTCCACGCGCACGCCGTCCTCGACGATGCGCTTGCGCACCAGCTTCTTGGTGAGCGAACGGATGGCCGCCTTGACCTCGCCCGGCCGGTCGGCGAACTCGTCGCCGACGGCGGCCCGGATCTCCTCACCGGCCGCGTCGAGCGCGGCGTTGCGCTCGGCCTTGCTCGTCACCAGGTTGGCCTTGGCGATGGGGTCGGTGCCGACCGCCTCCACCTTGGCCCACACGTCGTCCTGGTAGTCGGTGAAGGTCGAGAACGGGATGGTCTGAATCGGACCACGTGCCGCCGTGTAGGCCTCGACCAGGCTGCGCTGCAGGTTGATGGACTCGCGGATCCACGTCTTGGCGGCTTCGAGGCCCGAGGCCAGCACCTCTTCGGTCACCTTCGGGGCGCCGGCGTCGTAGTAGGACCACGACTTCTCGGTCCCACCCGCCTCGACCATCATGATGGCGATCTCGCTGTCGGCGTCCGCGGTCAGTGCCCGGCCGGCCACGACGAGCTCGAAGGTCGACTCCTCGCCCTCCTCGAACGTCGGGTGCGGGATCCAGTCGCCCTCGGTCGTGTAGGCGACGCGCACGGCACCGATGGGGCCGTCGAAGGGGATGCCCGAGAGCATCAGCGCCGCCGACGACGCGTTGATGGCCAGCACGTCGTGCGGGTTCACCTGGTCGGCACCGACGATGGTCCCGACGACATGCACCTCGTTGCGGAACCCCTCGGGGAAGGACGGGCGCAGGGGACGGTCGATGAGACGGTCGGTCAGGATGGCCTGGTCCGAGGCCTTGCCCTCCCGGCGGAAGAACGAGCCGGGGATCTTGCCCGCGGCGTATGCCCGCTCCTCGATGTCGACGGTCAGGGGGAAGAAGTCCGTCCCCTCCCGCACCGATCGGGCTGCGGTGGCCGTGGCCAGCAGGACGGTGTCGCCGATGCGGGCCACGACGGCCCCGTCGGCGAGCTGGGCGAGTTTCCCCGCCTCAAAGGACATGGTTCGGTCGGTCCCGCTGATCGGGCCCGACACGGAAATGGCGTCAGCCATGATGCTCCTCGTGTCTCGGGGGCATCTTCGTTTCTGGTTCCCAGTGGTCGACCACCTCGCACCCGAAGTGACCGGCGACTGGCAGCCAGGTGGCTGAAGACGCCCGGTTCTGTGGTGCTGCCGCTACCTTCTGATGCCGAGTCGGCCGATGATGGTGCGGTAGCGCTCGACGTCGTTCTTGCGGACGTAGTCGAGCAGCCGCCGACGCTGGCCGATGAGCTTCATCAGGCCGCGCCGGGTGTGGTGGTCCCCCTTGTGCTCCTTCAAGTGCTCCGTCAGGTGGTTGATCCGCCCCGACAACAAGGCTATCTGCACCTCGGGAGAGCCGGTGTCACTTTCGTGCAACCGGTACTCGGAGATGGTGGCCTGCGTGTCGGGCATGTAGGAAGAACCTCGAAGAGCTTGTCGGAGTGTGGCGGGAACCTGCTCCAGCCGCCATACATCGTAGCAGCCGGCCGCTGATCAGGGGAGATCAGGGGAGATCGGCCGAGGCGAGCACCCGCTCGGTGGCCTCGACGTCGGCCCGCATCTGGGCCACGAGGGCGTCGATGGACTCGAACCGCTGCTCTTCGCGCAACCGGTGGGCGAAGGACACCCGGGCCGGCTCCCCGTAGAGATCGCCGTCGAAGTGCAGCAGGTAGGCCTCCACCAGGACCGGTGCGGCGCCTGGCTCGTAGAAGGTCGGCCGGCGCCCCACCGAGATGGCCGCCCGGTGCAGGGAGCCGTCAGCCCGCCGGAAATGCCCGGCGTAGACAGCATCGGCGGGCAGCGCAATGTCTTCGGGCACGGCCAGGTTGGCGGTCGGGAACCCCAGTTCGGGACCACCACGACCGTCGCCCCGCACCACCGGGCCACGCACCTCGTGGGGGCGCCCGAGGAGCCGGGACGCGCCCTCCACGTCGCCCTCGGCCAGGAGCGCCCGGATCCGGGTCGAGGAGACTGCGTCGCGCCCGTCACCGGTCAGGCCGACCCCGATCACCTCGAAGCCGAACTCGGCGCCGAGGCGGCGGAGCAGCTCCACGTTGCCCCGGCGGCCGTGCCCGAAGTGGAAGTCCTCCCCCACCACGACGAGGCGGGCGGAGAGCTGGTCGACGAGGACCTCCCTCACGAAGTCCTCGGCCGACTCCTCAGCCCGGGCCAGGTCGAAGGGCACGACGACCGTGCGGTCGATGCCGCAGTCGGCCAGCAGTTCCAGCTTCTGCTCGAGGCCGGTCAGCTGCTTGGGGGCCGACTCGGGGCGCACCACCGACGCCGGATGGCGGTCGAAGGTCACCACCACGGTGGAGAGGCCGGCGGCCTCCGCCCGCGCCGAGAGATCGCGCAGGAGGGCGCGGTGACCCAGATGGACCCCGTCGTAGGCCCCGATCGTGACAGCGGTTCCCTCACCGGGCGGCATCGCGACCGAGGGTAGTCGGGTACCCGTCACTGCCCGGCCAGCACCACGGCCGGCCGGATCCGGTCGCTGTCGGTCGCCTCGTACACGGCGAGCAGGTCGCCCGCCTCGTCGAGCATCGCCCAGGGGCCCTCGCCCACTGCGCCGAGGGGTACCCGATCGAGCGGCAGCCCGGTGCGGATGGACGACGGCCGGCGCGGGCTCGACCGTCACGGAATCGAGGTCGCGCATGGCCTGGGCCGGCGTGAGGACCGCTTCGGGCCCTATGGAGTCGAGCGGGCGCATCTCGGCTGCGCCGAAGGAGCCGATGCGGGTCCGTCGCAGGTTCGCCACGTGCGCCCCGCCGCCCAACGCCCGCCCCAGGTCGTGGGCGAGCACCCGGATGTAGGTGCCCGACGAGCACTCCACCTCGGCCCGGTAGACGCCCGGGCGCGCCGGGTCGGGCGCGGTGTCGAAGCGCCAGACGGTGACCGTCCGGGCGGGTCGCTCCACCTCGATGCCCTGGCGGGCCAGCTCGTGCAGACGGCGCCCCCCGACCTTGACCGCCGACACCATTGGCGGCACCTGCTCGATCTCCCCAGTCAGACCGGTGGCGGCGGCGGCCACCGCGTCCGGCGTGACGCGCGTCATGTCGTAGGTGGCCAGGACCTCACCCGAGGCGTCCAGCGTCGACGTTTCGCTCCCGAGCACGATGTCGGCCGTGTACGTCTTGGGCAGCGCGGTGAGGAAGCGCATGAGCCGCGTGGCGCGGCCGAGCCCGACCAGCAGCACGCCCGTGGCGTCGGGGTCGAGGGTCCCCGCGTGCCCGACGCGACGCTGGCCGAAGATGCGGCGGCATCGTGCCACAACGTCGTGCGAGGTCCAGCCGGCCTCCTTGTCGACGACCACGAGGCCGGTGACGCCGGGGCCCTCGGAGCTCACCGGCTCACCGCTCGTCGGCCGGGGACTCCCCCTCGTGCAGCCCGCGGAGCAGCTCCTCGACCCGGGACCCGGCGGCGATCGCCGGATCGGCCCGGAAGGTGAGGCGGGGCGTGCGTTTCATCGTCATCTGCGTGCCCACCGTGCGCTGGAGGTGCACCCGGCGCTCTTCGAGGACGACCGCCGTCGCATCATCGAGGGTGGCCACGTACACCACCGCCGTCCGCATGTCGGGTGCCACGTCGACCGCGGTCACCGTCACCATCGGGAGCTCGTCGGCATCGGCCAGACGCTCGAGCTCCTCGGCCACGACCTGCCGCAACACCTGGTTGACCCGCAACGCACGCGGGTATGTCGCCGTGCGCCGTCTCACAGATTCAGCTCCTCAACCTCGTGCAGGTCGCGAGATCCTCAACTCCGGGCGATCTCGCGCTCGTCGTACGTCTCAATGATGTCGCCTTCCTTGAGGTCCTGGAAGTCCGACAGCCCGATGCCGCATTCGAAGCCGGCGGCGACTTCACGCACATCGTCCTTGAAGCGCCGCAGCGAGTTGATCGCGCCCTTCCAGATGACCGTGCCGTCGCGCAGGAAGCGCACCTTCGACCCACGAGTGATCCTGCCATCGCGCACGTAGCACCCGGCGACCGCGCCGATCCGGGGCACCCGGAAGACCTCGCGCACCTCGGCCTCGCCCGTCACGACCTCTTCGTAGAGCGGCGAGAGCAGGCCCAGCATGGCGGCCTCGAGGTCCTCGAGGAGCTTGTAGATGATCTCGTAGGTCCGGATCTCGACGTCGGACGACTCGGCCATCTCACGCGAGCGCTTGTCCGGGCGCACGTTGAAGCCGATGATGGTGGCGTTGGAGGCGGCGGCGAGCTGGACGTCGTTCTCCGTGATCCCGCCGATGCCGCGCAGCACGAAGCTCAGCTTCACGTCGTCGCGCTCGAGGCGTTTCAGCGACTCCGTCACCGCCTCGAGCGAGCCCTGCACGTCGGCCTTCAGGACGATGTTGAGCGTCGCCGTCTCGCCGCGGGAGATCTGCTCGAAGAGGTCCTCGAGCTTGGCCCCGGCCGCCGCGGCCACGGGACGGTGCCCCGACAGCCGGAATCGTTGCGCCCTGGCCTCGCCGAGTGTGCGGGCCCGGGCCAGGTCCTTGGCCGCCCGCATCTCGTCGCCGGCGTGCGGCGGCTCCGAGAACCCCAGCACCTGCACCGGCGTGGAGGGCAGGGCCTCCTTGATGTGGTCGCCCCGGTCGTCGACCAGAGCCTTGACCTTGCCCCAGGCGGCGCCGGCCACCACCGGGTCGCCGACGCGGAGCGTGCCCTGCTGCACGATCACGGTGGCCACGGGGCCCCGGCCCGCTTCGAGGTTGGCCTCGAGCACCACGCCACGGGCCTCTCCCTCGACGCGTGCGGTCAGCTCCTCGACCTCGGCCACCAGCACGATCTGCTCGAGCAGGCTCTCGATGTTGGTCCCCTGCAGCGCAGAAACCTCGACGACGATGGTGTCGCCGCCCCAGGCCTCGGGCACGAGCTCGCGCTCGGACAGCTGTTGGAGCACGCGGGACGAGTCGGCGTCGGGCCGGTCCATCTTGTTGACGGCCACGATGATCGGCACGTCGGCCGCCTTGGCGTGGTCGATGGCCTCGACGGTCTGGGGCATGACCCCGTCGTCGGCCGCCACCACGAGGATGACGATGTCGGTGGCCTGGGCGCCGCGGGCCCGCATGGCGGTGAACGCCGCGTGGCCCGGCGTGTCGATGAACGTGATGCGGTGGCCCTGCCACTCCACCTGGTACGCACCGATGTGCTGGGTGATGCCCCCCGCCTCCCCCGCCACGACGTCGGTCGAGCGGATGCGGTCGAGCAGCAGCGTCTTGCCGTGGTCGACATGGCCCATGACGGTGACGACCGGGGGCCGGGGCCGCTGGTCGGACTCGTCCTCCTCGTCCTCCTCGTCGAAGTAGCGGGCGAGCAGCTCCGCCTCCTGCTCCTCGCCGGGGTCGACCAGGCGCACCTCGGCGCCGATCTCGGCCGCGAAGAGCTCGATCATGTCGTCGGTGAGCGACTGGGTCGCCATGACCATCTCGCCCTGCAACAGCAGGAAGCGCACGATGTCGCCGGCGCTGCGGTTGAGCTTGGGCCCGAGGTCGCGTGCCGTCGAGGCGCGCTCGATGATGATCTCGCCATCGGGGACAGGTGCCGTCGAGGGCTGGTACGTGGTGAGCTGCGTCGGCTCGAGCTCTTCGAGGTTGCGCCGCCGCCGACGGGCCCTGCGCTGGGGTGGGCGCCGGCCGGGCATGCCGCCACGCCCACCGGGGGGTGGTGCGCCCGTCGGTCCACCGCCTCCGGGCCGGCCGCCGAAGCCGCCGGCACCGGCCGGACGCCCGCCGTAGCCACCACCGGACGCACCGCCCGGGCCGCTGGGACGACCCGCACCCGCTGGGCGACCTCCGGTGCGCTGAGGGTAGGAGCTGCCGGGGCGGGGGGAAGACTGCGCTGCGCTGGGCTTGCGCCCACCCATGCCGGGCGGGGGCGGGATGGGCCGGCCACTCGGGCCGAGCGGCGGCCGTGACCCCGGGGGCGGGGGTACGGGCCTGCCCGAAGGGCCCAGCGGTGGCCGGGCGGCACGTTGGCGGTCGGGCGCGGTGTCGGGTGGTGTCGCGGCGGCCGCCGGGGCGGTGGGCGCCGCTGCGGCGGGGGCGGCGGGGGCCTGGGCCGGCGCCGCGGCCGGAGCGGCCGGAGCCGCCGGTGCCGCCGGTGGGGCGGGCGGCGGAGTCGGACGGCTGCTGCTGATCAGGCGGGGCGAGCGGGCCGCTGGAACGTCCGAGGCGGCGGGTGCCGCGGGTGCCGCGGCCGCCGCGGGTGCGTCGGCCGTTCCGGACTTGGCCGCAGCCGGCGCCGGCACGGGGCGCGCCGGAGCTTTCTTGACCGGACCGCCGCTCGGTGCCGAGCTGCTCGACACGGAGGTGAGCGGTCGCCCTGCCGGCGCCTCGCCGGTGCCGCCGTCGTCCGTCCCCGGAGTGGGAGAAGCCGACTTCGCGGCCTTGACGGCCTTGGCCGCCTTCTTGGCCGGGGCGGGCTCCTCGGGCTGGACCGGGCGGCGCAAACCTTCGGCGTCGGCCTTGCGGCGGACGCGGTCGGCCTGCGCGTCCTCGATGGAGGACGAGTGGCTCTTGACCCCGATGCCCAGGGAAAGGGCCAGCTCGAGCCCTTCCTTGTTGGTCAGGCCCAGCTCTTTGGCCAGCTCATAGACGCGGATCTTCTTCGGCAAGTGGTTCTCTTTGTCCTTGGTTCGTCTCGGGGCACGGCGTCAACCGAGCCCCCTATCCTCGCACATCAGGTGCCGGGCGCCTCCACGCGTCACCAAGGTGCGCACGGAACTGCTGCAGGTCCCCGGCGTCGATGGACACCGCGAAGGCCCGTTCGAAGCCGTGCCGCCGCACCGCGTCGTCCAGGCAACCCGGCGAGTCCCGGCACAGCCAGGCCCCCCGCCCCGCACCGTGCCGGTCCACCGACAGTGCCCCGCCCGGAAGCCTGACGATTCGGATCAGCCGGTCGGCCGGCAGGGCTTTCCGGCAACCGACGCAGGTCCGTGTCGGCGCTATGCCTCGGCCTCCTTCGACACCTCGGCTGCAGGTCCATCCGCCACCGCGGCAGGCTCGGCCGACCCTGGGGACTGCTCGCCGACCGGTGCCTCGGCCGCTGCTGGTGCCGCCCCGGCTGACGCCTCGGCCGCTGCGGGCGTCGCCCCCGACCCGGCGGCGGGCGCCTCGGTGGTGTCCTCTGCCTGATGGGACCACTCCTCGGCCGACATCGCCTCGCCGCCCTCGGCGGGCTTCCAGACCAGCTCGCCGCTCTCGTCCTCGACCCACTCGCCCTCGGCCCAGTCCTGGTCCCCGTAGCCGCCGGCCTCTTCCTCGGCCAGCTGGGTCTCGCTCTTGATGTCGATGCGCCAGCCGGTGAGGCGCGCCGCCAGGCGCGCGTTCTGCCCCTCCTTGCCGATGGCGAGCGACAGCTGGAAGTCGCTCACGATCACCGTGGCCGTGCCGGTCTCCTCGTCGAGCCGGACCTCGCGCACGCGCGCCGGGGCGAGCGCGTTCTGGATGAGCTCGACCGGGTCGTCCGAGAACGGCACGACGTCGACACGCTCGCCGCGCAGCTCGTTGGTCACCATGCGCACCCGCGAGCCGCGGGCGCCGACGCAGGCCCCGACGGGGTCGACGTTCGGGTCGTTGGACCACACGGCGATCTTGGTGCGGTGGCCCGGCTCGCGGGCCGCCGCCTTGATCTCCACCACGCCGGAGCCGATTTCGGGCACCTCGAGCTCGAAGAGCCGCTTGATCAGGCCGGGGTGCGTGCGGCTGACCACGATCTGGGGGCCCTTCGTGGTCTTGCGGACCTCGACGATGTAGGCCTTGAGGCGGGCGCCGTGCTCGTAGCGCTCGTAGGAGACCTGCTCCGCCTGGGGCAGTAGCGCCTCGACCTTGCCCAGGTCGAGCAGGGTGTAGCGGTTGTCGGTCTGCTGCACGATCCCGGTCACGATGTCGCCCTCGCGGCCGGCATACTCCTCGTACTTCATGTCCCGCTCGACCTCGCGGATCCGTTGCAGGATCACCTGCTTGGCCGTCTGCGCGGCGATGCGCCCGAAATCGTCCGGCGTGTCGTCCCACTCGCGGACGACCTCGCCCTCCTCGTTGAGCTCCTGCCCGTAGACACGGATCTCACCCGAGTCGGGGTCGATGGTGACCACGGCCTCCTCGGCCGCGTCGGGGCGGCGCTTGTAGGCCGCCACCAGCGCGTTGGCCAGGGCGTCGAGCAGCATCTCGACCGAGATCCCCTTGTCGCGCGCGATCTGACCCAGAGCGTCGAGGAACTCGAAGTTGGTCTTGCTCATTGCCGCTTCACCCTCTCACTCTTCGCTCTCCGGGGCTGCGGCCCCCACTCGAAAACCGTCCGCGCCCGCTCGATCTGGTCGTAGGCGATGCGCATCCCGCCGTCGGGCAGTTCGGGACCGGACACGGTGCAGCCCGACTCGTCTGCACCTTCGAGGGTGCCGGTGATGCGCCGGACATCCGCCGTGCCGGCGTCGATCCGGATGGTGACGCTCTCCCCGACCGCCCGGGCGAAGTGCGCCGGGGTGCGGAGCCGTCGCTCGAGCCCGGGGCTCGAGACCGACAGCGTGTAGCGGCCCGGCAGGGGGTCGATGTCGTCGAGGGCGGCCGAGACGTCGCGGGTGGCGTCACCCAGCTCGTCGAGCCCGATGCCCCCCTCGCGGTCGACGAACACCGTGAGCTGGGCCCCGCGCAACTCGACGTCCACCAGGTCCAGGCCCCGCGCCTCGAGGACGGGTGTCAGCGCATCCGCCAGATCCGTCGTGCTCCCACTCATCGCCGTCACCTCCTCCCTTCGTCCGTCGTCTACCGCTGCAAAGCGAAAGCGTGGGCCGCAGCCCACGCTTCACCGAGGTACTGATCTTCAAAATGGACAGCAGAGTGGATTATAGCAATCCCGCGGCTAGTAGGACCGGGCCACGACGGCCACGAGGTCGTCCTCGGCGTCCCCGGGCTCGGCCAGGGAACCGTCGGGACGCTGCAGGCAGCGGATGGTGAGGGCGTGCTGGGCCAGGCGGTCCTCGCCGTCGGCTCCGAGCGCGGCCAGGCGGACCCGCGCGAAGCCCACCGACCCCGCCTCCACGGCCTCCTCGAGCGACGCGGCATCCATCGTCCTGGCGTCGCGGGCCGCCGTGGCCTCCGCCAGGAGCTCCGACCCGGCGGTCGCCAGGATGGCGCCGACCGTGCCTGCCACGGCACCGACCGCGACGTTCTGCTTCTCCCGCAGGTGCCGGGTGACCACCGTGACGTTCCCCTCGGCCAGGTCGCGCGGGCCCACCTCCACCCGCACCGGGACGCCCTTGAGCTCCCAGGCCACGCTGCGGCGCCCGAAGCTGGTGTCGGTGCGGTCGTCGAGGCGGACCCGGTGCCCGGCCGCCGTGAGCTCCGCGACGAGCGCCGCTGCTGCTGCCCCGACCTCGGGGCTGTCCTTGACGACCAGGACCACGACCTGCGTCGGGGCCAGGGCCGGGGGCAGGCGCAGACCGAAGTCGTCGCCGTGGCCCATGACGAGCGCCCCGACGAGCCGGGTCGAGACCCCCCACGAGGTCTGCCACACGTATTCGAGCGTGCCCGACGAGTTGGCGAAGGTGATGTCGAAGGGCCGCGCGAAGTTCTGCCCGAGCTCGTGGCTGGTCCCCATCTGGAGCGCCTTGCCGTCGCCCATCATCCCCTCACACGTCCAGGTGCGATTGGCCCCGGCGAAGCGCTCGCGTGCGGTCTTGTGCCCCGTGAGGACGGGCACGCCCAGCGCGTCGACCATGGTCGCCCGGTAGACGTCGTTCAGAATGCGCAGGGCGTAGGCCAGCGCGTCGGCCTCGGTGGCGTGCGCCGTGTGCCCCTCCTGCCAGAGGAACTCGCTGGTGCGCAGGAAGAGGCGCGGGCGCAGCTCCCAGCGGACGACGTTGGCCCACTGGTTGATGAGCAGCGGGAGGTCGCGGTGGCTCTGCACCCACTTGGAGAAGAAGCTGTTGATCACCGTCTCGCTCGTGGGCCGGACGACCAGTGGCTCCTCGAGCTCCTTGCCGCCGCCGTGGGTGACGACCGCCAGCTCGGGCGCGAAGCCCTCGACGTGCTCGGCCTCGAGCTTCAGGAAGGACTCGGGGATGAAGAGCGGGAAGTAGGCGTTCTCTGCACCGGCCTCCTTGATGCGCCGGTCGAGCTCGGCCTGCATGAGCTCCCAGATCCCATAACCCCAGGGGCGGATGACCATGGTGCCGCGGGCGGGGCCGTTCTCCGCCATCTCCGCGCCGGCGATCACCTCTTGGTACCAACGGGGGAAATCCACCGCCCGCGCCACGATCGCACCCTTCGCCATGGGTGCGCAGGCTAGTTGTCGCCCTCGCTGTGACGCCTGATGACCTCGATCTTCCCCGAGATGTGGTTGGGGTCGGCACCCGTCGAGTCGAGCAGGGCGCGCCGGTCGGCCTCCGCTTCCGCCTCGGCGTTGGAGTCCGCCGCCGCGATGCGCGCCTCGACGCCTTCGGCGACGAGACGCTCCGCCTCGTCGACCAGCGCCTGGACCATGTCCGCCTCGGGGACGACGCGGATGATCTTGCCCCGGATGAAGAGATGGCCCTTCTGCTTCCCGGCCGCGATGCCGATGTCGGCCTCGCGCGCCTCTCCCGGTCCGTTGACGACGCAGCCCATCACCGCCACCTGGATCGGCAGGTTGAGCTTCTCGAGCGCCTCCTGGGCCTCCTTGGCCACGGCGATGACGTCGACCTGGGCCCGGCCGCAGGACGGGCAGGCGATGAGGTCGAGGCCCTTGCGCTCGCGCAGTCCCAGGGACTCCAGGAGCTGGCGCCCGGCGCGGGCCTCCTCGACCGGGTCCGCCGTCAGTGAGAAGCGGATGGTGTCGCCGATGCCCTCGGCCAGCAGGGCGCCGATGCCGGCCGTGCCCTTGACCAACCCGCCCGGGGGCGGGCCGGCCTCGGTGACGCCGAGGTGCAGCGGGTGGTCGAAGGTCTCCGACGCGAGCCGGTAGGCGGCGATCATCAACGCGACCGAGGAGGCCTTCACGGAGATCTTGACGTCGGTGAAGTCGACCTCCTCGAAGAAGGCGAGCTCGTTGCGGGCCGACTCGACCAGTGCCTCGGGCGTGGCGCCCCCGTGCTTCTTGTAGAGGTCGGGGTGCAGCGACCCGGCGTTCACCCCGATGCGGATGGGCACGCCGCGATCACGCGCCTCGGCGGCCACCTGCTTGATCTCGGCCTCCTTGCGCAGGTTGCCCGGGTTCAGGCGCAGGCCCTGCACACCGGCCTCGAGCGCGGCCAGTGCCATCTCGTGGTGGAA
This sequence comes from uncultured Acidimicrobiaceae bacterium, assembly GCA_963840245.1. GTDB lineage: Bacteria > Actinomycetota > Acidimicrobiia > Acidimicrobiales > RAAP-2 > Bog-473. The sequence continues at coordinate 83,165 of CAWIYI010000015.1, forward strand.
GTGGATGTCGGCCACGATCGGCACCGGCGAGCGCGGGACGATGTGGGCCAGGCCCTCGGCGGCCGCCTCCTCGTTGCAGGTGCAGCGCACGATGTCGGCCCCGGCCGCCGCCAGCGCGTAGATCTGGGCCAGCGTGCCGTCGACGTCCGCCGTCTTGGTCGTGGTCATGGACTGCACCGTGACGGGTGCACCGTCGCCGATGGGCACGCCACCCAGCGTGATGCGCCGGGTCGGCCGGCGGGGCGACAGAAGTGACGGGGAGAGCTCCACCGCAATCAGTGCGGGATCTGGAGCGGGTGGGTGATGTCGAGGAAGATGCCGGCGAAGACGAAGACGAGCAAGAACGCGATGAACAGCGCGGCAACGGGGAACAGCTTGGTGATGTCGGCCCGGTAGTAGGGCTGGCCGCGCTTGGTGCGGATCCACTCGTAGCCGGCGATGGCCACGTGCCCGCCGTCGAGGGGGATCATCGGCAACATGTTGAGGATCCCGAACACGATGTTGATGGCGATCAGCAGGATCAGGACGGCGGCCAGGCCCGCCTGCTCGGACTGCGCACCGAGATTGGCGATGCCGAGGATGGAGACCGGGCGCGGCGCCGAGCCGGGGTTGTTCACCGCCGACTGGGCGGCTTTCGAACTGGTCACCTGATCGAAGACCGACTGCAGGCCGCTGGGCGAGAACGTCTGGCCGAGGCCCGTGATCTCCTCGTGCGTGACGTTCCACATCGTGGACAGGGCCGCGCCCGGGCTACCGAGGGCCGAGACCGATCTGTTGGCGTACCCGCCGATGGTGAAACCGAGGTAACCGTGGTCGGCCAAGGGCTTGCCGTCGACCTTGATGCCCTGCCCACTCTCGGGGGTGGCCGTCAGCTGGAGCGGCTTGCCGTCGCGCTCGACCCCGATCGTCAGTGGCCTGCCCGTGGAGCGGCCGATGATGTCGGTTATGGAGGTGGCGCTGGTGAACGGCTTCCCGTTGACGGAGACGATGGTGTCCCCGGCTCGCAAGCCGGCCAGGGCGGCCGGCGTCGTCTGGCCCGACCAGTGGTCGAGGGAGGCGACCTTGATGTTGTTCGTGCTCTGGCCGAAGGTCAGGACCAGGATGAGCGCCAGGACGAAGGCGATGAGGAAGTGCATGGCCGAGCCGGCCGACGCCACGATGATCCGCTGGTGGAACGGCTGCTGGCGGTAGGCCCGGGGCTCGTCCTCCTCGGGCACCTCCTCGGTGGAGGTGAACCCGGTGATGCGCACGTACCCGCCGGCGGGGATGGCCTTGATCCCGTACTCCGTCTCACCCCGGCGCACCGACCAAAGTCGCGGGCCGAAGCCGACGAAGTACTCCGTGACCTTCATGCCGGCGCGTTTGGCGGTCACGAAGTGGCCGAACTCGTGCAGCATCACGATCGCGAAGAGGATGGCGATGAAGAGGAGCAGGTAGCCCCAACCCAGGGCGATGAAGACGGCGGTGATGAGGACGAGGCCGACCAGGAGCTGGGCCACCCGCGTCGGGTTGCCTCCCGGCTCTGGGTCCGGTTCGGGGTGCGGCTCCGCCGCCGGCGCCTCCTTCTCGGTGAGGGTCATCGCAGCACCAACGCTACCGGTCGCCACCCCGGGCGAGGCGTCGGTCCAGCGCCAGGCGGGCCCGGTCCCGGGCCTCCGCGTCGGCGGCCAACACCGCTTCGACCTGGTCGACCGGCTCGTCGACCCACCCGGCCATCGTCTCGGCCACGACGTCGGCGATGCCGTCCCAGGGCAGGGCGTTGCCCAGGAAGGCGTCGACGGCCACCTCGTTGGCCGCGCTGAGCCAGGCCGGGGCCGTGCCGCCGGACCGGCCTGCTTCGTAGGCCAACCCGATGCAGCGGAACACCGTGCGGTCGGGCGGCTCGAAGGTCAGGCTCGCCGGGACCGACCAGTCCAGCGCCCCGAACGGTGTCGCGACGCGGTCGGGCCAGCCGAGGGCGTAGCCGATGGGGAGGCGCATGTCGGGGTTCGACAGCTGGGCCAGGGTCGACCCGTCGCGCAGCTCCACCATGGAGTGCACGATCGATTGCGGGTGGACGACGATGTCGATGCGGTCGTAGCCGATGCCGAACAGCTCGTGGGCCTCGATCACCTCGAGGCCCTTGTTCATGAGTGTGGACGAGTCGATCGTGATCTTCGGCCCCATGGACCATGTCGGGTGGGCCAACGCGTCGGCCACCGTGACCGTGCCGAGGCGCTCGACCGTCCAGTCGCGGAATGGTCCGCCCGACGCGGTGAGGAGAAGCCGGGAGACGTCGGTGCTGGCCTGCACCGCCGCGAGGCACTGGTGCAGGGCACAGTGCTCGGAGTCGACCGGGACGATCTCCGCACCCGGCGTCCGGCGGGCCTTCTGCACGACGGGTGCCCCGGCGATCAACGACTCCTTGTTGGCCAGCGCCAGCCGCTTGCCGGCCTCGAGCGCCGCCATCGTCACCGGCAGTCCGGCGAAGCCCACGACCGCGTTCAGCACGACGTCGGCGCTGCCGGCTGCGGCCACCAGGCCCTCCTCCCCCACCATCACCTCGGTGGCGGCGGGGACGCCGGCCCGCACCTCGTCGTAGCGGGCCGGGTCGCCGATCACCACCAGGGCGGGCCCGAACTCGGCCACCTGGGCCAGGAGCTCCTCGGCGGAGCGCTGGGCCGCCAGCGCGTGGACGCGGAAGCGCTCAGGCTCCCGGCGAATGACGTCGAGCGCCTGGGTACCGACGGACCCGGTGGAGCCCATCAGGCTGACCGTGCGCATTTTGGGTCAGCTCACCCGAGGTGCATCGCTTTGACCACGAAGTACGTGGCGGGGATCACGAAGAGCAAGCCGTCGACGCGGTCGAGGATGCCGCCGTGGCCCGGCAGCAGGCGGCCCATGTCCTTGATGCCCAGGTGCCGCTTGATCATGGACTGGCTCAGGTCGCCCAGCGGCGCCACGACCGCCACCACGACCCCGTAGAGCGCGGCCTTGCCGATCGTCCACGGATGGATGAAGTGGACGACGATGACGGAGACGAGGATGGCCGCCACGGCACCGCCGATCAGCCCCTCCCAGCTCTTGTTGGGACTGATGGAGGGAGCAAGCTGGTGGCGACCCATGGCCGCCCCGACCAGCAGTGAGCCGACGTCGTCGGCCACCGTCACGATGACGGCGGCGAGGATGAAGGCGATCCCGTGGCGATCGGGGAACAGATCGGGATCGAGCAACAGAGCGGCAAACGACCCGAACGCGCCGACCCACACGAAGACGAACACCGTCGAGGAGATGCCCGACACGGGCTCGGCGGCGGGCTCGACGCGGGCGAGGTACCAGATGAAGGATCCGGCGACGAGCAGCACGAGGACGAGCGGCAGCGCCGCCACGCCGTTGTTGTACGTCTCGATCATGAGCGACAGGACGCCAACGAGGCCGAGCAGCGTGGCCGGGTGGTACTGGGCCCGCCGGAAGGCGGCGTAGGCCTCCGCAGTCGCCAAGAGCACGACGACGCAGACGATCACCATGGTGGCCACCGTGCCGGCGGCGAAGCAGGCCAGTGCGATCGCACCGAGCAGGACGCCGGAGCCGATGGCCACCCGCATGTCGCGGCCGGCGGTCCCCGCCGTGTTCACGTTGCCCGTCCGGACATTGGCGCTGCTCCGGGTCTTCCGGGTCGCCCGCGGCTCGGGTGGTTGGGGCTGGGTCAGGCGCGAGGCCGCGGCGGCCGACGCGGCGGAGACGGGGACGGCCTGGCGCGGCGCGGCTTCGGCCGGATCGGACTCCGCTTCGTCGCCTCAGAGGACTCGTCCGGCTCGTCCCGGACCATGACGGGCTCGGGCTCGCGGCACCGGCTCGCGGCCGGGATCCGGAAGAGGCTCGAAGCCGGGCTCGGGCGGGATCACCAACGTGTCGTCGGACTCGAAGTGCCAGGGCCGGCGCTCCACGTCGATGACGTCCTCACTCCGCTCGCCGAGCAGCGCGCCCACGGCCGGCAGGTCGTCGGAGAGCATGGACGGCTCGAAGACTTCTTCCTGGGCCTCCCAGTCCGTCTCCTCCTCGCGCCACATCGGCGGCGCCACCGACTGCTCCTCGCCCGTGCTGCTGTCGAGGATGGCGGGAACCTGTCCGGTCGGCGCGTCGTTCCAGTGCGGCAGCTCGGGGTGCTCGTCGGCGACGGGGCCCGTGACCTCGCGCACCGTGTCGCCCGCCGGCTCGGCGCCGATGATGCGCACGCGGCCCGAGTGGTAGGTCGGCGGATCCTCGTCGATCCCCTCCGTGCCGGGGTCGGCGACGCCGGGGAGGTCGTTGTCAACGTCTCCGAAGTCGTCGGTGTCGTCGGGCATGCGCGTCGCTCCTCAGACCTGCAGCAGCTCTTGCTCTTTGTGCGCGAGCAATTGGTCGATTGCGGCAACCTGGTCCTGGGTGATCTTCTCGAGCTCCTTCTCGACCCGTTCGAGCTCGTCGGTCGAGAGATCCCCGTCCTTCTGCAGCGCCTCGAGGTCGTGCCGCCCCGCCCTGCGCAGGTTGCGCACAGCCACCTTCCCCTCCTCGGCCTTGTGCCGGACCACCTTCACCAGCTCCTTGCGGCGCTCTTCTGTCAACGGTGGAAAGGCAAGTCGGATCACGGTCCCGTCATTGGTGGGATTGATTCCGAGGTCGGACGCCATGATGGCCTTCTCGATCGACCCGAGTGAGCCCTTGTCGTAGGGCGAGATCACCAGGAGCATGGCGTCGGGGACGCTGAAGCCGGCCAGTTGCCGGAGCGGGGTCGGCGTGCCGTAGTAGTCCACCGTGAGGGGCTCGAGCAGCGCGGAGGAGGCCCGGCCCGTGCGCACATTGCTCATCTCGTGGCGGACGTGATCGATTGCTTTGGCCATCTTGTCCCTGGTGTCGTCCTTGACCAGGGCGGCGAGGTCGTCGTCCATCAGCGGACCAGCGTACCGATCGGCTCGCCACTGAGCGCACGTGGGATGTTGCCGGGGATCATGAGGTCGAAGACCCTGATCGGCAGGTTGTTGTCCTTGCAGAAGGTGATGGCGGTGAGATCCATCACCCGCAGGTCCCGGTTGATCACCTCCATGAAGGAGATCTCGTCGTAGCGGGTGGCCGTGGGCTCGAGCTTGGGGTCGGCGCTGTAGACGCCGTCCACCCCCGAGTGGGTGCCCTTGCAGAGCAGCTCGGCCCCGATCTCGGCCGCCCGGAGCGCCGCCGGCGTGTCCGTCGTGAAGAAAGGGTTCCCCATGCCGGCGGCGAAGACGACGATGCGGCCCTTCTCGAGGTGCCGGATGGCCCGGCGCCTGATGTAGGGCTCGGCCACCTCGGCCATGGAGAGGGCGCTCAGGACCCGCGTCGGCTGGCCCTGCTGCTCGAGCGCATCTTGGAGGGCCAACGCGTTGATGACCGTCCCGAGCATGCCCATGGTGTCGGAAGTGGCCCGGTCCATGCCGCCGCTCGCCCCCGTCGTGCCCCGCCAGATGTTGCCACCGCCGACCACCACGGCGAGCTCGAGCCCGCCGGCGTCCATGGCGCGCCGCATCTCCTTGGCCATGCGCTCCACGGTGGCGGCGTCGATGGTCTCGTCGGACGCGGCGGAGGCGAGCGCCTCCCCCGACATCTTCAGCACGATGCGGCGCGGTTCTCCCACGATCCGTAGCGCTCAGGCGCCGATGACGACCTGCGCGAACGACACGATGCGGGCGGAGCCGAGCATGCCCGCGATCGTCTGCTTCTCGTCCCGCACGTAGGACTGATCGAGAAGCACCCGCTCCTTGAACCAGCCCGTCATGCGCCCCTCGACGATCTTCTCCATGGCGGCCTCGGGCTTCCCCTCGTTGCGCGAGATCTCGGCCACGGTGGCCCGCTCGGCCGCGACGTCGGCCTCGGGGACCTCGTCGCGGCTCAGGTAGGTCGGCTTGGTGAACGCGATGTGCACGGCGATGTCGTGCGCCAGCTCGTCGGTGCCGCCCTCGATCACCACGGCCACGGCGTTGACGCCGCGACCCGCCTGCCGGTGCAGGTAGGTGTCGAGCACTTGGCCGGGCTCGGCCACCAGGCGGCGAACCCGTCCCACCGAGATGTTCTCCTTGAGCGTGGCCCGCAGCCCGTCGATGGCATCGTCGAGGTCGGCCGCGGCATCCTCGCCCTTGGCGGCCACCAGCGCGGCGAGCTCGTCGGCCAGGGCCACGAACTCCTCGGCCTTGGCCACGAAGTCGGTCTCGCAGCGGAGCTCGACCACCGCGGCGGCGTTGTCGGCGCGCGCCACGGCCACCGCACCCTCGGAGGCCTCGCGGTCGCTCCGCTTGGCCGCGCCGGACAAGCCCTTCATGCGGAGCAGCTTCGCCGCTTCCTCCAGGTCTCCTCCGGTCTCCTCGAGCGCGTTCCGGCAGTCGAGGATCCCGGCACCGGTCATCTGGCGCAGGGTCGACACGTCCTTGGCGGTGTAGCCGGCCACTGTCAGGCCACCTCCACCGGCTCCGGGGCCACGGCGGCGGCCACGGGCGGGGCAGGCGGCGCGCCCGCGGCGGCGGGGGCCGCGGCGGCCTGACGGCGGGGTCGCGGCGCCGAGGACGGGCCGCTCTCCTCGGGGGCCGGAGGCGCGATCTTGCGCCGGTGCTCGGCGATGAAGCGCCCCTCCACCACGGCGTCGGCGATCACGCGGCACATGAGCGAGCCCGAGCGGATGGCGTCGTCGTTGCCCGGGATCACGTAGTCGATCACGTCGGGGTCGCAGTTGGTGTCGACGACGGCGACCACCGGGAGCCCGAGCTTGCGGGCCTCGGTCACCGCGATGTGCTCCTTCTTGGTGTCGATGACGAACACCGCGCTGGGGAGCCGGTCGAGGTCGGCGATGCCGCCGAGGTTGCGGCTCAGCTTCTCGAGCTCACGCGTGTGCTGCAGCGCCTCGCGCTTGGGCATGCCGTCGAAGTCGCCGGCGGCCTGCATGGTCCGCAGCTCCTGCATGCGCTTCACCCGGCCCGAGACCGTGGCGAAGTTGGTCAGCATGCCGCCGAGCCAGCGCTGGTTGACGTAGGGCATGCCGCAGGCCTCGGCGTACTCGGCCACGGGGCCCTGGGTCTGCTTCTTCGTCCCCACGAAGAGGATCGTGCCGCCGCCGGCGACGAGATCGCGCACGAAGGAGTAGGAGGCCTCGACGCCGGTCAGCGTCTTGCGCAGGTCGATGAGATAGATCCCGTTGCGCTCACCAAGAATGAAGCGCTTCATCTTCGGGTTCCATCGGCGCGTCTGGTGGCCGAAATGGACCCCGGCTTCCAGAAGCTGTCGCATGGAGACGACGGCCATAGAGATGTTCCTCCAGTCGGTTGCTCCCCTGGCGCAGCGCCGCCTGATGGCGGCGACCGTGGAACGCGCGCAGGTGATGTTGGTCGGTGCTGCCGCCCACCCTCTGGTGGGCCCGACCACTCTAGCCGCTCAGCGGGCCTTCAGGGCCCGGAAGGCTCAGGCCCTGGGGTGTGTCTCGCCGTAGACGGCGCGGAGGCGCTCCTTGCTGACGTGCGTGTACACCTGCGTGGTGGCCAGGCTGGCGTGGCCGAGGAGCTCCTGGACGACCCGCAGATCGGCGCCGCCGTCGAGCAGGTGGGTGGCGTAGGTGTGACGCAGGGCGTGCGGGTGGGTCGGCGAGGCGGAGCGCCGGTCGAGGATGCGGCGCACGTCCCGCGGGCCCAGTCGGGCGCCGCGGCGGTTCACGAAGGCGGCCTCCGGCGGGCCCTCCATGTCGTCCCGCCCGTCGAGGAGCCACGCCTCCAGCGCGGCGACGGCGGCGTCGTGGACCGGGACCCGGCGCTGCTTGCCCCCCTTGCCGAGCACGGTGACGGTCCGCCCCCGCAGGTCGATGTCGCCCCGGTCGAGGCCGCAGAGCTCCGACACGCGCAGCCCTGCCGCGTAGAGGAGCTCCAGGACGGCCAGGTCGCGCCGGTCCAGCGCGGTCCCGGCCGCCACGTCGAGGAGCGACCCGACCTCCGCGCTCGAGAGCACACGGGGCAGGCGCCCACCCCCGGACGGGGCGCGCAGCGAGCGGGCAGGGTCGAAGCCGAGGTGACCCTGCCGGACCTGCCAGGAGAAGTAGCAGCGCAGCGCCGCCGCCTTGCGGGCGATGGTGGCCCGGGCGAGCTTCCGCGTCCCGAGCGACGCCAGGTAGCGGCGCAGGTGCAGGCGCTCCACGCCCCCGGGGCTCGCGATGTCGCTGCGGGACATCCACTCCGCGAAGGCCCTGACGTCGCTGACGTAGGCCTGCCGGGTCGCGGCGGCACGGCCGCCCAGCCAGGCGGAGAACCCCGGCAGATCCCAGCCGTCCGACACGAAGGCAACGGTACCGCCCCCACGCAGGGGATCGTGGGCACTAACGTCGCCCCGGGACCTTCGGGGGGTCCGCTGGATTCGGGGAAATGGAGGACCGATGGTCTCGAGATTTGATCGCCGTCAGGTGCTGTTGGGCGGTGCGGCGGCCGCGGCGGGTGTGGCGGGGGCCGGCGCGCTCGGCCTGGGGCTCGACGGCATCGCGGGCGCCGTGACCAACGGCCCCGGCCGCAACGGGGTGTCCACCAAGACCCCCAAGAAGGGCGGCTCGCTGGTCTTCGGCGTGGACGCCGAGGAGTCGGGCTTCGACCCGACCCAGGCCCGCTTCGACGAGGTGGGCGTCATGTACGCCCGCACCGTGTTCGACCCGCTCACGATCGTCACGGCCAGTGGCGACTGGGCCCCGTACCTGGCCCAGTCCGTCGTCCCGAACGCCTCCTACACCTCCTGGACGATCACGCTCCGCCCCAACGTGGTGTTCCACGACGGCACGCCCTGCAACGGCGCCGCCCTGGTGACCAACCTCGCAGGCCCAGTCCAAGTCGGTCCTGACCGGGATCGTCCTCAACCCGACGCTGGTCTCCATCACCCAGACCGGGCCCCTCGCCGCCACCATCACGTTCAAGGAGCCCTGGGTGCCCTTCCCGTTCTACCTGGCGGGCGGGATCGGCGGCCAGATCGCCTACATCGCGGCGCCGTCCATGCTGGCCAACCCCAACGGGACGTCGAACCCTGTCGGCACCGGGCCCTTCGTCTTCAAGCAGTGGATCCCGAACGACCACTTCACCGCCACCGCCAACCCGAACTACTGGCGCAAGGGCATGCCCTACCTGTCGCAGATCACCTTCAAGCCCATCCCCGACGAGTCGGCGCGCGCCGAGGCGCTCAAATCGGGCACCATCGACCTGATGATCACCGACACGCCGCAGATCATCACGCAGTTCCGGGGCAACAAGAGCTACTCCTACATCGACGACAGCACGCATGTCGCCGGTGAGCCCGACATGAACTGCGTCCAGCTCAACTGCCTGGCCAAGCCGTTCAACGACCCCAACGTGCGGCTGGCGGCGGCCATGGCGGTCAACCGGAACCAGTACGCCAAGGTCATCGACCAGGGCGTCCTGCCGGTGAGCAACGGCCTCTTCGTGCCGGGCTCGCCCTACTACTCGCCCACCAAGTACCCGGCCTACAACCCGAGCCAGGCGTCCAAGCTCGTGAAGGCGGCCGCCAAGACCAACGGCGGGCCCATCTCGTTCTCGTACGGCTCGACCAACTCGCCGGCGGCCATCCGGGCCGCCCAGTACCTGGAGCAGGCGTGGCAGTCGGTAGGCTTCCAGGTCAAGACCAACATCGTGCAACAGAACGACACCATCAACAACGCGCTGGCCGGCAAGTACGAGGCCCTGGGCTGGCGGCAGTTCGGGGCGGTCGACCCCGACCTCAACTACATCTTCTGGAGCACGACCACGGTGAGCTCCGGGTCGCTGTCCATCAACATGGCCCGCAACGCCGACCCGACCATCGAGAAGTCGCTCCTGACCGGTCGGGCCAGCACCGACAAGGCCGTCCGCGAGGCTTCCTACAAGACGGTGAACAAGCGCCTGGCGCTGGACCTGCCGTACCTGTGGACCGACCGGGCGGTCTGGTCGGTGATCGGCGACCCCAAGGTGCAGAACTTCAACAACCCCACCACGCCGCAGGGCGCGCCTGCGTACGGCATGATCGGGGGCTCCATCTGGCCCACCCAGATCTGGATCAGCTGAGCCGGAGGCTGATGAGCGGACGCATTCTGGTCGTTGAGGACGACGAGCGCATCCGATCCTCCATGCGCCTCGCCCTGGAGGGCGAAGGCTACGAGGTAAGCGACGCTGCCAGCGGCGAAGAGGGTCTCGACATGTTCGCCGAGGCGCCGCCCGACGTCGCGCTCATCGACCTGATGCTGCCGGGCATGGACGGCTTCGAGTGCTGCCGGGCGCTGCGGCACAGCAGCGCGGTGCCGATCATCATCGTGACGGCGCGCTCGGACACCCACGACGTCGTGGCCGGGCTGGAGGCGGGCGCCGACGACTACATCACCAAGCCGTTCGTGGCCAAGGAGCTGGCGGCCCGCATCCGCGCCCTGCTGCGCCGGGCCCGGCCCGCCGAGGAGGAGCCCGGTGCGTTCACCTTCGGCGACCTCCAGCTGCTGCCCGAGCAGGGCGTGCTGCGGCGGCTCAACGGGGACGAGGTGCACTGCACCCGGACCGAGTTCCGCCTGCTGTGCGAACTGGCGGCCAGCCCCAACAAGGTGCTGAGCCGCGAGCAGCTGCTCGACCGGGTCTGGGGCTACGACTACTTCGGCGACGGGCGTCTGGTCGACGTCCACATCCGGCGCTTGCGCACCAAGGTCGAGGCGGATCCCGCGGTGCCCCAGCACATACTCACCGTGAGGGGCATGGGCTACAAGCTGGTGCCCTGACGTGAGGCTGGGCATCGGCGCCCGCATCACGGCCGTCTTCGGTCTCGGGGCGCTGATCCTCTCCATCCTCATGGGAGGGCTGTCGTACTTCACCGTGCGCCACTTCCTGCTGGCCGGCCGGGAGTCGGCGGCCCAGCACCAGGCCTTCAACAACGCGGTGCTGGTGCGCAGCTCGCTCGAGCAGGGGCGAAGCCGCAGCAGTACGTGTCCCTGCTCGCCAGCATCGACTCCGGGTCCGATGCCCACTCCGTCCTCTACCACCACAACAAGGCCTACGAGTCGTCGCTGTCGGTGAGTGCGTCCATCCCGGTCCAGCTGCGGCAGGACGTCCTGAGCGGCGCGGCCGCCACCCAGACCTACCGGACGCCGCAGGGCACGGCGGAGATCGGCGTCGGCGTCCCCATCCCCTCCGTGCACGCCTTCTACTTCGAGGTCTTCGATCTCTCCGACCTCGATCACACGCTGCGCGTCCTCGGGTTGACCCTCTTCGGCGCCGGCGTGGTCACCACCATCCTGGGCACCGCACTCGGCCGCTTCGCCAGCGTGCGCTCGCTGCGCCCCCTGGCCGACGTGTCCCAGGCGGCGAGCGCCATCGCCGGAGGCGAGCTCGACATCCGGCTCGACGCCGACGCCGCCGACCCCGACCTCGAGGGCCTGACCCACTCGTTCAACGCCATGGTCGACCAACTGCAGGAGCGCATCGAACGCGAGGCACGCTTCAACTCCGACGTGAGCCACGAGCTGCGGTCACCGCTGACGACACTGGCGGCGGCCATGGAGGTGCTCGAGGCCGACCGCGACCGGCTCCCCCCACGCTCCCAGCGGGCCCTCCAACTCCTCGCGCGACGACCTGCGGCGCTTCCAGCGCATGGTCGGCGACCTGCTCGAGATGTCGCGGGCCGACGCCGGCTCGGTCGACGTCTTCCTCGAGGAGGTCAACGTCTCCGAGCTCGTGCAGCGCTCGGTCGAGACGGGGTTCGGGCACATGGTCGCCCACGGAACGGGGGGTCCCCCGCCCGTGCACGTCGCCCCGGCCGTACGGACGTGGCGGGTGGGCGTCGACAAGCGCCGCTTCGAGCGGGTCATGGTCAACCTGATGGAGAACGCCGCGCACTACGGGGGCGGCGTGACGGAGATCGCGGTGGGCCCGGGCGCCGACACGACCGTGGACGTGACCGTCGACGACGACGGGCCGGGCATCGACCCTCTGGAGCGCATGAAGATCTTCGAGCGCTTCTACCGGGGCTCGGCATCAGGACGGCGCGGCACGGGGACCGGCACGGGATTGGGCCTGGCCCTCGTCGACGAGCACATGCGGGTGATGCGGGGCGCGGTCCGGGTGGAGTCCTCCCCGGCGGGTGGCGCCCGCTTCATCCTCACCTTGCCGGTCCAGCCCGACGGTGACGAGCCGGGCGGTGAGGAGTGAGGCGCCGCGCGCGGCGCTGGCGGCTCCTCCTCGTGGCGTTCGCTCGCCGCGGGCTGCGCCATCCCGACGCAGAGCACGCCCAGCACGATGTCACCCTCGAAGGTGCCGTTCCACCTGCTCGATCCGCACCTGCCCACGACCACCACCACGCAGCCGAAGCCATCGTCCCTCGTGCCCGTCAAGGTGTTCTTCCTCAACTCGACCAACCAGTTGGTGCCGGTGCAGCGCGGTCGTCGCCGCGCCGGCACCGCTGACCGCGATCATCACCTCCATGCTGGCCGGTCCCGACGCAGGCCGAGACCCGCCAGGGGATCGTCCACCGCCATCCCGAGCGACGTGGCGGTGATCTCGACGACGACGCAGGGGAACATCGTCACCGTGAACATGAACGACGCCTTCGGCCAGATCACCGGCAACAGCATCGAGCTGGCGGTGGCCCAGATCGTCGCCACCATCGCCAACGAGAACGGGCCGACCACCGGCGTCTCTTCGAGATCGACGGCCAGCGCACGAGCGTCCCGATCGCCAACGGCTCGCAGGTCGCCGACCCCGTCTACCTCATTGAGTTCCTCCCCGTGGCGCCCTGAGCGGGCGCTAACCCGAGGGGGTCAGCCGGCGTCCTCGACCCGGCGGCGCCATGGCAGCCTGGGCGCGCCCGACCAGAGGTGCTCGAGGTCGTAGTACTCGCGGGTCTCCTCCAGGAAGACGTGCGCGATGAAGTCGCCGTAGTCCATCAGCACCCACGTCGCATCTTGCAGGCCCTCGATCCGGACGGGCGTGACACCGTGCGACTCCTTGACGCCACGCTCGATCTCCTCGACCAGCGTGCGCACGTGGCGCGTGTTCTGCGCGCTCGTGATGACGAAGGCGTCGACCACGCCGAACAGCTCGGCCATCCCGAGCACGACCGTGTCGCGCCCGAGCTTGGCGTCGGCCGACTCGGCGGCGATGGCCGCAGCCGAGCGGGAGCTGGACGTGCACGTCCAACCCTGGCGTCAATGGAGCAACTCCAGGACCGCGACGGTGAGCCCGAACGAGGCGACGAGGATCGAGCACCCGGCGATGGCCCAGTGCTGGCGCGAGCGGCGAGCCAGCTTCTGCTCGGCCCGGCGGTCGACCCGGCGGAGCGCACCCACGCGGGGGCGTTCCGACAACTCCGTCCACCCGGCCGGCATGGCGCTCATTCAAGGCACAGCGTACAGACCGCGGCGCCGGATGCAACGGATGACCGCCTCGGGGACGATGCCGTCGACCGGCCGGCCCGCCGCGAGCAGGTCACGGACCTCCGAGCTCGAGACGGGGACCTGCGGGCCGTCGACCCACTCGACCCTCCAGCCCGGGGCGACCGCCGGGGGGGCGCCGTTCGGGCGGGACACGACGGCCAGGGTGACCAGGCGCTGGAGGTCCTCGTGGCGGTGCCAGGAGCCCAGCTCGGAGACCAGGTCGGCGCCCACGACCAGGAAGAGCTCGACCGGACGGTCGCCGGCCCGCTCCAGGACCTCCTCCGCTGTGTCCACCGAGTAGCTGGGCCCGCCCCGCTCGATCTCGAGCCCGCTCGCCTCGGCGCCCGTGATCTCCCCGGCCAGGGCCTCGGTCATCGCGTAGCGGTCCGCCGCAGGCGAGACCCGGCGCTGCCCCGACTTCTGCCACGGGTCGTTGGCGACGACGAGGAGGAGATGATCGAGCCCGAGCCGTTCGGTGACGGCACGCGCCGCCGCGACGTGGCCGGCGTGCGGCGGGTCGAACGTGCCGCCGAAGATCCCGATCCGGGTGGGAGCGTCAGGTGCCGGCAAGTTCGGCGATCACCGGGGCCAGCGCGTCCATCTCCGCCTCGTGCACCACGACGTAACTGAACCCGAGCTCCTCGCGGCGCGTGCGGAGGATCTCGGTGATCTCCTCGGCCGTCCCGATGAGCGCGAGCGGCGCCGACCGCAGCTGGTCCGGCGTGAGATCGAACAACGATGACAGCGACGCAATGACGTCCTCGGCGTTCGGGACCACCTGCACGGCAACCGTCCAACACTGGAACTCGAGCTCGCCGGCGCGCTCCCCGCCGCCTCGCGGGCCCAGCGCACCCGGTCCCTGTACTTCTCCACGACGGACTCCGCCGCCACCTCGGGTCCGACGTAGCCGGCAGTCAGGCTCGGCACGATGCTCACGATGTCCGCGTACTTGCCCGCGAGCGTGAGGATGCGCCTGCCACCGCCGCCGATCACCAGTGGCGGGCCACCGGAGGTCGTCGGCGCGGGGGTGCCCTCGGCACCGGTGACGCAGTAGTGGTCCCCGGTGAAGGTGGCTTTGCCGTCGTGCCACATGGCGCGCATGATCTCGAGGCTCTCGGCCAGCCGGGCCACGCGCACCGACGGCTTCTCCATCGTGATGCCCGACTGCTCGTAGTCGGTGGTCATCCAACCGGCGCCGATGCCGAACTCGAAGCGGCCGCCGGTGACGACGTCGAGGGTGGCCGCCTCCTTGGCCAGGACCACCGGGTGGCGGAAGTCGTTGTCGAGCACGAGGGTGCCGACCCGCAGCGTCGTGGTGGCTTCCGCGGCGACGGTGGCGGCCACCATGGGGGCCCACTGGTCGTCGAGATGGTCGGGCACGTACAGGGTCGAGTAGCCCAGGTCCTCGGCCTTCCGCGCCAGCGCGCGCCACGCAGCGGGGGATGCGGCCTTCGACGCCTGGAGGGCGAAGCGGAAGGCGGCCATGGACGGCGATCCTACGGCGTTAACCTGTGGAGGTGACGAGCCCGACGGAGACTTCCTCGTGGAGCCCCGCGTCCTGGCGGAAGTTCCCCGCGGCGCAGCAGCCGGAGTGGCCCGACGCCGACGCGCTGAAGAAGGCCGAGGCGCGGCTGGCCTCCGTGCCGCCGCTCGTCTTCGCCGGCGAGGCGCGCTCCCTGACGGCGCAGCTGGCACAGGTCACCAACGGCGAAGCCTTCCTCCTGCAAGCCGGGGACTGCGCCGAGTCCTTCGCCGAGTTCACCGCCGACTCCATCCGGGACAAGCTCAAGATCATCTTGCAGATGGCGGTCGCGCTGACCTACGCGGCCGGCGTGCCGGTGGTGAAGGTGGGGCGCATCGCCGGACAGTTCGCCAAGCCGCGCTCCGCCGGCACCGAGCGGATCGGCGATGTGGAGCTGCAGGCCTTCCGCGGCCACATGGTCAACGACGAAGCCTTCGAGGCCGAGGCGCGCCGGCCCGATCCCGGGCGCCTGGTGGCCGCCTATCAGCAGTCGGCCTCGACCCTGAACCTGCTGCGGGCGTTCACCAAGGGTGGGTTCGCCGACCTGTCCCAGGTGCACCTGTGGAACCAGCAGTTCGTCTC
The DNA here is from genome assembly GCA_963840245.1 of uncultured Acidimicrobiaceae bacterium. Taxonomy (GTDB): domain Bacteria; phylum Actinomycetota; class Acidimicrobiia; order Acidimicrobiales; family RAAP-2; genus Bog-473. The sequence continues at coordinate 98,671 of CAWIYI010000015.1, forward strand.
GTCGTCCAGCGAGGGCCGGCGCTACGAGCGCATCGCGTCGGAGATCGACCGGGCGCTGCGCTTCATGGCGGCCTGCGGCATCGATCTCGGCGCCGAGGAGGGGCTGCACCAGGTCGACTTCTGGACGAGCCACGAAGCGCTGATCCTGCCCTACGAAGAGTGCCTCACCCGAGTCGACTCCCTGACCGGTGAGTGGTACGACTGCTCGGCCCACATGGTCTGGGTCGGCGACCGCACCCGCCAGCTCGACGGTGCCCATCTCGAGTTCCTCTCGGGCATCAACAACCCGGTGGGCGCCAAGATCGGGCCCGACTGCACCCCCGCCGAGGTGGTGGCGATCTGCGATCAGCTGAACCCCGATCGCCTCCCGGGCCGCCTCACCCTCATCACCCGCCTCGGGGCGGACAGGGTCAGCGAGGTCCTCCCGGCGCTGATCCGGTCGGTCGAGGCCGAAGGCCACGCCGTCGTGTGGGCCTGCGACCCCATGCACGGGAACACCTTCACCAGCGAGGGCGGGCGCAAGACGAGGCGCTTCGACGACATCCTGTCGGAGCTGCGCTCGTTCTTCGACGTCCACCGGGACGAGGGGACCTGGCCCGGCGGGCTCCACGTGGAGCTCACCGGCGATGACGTCACCGAGTGCCTCGGCGGCGCCGAGGAGATCTTCGAGGTCGACCTCGATGCCCGCTACACGACGACCTGCGACCCCCGGCTGAATGCCCGCCAGGCGCTCGACCTGGCCTTTCGCGTCGCGGAATTCCTCAGAAGTTGATCCGCCGCCTCGTCCTCGCGGTGCTGGTGACGGCACTCCCGCTGCTGGCCCTCGTCGCCGCTGCGGTCACCACGCCGGCTCCGCCTGCGGCGGCGGCCACCCCGACGCCCGCCTACTGGCTGGCGGCCTCCGACGGGGGCATCTTCAGCTTCGGCGGTGCCCCTTTCTACGGCTCCGCCGGCGGCATCCCGCTGAACAAGCCGGTGGTGGGGATGGCGGCCACCTCGGACGGCGGCGGGTACTACCTCGTGGCCTCCGACGGCGGCATCTTCACCTACGGCGACGCCGTCTTCTACGGGAGCACCGGCGCCATCGCGCTCAACCGGCCGATCGTCGGGATGGCGGTGGTGCCGGGCGGCGGCGGGTACTGGCTGGTGGCGGCCGACGGGGGTGTCTTCAGCTTCGGCACGGCCAGGTTCCACGGCAGCACCGGCGGCATCCGGCTCAACAAGCCGGTGGTCGGCATCGCCGCCACACCGAGCGGCAACGGCTACTGGCTGGTGGCCTCCGACGGGGGCATCTTCACCTTCGGCGACGCCGCCTTCTACGGGAGCACGGGCAGCATCGCGCTCAACAAGCCGATCGTCGGCATGATCACGGGGCCGGCAGGCGGCGGCTACTTCCTCGTCGCCTCGGACGGTGGCCTCTTCAGCTTCGGCACGGCACCCTTCTTCGGCTCGCTCGGCGGCCAGGCCCTCAAACACCCGATCGTCGCGGCGGCGGCGACGCCGACGGACAACGGCTACTGGTTCACCGACTCCGCGGGAATCGTGTCGAGCTTCGGGTCGGCCAATTACTACGGGTCCGCGCCCTCACCCCTCGTCAGGCCGATCGTCGGCATGGCCGAGGCTCCCGGGAACGGGTCCTTCACCGGCTCCACGTATCCCTCGGGAGCAACCGGCTACGACGTGAGCGTGTTCCAGTGCAACAACCTGCCGACCAATGCACACTCCATTGCCATCGTGCAGGTGGACGGGAGATCCTCCGGTGCGACCAACTCGTGCCTGGGCCAGGAACTGCAATGGGCGGCGGGCGGCCTCAACCTCTATACGTTCCTGAGCTATGCCACGTCGGCGGTGAGCGAACCAGGCTGCAACGGGGACGTCTCCTGCAATGCGGGCTACCAGGCCGCGCAGCACGCCTACAGCGCTGCCGCGAGTGCCGGTGCGGGCTCCACCAGCATCCCGTGGTGGCTCGACGTCGAGAACAACTCGATCGCGCCGTGGTCGGGGAGCGCACAGGAGAACGCCTTGTTCGTCCAGGGGGCGCTCAATGCCCTGCATGAAACCGATGGCGTGGCCGACGTCGGGATCTACGCCAGCCCCGGCGTCTGGAACAGCATCGTGGGGAACTATGCCCCCTCGGTCCCGTACTGGATGGCCGACTACCTGGCGTCGCCGAGCGGGCCCGGGTCCTGTGCGGACTACTCGAACTGGGTGGTCAACCATGGAGCGCACCTGCCCAGCCCGCCCCAGATCGTCCAATACTTCAGTGGTCCGGTGCCGGGCAGCCCCGGTGACTACGACGACGACTACGCCTGCTAGCCGGCGCCGGGCGACCTGACTCCGGGCTCTGCCAGAAGATCTCGACGCGGCTGATCATGGCTCCCGGGTCGATCTCGAAGAGGTACGCCTCCTCCAGGTGGAGCGGCCGGTCCGGATAGCCGAGGTGCTCGGTGACGCGGGCGAAGCCCGACCCGCCGCCGAGGGCGTACGTCACCCGGTGCACGTCGTTGCCGTAGACCTCCGGGACGGACTCCCCCAACAGGTCGAGGTAGTTCGCCCTGCCGCGGACGAGGTCGCCCAGGGGCCCGATGCGCTCCACCTCGGGTGACAGCAGGCCGCCGAGGCCGGCCCAGTCCCGGGCGCTGAGGAAGGCGAAGAACCGCTCGATCGTCCCGCCGTACCGCGCCGCCGTGGGGCCGGCCGGTTCGGGCTCTTCCCCGGCCAGGATCTCCTCCACGCGCCGGCGCACGTCGTCGCCGTCCGTCCCGAACGTGGCGAGCGTGGACACCACGAGACCGTTCTCCACCGCGAGGAGGCCGAACAGAAGGTGCTGAGTCCCGATGTTGGCGCCGCCGCGCGCCAGGACCTCGCGCAGCGATCCTTCCAGCGCCTTCTTCGCATCCGGTGTGAAAGGAGGTGAGGGCGGTGAGGTTCCCGTCCCCGCCGCATCGGTCAACTGGCGCACGGCCTCGCGGGCCGGCTCCAACTCGACCCCGGCCGAGGCCAACGCCCGCGCCGCGACGCCGCCTCCCTCCGCCACCAGGCCCAGCAGAATGTGCTCGGGGCCGATGTACGGATGGGCCAGGAGGCGGGCCTCCTCCTGTGCGAGGACGAGCACCCGGCGCGAGCGATCGGTGAAGCGTTCGAACACGCTTCCAGCGTGACACCTCGTCGGGCGGCCCCGCGCCGGCCGCGGCGGAAACCCTCAGGCCGGCGCCGAGAGCAACCCCTCCAGCCGGGCCGCATTCTCCTCGACCGGGTCCGCCGCCTCGAGGACGAGGTCGACGTCGCCGGGTGGGGCCCACGAGGCCCGGGCCCGCTCGACGTGGTCCCAGTCGAGCTCGTACCAGTGCGGGATCTGCCGCTGACGGCCCTCGACGCGTGAGCGGTGCACCCCGGCGTCGCGGCACGACGTCAGGACGACCAGGCTGCCCGCGCCTTCCTCGCGGGCCACCAGGCGGGTCCCCTCCACCTCGGGCTCACGGGCCACGCCGTCGAGCACGACGGGGGAGCCGAGCCGAAGCTGGGAGCGCGCCAGGGCCCAGAGCAAGGACCACCCGACACCACGGTGCCCCCGCCGTCCCATGGCGTCGAGCGCCTCCTGCAGCTCGGGATAGGGCCGCAGCCCGCTCATGGCCCAGTCATGACCGAGCACCGGCGCCCCCAGGGTGCGGCCGGCCACCTCGGCCATGGTCGACTTCCCGGTGCCCGGGAGGCCGGTGATCAGAACGAGGCGCATGCCCGTCATTCCGCCGCCGGCTTCTCCCACACCGACACGTGCGAGCCGCTGTCGCCGGTGAAGGGCTCGCGCCGCCAGCCACTCCAGCGCTCGCGCAGGCGGAGCCCGGCGAGACGCGCCATCAGATCGAGCTCGGCGGGCCAGACGTAGCGGTAGGGCATGGCGAACGTGCCGGACCGGCCCTCGCCGACCCAGTAGTGGTGCGAGACGCCGAGTTGCCGGGCCACGTCGAAGGTGTCGAAGCCCAGCCGCTGCGGGGAGACCCTGAAGGCCAGCGCGGTCTCCCCCGGCGGCAGCCGGCGCAGGGGCGGCACGGCCACCTCGACGACGAAGCACCCACCCGGCTCGAGGTGGCGCCCGGCGTTGACGAAGCAGGCCACCTGATCATCCTGGTTCGTCAGATTCTCGATCGTGTTGTAGACGAGGTAGGCCACACGGAAGAGTCCGTCCACCATGGTCGTCGCGAAGTCCCCGATGGTCACCGCGATGGCATCGGCCCCGGGTTTTGCCTGCAGCTGCGCCACCATGTCGGGCGAGAGGTCGATCCCGCGCACCGGCACGCCGCGCTCCGACAGCGGCAGCGCGATGCGCCCGGTGCCGATGCCGAGCTCCAGCGCGGCGCCGTCGCCGGCGAGCTCGGCCAGGAAGTCGACCGTCGCGCCGACGACCCCCGGATCGAAGTATTCGGTCGAGTCGGCGTCGTAGGTCTCGGCGATCGGCCCCGCGAAGTAGTCCTTGCGCATCACCCAACTGTGCCAGGCCGCGCGGCCGGCTCAGTCGGTCTTGACGACCAGCACGGCGCAGTGCGCGCCGTGGGCCACCGAGTTCGGCACGCTGCCGAGATAGCGGCGCTGCATGCCCTTGCTCCCCACGACGATCAGGTCCGCCTCGACCTCGACCGCGGTCGAGAGGATCACGTCGTCCGCGTTGCCCTGCCCGCCGTGCGCCTCGGCCACGATGCCGTCCCCGAACTTCTCGATGGCGGCCTGTCCCACCGCCCGGGCACTTTCCTCGGCGAGGGCCTGGCCCGCACCGCTGTCGACCATGGCCACGCCCGCGGCGGCACCCATGCCCGGACGCGGCGTGCGGAAGGCCGTCACGATGTGCAGCGCCGCCCCCAACGAACGGGCCAGCTCCGCCGCGGCCTGGACCGCCTTGTCGGCGGTGGGAGAGCCGTCCGTGCCGACCACCAGTGTCTTGTACATCGCGTCGTCCCTTTTTTGCCGGAACGATCAGCGTACTCGGGTCGCTCGGACCCGTCCCCGCTCAGTCGGCCAGCGCGCCGTAGGCCGCCTCCCAGAACTGCACCATGTGCGCGGGCGGGGCGGGTGAGGTCATCGCCCGTGTCGACAGCATGATGCCCGTCAACCCGTAGTCGGGGTCGGTGGTCCAGAGGGTGCCTGTGCCACCGTTCCAGCCGTAGCCCGACGGCTCCGGCGGTCCGGCGCGCGTCGGGCCCGGCGCCGCCATGCCGTACCCCCAGCCGCCGTGCTCGCCGAGGAAGATCTGGGCAGAGGCGCGCTGTGCCTCGGTGAGATGATTCCGGGTCATCGTCTCCACCGCGGTCGGCGACAGGAGTGGCTGCCCGTCATGGGTCCCCCGCGCCAGCAACATGGAGACGAAGGCCCAGTAGTCGTCGAGCGTCGAGACGAGCATGCCCGCCGCGTTGGCCATGGCCTGTGGGGCGTTCCACCAGCCGCCCACCGGCGGGTCCATGACGCTGAGCCCACCGGTGTCGTCGGGCATGTAGGCCGTGGTGAACCGGGCCTGCTTGTCCTCGGGCACGCTGAACGAGGTGTCCGCCATCCCGAGCGGATCGAAGAGACGCTCGCGCAGGAACGCCTCGAGCGGCTGACCGGAGACCCGCTCGAGCAGGACGCCCAGCACCTGGGCGCCGGTGTTGTAGCGCCACTCCTCCCCGGGCTGGTGGAGCAGCGGCAGGGTGGCGAAGCGGGCGATCCACTCGTCCGACCCGAAGGATGGCGGCGGCCACGGTGGCCCGAGCGTCTTCAGGTCCAGCTCGGCCTCGGCCTCCTGAATGGGATACGTGCCCGGCGGCGCCATGATGCGCCGAACCCCAGGCGGAAGGTCAGCAGGTCCTCCACCGTGATGGCCCGTGCCGCCGCGACGGTGTCGTCGAGCGGGCTCTCCAGGCTGCGCAGCACCCGCCGGTCGGCCAGTTCCGGCAGCAGGACGTCCACCGGATCGGACAGCGACAGCACGCCCTCGTCCACCAGGATCATGGCGCCCGCGGCCGCAATCGGCTTGGTGAGCGAGGCGATGCGGAAGATGGCGTCGCGACGGAGCGGCGCCGGGTCGTCGAGTGCGGCGTGCCCGAGCACTTCGGTGTGGACGTCGTCTCCGCGCGCCAGCAGCGCCACCAGTCCCGGGCACCTGCCCGCTGTCGGTGTGGGCGGCGAGCCGGTCGTGCAGGCCTCGCAGGCCCGCAGCGTCGAGGCCCGCGCTCATGTCCGCGGCCGCGATCGAAGCGTCACGCGCCGTGACGCTAGCGGTACGGTGCGTCCGTGGCGGCCTTCGCAGACGTCGAACAGATGATCGCCCGGTTGCCCGAGGTGACAGAAGCGGCGCGGCACGGCAACCGGACGTGGTTCGTCGCCGGCAAGGCCTTCGCCTGGGAACGCCCGTTCTCCAAGGCCGATCTCAAGCGGTTCGGCGACACTCCCCCGCCCGCCGGTCCGATCCTCGCCCTGCGCACGGCCGACGTCGCCGACAAGGAGGCCGTTCTGGCCACCGGCAACAAGGGGTTCTTCACCATCCCGCACTTCGACGGCTACGCCGCCGTCCTCGTGCAGCTACGGACGGCCGCCAAAAAGCCGCTGCGTGAGGCGATCGAAGACGCCTGGCTGGCCTGTGCTCCGGAAACCCTGGCCCGCGCCCACCTCGGCGACGCCTGACCCTCCCTCGCGCCGCCGGGGTACCCCGCACGAGTCGTTGAACCGCAGGAGGACGAAGCGGTCCTCCGACGGCACCCACTCCCACTCGGTCATGGAGGCATGCACGATCCGCACCCAGCCCCGCCGGTAGACCTCCGGGGGCACCCCGAGGAAGTCGATCATGGTCGCCTCGATCACCCCGGCATGGACGGCCGCCACCACGAGCTCACCCGGGTGCTCGCGCAGCACGCTCGCGCACGGCGCCCGAGGCCCGCGCCACGAAATCCGACCAGCTCTCGCCGGCCGGTGCGATCGGCACGGTGGGGTCGTTGTCCCAGTCGGGCACCCCGAACCTCTCGACCACGTCGTCCCAGTCCAGGCCGTCGGCTTCTCCGGGATGCAGTTCGGAGAGATCGCCGCGCTCGCGCACCGGGCCGAGCGCCGTCGGTCCGGGGCCCACCACGGGCCGCAGCCGCTCCGCCGTCTCGGTCGCCCGCGGCAGCACCGAGGAGTACAGCGCCGTCGCCTCGCGCAGCTCGCCGCTCTCGTAGAGGCGGTCGGCCAGTGCCGCCACCTGACTGCGCCCCAGGTCGGTCAGGCCCGTGCAGCCCTTGGGGCCGCCGACGATGCGGTTGAGGTTGCACTCCGCCTCGCCGTGGCGGATCAGCACGATCCGCGCCGCTCCCACCTCCGGGGGGAAGATCCGCAAGACCCCCGCGTGGGCACGCTCCGCCTCACCGCCCGGACCGGCGGCCGCGCCGGCCTCGCTCACGCCAGGTTTCCGACGAAGTGCTCCAGCTGGCGCAGCGTGCGGCACTCCACGACCTCGTCGCAGTGGGCGGCGTACTCGCCCACAATCGAGTCGCCCGAGCCCCAGTAGTCACGCGGCTCGGGGTTGAGCCAGTAGACGTGCCGCGCCCGGGCCTGCACGTCCTCGAGCACCCATGACTGGGCCGCGTGGTAGTTGTTGCGGGCGTCGCCCAGCAGCATGACGCTCGAGCGCGAGGTCACCTGGTCGCCCCAGCGACGATGGAACTCGGTCAGCGCGTGCCCGTAGTCGGAGTGCCCGTCCACCCAGATGACGTCCGCCTCCAGGTTGATGCGGGCCACCGCCTCGGCCGGGTCGACCACGCCCTCGAAGAACCGCGTCACCTCGTCGATCCCGTCCACGAAGACGAAGCTGCGCACCTTGGAGAACTGCGACGAGATGGCGTACACCAGGTGCAGGGTGAAACGGGCGAAGCTCGCCACCGAACCCGAGATGTCCGCGATGACGAAGATCTCGGGCTTGGCCGGGCGCGGGTGGCGGAAGCGCGGCTCAATGGGCACCCCACCCGTGGAGAGCGAGCGCCGCATGGTGGCGCGGAAGTCGAGCGGGCCCTTGCGACCGTGGCGGCGCTTGCGGGCCAGGCGGACCGCCAGCTTGCGTGAGAGCGGCTGGAGCACCCGGTGCAGCATGGCCAACTCCTCGCGGGTGGCGTGCATGACGTCGATGTCCTCGGGCAACGGCTTGCGCACGGAGCGGGCCAGGGCCTCCGCTCCCCGGTCCTCGACCAGACGACGGCGGATCTCCGTCTCGACGGAGCGGCGGAACTTCTCGATGCGCGCCTTGAACTCGTCGGCGGCCAGGCGCTCCTCCAGATCGGTCAGGGAGCCGCCGGCCGCGCCCGCCCGGGCCTGGCCCAGCAGGCGCTCCAGCACGGCGTCGAGGTCCAGGTTCCGCAGGGTGCGGTAGAGGTAGTAGGTCCCGCCGACCGGGCGTCCGGGCTCCATGCCGGCGTAGCGGTCCACCGCGTTGCGGGCCACCATGTTCATGAGGCCGGCGTCGGCCGACAGCAGTGACTTGAAGAGCATCTCGGCCAGCTCCTCGGGCGTCATGCCTTCGCCGCCCCCGCCGCTCTGCCACGAGCGCCGCTGCCCCGGCCCGCCGCCCTGGCCGGACTGCTCGCCGTCGCCCTCGTCGCCCTCCTCGTCCCCGTCCTCGCCCCCGGCCCCTGCGGCACCGCCCGTCCGCACGGCGAAGAACACCTCGAAGGCCGTCTCGAAGGCCCGCCAGTGCGAGGACGACTTCACCAGCGTGGCGGCCAGCGCGTACTTCAGCGCCTCGCGGTCCTCGAGCGGGATGTGCTTGACCGCCTCGGCGGCGTCGAGGTGCTCGGTCAGCGAGACGGGTAACCCGGCACGGCGAAGCTCGGTGACGAATCCGGAGAGGAGGTCGAGCACGGTCTCAGCCCGGCGTGGCCGACAGGAGCTCCTTGGAGGCCCGCTCGATGTCGGCCTGGTACTTCAGGAGGATGTGCAGCGTGTCCTTGGCGCCGGCGGCATCGATCGTCTCGACGCCGAGCAGCACCAGCGTGCGGGCCCAGTCGATGGTCTCGGAGACCGACGGTGCCTTGCGCAGCTCGAGGGTGCGCAGCGAGCGCACGATGCGCGCCACCTGGTCGGCCAGCTCCTCGCTGATGCCCGGCACCTTGGTCCGCACGATCTCGCGCTCGCGGTCGAGGTCCGGGTAGTCGATGTGCAGGTAGAGACAGCGGCGCTTGAGCGCCTCGGAGAGCTCACGCGTGTTGTTCGACGTCAGGAACACCATGGGCAGCTGGGTGGCCCGCACGGTGCCCAACTCGGGGATCGACACCTGGTACTCCGAGAGGATCTCGAGCAGGAGCGCCTCGGTCTCGAGCTCCACCCGGTCGACCTCGTCGACCAGCAGCACGACAGGCTCGGTGGCCCGGATCGCCTCGAGCAGGGGCCGGGTCAGCAGGAAGTCCTCCGAGAAGATGTCCTCCTCCAGCTCGGACCAGCTCGGGCCTTCCTCCTCGGCCTTGCCGTGCTCACCCGCCTGGATCCGCAGCAGCTGCTTGCGGTAATTCCACTCGTAGAGGGCCTTGGACTCGTCGAGCCCCTCGTAGCACTGCAGACGGATGAGCCGCGCCCCGGTGAGCTCGGCCACCGACTTGGCCAGCTGCGTCTTGCCGGTTCCGGCCGGCCCCTCGACCAGCACCGGCTTGCCCAGCCGGTCGGCCAGGTAGACCACGCCGCTGATCGACTCGTCGGCCAGGTAGCCGACCTGGGCCAGGCCGCCCCGCACCGCGTCCAGGGACCCGAACCGGGGGGGACCGCCTTCCGGCAGGCCCAATGCTGCGTTCCCCTGGCTCACCGGCGCACCTGCCCGTCTCCACGCACGATCCACTTCAACGTCGTCAGCTCCTTCACTCCCATGGGTCCGCGGGCATGCAGCTTCTGGGTCGAGATCCCCACCTCGGCACCCAGCCCGAGTTCTTCGCCGTCGACGAACCGCGTCGACGCGTTCACCAGCACGGCCGCCCCGTCCACCTCGGCCACGAAGCGGTCGGCCACCGCCACGTCGGAGGTCACGATCGCCTCGGAGTGGCCCGAGCTGTACCGCGCGATGTGCTCGATCGCCTCCCCCACGTCGTCGACCATCCCGATCGCCACCACGGGGCCCAGGAACTCGGTGGCGAAGTCGCTCTCCAGCGCCGGCACGGCGTCGGGCACGTGGGCCCGCACGCGCTCGTCGGCCCGGATCTCCACCCCCGCCGTCTCCAGCGAGGCCGCCAGCCGGGGCAGGACGTCGGCGGCCACGCCCGCGTGCACCAGGATCGTCTCGACCGCGTTGCAGACCCCGAAACGGTGCGTCTTGGCGTTGACGGCCAGCTCGTGGGCCATGGCGAGGTCGGCCGCCCCGTCGATGTAGATGTGGCAGTTCCCGTCGCCGTCGAGCACGTACGGCACGGTGGCGTGCTCGATCAGTGACGCGATCAGTGCCTGGCCGCCGCGCGGGATCAGGCAGTCGATGAAGCCGCGCAGCTGCATGAACGCGGTCGCCGTCTCGTGCGACGTGTCCTCCACCAGGGCGACGGCGTCCTCGGGCAGGCCCGCCTTCACCGCGGCCCGGCGGAGCACACCCACGATGGCCCGGTTGGACTGAAGGGCCGACGACGAGCCGCGCAGGAAGGCGGCGTTCCCCGCCTTGAGGCAGAGGCCGGCGGCGTCACTCGTGACGTTGGGCCGGTTCTCGTAGATCACCCCGACCACGCCGAGCGGGACGCGCACCCGCGACACGCGCAGGCCGTTGGGCCGCACCCACCCTTCGGTGACCTCCCCGACCGGATCGGGCAGTCCCGCCACCGTGCGCAGGCCGTCCGCCATGCCGCGCACCCGGTCCTCGGTCAGGCGCAGCCGGTCCCGGGCCGCCTCCACCATGCCGGAAGCTTCGGCCCGCTCGAGGTCCGCTTGGTTGGCCTCCACCAGGGCCGCCCGGTCCTCCTGGAGGAGGTCGGCGGCCAGGCGCAGCGCATCGTCCCGCACCGAGCTCGGTGCCCTCGCCACCACCCGGGCGGCCGACCGGACGCGGCCCGCGAGCTGCTCCAACGCGGGCGAGGTCATCGGGTCAGGTTACAAGCACCAGGTCGTCCCGATGGACGACGACCTGGCTGCGGCGCCCCATCCACTCGGCGGCCCGCTCGGCGTGCACCCGGACCAGGCCCTTGGCGAAGACCACGCCGTCGGGCCCGGCGATCTCGACGGCGTCGTCGGGCCGGAAGCCGCCCGTCACCCCGCTCACCCCGGCCGCCAGCAACGACCGCCCGCGCGCGGTGAGCGCCGCCCGCGCGCCGTCGTCCACGGTGAGGCCGCCGCTCGAGGCCAGCGCGAAGGCGATCCACAGCTTGCGGGCGGAGAGCCGGGCCTCGCGGGCCCGGAACACCGTCCCGACCCCCGGCTTCGCCCGCGCAGGGCGGCCGCCAGCACGCCGGGACGGCCGGCGTCGGCGATCACCGTCTGCACGCCGGACCAGGTGGCGATCTTGGCCGCAGCCAGTTTCGAGGCCATGCCGCCGCTCCCCACGCCGCTCCCCGGCCCGCCGGCCAGGCGCTCGAGCTCGTGGTCGATCTCCACCACCTCCTCAATGAGCGAGGCCTCGGCGTCGCGCCGCGGGTCGGCCGTGAGCAGGCCGGGCGCGTCGGTGAGCAGGACGAGGAGCTGCGCGCCCACGAGATGGGCGACCAGGGCGGCCAGGCGGTCGTTGTCGCCGAAGCGGATCTCCTCGTCGGCCACGGCGTCGTTCTCGTTGACGACCGGGACCACGCCCAGGTCCGCCAGGTGGCGCAGCGTCCCCCGCGCGTGCAGGTACTGCGTGCGGTGCACGAAGTCGAGCGGTGCCAGCAGCACCTGACCGGCCAGGACGCCGTGCGGCTCGAAGCCGTCCTGCCACATCCGCATCAGGCGGTGCTGGCCCACGGCGGAGACGGCCTGGAGCACGGCGGGATCCGCGGGCCGCTGCGCGCCGCGGTCGAGCGCGTCCCACCCGGCCGCGATGGCGCCGGACGTGACGACGACCACGGTGTGCCCGTCGGCGCGCGCCGCGGCCAGGTCCCCGCACAGCCGGGTCACCGTCTCGGGCGTCACCGATGACGAGCCCACCTTGACGACGGCGATCACTGCTCCTCGCCCCAGGTGAAGGTCATGGCCCCCACCGTGACGTCGTCCCCGTCGCGGGCACCGGCCCGCGCCAGGGCGCGGTCGACGCCGAGCCGTCGCAGCCGCCGTACCACCTCGGCCTGCGCCCCCTCGTCGTTGAGGTCGGACAGGGCCACGGCCCGCTCGGCGGCCCGCCCGTGGACCACCCAGGTGCCCGAGCCCGCCCGCTCCACGGCGACCCCCTCGGGCAGGGGCCGGTGCACGACGATCTCGCTCGAGGAGGCCACCGCCGCCTCGGCCCGGGCCTCCTGCACCAGCGGCGCGAGACGCTCCACCAGCGCGCCGACGCCGGACCCCGCCGCGGCCGAGAGCACCATCTCGCACACGCCTTCGTCGTCGGCACCCATGTCGCTCTTGCTCCCGACGACGATCCGCGGGCGCTCCAAGAGCTCGGGCCGGTACGAGCCCAGCTCGGACAGCAGGACACGGCGCTGCTCCGAAGGCGCGACACCGCCGGCCTCGGGCGCACCGAGGTCCAGGAGCACCACCAGCACCCGGGCGCGCTCGATGTGGCGCAGGAACTGGTGCCCGAGCCCCTTGCCCTCGGCCGCCCCTTCGACCAGGCCGGGGATGTCGGCCATCACGAACTCGGTGCCGTCGCGCGCGCCACCGACCCGGACGACGCCGAGATGCGGCTCCAGGGTCGTGAAGGGGTAGGCGGCGACTTGGGCTTGGCCGCCGAGACCGTCGAGATCAACGTCGACTTGCCGGCGTTGGGGAAGCCGACCAGCGCCACGTCGGCCATCAGCTTGAGCTCCATGTCCAACCAGAACTCCTGTCCCTTCTCGCCCTGCTCGGCGAAGGCCGGGGCGCGCCGGCGGTTGGAGAGAAAGCGCGCGTTGCCCCGGCCGCCCTGGCCGCCCTCGGCCACCATGGAGCGCGCGCCGTCCTGGTCGAGGTCGCAGATCACCGCGCCACTGCGATCCCGCACGACCGTTCCGACCGGCACCGCCACCACCAGGTCCTTGCCCCGGGCGCCGTGCCGCTTCGAGCCCGAGCCGTGCACGCCGTCGGTGGCGCGGCGGAACGGGTGGTCCCGGAAGCCGAGCAGCGACGACTGGTTGACCGAGGCCACGAGCCAGACGTCCCCGCCGTGACCGCCGTCGCCGCCGTCGGGGCCACCCCGGTCCACGTGGGCCTCCCGGCGCCACGACACCGCCCCCGCCCCCCCGTCCCCGGCGCGCGCGTGCAGTTGGGCCTGGTCGACGAAGCCGGACATCGGGGGGAAAGCCTACGAGCCGAGCAGTCGGCGGGCGCGCTGGCCCACCTCGGCGCGGGCCCGGTCACCGTCGATCGTGGTGCACCGACCCTTCTCGACGACCTGCGCCCCGCCCACCCAGACGTCGGTCACCAGATACCCGGCACCCGCCCACACGAGATGGCCCAGCAGCTCGGCGTCGCTCAGCGCGGGGGTGAAGCGGGCGTCGTCGGTGCGCAAGCGGATGAGATCGGCCGGCCGCCCCACTTCGAGCGCGCCCACCGGGAGGCCGAGCGCCTCCCCGCCGCCGCGGGTGGCCAGCCCGAGCGCCGCGGCGGAGCTCAGGACGTCGGGGTCGCCGGCGACGGCCCGGGCGAGCAGGGGCGCCAGCCGGAGCTCGTCCCACAGGTGGAGATCGTCGTTGGAGGCCGGTCCGTCGGTGCCCAGACCGACGCGCACCCCGCGCTCGAGCAGGGCGCGGAGGGGGGCGATGCCCGAGCCCAGCTTCCCGTTGGAGCCCGGGCAGTGCGCCACGGCCACGTCGTGCTCGGCGAGCAACGCCAGGTCGGCGTCGTCGAGCCACACCGCGTGCGCCGCGAGCACCCGGCCCTCGAGGATGCCCTCGGAGGCCAGGAGGGCCGGTGCGCTCATGCCGTAGCGCTCCTGCACCACCGCGCACTCGGCTGCCGTCTCGGACAGGTGGATCTGCAGCAGCGCGTCGCGCGCCCGCGCCTCGGCGGCGATGGCCCGCAGCCCGACGGGGGGCACCGTGTAGGCGGCGTGTGGCCCGAAACCCACCTGGAGCCGCGCGTCCTTCCCCGCCGTGGCGTCGGCCACCTCGCAGGCTCCGGCGAGCAGGGCCTCCCAGCTGCTGCCCGGACCGGCGCCGGGCACGTCGAAGATGGCCGGGGTGTACATGGTGCGAATGCCCGCCTCGAGCACGGCTTCGACCACGCCGTCGGGATGCCGGTACTGCTCGCACGTGGTGGTGACGCCGTTGCCCAGCAGCTCGGCGGCGCCGAGCAGCATCCCCCAGTACACGTCCTCGTCGGTCAACCGCGCCTCGCGCGGCCACACGGCCTCGTGCAGCCAGCGCTCGAGCGGCAACCCGTCGCCCGCGCTGCGCAGGATCGCCATGGGCGAGTGCCCGTGACAGTTGACCAGGCCCGGCATCAGCAGGCCGCCCAGCCGGCGCACCTCCGTCCCGGACGCCGCGGGGACCTGCCACGGGTCGCCGACCCAAGAGATGCGGCCGTCGTCGATCTCGACGGCGCCCGGGGGCCAGCACCGTGTCGCCGGCGTCGACGGTGAAGACGGCGTCGGCCTCGAGCCGCAGGGTCACGGTGCCCCGACGTACAGCCGGTCGGAGAGGTCGCGCGAGACCCGAATGGCCCCGGCGCCGCCCTCGACCGTCATCTCCACGTTGCCCTCGGGGTCGCGGCCGTCCACCTGGGCCACGGCGCCGGGAATGAAGCCGCCCTCGTCGAGCATGGTGAGCGAACCCAGGTTCAGCTCCACCTCCTCGCTGATACGGAAGAGCCGCACCCGCTCACCGGCGTCGACCTCGGCCAGCGGGCGCACCGGGACCGCGGGCGCCGGCGAGTGCGAACCCGGGATCGGGTTGCCGTGCGGGCACGTGGCGGGGTCGCCGAGCAGCTCCACGAGGCGGGCCTCGACATCGTCGGAGATCACGTGCTCCCAGCGGCCCGCCTCGCGGTGCACCTTGTGCCACTCGAGCCCGATGACGTCGACCAGGAGACGTTCGGCCAGGCGGTGCTTGCGCACGACCTTCTCGGCCAGGGCCTGCCCGCTGTCGGTCAGCGAGAGCCGGCGGCCCTCCCGGGTGACGTAGCCGTCCTCGCGCAACCGGTCGAGCATCTCGGAGACCGACGGGGCGGACCGGCCCAGGCGCTCGGCGATGCGGGCCTGGATCACGGGCACGCCCTCCTCGGCCAGCGACAGCATGGTCTCGAGGTACTCCTCGACGGGCGGGTGGTACTCCTGCGGTTGGCGGGCCGCCCCGGGGCGCTCAGTCATGGCAGTGGTCCGGCGAAGGCGGGACGTCGAGCGCGGGGTTGCGGTCGAAGAAGCCGAAGGGGATCAGCGTGAACCCGGTGTACTCGACCGGCATCACCGGCCAGTCCTCTGGTCGCGGAATGTGGGTGACGCCGAAGGAGTGCCACAGCACGATGTCCGTGTCGACGAGCGCTCGGTCCTCGGCCGTCCAGGTCGGGCAGGCCGGCCCCACCGCCGTGCTGGTTCGGGTAGTCGCCGGCGGCCCGGCGCTCCTCGGCGTCGAAGGGTGTGACCCACAGGTTGTGCGACGCGAAGGCGGCGCGGCGCCCCACGCTGGAGGAGGGATCGGCGAGCAGCGTCGGCGTGGACCCGGGCAGCAGCTTGTAGGCGGTCGGCTCTCCGACGCCGTTGCTGCAGGAGCGGTTGGCGATGCGCCAGGTGCGACTGCGCGCCGGATCGACCTCGCGCCGGGCGGCCAGCTCGCTGCCGAGCAGCGTCGCGGTCGTGCCGAAGGCGTTCCCCCACGGGTTCTCCGGACTGCCCGGCGCACCCGTGCGCACGGCGTCCACCTCGTAGACCGCGTTGTCGGGCCCGTCGACCTCCATGTCGAGCCGGACATTGAAGAGGTGCTGGTGGTACGGCGCGGCCAGCCCGGGGGCGATCATGCTGGCGTGGTCGCCCGCGTCGCCGTCGGCCACCGCCATGGTGGACATGATCCCGGTCAGCTTCACCTCGAGCTGCATGGTGCCGTCGAGATAGAAGTACCAGTAGAAGCCGTACTCGTAGTTCCCCACGGTGGCGATGGAGCTGACGACGAGCCGGCGCGACCGGCGGACCTCCGTCCGCCCCGAGACCATGTCGACGTGCTTCCAGAGGATGCCGTAGTCCTCCTCGTGCAGGCAGATGGCGTTGGGCCGCGTGCGCGGCTTGCCGCGCTCGTCGGCGAAGACGTCGTCGAAGTACCGGATCTCACCGAGGCAGTCGCAACCGAGTGTGAGCGAGTTGGCCATGCGGCCCAGGCCCCATTCACCGGCGTCGAACGCGCTCTTCCACGAGTGCATCGGTCCCGGGTGCCCGTAGGGCACCACCATCTCGCTGACCGAGGCTCGGTACACGACGGGCCGGATCCGGCCACCGTCCTCGTACCCGATCCTCCACAGCACGAGGCCCTCCAGCGGGTCCATGCCGATCCGCAGCGACCACTTCTGCCAGCGCACGAGATTGCCGTCCACCTCGAAGCTCGGGCCCTCGGGCTGGACGATCTCCAACGGCTTGAGGTCCGTGCGCAGGGGCCCGTTGTGCTCGGGGTAGTAGCTGCCCGTGTTTGGGGGGCAGGGGCACCGCCCCGAGGTCGAGCACCTCGAGCACCTCGCCCCGGCCCATGTCGACGAAGGCCAACAGCCCCTCGAGGGGTCGGGCGTAGCCGTTGTCGTCCTTGGACTCGCGCAGGTAGGCGAGGCAGCGGGTGATGCGCCGGCCCTCCTCGTGCCCCAGGCCGAACGTGCCGGCCGGCCAGGGGTCGATCTGCACCAGCGACCGGTCGACCACACCGCGCCGGTCCAGGGCGGCGTTCCATTCCGGGTTCTCGTGCAAGGCCGCGAGGACCAGGATCGACTCCTCCATCTGGAGCGGCGGGCGGACGTCGCGCACCACCTCCCAGCGGTCCACCTCCCGACGGGTGACCGACACGATGGCCTCCACCACGTCGGCCTCGGGACCTTGCAGCAGCACCAGGCGGAGCCGGCGGTCGACCACCACTTCTTCACCCGCGTCGACGGCGCGCACCATCTCTTTGGGGGGATCGCACAGGCCGAGGTAGGCGAAGCGCAGGAGCTCGTTCGGCACCGCGGCCAGGCCGCTGGCGTAGACGACCTCGCGCGCCGCGATGATCTCGTCCCCCTTGAGGGGCGCCAGGGGGTGGGGATCGGAGGTGGCCGGAGCGGCGGCGGGAGCGGGAGAAGCGGGCGAGGACGACATGTGACGCCGATGTTACGTGGCGTGCGGTCGATCACCCCCTACCATCGGCCCATGGAGGACGCCGGCGCCCGGGCGGCGCAGAGCGCCCGGGAACTGGCCCGCCGGCTCGGGACCGAGCACCACGACGTGCTCGTGGTCCTGGGCAGCGGCCTCTCCGGGACCGCCGAAGCCCTGGGTGCCGGCGAGGACCCCGTCCCGCTCGACACGCTGCCCTTCTTCCCGCCCTACACGGCGGGAGGTCACCGGGCCCACGCCTGGTCGATCCCGCAGGAGGGGCGCCGGATCCTCGTCCTGGGCGGGCGCTGCCATCTCTACGAGGGCCTCGCGGCCGGCGAGGTGGTCCACCCGCTCCGCACCGGGATCGCGGCCGGCTGTCACACCGTGATTCTCACCGCCGCCGCCGGCGCCCTCCGCGACGACCTCGTCACCGGCTCCCTCATGGTCGTGGAGGACCACCTCAACCTGACCGGCCGCAGCCCCCTGGTCGGCCCGGACTTCGTCGACATGACCGACGCCTACGCACCGCGGCTGCGCGACCTCGCCCTGGCGGCACCGGCGCCCGCCGCCGCCGTCTTGGCCACCCGGCCCGGTGTCTACGCGCAGCTGCCGGGCCCCCAGTTCGAGACGCCGGCCGAGATCCGCATGCTGCGCACCGCCGGCGCCGACGTGGTGGGCATGTCAATGGCCCTCGAGACGATCGCCGCCCGCCAGGCCGGTGCGGCCGTGCTGGGGCTGGCCCTGGTCACCAACCCGGCCGCGTCACCCGACACGACGATCGACGTCGCGGACATCGCCGAGGTGGGCCTGACCGCGGTGCCCGCCGTGGCCGCCGTCGTCCGCCACGTCGTAGGCTCGCTGGCATGACCGATCCCGTGGCGCCGACCGGCGTCGACCATGTCGCCATCAACGTCGCCGACGTTCCCGGCGGCATTGTCTTCTACACCGAGAAGATCGGCCTGGTGCAGAACTTCACCCGCCCCGACTTCGGCTTTGCCGGGGCCTGGCTGGACACGGCCAACGGGCAGCAGATCCACCTGATCGAGGCGGCGGTGCCCGACAACGTCGGCCAGCACTTCGCCCTCGCCTTCGACGACCTGGGTGCCGCCGTCGCCGAGCTGCGGTCGCGCGGCCTGAAGGTGAGCGACCCGGTGGACGTGGGGACGACCGGCCGCCGGCAGGCGTTCACCGCCGACCCCTGGGGCAACGGGATCGAGCTCCACCAGCGCGCGTGAAGCCCGGCGCGCCGAGCCGGTCCAGCCGGTGAGGACGCTGACGTGCTTGCGGCCGCGGCGCTCGCCGAACTTCACGACACCGTCCGCGGTGGCGAAGAGCGTGTCGTCGCCGCCACGCCCCACGTTCACGCCGGGGTAGACCTTCGTCCCCCGCTGGCGCACCAGGATGGAGCCGGCGGTGACCGCCGCACCGTCGAACCGCTTCACGCCGAGGCGCTGTGCCGCCGAGTCGCGGCCGTTGCGGGTCGACCCGCCACCCTTCGTCTTGGACATGTCGGACTCCTCGGACTTACCCGGCCGCCGTGATGGCGGTGATCTCCAGCGTGGCGTAGTGCTGGCGGTGGCCCCACCGGCGACGCTGGTTCGATTTGTTCTTGTAGGTCATGGCGTTGATCTTCGGGCCCATTTCCGAGCCCACGACCTTGGCCGTGACCGAGGCGCCGGCCAGCTGGGCCGGGGTGGCCAGCACGGTGGAGCCGTCGACCACCAGCACGGGCTCGAGGGACACCTCGGCACCGACCGGCCGGCCCAGCAACTCCACGCGGACGCGCTGGCCCTCGGCCACGCGCTCCTGCTTCCCTCCGGACCTGATGACGGCATACATAAGGGCGAGATCCTAGCGCAGGACCGAGTCGTCCAGGGTCACGCCCCGGCCACCGCAGACGGCGCATTCGGTCGACAGGGTCTCGAGCAGGCCCTCGGAGACCCGCTTGCGCGTCATCTCGACCAGCCCCAGCTCGGAGATGTCGAAGACCTGGGTCCGGGTCTTGTCCCGGGCCAGTGCGTTGCGCAGGGCGGACGCCACCTTGTCACGGTTCTCCCGTATCTCCATGTCGATGAAGTCGATGACGATGATGCCCCCGATGTCACGCAGCCTGAGCTGGCGGGCCACCTCCTCGGCCGCCTCGAGGTTGTTGCGGAAGACGGTCTCCTCCAGATTGGTCTTGCCCACGTTCTTCCCCGTGTTCACGTCGATCACGGTCAGCGCCTCGGTCCGCTCGATGATCAGCGAGCCCCCGGAGGGCAGCCAGACCTTCCGGTCGAGCGCCTTGTGGAGCTGCTCGTGCACGTGGTAGCGCTCGAACATGGGCAGGCCCTCGACTTCGGGGTCGTAGTACTCGACCCGGTCGGAGAGCTCGGGACTGACCGCCTGCACGTAGTCGCGCACCTGCTCGAAGAGCGCCAGGTCGTCGATGACGACGCCCCGGTACTCGGGGTTCAACTCCTCGCGCAGGATGCGCACGGACAGCTCCGGCTCCCGGTAGAGGAGGCCGGGAGCGTCGGACTTCTTGGCCTCGGCCTCGATCGTGTTCCACTGCTCGAGCAGAGACGTGACGTCGCGCTGGAGCTCCTCGGCCGAGACGCCCTCGGCCGCCGTGCGCACGATCATCCCGTGGCCGGACGGCTTCACCTCGTCGATGATGCGCCGCAGGCGGCGGCGCTCGGTGTCGCCCAGGCGCTTGGAGATGCCGAAGGCGCTCGAGTTGGGCACGAGCACCGCGAAGCGCCCGGGGAGGGAGACCTCCTGGGTCAGGCGGGCGCCCTTGGCCCCGATGGGGTTCTTGGTGACCTGGCACAAGATGGTCTGGCCGGCCTTGAGGACGTCCTCGATCCGGGGCTGCTGGGACGCCCCGCCCTCGATGTCCTCCCGGTCGTAGCGCACGTCGCCCCGGTAGAGGACGGCGTTCTTGGGGATGCCGATGTCGATGAAGGCCGCCTCCATACCGGGCAGGACGTTCTGGACCCGCCCCCGGTAGACGTTGCCGTCGATCTGGTTGGTGTCGTCGGCCGACCGGGAGACGTAGTGCTCGACCAGGGAGCGCCCTTCGAGCACGGCGATCTGGGTCATGTCCGGCCGCACGTGGACACAGACCAGGTAGCGGCCCACCTGCCTGGACTTGCGATCACGGCCCGTCCGGCGCCGGCTGCGGGTCCGCTTGCCCGCACCGTCGTCCGAGGGGTCGGGGGACTCGGCCACGCGGGTTCCGACCTCCTTCGGCGCGGTGGCCTCGGGTCGGGTGATCGGCACCACGGGTTCCGCCGTCTTCGCCGCGGGCGGCACGGGCGGCGCGGGCCGGGTGTCCCCGATCTTGGGCTTTCGTGCGGGCGCGGCTCGCGGCCCAGCAGGGGGGCTAGTGCCGCTGCCCCCCGGTGGCTCCGGGGGGTGACCCTCCGGGCTCTGGCTGATTTCCGTCTCGGACATGAGGGAAAGCCCTCCTCGCGTGCTGTGTCGCGCTCGCGTCGGTCCCGGGCCCGCTCACCACGAGCGGCTCGAACCGTGCGCCATCGCGTTCGATCCATTGATGCGTTCGACAGGCCCTTCCGGCCACCGCAGGGGTGCCCAGGGCCGCTACGAGGTCACCGGGGCGGACACCACGCGGGTGCGTGGCCAATTCCGCCCGGAGGTGACCGTTTTGGCTGGTCACGGACAATGCCCGGATGGCCGGCCGGATGTCGTCTTCGGCTTGACGACCCTTCCGTTCCCGCCTGACGGTCAGCCTGGGAGCAGCGAGCACCTTCTCCACCCGCTCCTGCAGCTCCTCATCCCGCACGCCGAGCACCTCCAGCTCCCAATCGCACGATGCTACCTCCTGCTGGAGCGAACCCTCCGCTTCTCCGACAAGGGCCGCCGCCTCGACGGCGATCCCCTCGGGCAGCAATGCGCTCAGGGCGACGGGCAGATCGGCCACGGGGATCTCCCCGGGCCCGGCGGGCTCCAGGCGGAGGTCGAGGTACTCGCCGCGTGACTCACACCCGGTCGGCAGCGCCAGGCCGAAGCTGACGAGGGGGTGGGGCACGAACCCCTGTGAGTAGGCCAGGGGCAGCCGGCTGCGGCGCAACGCCCGCTCCCACAGGCGGGCCACGTCCCGGTGGCTCGTGAAGCGGACCTTCCCCGACTTCGTGAAGCGCAGGCGGAGCCGCCGCTGGTCCTCAGGAGACACGGCTGACCAGGCGGACCGGGATCCGGTCTCCCACGCTGAGGTCCTGGCCGGTGCCCTGGCTCCCTCCGGCCGGCGGGAGGGGCGACGCCACGACGTGCTCCAACCCGACGCCGGTGCAGGCACCGCAGTCGTAGCACGGGGTCCAGCGGCAGTCCTCCACGGCGACCCGGGCCAGGGCGTCCTGCCAGTCACCCCAGAGGAAGTCCCGGTGCAGCCCCGCCGAGATGTGGTCCCAGGGGAGCGCCTCGTCGCCGTCGCGGTCGCGGTGGCACACCTCGTCGAAGCTCAGCCCCTCGGCGGCCAGCGCGGCCTCCCAGAGCGACAGGTCGAAGCGCTCGGACCACTCCTGGAACGTCCCGCCGGCCCGCCAGACCCGCTCGATCACCGCGCCCATGCGCCGGTCGCCCCGGCTGGCCAGCCCCTCGGCGACCGAGGCGGCGGGCTCGTGCCAGCGGATGGTCAGGCCGCGCGTACGCCGGGCCTCGTTCCGCAGCAGGGCCACCTTGCGCTCGAGCTCGGCCACGGTGTCCTGGCCGAACCACTGGAACGGCGTGTGGGGCTTGGGCACGAAGCCACCCACCGAGGCGACCACCGTCACCCCTTTGTGGTACTTCCGGCCGATTTCGACGCAGCGCGCCCCCAGCTGGGCGATGCCGAGCACGTCCTCGTCGAGCTCGGTCGGCAGCCCGATGAGGAAGTAGAGCTTGACCCGCCGCCACCCCTGGCTGAAGGCCGCATCGACGGCGCTGTAGAGATCCTCCTCGGTGATCAGCTTGTTGATCACCGTGCGCATCCGCCACGTGCCACCCTCGGGGGCGAACGTGAGGCCGGTGCGGCGCACCTTCTGGATCTCCGCCGCCGTGCCCACGGTGAAGGCGTCCACCCGCAACGACGGCAGGCTGACCGAAACCCGCCCTCCGTGCTCGGGATCGTCGACGATGTCGCGCACGGTGTCCTCGATACCGGAGAAATCCGCTGACGACAGCGACGTCAGTGCCACCTCGTCGTGCCCGCTCCACTCGAGCCCGCGCTGCACCATCGCGCGCACCTGGGCGGCCGGCCGCTCGCGGACCGGCCGGGTGATCATGCCCGCCTGGCAGAAGCGGCACCCACGCGTGCAGCCGCGGAACACCTCGACGTTGAGGCGATCGTGGACCACCTCGGTCAGCGGCACGAGGGGCCGGGCGGGATAGGGCCAGTCGGCCAGGTCGCTCACCGTGCGCTTGTTCACCTCGGCGGGCACTCCGGGAGCGGTGGGGAGCGTGGACACCAGCCGGCCGTCCTCGTAGGACGCGCTGTAGAGGGCCGGCACGTACACGCCCTCGAGCTCGGACAGCGCGAGCCGCAGCTCGGCCCGGTCACGTGCACCGGATGGCGACGCCGCGAGCCACCCCGCCATCACGTCGTTGATCTCGCCCACCACCTCCTCGCCGTCGCCGAGGACGAAGACGTCGACGAAGTCCGCCAGCGGCTCGGGGTTGTAGACGCAATGGCCGCCCGCGACGACGAGCGCGTCGTCCCCGCCGCGGTCGGCCGCGTGCAGGGGGAGGCCGGCCAGGTCGAGCAGGTTGAGGACATTGGTGTACACGAGCTCGGCCGAGAGGTTGAAGGCCAGGACGTCGAAGGCCGCGGCCGGCAGGTGCTGCTCCACGCTGAAGAGGGGAACGCCCGCCGCCCGCATGGCCGCCTCCATGTCGACCCAGGGGGCGTAGGCGCGCTCGGCCAGCGCGTCGGGACGCTCGTTGAGGATCTCGTAGAGGATCTGGAGGCCCTGGTTGGGCAGCCCGATCTCGTAGGTGTCCGGATAGAGCAACAGCCACGCCACGGTGCCGGGCCCGTGCTCGGGGTAGACCGAGCCCTGTTCACCCCCGATGTAGCGCGCCGGCTTGGACACCGTGGGCAGGATGCGCTCGATCTGCGGCCAGAGTGTCTCCATCTCCGTCAACCCTACGGGACGCTCAGCCTCCGCCCGCTGTGCTCGAGGTCGTGGAGCTCGAGCCACCGGTCGCGGCGGGCTTCGGCGCGGTGGTCGTCGTGGTGGTCGGCGTCCCGAGAGGCGGATTGGTCGCCGGCGCGGTCTCGTTGGCCGGGCTGGCCGGCGTCGGCGTCTTGACGGCGCCGTTCATCCCGGGATTGGCCAGGATGTAGTCGAAGATGTTGCGCACCAGGGGGGCGGCGGCCTGGGCGCCGTAGCCACCCTGGTCGATGACGGCCAGGACGAGGTACTGCGGATTGGGGTTCGGGCCGAAGGCCACGAACCAGCTGTTCGGCTCGAGCGGTTGTCCGTTCGGGCCGAGATTCGAAGCGGTCCCAGTCTTTCCGGCGAGGTTCCACGAGGCCGGGAAGCCCTGGAAATCCTGGAACGCCGTTCCGCTCTTGCTCGAGATGACACCTTCGAACCCCGCCAGCATGGCGCTGTAGTTGGCCGGCGAGATCGCCACCTTCCCGGTCACCTGCGGCTCGAGCTTCTTGACGACCTTGCCGGTCCTCGGGTCGACGACCTGCGAGGCGACCTGCGGTGCGTAGCGGGTGCCCCCGTTGGCGAAGGTGGAATAGGCCACGGCCTGCTCGATCGGCGTCACCACCGTCTCGCCCTGGCCGAAGGCCATCTCGATGTTGTCACCGGTGAACCAGGATGCCGGGTAGGGGAATCCCTTCGGCGCCTCTGCGTGCAGCTTCGCCCGGGTCAGGTAGCTGTCGACGCGACCCTGTTCCTCTCCGGGGAGGTCGATGCCGGTGATCGTGCCCTCGCCGTACGCGGTGGCCTCGTTCTGGATCGGCGTCTGGCCGAACTTCGACTGCTGCTCCCAGAACAGCTCGCCCAGGTTGTAGAAGAAGGCGTCGCTCGACGCGGTGAGCGCGCTCGAGACGTTGTAGGTGCCGCCGGTGTCGCCCGGGTCGTCGTGCAGGGTGCAGCCGGTGTCGTTGCTCGACGCCCGGTGCCGGGCACCCGTTGATCTTGAACGTCCCGGTGTCGACGTACGGCGTGGTCGGTGCGATGAGGCCGTCCTGGAGCGCGGCGGTGGCGGTGACGAGCTTGAACGTCGAGCCCGGCGTGTACTGCCCCTCGATCGCCTCGTTGTTCTCCGCCCCGCTCTGCTGCAGCGCGGCGAAGTTGGCCGCGGAGATTCCGCCGACCCATTCGTTGAGGTCGTAGTTGGGGAACGACGCGAGGGCCAGGACCTGGCCGTTCTGGGGGTTCATGACGATCGCCGCGCCGTTCGGGGCGGGCGGCAGGCGGCCGCCGTCGACCTGGTCCGGCGACTTGCGGTCGCTCAGGATCTGCTGCTGCAGATCGTTCTGGACCTCCTGCTGGAGCCCGGTGTCGATGTTGAGCACCACGGTGTCGCCGATCTGGGGAGCGGTGGAGCTCAGGGTGCCCACGACAGTGCCGCTGGCGTCGACCGAGAGCGCCTGGCGCCCCGCCACGCCCTTCAGGTACTGCTCGTACTGGGCCTCGATCCCCGAGACGCCGACTTGGCTGCCCTGGGTGTAGCCGTCGTTGGGGTGCGCGGCCAGGTAGCTCGACGAGATGGCGCCCACGTAGCCGAGGACGTGCGCCGCGGTCGTGCCCTGCTGCGGGTAGTTGCGCTGCGCGATCGTCTGCACGCTCACGCCCGGGTACTCCGACTGGTGCGTCTGGAGGAACTGGACCGTGTCCTGGGACACCCCCACCGCGATGGGCACCGGCTCGTACGGGCTGTACTGGTCGTTGTTGATGGACGCCTGCACCTGCTTCGGCGTCTGGCCGACGAGCGCGGCGACCAGGCCGACGATGGCCGGGTTCTGCGTGGCCTCGGCCCGCGACAACAGGATCTCCTCCTGCGGGACGTTCGAGACGAGGACGGTGCCGTTGCGGTCGACGATCTCGCCACGGGGTGCGGCGACGCTGACGACCCGGACCTGGTTGCGCGTCACGTTGGCCGCGAAGGACTTCCCCTCGACGACCTGCAGCGTCCACAACCGGAGCACGAGCACACCGAAGAGGAGCAGCACGACGACCCCGACGATGCGCAGGCGGAGATTGGGCCGGGCCTCCTCCTCCTCCGGTGAGCCGACGATGGAGGCGACGTTGACGCTCTTGCGCGGCCGCATGCGCGGCCCGCTGCTGTTCCCGCGCCAGGCACTCCGTCGCGGCGAGCGAGTCGACGGCTTGGGGTGGAGCCGGTCGCCGCGGATCGGGTGGCGAAGGGTCCGCTTCACCAGGCTCTGCTGTCAGCCGAAACGGGGACGAGCGAACGGCGGTTGCTCTCCCCGGCCAGGGCCCACCGCATCAGCCGGCTGACCGGGAGAACCAGGATCACGCTCGAGATCCCCACCACCAGGAAAAGGGCCAGGAAATTCACCTGCACCATCTCCTCCTGTCCGAGAATCGCTCCAAGCACGGCGAACAGCATGTCCGCTGCGACGCTCCCCGCGAGCGCGGCCACCGGCTTGAGCCAGGTGGCCCGGGGGTCCGCCGCCGCCGTCAGCGCCCCGGTGGCGTAGCCCAGCACGCATCCGACCAGGGCGGACAGCCCGAACGGCGTGGGCAGCACCAGGTCGAAGGCCAACCCGGACCAAAAGCCGACAATCGCCCCCGTCTCGGGCCCGTCGAGCAGCGCGGCCGTGATGGGCAGCAGCCAGAGCAGGTCGGGGTGGGTGCCGCGGATCCGCAACGCCACCATCACCGTCTGCTGGACCATCAGCACGACGAAGATCACCAGCGCCACCCTGAGCATGGAGCGACCGGTCACGTCGACGGCACCCACTGCACCACGTCGACGTAGGCCAGCTGGCTCAGGTCGGCGGCGGGATCGACCTTGATGGACTCCTGGCTCGCGCCCGCGGAGGTGTGGAAGGACCGCACGCTGGCCACCGGGATCCCGGGGGGGAACGCGGCCGCGTCGAGACTGCTCGTGAACATGACCTCGCCCTTGTGCAACGGCGTGCGCGGTGCCACGAGGTCCGCCGTCATGGAGCTCGACGGCCCCTGCCCGTCGACGATCCCGGTGAGCTGGCTCGCGAACGTCACGCCGACCTTGGACTCCCCGTCGGTGATCAGGCGGACCACCGAGGTGTGGTGGAAGGACTGGATCACCTGACCCACGAGCCCCCCGGCGCCCACAACGGGATAGCCGACGTCGACGCCGTCAGCCCGACCCTTGTCGAGCGTGATGGTCGCGGTGAAATTGGACGAGTACTCGTCCTGTGTCTGCGCCGTGACCGTCGGCAGCGACTGGAGGAAGGGCAGGTTCTGCAGCGCGGTGATGTCGCGCAGTTGGTTCCGCTCGAAGCCCTGTTCCAGCTGCGCTGCACGCAGCTGGCCGATCGTCCGCTGCAGCCGCTCGTTCTCGGACTGCACCGACCCGTAGTTGAAGGCGCCGGCGAAGAAGTTCCCGATGGGACTGATGATGTCGAGGACGCCCTGGCGCAACGGCGAGTAGACGTCGTTGGCCACCGACTTGATCCCGGAGGTCAGGCTGTGGGTCCGCCCGTTGAGGTCGAGCGAGATCAGCGACAGCGACAGAACGATGAGGATGATGACCGTGAGCGTGCGGCGCGACCGCCGGGACCGGGCCACCCAGGAGAAACCGGTCGATCGATCAGCGCGTTGAGGTGGTGATCAGCACCCGCTTCAACGCTTCGAACTCCTCCAGGCACTGGCCGCTGCCGATGGCGACGCAGTTCAGCGGGTCCCGGGCCACCACAATGGGCATGCCCGTCTCGTGCTGCAGTCGAGCTTCCAATCCGTGCAGCAGGGCTCCGCCGCCGGTCAGCACGATCCCCTGCTCCATGATGTCGGCCGCCAGCTCCGGCGGTGTCCGGTCGAGGGTGACCTTGACGGCATCGATGATGGCGGAGACCGGCTCCTCGATCGCCCGACGGATCTCCTCGGTGGAGACGACGATCGTCTTCGGCAGCCCGCTCACGAGGTCGCGGCCACGGATCTCGGCGTGCAGCTCCTGCTCCAACGGATAGGCGGAGCCGAGGGTGATCTTGATCTCCTCGGCGGTGCGCTCACCGAGCGCGAGGCTGAACTCCTTCTTGACGAACGAGACGATGGCTTCGTCGAGCTCGTCGCCGCCGATGCGCACGGACTGGCTCGTGACGATGCCGCCCAGGGAGATGACGGCGACCTCGGTCGTCCCACCGCCGATGTCGACGACCATGTTGCCCGTCGGCTCGTGCACCGGGAGACCGGCACCGATGGCGGCGGCCATCGGCTCCTCGATGATGTAGGCGCGGCGCGCGCCGGCGTACTCGGCCGCCTCCATCACGGCCCGGCGCTCCACTCCGGTGATGCCCGACGGGACGCAGATCACCATGCGTGGCTTGGCGAAGCGGCGCTGGTGCACCCGGTGGATGAAGTAGCGCAACATCTTCTCGCAGATCTCGAAATCGGCGATCACGCCGTCCTTCAGCGGCCGGATGGCCTGGATGTTCGACGGTGTCCGCCCGATCATCCGCTTGGCCTCGGCCCCCACGGCCAGCGGCCGCCCGTCCTTGATGTCGACGGCGACGACCGATGGCTCGTTGAGCACGATGCCGCGGCCGCGGACGTACACCAGCGTGTTGGCGGTTCCGAGATCGACAGCCATGTCACGACCAAGGAGGGAAAGGCGATTTTCGGCCATAGTTGGAGCTCTCCAGAGGAATTCCTGATGGGCGCCGATGAGGACCGGCGCCCGTGATGGTGCGCCCACAGGCTATGGGACGCAGAGGGGGTCCACAAGGCGGGCGCCGGCGAACACCGATCTGGCCTGCGATTACACCAGCGTTGGCCGGCGCACGTGCCTTCGTTACATGGTCGCGAGGCCGGGGAAGAAGAGTGCGATCTCCCGCGCCGCGGACTCGTGTGAGTCGGACCCGTGCACCAGGTTCTCGGTGGTCTCGATCCCATAGTCACCGCGGATGGTGCCCGGGGCCGCCTCCGCCGGGTTGGTGGTGCCCATCATCAGGCGCACAACGGCGAAGGTGTCCTTCGGACCCTCGACAACCATGACGAGCGCGGGCGACCGCGTGATGAAGGTCACCAGGTCGCCGAAGAACGGGCGCTCGGCATGCTCGGCGTAGTGGGTCTCGGCCACTTCCTGGGTGATGGTCCGGAGCTCGGCGGCCACCAGGCGCAATTTCTTGCGCTCCAGACGGCTGAGCACCTCGCCGGCCAGGCCCCGCTCGACGCCGTCGGGCTTCACAATGACAAGGGTGCGGTCCACGAGGGGTGGACACTACACAAACACCGGGACCCGGTCCGGGCGCCGTCAGCGACCGGCGTCCTCCCACGGCACGGTCGCGCCCAACGCGTCGGCGCGGGCCGTGGCCACCACGTAGAGCGATCCGGCCACGACGACCAGCCCATCGGCGTCGACCATGCCGCGCGCCACGCGCAGTGCGTTACTCACTTCGGGCTCCTCGTAGACGGACAGCCCGAGCGCGCGACCAGCTTCGGAGACGGCGGCGACCGGCATCGCACGTGGCGAGTCCGGTTCGCAGGCGACGATCGCCGCAACGCCCACCGACGCCAGCGGCGCGAGCATGGCCGACGGGTCGCGTCCAGACAGCATCCCCACCACGGCGACGGACGCGCCATCGACCGCGAACTCCTCGGTCAGCGCGTCGGCCAGCGCCGCCATGCCCGCGGCGTTGTGCGCGCCGTCGACGAGGAGAAGAGGTCGCCGACCCAGTACCTCGAGCCGACCCGGCACGCGCACGGAGGCCAAGCCCTCTTCCACGACGTCAGGTGCGAGCGCGTCTCCGAAGAAGGCCTCGACCGACGCCAGGGCCACCGACGCGTTGACGCCCTGGTGGGCTCCGTGCAGGGGCACCAGGACATCCTCGTAGCGGCCGCCGGGAGTCCAGAGCGTCACGACCCGGCCCCCCACCGCGACCCGGTTGGTCTCGCAGCCGAAGTCTCGCCCGGCCACCCACACCGACGCTGCTCCGACCTCCTCGGCCCGACCCTCCACGATGTCGACCAGCTCAGGAGCCATCTCCCCCACCACGACCCGGCTTCCCGGCTCGATGATGCCGGCCTTGTCCCGGGCGATCCCCTCGAGGGTGGGTCCCAGGACATCGGTGTGGTCGAAGCTCACGTTCGTGAGCACCGCCACGTCGCCCCGCACGACGTTCGTGCAGTCCCACGTCCCACCGAGACCCACCTCGACGACCATGGCGTCGACCGCCTCGGTCGAGAACCACGACAAGGCCGCCGCCGTCAGCAGCTCAAAGCGGGTCGGTCGCTCGGGCAGCAGCGTCTCGAGCAGGGCCAGCTCGGTGAGGACGTCGGTCAGCGACGCGTCGTCGATCGGCTCCCCGTTCTGCGCCAGGCGTTCCGCCACCGCGTGCAGGTTGGGGCTCGTGTAGGTCCCGACGGTCAGGCCTTTCGCCATGAGCAGCGCCGTCGCCATGGCCGACGTCGACCCCTTGCCGTTGGTGCCGGTGATGTGGATGGACGGGATCGACTCCTGAGGCTCGCCGAGCAGCGAGGTGAGTCCCCGCATGCGGTCGAGCGACGGCAGGGCGCGGCGCCTCGGCATGCGCGCCTCGAAGTCGATGTGGCTGTCGAGCCAGGCGAGCGCAGCCTGGAGCCCGTCGAAGGGCGGAGCCGCCGGATCGTCCACGTGGACCGGCTCCGGGTCGGTCAGGACGCGGCGCGGCGCGAGCGGGTCGACTTGACCGGCGCGCCACCGAGGGGCACCAGGGTCGGAGCCACGCGGTCGAGCACGACGGAGCGGTCCACCACGCACTTGCCCACGTCGGTGCGGCTGGGCAGGTCGTACATCACGTCGAGCAGCACCTCTTCGAGGATGGCCCGCAAGCCCCGGGCACCCGTGCCCCGCAACAGCGCCTGCTCGGCCACCGCCTCGAGCGCGTCGGGCGTGAACTCGAGCTCCACGTTGTCGAGCGCGAACACCCGCTCGTACTGCCGGGTCAGCGCGTTCTTCGGCTCGACCAAGATCTGCACCAGTGCGTCTTTGAACAGCGGCGACACGGCGCTCACCACGGGCAGGCGGCCGATGAACTCGGGGATCAGCCCGAACTTGATGAGGTCCTCCGGGAGCACGTGACGGAGGATCTCACCGTCCTCGCGGTCCTTGCGATGCACCTCGGCCCGGAAGCCGATGCCGCGCTTGCCGATGCGCGACTCGATGAGCTTGTCGAGGCCGGCGAACGCCCCGCCGCAGATGAACAGGATGTTCGTGGTGTCGATCTGTATGAACTCCTGATGGGGGTGCTTGCGGCCCCCCTGGGGCGGCACCGAGGCGGTGGTGCCCTCCAGGATCTTGAGGAGCGCCTGTTGCACGCCCTCACCCGAGACGTCGCGGGTGATGGACGGGTTCTCGCTCTTGCGGGCGATCTTGTCGATCTCATCGATGTAGATGATGCCGGTCTCGGCCCGCTTCACGTCGTAGTCGGCGGCCTGGATCAGCTTGAGGAGGATGTTCTCCACGTCCTCGCCGACGTACCCGGCCTCGGTCAGTGCCGTGGCGTCCGCGATGGCGAAGGGCACGTTGAGCATGCGGGCCAGGGTCTGGGCCAGCAGCGTCTTGCCACATCCGGTCGGCCCGAGCAGGAGGATGTTCGACTTGGCCAGCTCGACACCGTCCTCGGCGGCCGGCGGCCCGGCCTGGACGCGCTTGTAGTGGTTGTACACGGCCACCGACAGGATCTTCTTGGCGTACTCCTGACCCACCACGTAGTCGTTGAGGAAGTCGAAGATCTCCCGCGGCTTGGGCAGATCCTCGAAGCTCAGCTCGGTGGACTCGTCCCGCTCCTCCGCGATGATGTCGTTGCACAGGTCGATGCACTCGTCGCAGATGTAGACACCCGGTCCGGCGATCAGCTTCTTGACCTGTTTCTGCGTCTTGCCGCAGAAGCTGCACTTGACGAGATCTCCGCCCTCTCCGAACTTCGCCACCCGATCGCTCTCCCGTCCGTCCGTGCTCGCTCGTCCTACGCGGCGCCGATGGCCTCGAGCGGTGCCACCGTCCGTGCCGTGATGACCTCGTCGATCACGCCATAGGTCACGGCTTCCTCCGCCGTCATGATGAAGTCACGATCGGTGTCCTGGGCCACCTTCTCCTGGGTCTGCCCGGTGTCCTCGGCCAGCATCCCCGACAGGAGGTCCCGCATGCGGAGGATCTCCTTGGCCTGCAGCTCGATGTCGCTGGCCTGGCCCTCCACGCCGCCCCAGGGCTGATGGAGCAGAACACGGGCATGGGGCAGGGCGAAACGCTTGCCCTTGGCACCGGCGGCCAGCAGCACGGCCGCCGCCGAGGCCGCCTGCCCGAAGCAGAAGGTGGAGACGTCGGCCTTGATGAACTTCAGCGTGTCGTAGATGGCGAAGAGAGCTGTGATCTCACCGCCGGGCGAGTTGATGTAGAGGTGGATGTCCTTGTCCGGTTCCTCGGACTCCAAGAAGAGCATCTGCGCGCACACGAGGTTCGCCACCGCATCGTCGACGGGTGTGCCGAGGAAGATGATCCGCTCACGGAGCAACCGTGAGTACAGGTCGTAGGCGCGCTCACCACGGTTGGACGACTCGATCACGGTCGGAACCAGATAGTTGTACGCCTTCATCGGGTCCTCCGCAGTCCGCATCTTCACTCGCTCTCCTCGCTCTGCTCGCTGTCGCCCTCTCCCGAGGCATCCACCCGGAGGTCGTCCCGTGACATCGGGTTGCCCTCTTCGTCGAAGAGTTCCACGTGGTCCAGCAGCCACTCCAGCGCTTTGCCTTTGCGCAGCTCCGAGCGTACCGCGCCGGTCCGGCCGGCCGTGTCGAGTTGCCGGCGCAGCTCGGTCGGCGTGGTGCCCATCCGCTCCGCCATGGTGACGATCTCGGCCAGGAGCTCGTCGTCACTGAGCGTCAACTCCTCGGCCTCCACCAGGGCTCTCAGCGCCAGGTCCGCCTTGACTGCGGCCTGGGCGTCCACGCGGACGGCCCCCAGCAGCTCGTCGGGCGTGGTGCCGGTGGCCTGGAAGTACTCGGCCAACCCCAGCTTCTGGGCCTCCAACCGGTGCTGGAGGTCGTGGAGCCGTTCGTTGACCTCCGCATCGACCAGGACCTCGGGAACCGCATCGTCGGTGACCAACTCGGCCAGGGCTTCGATCGTCTTCTGGCGCAGCGCCATCTGGCTCTGCATCAGCTTGACGCGACCGATCCGCGTCTCGATGTCCGAGCGCAGTTCGGCCACCGTCTCGAACTCGGAGCTCTCGGCGGCCCACTCGTCGGTCGCCTCCGGCAGCTTCTTGACCTTGACCTCCTTGACGAGCACCCGGAAGGCGACCTTCTGCTCCGGGTCGTCGGGATGGTCAGTGTCGAAGGCGAGGATGGCGCCGGCCTTGGCGCCGTGCAGCTCGGCGTCGAGCTCGGGCACGACCGAAGCCGAGCCGACCTCGTAGAGATAGTCGTCGACACCGACCACCTCGGCGCCGGAGGCGTCGTTGCCGTGCAGGTCGATGGTGACCAGATCCCCGTCGATGGCGGGCCGAGTCCACGACCTCGAGCTCGGCGTCGTTCTCGCGCAGCCGGTCGAGTTGGCTCTGCACCTCTTCCTCGGTGACGGCAAGACCCGGGAGAGTGACCGAGCAGCCCGTCGTAACCCGGAATGGCGACGGTCGGCCGCACCTGCACGACCGCGTCGAAGGAAACGGCGCCGCCGTCCTCGCCGCCCGTGATGTCGATCTCGGGCTGGGCGATCGGGTCGAGCTCGGTGTCGACGACGGCCCGGGCGTAGAAGTCGGGCAACGACTCGCGCAGTGCTTCCGCGCGCAGCGCGCCGGCGCCACCCATGCGGGCCTCGAGCACCTTGCGCGGCACCTTGCCGGGCCGGAAGCCGGGCACACGTGCCTCTCGGGCCAGGGAGCGCACGACGTCACCGAGCGCCCGATCGAATTCGGGCTCGTCGACCTCCACGCTCAGGCGGACGAGGTTCCCCTCCATTGGCTCTGCTGTCGCACGCATCACGAGCCGATCACTCTACCGGCCGCCCCGTGGCCTGGGCGCACGGTCCACCGAGAACGTCCCCACGGGTCAGAACATGAAGTTCATGGCTCCCAGGACGGCCTGGCCCACCTGGGCATCGCCCTGCAGCACGACACCGCCGTCCGCCTGCACCTGTGCCGACGTGGCCCGACCGCAGCCGAGACGCACGAAGTCGATGCTCGAGAGCGACAACGTCACCGCCGGCACGACGTCGTCGCCGACGGGGCGGGCGCGCCCACCCTCGACGGCGATCGTGAAGGCACGGCCGTCGTGCCCCGGCCCCGCCACCTCGAAGCGGACGGCGGTGCCGTCGCGCAGCCGGCCTTCTTGCCGACGACGAAGGGCATGGCGCCCTGCACGCGGTCCAGAGAGATCGCCGAGGCCGCATTCCCGCTGCCGCCCGGACGGTCGAGGGCGAGGCGCACGTCCTGCTCGTGCACCCAGCTGTCGTAGACCCGCACCGTCATGAACTCGGCGCGGGGCACCTCGCCGACCGGACTCCAGCCGACCTCGGCCCATCCCGCCGCGTCGAGCGCGTCCAACTGGGCCAGCCGGGTCGTGGTCACGTCGACGAACTCCGCCCGCACGGCCGACCCGGGCAGCGCCCGCCGGACGGCGACGAAGCGCTCGTTGGTGGCCGCGAATTCGTTTTTCACGTGGTCGCCCAGGGGTCCGGGCCACTCGGGAACCGCCTCCCCCATGATCGCCCGTTCGATCCCGATCAGGTGCGACAGCTGGTCCTTGACGTCCCAGCCGGGGCATTCGGTGGGCAGCGCCCACTCGGACGCCGAAAGCGCGGAGCAGACCTCTTCGAGCTCTCCCCAGGTCTCCGCCAGCGCGCCGCGGGCGCGCTGCCCCCGCAGCAGCCAGTCACCGTCCTGACCTGCACCGTTGTCGACCACGAGGTCGACCATACCCCCGGATCGTGCCTGCGGTGGCCCGACCATCCCCCAATCCCCGGAACCCCCCCGCTACGTTCATCTCCCGTCCAAGGCCATCACCGACCGAAGGAGTTGCCATGGCTAACTACGAGGGGTACTGCGTGAAGTGCCGGGAAAAGCGTGAGTTCGACGGCCAGGAGGTCGAGCTGGCGAACGGGCGCCGCGCCGCGCAGGGCACCTGCCCGGTCTGCGGGACCAAGATGAACCGGATCCTCGGCAAAGCCAAGGTCTGACGCGGGACGCGCCAGAACCGGCCAGCGTGCCGCCGGCTGGCGTGACACGATGCACACCGTGCACGACCTGATCATCAAGGGTGGAACGCTCGTCGACGGGACCGGTGCCGCAGCGACCGCGGCCGACGTCGCGGTCGACTCCGGCCGCATCACCGAGGTGGGTACCGTCCAGGGCGGCGCCACCCGGCTGATCGACGCCGACGGTCTGCTGGTGACGCCGGGGTGGGTCGACGTCCACACCCACTACGACGGCCAGGCCACCTGGGACCCGGAGCTCGCCCCGTCGTCGTGGCACGGGGTCACCACGCTCGTGATGGGCAACTGTGGCGTCGGGTTCGCCCCGGCCCAGCCCGACCGCCACGACTGGCTCATCGGCCTCATGGAAGGGGTCGAGGACATCCCGGGCACCGCCCTGGCCGAGGGGATCGAGTGGGCGTGGGAGACCTTCCCCGAATATCTCGACGCCCTCGAGCGGCGGCGCTGGACCGTCGATGTCGGCACCCAGGTGCCCGCACGCCGCCGTGCGGGCCTATGTCATGGGTGAGCGGGGCGCTCGCAACGAGGCCGCGACCGCCGAGGACATCGAGGCGATGCGCGCCATCGTGCTCGAGGCGATCCGGGCCGGGGCGATGGGTTTCTCCACCTCACGGACCATGGGGCACCGGGCCGTCGACGGCGAGCTGGTGCCGGGGACGTTCGCGGCCGAGGACGAGCTCTTCGGCATCGGGTCCGCCCTGGGCGAGGCCGGCACGGGCGTCTTCGAACTGGCCCCGCTCGGCTCCGCGGGCGAGATGCTCGAGGACGTCATGCAGGAGGTCGACTGGATGCGCCGGCTGTCGGCCGCCATCGACCGGCCCGTGTCGTACGCGCTGTTGCAGGCCGACGGCGATCCCGAGCTGTGGCGCAAGCAGCTGGAGGTCTCCCTCGACGCCTGCGCCGAGGGGGCGCAGCTCTTCCCCCAGATCGCCGGCCGGCCCACCGGCATCCTGACGGGACACCACACGACGCTGTGCCTCTTCTCCGACTTCCCGGCGTATGCGGCGCTGCGGGCGCGCTGCGAATCCAACGCGGAGCTCGGGGCTGCGCTGGCCGACCCCGACGTGCGGCGCTCGATCGTGTCGTGGACACCGTCGTCACCGGCTCAGGCCAAGGCGATGGAGAAGGCGTACGAGCGCACGTTCGTCCTCGGGAACCCGCCCGACTACGAGCCTGGCCCCGAGCGCTCGCTGGCGGGCGTGGCCGCGGCGCGCGGCGTGTCGCCGCTGGAGGTCGCCTACGACGAGATGGCCCGCGACGGCGGGCAGGGGCTGCTGTACCTCCCGATCCTCAACTACGCCACCGGCGACCTCGACCACGTGCGCGAGATGATGCTGCACCCGCAAGGCCTCACCGGGCTGGCCGACGGCGGCGCCCACACCGGGACCATCTGCGACGCCTCCATGCCGACGTTCATGCTCACGCACTGGACCCGCGACCGCAGTCGGGGCGACCTGTTGCCGCTCGAATACGTGGTGAAGAAGCAGACCCATGACACGGCACGCCTCTACGGCATGGCCGACCGCGGCACGGTGGAGCCCGGCGCCCTCGCCGACTTCAACCTCATCGACTACGACGCGCTCACGCTGGGCGCGCCCTACGTGGCCGCTGACCTTCCGGCCGGCGGGCGCCGGCTACTGCAGAAGGCATCGGGGTACGTGGCGACCATCAAGGCGGGCACGGTGACGTTCGAGCACGGCGAGGCGACCGGTGCGCTGCCGGGTCGTCTCGTACGCGGCGCCCGCTGAACCCATCGGACCAGCCGCACTCCTTTCCGCCCGCGCCGCGCCTCCGCCCGACAGGGCAGACTGCATCCCGTTATGGAGGCGCCCGTGACCCAGTACGCCCTCCGGGACGGCATCCACGTCGGCTACCAGGTCTGGGGGCCGGGACCCGAGGCGGCCGGGGACAGCCGGGTCGACGTGCTCGAGTTCAACAGCGGGCTGATGATCTCCATCGACGAGACCATCGACGAGCCGAACTGGCTGCGCTACACCGAGCGGGTGGCGGAGTTCTCCCGGTTGCTCCGCTTCGACGCCGGCGGCCTCGGGCTGTCCGATCCCCTGCCGACGGGCACGGACCCCTCCATCGAGGGCTGGGGGCGCGACGCCCTCGCCGTGATGGACGCCGCGGGATGTGACCGGGCCGTGGTCCTGGCCTCGACCGGGGGCGCCATGGCCGCCCTGTGGCTGGCCGCCACACACCCCGAACGCGTCATCTCCCTGGTCATCGTCAACGGGACGGCCCGGGTGGGCGCGGCCGAGGACTACGGCTTCGGCGTGCCCGACGAGGAAATCGAGCTGACGGCGGGCATCGAGGTGGCGGTGACCGAGGACGACGTCCCCCAGGACATCGCGATCTTCGCCCCGAGCCTGGCCCACCGGGTGGGCTTCCGGGAATGGTGGGGGCGGGCGGCCCGGCGCGGGGCCAGCCCGGCCACCGCCGTCGCCTTCAACCTCGTCACCTTCTCCGCCGACGTCCGCTGGTGCCTCCCGGCCATCACGTGCCCGACCCTCGTCTTTGCCCGCCTCGACAGCTATGCCAACCTGAGCGAGCACGGCCGCTACCTGGCCGAGCACATCGCCGGCGCCCGGTTCGTGACCACGCCCGGGGCCGACCTGCTCCCGTGGACCGGTGAGTTCGAGTCCATCGTCGACGAGATGGAGGAGTTCGTCACCGGGCACGCGGGGGCGCACGCCGCCACGCGGCTGCTCGCCGCGGTGCTCTTCACCGACATCGTGGACTCGACCGGGCGCGCCGCCGAAGCGGGCGACCGCCAGTGGCGCGCCGTCCTCGACGAGTTCGACGTCAACGTCGGACGGCTCCTGACCCGCCACGACGGCATGCTCGTCAAGACGACCGGCGACGGGATCCTGGCCCGCTTCGCCGCGCCGGCCCAGGCGGTGCGCTGCGCCGAAGCCATGGTGGCGACCGCCCGCAGCTTCGGCCTGCAGCTGCGGGCCGGCCTGCACGCGGGCGAGGTGGAGCTGCGTGGCGACGACATCGGCGGCTTGGCCGTCCACATCGCCTCGCGGGTGAGCGCCATGGCGGGACCCGGCGAGGTGCTGGTGACCGGCACCGTGCGCGACCTGGTCGTCGGCTCGGGCATCGTCTTCGACGACCGCGGCCGCCACAACCTCAAGGGCCTGCCCGACGAGTGGCAGGTGCTGGCGGTGGAGCGGGCGTAGTGATTCGAGCCGTGCTGTTCGACTTCGGCGGCGTGATCTCGTCGAGCCCGTTCGAGGCGTTCGCCCACCTGGAGGCCGAACGCGGGCTGCCGGCCGGTTTCATCCGGACGGTGAACGCGACCGATCCCGACACCAATGCCTGGGCGCAGCTCGAACGCGGTGAGGTCGATGTGGAGACGTTCGGGTCGCTGTGGTCCGCCGAGGCCGAGGCCCTGGGCCACGAATTGGACGGGCGGCTGGTGCTCGAGCGTTTGGCCGGGGAGATCCGGCCCCGGATGGTCGCGGCGATCCGCGCCTGCCAGCCGGCGTACAAGACGGCCTGCCTCACCAACAACTTCACCCGGGCGGAGGCGGTCCTCTCGGTCGAGGTGGCCGCGGTGTACGCGCTCTTCGATGCCGTCCTCGAGTCACGGGTGCTGGGCGTGCGCAAGCCGGACCCCCGCTTCTATCAGCTGGCCTGTGAGGCTCTCGGCGTCGAGCCGGACGAGTGCGTGTTCCTCGACGACCTCGGCGTCAACCTCAAACCGGCGCGGGCGCTCGGGATGCACACCATCAAGGTGACCGACCCCGACGCGGCGCTCCGTGAGCTCGGGGGGTTGCTCGGGCTGGCGCTGGGAGGATGAGTCCGCACTGCCGAGCCGTTCTTCAGCGGATTCGTGGATGCCGAACGGGTCAGGCCCACAACGACGAGACGGAGCGGCGGTATCGCCGGCTTTGGCGATGGTCCGGTCAGAACAGCACCGGCACCTCATGTCGATGCACGCTCGGCTCTCGGTAATTGCCTCTCTTTTGGCGAGGTGGCAAGACGACTCGCGCCGCTTTCTCGCTCTCATAGGGGACCAGCTCGAGGATGTGGCTGATGATGTTGAGCCGGGCCCGTCGCTTGTCGTCGGAGTTGGCGACGTACCAGGGAGCCACCTTGGTGTCCGTGGCGTCGAACATGGCGTCACGCGCCCTCGAGTAGTCGAACCAGCGGCCATAGGATTCCAGATCCATCTGTGAGAGCTTCCAGGTCTTGCGGCCGTCGTCGATGCGGGCAGTCAAGCGCCGCGTCTGCTCCTCTTCGCTGACCTCGAGCCAGTACTTGAGCAGAATCACGCCAGAGTCGATGATCGCCTGCTCGACCAACGGAACGAGCTGCAGGAATCGGTCCGCCTCGTGCTCTGTGCAAAAACCCATGACTCGTTCGACGCCGGCACGGTTGTACCAGCTTCGATCGAAGATGACCACCTCACCGCCGGCAGGCAGGTGGGGAATGTAGCGTTGCAGGTACATCTGAGAGCGTTCACGCTCGTTCGGAGCTGGGAGTGCGACGACCCGGAAGACGCGGGGGCTCACCCGCTCGGTGATCCGCTTGATCACCCCGCCCTTTCCGGCGGTGTCCCGGCCCTCGAACACGATGCACACCTTGGCGTGCTCGTGCACGATCCAGCGCTGCAGTTGCACGAGCTCGACCTGGAGGCGCCGGAGCTCCTTCTCGTACTCCTTGCGTCGCATCTTGCCGCGAGTCTCTGCTCCGCTCTCTCCCATCACACGGCGCCCGACCGGCGGCGATCCGTCGCATTCATCGCAGCCTCCCCGATCGCGTCGACTCGGCGTCAGTGTAAGTCCTGACCGCAGCGCCTGCCACGGGTCGGACGGATGCCCCATGCCCCATGCCTCAGGGCACCGGCGAACCGACAGGGGCGTGCGCGGCGAGCAAGGCCCGACGCTCCGTTGCGCAGCCCCGGGTCGGCCACTGTCGGAGTGGTACGTTCACGTTGTTTTCGTCCCGCGAGCGTCCAAGATCGATCGGGCGACGGTGCAAGAGACCCTTTCCGAGGTTCGGATGAGTGGAGGGAGGCCATGAAGGACAAGAGGAGCTTCGGGCGTGGCGACTCTCTCGACCAGAGTGATCCGCTGCCGACTGCGCGACCGGCCACGATCTCGTGATCCAACCCGAATCATGACCATACCGATGGCGCCACCCGGCACGGTCTCCCCCAATGTCCCCCGCTGGTACGCACGGGCAGCGGGGGATGTCACTGCCGCCTTCAGTGTGGATCCGGCAGTCGGCCTCTACTCCCCACGAGCGGCAGAGCTCTTTCGCAGCAACGGGCCCAACGCGCTACCGGAGGAAAAGCCGAAGCCGGGCTGGCAACGCTTTCTGGACCAGTACCGCAGCTATATGCAGATCATTTTGGTCGGTGCCGCGGTGGTCTCCCTTGCCATCAAGGAGTGGAGCACCGCCGTGCTGCTCCTGATCATCACGATCCTCAATGCGGTCGTTGGGCTGCGTCAGGAGGGCAAGGCGGAGAGCGCAATGAATGCGCTCAAGTCGATGATGAAGATCACGGCCCGGGTGCGGCGCGACGGGGTCGAGTCCGAGATCCCGGCCGAGCAGGTGGTCATTGGAGACGTGATCCTCCTGGCTGCGGGCGACGAGGTACCGGCGGATGGCCGGATAATCGAAGCCAGCGCGCTGCAGATCGACGAGTCCGCGCTCACCGGCGAGAGCACGCCGGCGCAGAAGGAGACGACGACGCTGGCCGATACCGCTATGAGCCCGGGGGATCAGGTCAACATGGCCTTCATGAACACCCCGGTCACGCACGGCAGCGGCCTGATGATCGTGACCGCCACGGCGACCGAGACGGAGCTCGGAAAGATCTCAGGGATGCTCTCGGCCACGGCCAAAGAGCAGTCGCCGTTGACCAAGGAGCTCAACCGGTTGACGCTGTGGATCGTCGCCGCCGCAGGCTTGACCATGATCGTCATGTTCGCCCTCGGGCGCTCGCGGGGTACGGCGTGGGACGCGCTCTTCGTCAGCGCGGTCTCCCTGGCCATCGCCGCCATCCCCGAGGCTCTCCCGACCGTGACCGAGGTGATCCTCTCGCTCGGCAGTGTCGAACTGGCCAAGCGCAACGCGCTCGTCAAAGAGCTCCCTGCCGTCGAAACGCTGGGCTTCACCTCTGCCATCAATTCGGACAAGACGGGCACGCTCACGCTGAACCAGATGACTGCGGTCGAGGTGATCGATCCGACCGACCGCTTCACCATCAGCGGTTCGGGGTACGGCCTGGAGGGCCGGGTCGAGCATGCCGCCGGCGCCACCGACACCATCGAGGACGCCGTCTTGCCCTTCCTCCTGGCCAATGACGCCACGCTGGTCGACGGAGAGGTCGTCGGTGACCCCACCGAGGGGGCGCTGCTGGTCCTCGGGTACAAGGCGGGAGTCGACATCAACGCCACCCGCGAACGCCTGCCGAGGCTCGCCACCCTGCCCTTCGACCCCACCTACAAGCTGATGGCCACGTTCCACGAGATCACCGATCCTTCCGGGCGACCGGTGATCCGCTGCTTCGTCAAGGGAGCGGCCCCGGCCGTCATGGATCGCTCGGCCACGGCACTCTCGGGCGGCTCGGCGATTCCCTGGGACGCGGACCTGGCTGCCCGGGCCCAGAACCACGTCGAGCGGATGGCCGGACTCGGGCAGCGCGTCATGGCCGCCGCCATGCGAGACGTCGACCCCGCCACGTTCGACCCCAAGGGCGATCTGCTCGCGCACATGCACGACCTGCAGATGACCGGCCTTGTCGGGATGGTCGATCCGCCCCGGGCTGAATCCAAAGCCGCCGTCAAGGAGGCGCAGGCCGCCCACATCCGCGTGCGCATGATCACCGGCGACGACGTCACCACCGGGGCGGCGATCGCCCAACAGCTGGGTATCCCCGGCGAGGCGATGCTCGGAGCCGACTTCGCCGCCCTGTCCGACGCCGATCGGCTGGCCCGGATCGACGACATCGGGGTCGTGGGCCGGGTCGCTCCCGAGCACAAGGTCCTGCTGGTCGACACCCTGAAGAGGAAGGGCGAGGTGGTGGCCATGACGGGGGACGGCGTCAACGATGCGCCCGCCATCAAGGCGGCCGACATCGGCATCGCCATGGGGTCGGGGACCGAGGTGGCCAAGAACGCCGGGCGCATGATCCTCTCCGACGACAATTTCGCCACCATCGTCTACGCGGTGGAGCAGGGTCGCAAGATCTTCGACAACCTCACCAAGTACATCCGGTTCGTCCTCGTGTTGCTGGTGGTCTTCGTGCTCACCTTCCTCGGGGCGGCGATCTTCAACATCGCGGGCGGCGAGCCGTTCACCCCGCCCCAGGTCCTGTGGATCCACTTCGTCGTCAATGCGGCCTTTGGGTTTTCCCTCGGCTTCGACTACGAGACTCCGGGTCTCATGTCCCGCGTGCCGAAGCCCCGCGGCCAGTCCATGCTCACCCCGAGTCTGCTGACAACCGTCGGACTGGCGGGCCTCGTCATCACGATCGGCCTTCTCACCATGATCGAGATCGGCACGGAGCACTTCCACAGCACGGCGGTGGGCACGTCCATCGCCTTCACCGCCTTCGCGCTCTGTTTGATCGTGGCCGCACTCGAGTGCCGGAGCGAGACCGACTCCGTCCTCACGCCTGACACCTTCTCCAGCCGCCAGATGAACCGGACGATCCTCCTCGAGTTCGTGCTCGCGGTCTTGATCACCCAGCTGGACGTCTTGCGGCGCATCCTCGGGACCGCGGAACTCACCTTCCGCGAATTCACATGGGCGCTCGTGCCCCCGGTCGTTCTGCTCTTGTTGTGGGAGCTCGGAAAGCTCGTCGCCCGGCGGTACCGGGCCGGCGGTGCGCTTCCTGCCGGGACGACCAGCGAGGCCGGGTCGACGTAGACGAGGGTCGTTCTGGGAACGGCGCCCAGTCCGTAGGATTCCGTAGGACGCTGGCTCGTTTCGTAGCCCTCGCCCTCCTCCTCGTCGGCGAGCCCGGCCCAGCACCCCCGCGACCTCTTCGAGGGCCTGGTCACCCAACTAACATTCGTCCAGTCGTACGGGATGTGGCGCAGCTTGGCAGCGCGCCTGCTTTGGGAGCAGGAGGTCCGGGGTTCAAATCCCCGCATCCCGACCACATGCGGTGGACCCCTCGGGTGGCTCGCACGTCGTCGCCCAGAGGACAGGACCGCGCCGTAACCGCCCGCCTTCCTCCCGGTGGAGGAACGCCGCGGGGATCATGGACGTCGCGCTCACTCGACGGCTTCCCTTGGGCCAGCCCGGCGATGAGAGACGGACCCGGCCGAACCGAATCCCGCGGCGGCATGAAACAGGCAGTTGCCGCCCCGACGGAGCGTGTTCAGGTCCGCCGGAGGGTGACGCTGCACCAGGCGCGCTTGCGGCACCCCGGACAGGTCATCCGGTGGTCGAAGCGGCCCCGGGGCAACCAGATCCCCAGCGGGAACTGGAAGATGAGCAGGTCGAGCACACCAATGCGCGACGTCTGACCACAGCGCGCACACTTCACGGTGAAGGAGCCTCGCTCGTCGAGCGGATTCCCAGACGTCATCACCAGACTCTCTGGTTCCGGGCGGGCACCCGAGTACAGCGCTCGCTTGCCCAAGGGCAGCGCCACGGTCGACACCCCTTCGGGGGATCCTGTTGTGCCCGGCGATGGCACCCAGAAGAGGGCGCGCTTCCCGAGTGGATCCGGCGCTTTGTCGCTCCGCGAGCCGGTCACGCCGCTCAGGCGGTCTGCATCGCGTCGTAGACGCGCGTGGAGAGCACCCGGTAGGCGACCGCTCCCGGGGAGGTCGGTGCGTGCTGCAGGACCGACTGGCCGAGGCCGGGCGCTTCCGCGAAGCGCACCGACTTGGGGACCGCCGGCTGGAAGAGCGGCAGACCGTACCGATCCTTGACCTCGGAGAGGACCTGCCGGGAATGTGTCGTGCGCGCGTCGAACATCGTGGGGATCACGCCGAGCACCTGCAGCTTCTCGTTGGCGAACTGCCGTACGTCCTCGATCGTCTCGAGCAGCTGCCCGACACCACGGTGGCTGAGTGCCTCGCACTGCAGCGGCACGATCACCGCCTCCGCCGCGGTCAGGCCGTTGATCGTCAGCACGCCGAGCGAGGGCGGGCAATCGATCAGCACCGCGTGGTAGTCGTCGAGCACCGGGAGCAACGCCTGGGCCAGGACGTGCTCCCGTCCGGTCCGGCTCAGCAGGTGCACCTCCGCTCCGGCCAGGTCGATGGTCGCCGGCACCAGGGAGAGGTTCGGCACGTCGGGCACCGGCTTGATGACCTCGGACAGGCGGGCCCGGCGGACCAACACGTCGTGGAGCGATGCATCGAGCTCGTCAGGGTCGAATCCCATGGAGAACGTCAGGCACGCCTGCGGGTCGAGGTCGACCACAAGCACACGGCGGCCCTGCTGCGCCAGTGCCACGCCCAGTGACTGCACGGTCGTCGTCTTGGCCACGCCGCCCTTCTGGTTGGCGACGGCGATGACCTTGAGCATCGCCGGAGTCTAGGACCGCCCCGGATCGTTTTCCCAGGGGATTTCGCTCCAGAGGTCAGCGGTAGGACGCCTCTTCGCGGCCGACATCGGTCACCAGGTTGCCCAGGGCCAGATTGACATCGTCCAGGTGGTACCCCCACGTGGGGCCGAGGGTGGCCGAGACGGTCGGACGTGGGTCACCGGGGGCCGGCGCGGCCGTCACCTGCAACCAGGATGCGCCTGCACTCTGCTGGCATTGTGCGGTGTAGAGGCCCGGGAAGGTCACCCACGGCGTCAGCACCCGGACTCCGGACGACTGTGCGGTGGCGCTACGGAAGAACGGCTGCAGGCGGCCGGCCGGGGCCGAGAACGTCACGGGGTTGACGCACGCCACCTGTTGCGACGCGGATGCGGTCTGACCAGACAGCAGGCTCACCCCACGACCGGCGCGCCCGAAGAGCGAGTTGGCCGGCGGCGTCGAGCCGAAGGTCGAATAGGCGATGACACAGCCGGTCTGGTTCGCCGATCCGCAGGTGGGGATGTT
The DNA here is from genome assembly GCA_963840245.1 of uncultured Acidimicrobiaceae bacterium. GTDB lineage: Bacteria > Actinomycetota > Acidimicrobiia > Acidimicrobiales > RAAP-2 > Bog-473. The sequence continues at coordinate 143,376 of CAWIYI010000015.1, forward strand.
GCGGAAGGTCCCACCGACGGTCCGACCGGCGGGGACCTGCACGTTGCCTCCCAGGAGGATGGCGGACACCATGCGCTTCCGGAGGCTCGGCGAGGGATCGACCTGGCTCTGCAACAGCCGGATGAGCATGGACGCACCCTGCGAATGCCCGATGAAGACGATCGGCCTGCCGTGATTGTCGTGGGCGAGATAGTCCTTCCAGGCGGCCAGCAGGCTGGCGTACGCGGTGGCCACGCCCGCCCGCAGCGCCGTGAGACCCTTCAACCCGGCCACCGTCACCTGACGGTACATGGGCGCCCACACGGTGCAGCGCTGGGAGAAGCGGGAGGCCTGCACTATCGCCGCCGCCCTCTCGGCCGGTTGCACGGTGAGGTCGGCGTTCTCGCTCGTCTCGGTTGAAACGGTCGGGTACACGTAGAAGCAGTCGAAACGGCGCGCCTGCGGTGACGCCGGGGCGATCGAGCGGGTGGCTCGTCCCCGCACCGGTGACGGCGGTGGCGGCCCGGCTCACGGTGCACGGATCGGCCGCCTGGTTCGGGCGGCACAGCCACACCGTGCTCGACGCGGCGTGGAGCAGGCAGCGTCTCCGCCCCTACGGCCGGCATGAACGCGGTGAACACGCCGGCGGAGAGCACACCGGCGAGGGCTGCTGTCCCCAATCTGCGTGCTGTCCGCTTTCCCATGGCGAGTCCGCCTCTCCCCCTCGAGCCCCACGTTCGACCCCCTGTCGCAAGACAGCGCCAGCCTAGAAGCCCGGACTCGGCACCTGTGGGCATCGAGGCGTGCGGACCAGCCGGGCGCGGGCGAGCGCATAGGGTCGAGGTGGCACAGCTGGGCGGAGCGGTCGCTCGCCACGACCCCCTGGCTCGCCTCGCCCGTAGACCAGAGAACCGAAAGAGAACGTGGCCGTAGCCCGGATCAACCAGAAGATCGCCGTCGGCATCGTGTTCGTGTCGGCGATGTTCATGAACATCATGGACATCACGATCGTCAACGTCGCGCTCCCCACGATCGGCCGCGAGTTCCACATCCCGCCCACCGCCGTCGACGGCGTCGTGATCGCCTACCTGGTGAGCCTGGCCGTCTTCATCCCGGCGTCGGGGTGGTTGGGAGACCGCTTCGGCGGCAAGCGGGTCCTGCTGACCGCCATCGTCGTCTTCACGCTCGGCTCGGCGCTGTGTGGCCTGGCCCAGAACATGACCGAGCTGGTGCTGTTCCGGGTCGTCCAGGGTGCGGGCGGCGGCATGATGGCCCCGGTCGGGATGGCCATGCTCTACCGGGTCTTCCCGCCGGCCGAACGCATACGGGCGGCCAGCATCATCACCCTCGGGACCACCCTGGCGCCGGCCGTCGGACCCGTGCTCGGCGGCTTCCTGGTCACCAACTTCTCCTGGCGGTGGGTGTTCTTCGTCAACCTGCCGATCGGTATCGCCGCGGTCGATCTTCGGCTCGCTCTTCTTGGAGCGGACGGGCGCCATCGACGCCGGCCGCTTCGACGTGCCCGGCTTCGTCCTCGGCGGTGCCGGGCTCGGGCTCTTGATGTACGGCATCTCCGAAGGTCCCCTCCAGTCATGGTCGTCGCCGGCGGTGATCGCCACGTGCGTCAGCGGAGCCCTTCTCCTCGTTGTCTTCGTCCTGGTGGAGCTGCGCACCACCCGTCCGATGGTGGATCTGCACCTCCTCCGCGGTCGGCTCTTCCGCTCGACCAACTGCGTCATGTTCCTGGCGGCGGCCGCCTTCCTGGGCATGCTCTACCTGATCCCGCTCTACTTCCAGGACGCCCGCGGCCTGTCCGCGCTGCAATCGGGTCTGTCCACCTTCCCCGAGGCGATCGGCGTGATGCTCGGCGCGCAATTCGCCAGCCGTTTCCTCTACCCGCGCATCGGGCCCCGGCGGCACATCACCGGCGGGCTGATCGGACTCGCCGTCTGCATGCTCGCCCTGACCCAGATCAGCGTGACCACCAACCTGTGGTTCATCCGCGGTCTCATGTTCGTATTGGGATGGATGATGGCGCAGGTCATGGTGCCGAACCAGGCGGCGTCGTTCGCCATGATCACGCCCGAGTCCATGGGCCGAGCCTCGACCTTCTTCAACACGATGCGCCAGGTCGGCAGTGCCACCGGTGTCGCCGTCCTCTCGACCGTGTTGATCGGGGTGGGTTCCGCCCAGGCCGGCGGCAGCACAGCCGCCCCCGACATCACGGCCTATCACTTCGCCTTCCTGACGGCGGCTGTCTTCGCCCTGGCCGCCGCCGCCTTCTCCCTCACCATCCACGACAGCGACGCCGCCGAGACCATCGTGCGGCGCGTCCGGCGCCGACCCGCCCCGATCGCTCGAGCGGAGATCCCGGTCCCCGAGGGCAGCCCGGCATGACAACGGTCGACACCGTCTGCGTGTTCTGCGGCTCCAGTCCGGGGACGGACCCGGCCTTCGGGGTCGCCGCCGAGCAATTCGGCACGGGAGTCGCCGAGCGCGGACTGGAACTGGTCTACGGCGGTGCCTCCGTGGGGCTGATGGGTGTGGTGGCCGATGCCGCCATGGCGGCGGGCGGACGGGCCACGGGTGTGATCACGGAGTCCCTGGCGGGTCACGAGATCGCCCACGGCACGCTGAGCGACCTGCACGTGGTGAGCACGATGCACGAACGCAAGGCGCTCATGTCCGAGCTGTCGGATGCGTTTGTCATGCTGCCCGGTGGCTTCGGCACCTACGAGGAGTTCATGGAGTCCGTTACCTGGGCACAGCTCGGCATCCACGACAAGCGCTGCGCCATCCTCAACGTCGACGGGTTCTTCGACGATCTCCTCGTCTTCGTCCGCCACGCCGTCGCTCAGGGCTTCATACGGGCCCGCCAGGTGGACGCCCTCATGATCTCCGACGACGTCGACGAGCTCCTCGACGCGCTGGTGGGCTCGACCCAGGACCAGGTCGCGGCCCGGTAGAGAAGGCCCGATCCGGCCACCTGCGCGCCGCACTGAGCCCACTGGCCTGCAGAGGTTCAGTCCGACCCCGGCGGGAGGCGGCGGGCCGCGGCGCAACCGGATCCTCATGGCCCGTGTGCGTCCCGACGCGCCGGCGGGCTCAGGTCCTGTCGGGGAACAGCAGGACGTCATGCGCTCGTCGATCTCGCCCCAGTCGGCCAAAAAGCTCGGCCACCGACGGGTAGCCGCAGCTTGTCCTTGGCGGCGTCCTGCCAGCTGTCGTGCGCCTCGCCCATCTTCGGCCGACGGAATTCCGCTTGAGGGGACGAGCGAGGACGGGCGCTCGAACGCACGGGAAGCCCGCGTCGCTAGTCTCGATGAACCGAGTCAACGGAGGAAACACCGTGTCCAGCGCAGACCGCATCGCCGCCAGCCGAACGGTGACGGCCAGTCCGGCCGAGATCTTCGGGATCGTCACGGACCCCGCCATGCACGTCAAGATCGACGGATCGGGCATGCTCCAGGCGGCGCCGGGCGCACAACGCCTGGAGTCACCCGGCGACACGTTCGAGATGGACATGGACCGGGAGCCCCTGGGCGACGTCCCCATGGGAAAGTACAAGTCCCTCAACACCGTGACCAGGATCGTGCCCGACTCGCTCCTCGAGTGGAACGTCGGCGCCTACGACCGGGGCCCATACGGTCACGTCTACGGCTGGGAGATCACGGCCGTCAGTCCGGGCGAGACCGAGATCACCAACTACTGCGAATGGACCAACATCCCGGACAAGGCGCGCCCGCATTTCCCGATCGTGCCCCTGGCCATGCTGGAGAAGTCGGTGGAGAATCTTGCCGCGTTGGTGTCCGATACGTCCCAGCCGCGGAAATTGACCGGCGACCAGATCACAAAGGTGGCGCCCCAGCAGTTTGGCACGCCCGGCATGGGAGAGAGGGCCCAGCATCCCGGGATCTACACCGTCGCTTACATCGGGATTCATGATGGTGAGACCAGAGACTGGAACGCGACAACTCCGTATACATCTCGGCCTGCTCGGGGCGAGGGCATCGTGACCCCCATCAGCAAGATCCTCTTCGGCCTCGGGCTGGAGGCCGGTGTCCGCCAGGTGAACGAGATGCTCGGGCACGCCCGCGTCGGCCGACGACGCAGGTCTCGACCTCGTCAGCATCTCGGACCATCTCTATTTCGCCGAGCGCATCGACGCCTACGCCGCGTTGGGGTTCGTTTTGGGCGCAACGAGCAACGTCACCGGAGCGGTGATCATGACGAACCTGCTGAGCCGATCCGCTCCATACTGGACCCGGACCGTCACCGGACTCTCCACGATCTCTGGTGGTCGTTTCGTTCTCGGATTGGGTGCCGGCGGGATGTGGGCGATCGTTGCCCTCGGTGTCCCCCGCCTGTCGCCGGGAGGCCGAATACGAGCACTCGAAGAGGCGATGATGATCGTGAGGGCGCTCTCGGGCGGCAGCGATCCGGTCACGTTCGACGGCGAGTTCTACCAGGTCACCGGACTGACACCCGCGGCCGTGCCGACGCCACCGATCTGGATCGGAGCGCTCGGCCGAAGGCGCTGGCAGTAACGGGCGCCAGGCGGACGGATGGATGACCAGGACACCTCGCCGACTCGCGCAGCACGCTGGTTGCCGAGTCACGGCCGTCGTTGACGAAGCGGCTGCCTCGGTAGGGAGAGACCCGGCTGATGTCGACACCATCTACAACGTGTCAGGGCGCCTCAGCGGGGACCCGCTACCAAAGACCCGCGACGACGAGGGCCGCTGGATCGGCGGCGGAGTGACGCAGTGGGTAGAGGAACTGACTTTCGCCGTGCTCGAACACGACGCCGCCGCCTTCATCGATTACTCCCACCTGGCGAAAGCATCAGCGACAGGACACTAAACATCTGGGCCGCGGAGGTCGGAAACGAAGCTCCGCACTATCGTCAGGAGTTGCCGTCAAGGCGGCACAAGGCCACATAGGTCTCGGCGCCGGTCGCTTCAATTTTCCAAAGAGTGATCGTGTACGTGTACTGCAAGGCCGGACCCAGTTGCCATGCTCGGATATCGGCAGACCCCGGCCAGCTACGGCCATCGTCGATGACCACTGCATCCCCCGTAAACAATGCAAGGGTGGCTTCGACGTCGCGCCGAGAGTCTCTTTCGAGATCGCGCTCAATGGCGGGGGGATATCCATTTCAGGCGCGGAATCCGATTAGCTCTTTGGAAACACCAATCTACGGGATCTACGGGTCGCTTCTCCGAAAGTAAGATACCATCTAGTCGCTTCTCCCGAGGGAAGAGTTTAAGATGGACATCTGTCCAAGATGAACCATCGCGCTCACATCTCCGACCTCGGCAACCTGCCTGAGCGCCTCATCGACTGAGTCGGCCATGGGGCGCATTTTTTGCTCAAACCAGCTGTCTTTTTGCCGTCCTTTGCTCAAACCAGCTGTACCTTTCTCGGCCATCCCTCACCTGTCCGGCAGCGTTCGCGGGCAGTTCCATAACTGGTCAGTACTGCAGGGTGGCAAGGAACTCAAGAACGGGTGGGAAGGCCGCATCTGGATCCTCGATGAAGGGCTCGTGGCCGATCTCTTGAAGTCTGACTTGCCGTGCATTGCTAAGCCCTTGCATCAACATCTGGGCGCCGGCGACCATCATGGCGTCGCGTTCGCCATAGAGAACGAGAGTCGGGCAGCGGATCTCATGGAGTCGACCGGTGAGATCAGTTTGAGTGAACATACGTTCCAGTTGCGGGACGTTGTCATTCGGAACGGGCAGGCCCGCGTTCGCTGTCCTCACCCTGTCGCGGACGGCAGGTTTCCCCTCCTGAATGACATCCATGACGGCGTAACGGGCAGACCGCTTGTCCTTCGACTCAGAGCGCCAAGACCAAGCGGTTACATACCAGGCAAGCACCGCAAGAGCCTTGGTCGTGCGAGCGGGGCCGAGCGCCCGCAGTGCGGGGACAACGATCTTGCGTGGGTTGCCCGTCGGAGTGGCACCGACCAGGACCAAGCCGGCGCATGCCTCAGAGTGGCGGAGGCCGTAGTTGAGTCCGACGAAGCCGCCCATGGAGTGGGCGAGCACACCGACACGCTCATAGCAGAGGTGGATCCGCAACTCGTCTAGGTCTTCGGCAATCCGCTCGTAGGTGTAGGTGGCGCTCGGAGCGGATTCTGAGCGTCCGCTGCCCCGGTAGTCGTGGTACACGATCGTGTACGCGTTCTCAAGCGGGACGAGGGCATCGGCCAATGTCTCTGAGATGTTGGCTGGCCCGCCCTGGCAGGCCAGAACAGGAGGCCCGCAACCCCGGACGTAGTACCGGAGTCGCACCCTGTCTGAGGTCTCGAAATCCATCATTTGGACGAGATTAGGCACTGACGTCGACGCCCCAGGAAATGCGTGCCCTATGGGATTGCCGTTCTTGACCAGCGGGTGACCCGTCGTGGCGTCCCGTTCTGCCGACGTGCCGACGAACTCGGCCAATGCATGAGCGAGGTTGGGTCTGCCTCGACCACGGGTAGGGATCTCTCATCTCCGTCCATCTCAACTGGGCAGATCGATGACTGGAGGCAAGCAATGGCCGCACGGATCGACCAGACGACGAGCTTTACCTACACGACATACATCCTGGCCACACCCGAGCAGGTCTGGCAGGGCCTCACCGAGCCCGCCCTCATGAAACGCTACTGGCGGCACCAAACGGCCGGAGAGAAAACTTTCCGCTCGGACTGGAAGAAGGGCTCTACCTACGATATGGCGCACGAGGAGGTTGGGCTGGTCGTGAGCGACCCCGAACAGGTGATCCTCGAGTCCGAGCCCTGCCACAGGCTGGCCTACACCTGGCACACGATCACGCCCGAGTGGGCCGCAGAGGTCGGCATGGACCAAGCCACCGCCGACGTCTGGCGGGCTGAGCCTCGCTCCAAGGTGGCGTTCGACGTTGAGGACGTCGGGCACGGTGTCGTAAAGCTCACGGCCGTCCACGACGGGTTCGAGCCCGAGAGCAGGATTCTCGGGGGATCTCTGAAGGCTGGCCAGCCGTGCTTTCCA
>CAWIYI010000016.1:0-27684 GCA_963840245.1 uncultured Acidimicrobiaceae bacterium
TGAGGACCCGAAGGCCGGGCACGTCGTCGCAGTCCGCGTCCTGCGAGCACCAGTGCTACGAGAGCGACCCACGGCCCGGCAGATCCCGCTCCAGGCGGGCCGCCACCTCGCGGTAGCGGGCCACGGGGATCAGGTGCACGCCGTCGAACGCGCCCGAGTCGCGGATGCCCAGGACCAGGTCGCAGGCGGCGTCGACGCCGGCATTGCGGTCCGTCTCCAGGCGGGCCACGAGGTCGGGGGGGACGGTGAGGCCGGGGATGGTGAGGTGGCGGGCCATGCCGGCGCTGGCCACGACGAGGACCCCGGCGTACACCGGCACGCCCAGGTCGCCGACCTCGTCCCGCCAGGCCAGGAGGTCGTCGAGGGAGAAGCCGATCTGCACGAAGAGGAAGTCGGCCGCCCGCTTCCACGCCGGCAGGGGCCGCAGCCCGGTCGCCGCGCCGAAGCGCATGGGCTCGCCGTCGCCCAGACCCTCGGCGTAGGCGCGGCCCTCGCTGAGCATGGTCCGCACGGTGAGCTCGCTCGTGCGGGCGCCGGCCCGCGGCTCGTCGCCGTAGACGAAGAGGAACTGGTCCACCCCGTAGGCCGCCGCGGTGAGCAGGTCGCGTCGGAACCCGAGCAGGTTGCGGTCGCGGGCGTTGAGGCAGGCGATGGAGCGTCCGCCCATCTGCTGCACCTCGTGCGCGACGGCGACGCTCGAGACGGTCGCCCGCCCGATGTGGTTGTCGGGGATGAGGAACGTGGTGGCGACCGGGCCGAGGACGCCGATCTGGTGCCGGACCCGCGTGAGGTCCGGGGTGGTCGCCGGCTCGATCTCGCAGATGAGCTCGAAGAGCCGACTCGTCATGACCTCGTACCGAGATCCTTGGTGAAGCGGTATGCGCAGAGCACCACCACCCATCGGGGGCCGTCGTCGCCAGAGGGCTCGGGGGCCGACGTCAGGGTCGACGGCTTGGGGGAATCGAGGCGATGCATACCCTCTATCCTTTCCGACGAGCCCGGGGCGTCCGTTCCCGCCGCCCACCACCCTTTCCCGTGTTCTCCCCAATTCCCGCCGACATCGACTTCGTCGCCCTCGAGCAGGCCGAACTGGCCCGCTGGTCGGCGCACCGCGTCTTCGAGCGCTCCGTATCCCAACGCCGGGACGCCCCGCCGTGGGTCTTCTACGAGGGCCCGCCGACGGCCAACGGCATGCCGGGCCTGCACCACGCCTGGGCCCGCGTCTACAAGGACCTCTTCTGCCGCTTCCGCACCATGAGCGGTTCGTACGTGGCCCGCCGGGCCGGCTGGGACACGCACGGGCTCCCCGTCGAGGTGGAGGTCGAGAAGAAGCTCGGCATCACGGGCAAGGAGCAGATCGAGTCGCAGGTCGGCATCGCCGAGTTCACCCGGCTGTGCCGCGAGTCGGTCTACGCCTACGTCGACGAGTTCGCCCGCCTGACCACGCGCATCGGCTACTGGGTCGACATGGACGCGGCGTACTGGACGTTGGACTCCTCGTACATCGAGTCGGTGTGGTGGCACCTCCAGCAGCTCTTCGACCAGGGGCTCCTGTACGAGGACTTCAAGGTGGTGCCGTATTGCCCCCGTTGCGGGACGGCCCTGTCGAGCCACGAGCTCGGCCAGCCCGACGTCTACCGCGACGAGGAGGACGAGTCGGCCTACGTGCGGCTCCGGCTGGTCGACCCGCCCGGCCGACGTGGTCGGCGACGCGTCGTGGCTGGCCGTCTGGACGACGACACCGTGGACGCTGTTGTCGAACACGGGCGTGGCCGTCAACCCCGATCTGACCTACGCCGTCGTCGACGGGCTGCTGGTGGCGGATGCGCTGGTGGACGCGGTGCTCGGGGAGGGGGCGTCGGAGCGGGTGGCGCTGCGGGTGCCGGGCTCGGCGCTGGTCGGGCTCCACTACGAGCGCCCGTTCACCGATGTGGACCCGCCCCACGGGGCCGACGGCTGGCGGGTGGTGCCGGCCGGCTACGTCACGACCGAAGAGGGCACCGGGCTCGTGCACCTGGCGCCGGCTTTCGGCGAGGTCGACCGCCAGATCGGCCGGGAGAACGGCCTGCCCTCGCTGAACCCGGTCGGCCCCGACGGCCGCTTCACCGATGCGGTGGGATGGCTGGCCGGGCGCGACGTCCGGGAGGCCAACCACGACATCAACGACCGGCTGGAGTCGGCGGGGTTGCTGATCCGCCGCTTCCCGTACGTCCACTCGTACCCGCACTGCTGGCGTTGCCGCACGCCGCTCATCTACTGGGGCAAGCCGAGCTGGTACATCGCCACCTCGACGCGCAAGGGCGACCTGCTGGCGGCCAACCAGACCGTGGACTGGCACCCGGAGTACATCAAGGACGGCCGCTTCGGGGAATGGCTGGAGAACAACGTCGACTGGGCCCTGTCGCGCGACCGGTACTGGGGGACACCGCTGCCGATCTGGCGTTGCGGGCGGGGGCACCTACGTTGCGTCGGGTCGCTCTCTGAGTTGTCGGACCTCTGCGGCCGGGACGTGACGGGGATCGACCCGCACCGGCCGACCATCGACGACGTGACGTTCGCCTGCGGGACGTGTGCCGCTGACGTCGGACCGGTCGACGAGGTCGACGAGCTGTCGGTCTGTCGGCGGGTCGAGCCGGTGATCGACGCCTGGTTCGACTCGGGCTCCATGCCGGCCGCCCAGGTCGGCTACCCGCACGCCCCGGGGTCGGCGGAGGCCTTCACGTTCCCGGCCGACTTCATCTCGGAGGCGATCGACCAGACCCGGGGCTGGTTCTACTCGTTGCTGGCGATCAACACGCTGGTCTTCGGCGAGAGCCCGTACCGCCACGTGGTGTGCCTCGGGCACATCGTCGACGCCGACGGCCGCAAGATGTCCAAGTCGCTCGGCAACATCATCGACCCCTGGTCGATCCTCGACACCCGTGGCGCCGACGCCATGCGCTGGTGGATGTTCAGCCAGGGCTCGCCCTGGACGCCGACGCGGGCGACGCTCGGCGCCATCGACACCGCCATGCGGGACATGCTGCTCACGCTGTGGAACACGTTCAGCTTCTTCACGACGTACGCGTCGCTGAACGAGTTCGACCCGGCGGACCCCGCTGTGCCGGCGCCGGCCGACCGGGGCCCGCTCGACCGCTGGATCCTGTCCCGCCTGGCCAGCACCACGGTGGCGGTGACCGAGGCGCTCACGACGTACGAGCCCCTGGCGGCGGCCACCGCGCTGGCCGACCTCGTCGACGACCTCTCCAACTGGTACGTCCGGCGGAGCCGCCGCCGCTTCTGGCGCACCGACCCCGATGCGCCCGCCGGCGACACCCTGGCGGCGCAGGCGACGCTGCACACGACGCTGACCACGCTGTCGCTGCTTCTGGCGCCGCTGTGCCCGTTCGTCGCCGACACCATGTGGCGCCACCTGACGGGGGCGGGCGAGGACGAGTCGGTGCACCTGGCCGACTGGCCCGCGGCCGACGCGGCCGGGGTCGCGGTCGACCCGGCGCTCGAGGCGCAGATGGCGCTGGCCCGCCGGCTCACGTCGCTGGGCCGGGCCGCCCGCAGCGAGGCCTCGGTCAAGGTGCGCCAGCCGCTCAAGCGGGCGCTGGTCTTTCTCCCGGCCGACGCGCCCGACATCCTGCGGGACATCGTGGCCGACGAGCTCAACGTCGACGAGATCGACACCGCCGAGGAGCTGAGCGAGGTGCTTCAGTTCGAGCTGGTGGCGAACTTCCGCGCCCTCGGGCCCCGCCTCGGTGACCTCGTGAAGGAATTGAAGCCCGCGCTCGCCGCGCTGGACGGAGTCGCCGCCTCGGCGGCCCTCGAGGAAGGGCGCTCGGTCACGGTGACGTTGGGTGGTCAGCCGGTCGAGCTGTCACCCGACGACCTGACGCTGCGGGTCCGGGGGCAGCAGGGCTTCGCCGTCTCCCGCGAGGGGGGCGAGGTGGTCGCCCTCGACCTGAACCTCGACGAGGGGCTGCGTAAGCGGGGCCTCTCCCGCGACGTGGTGCGGCTCGTGCAGGACCTGCGCAAGGCAAGTGGGCTCGAGGTCTCCGACCGCATCCGCCTCCACGTGGTGGGGCTCGACGCCATCGCCGAGTTCTTCGATTTCATCGCCCGCGAGGTGCTGGCGGTCGAGATCTGGCCGGGCCCGGCGAGGGGGAGGGGACCGTGCTCGAGCTCGAGAGAGATTCGGTGACGAGCCGGTGCGGGTGTGGCTGGAAAAGGACCGCGGTCAAGCCACGGCTCGAGGATTCGTCCGCTAGCTTCGTCGACGATCCGGCGATCCTGAGCGACGGGGTCACGGTGCAGCCCGGTGTCCACTGAGCGGTCCGACGCGTTGCACGACGGGCACGAGGTCGGCTCGGCCGTTCGGGCCGTCAGGAGCTCAGCCGGGCCTTGGCAGTCGCCAGTCAGGGTGCGATCCGGTGCTCGGGACAGCGAGACGCAACTATCGGGCGTCACCGGGCGCCGCCGATCGGTGCCGCACCGGCCGGACGCGGCGCCGTCGTCGCCCGTCGATGCGAGCGAGCCGAGCGCGATGGCCGACCGCCGGGGCTCGGCGAAGGTGCAGCGTCGGCGTCGGCGTCGTCGCTGAATCTCCAGCGTCTCGAGTGCGCTCGTGGTCGTCGATGAGCACACCGACGTGGCGAGACTTCGACCCGCAAGAACGTGGGCTCTCGCTCGTGCTCGCAAGGACGACGGAGTGAGCGAGCTTCGGGAGGAGCCAGTCGTTGCGCACAATCCGGGAATCGACCCTGGTCGCATGACCGGCAGCTACCCTGACGGGCGTGATGGACCCCGGACCATTGTTGGCGTCGGGTCGAGACTCGGACATCTTCGAATATGGCCCTGGCCTTGTGCTCCGGCGCTCCCGGGAGGATCGTTCGATGCTCCAAGAAGCTCGCATCATGGAGTATGTCCGAGGCCAGGGATTCCCCGTACCTGCGGTTGAAGACGTGAGCGAAGACGGTCTCAACATGGTGATCGAGCGCATCGAGGGTCCTGACATGGTGGCAATGATGGGCACTCGACCTTGGACAATTGCTCGGCTGGGACGGGTGTTGGCCGATCTCCATCATGGGCTCCATGAGCTGACGGCTCCCGCGTGGCTTGACGACGCACCCGTCGGACGTGGAGGCGGTCTCCTCCATTTGGATCTCCACCCACTCAACGTGATGATGGGCCCCGGAGGTCCGGTCGTCATCGACTGGGCTCGTGCGTGCCGAGGCGATCCCGCCGTCGATGTGGCGCTCGCCTGGATCCTCATGGCGAGCGGCGAGGTGCCGACCGGTCGGTTCATGGGGATGATCCTCGGCCGTGCGCGCTCGGCTCTCGTGAGGAGCTTCCTTGGTTCTTTTGAGATCGATGTCGTCAGGCAGAACCTACGTGACGTGGTGGCATGGAAGGCGTTGGATCCCCACATTTCGGCCGAGGAGCAAGCCCGTATGTGGGGCGTGGTGAACGAGGCTGGGGGTGGTGCTTCCGGTTAGAACGCCGGGCACCGGATCACGTCCTTAATCACGTGAGATGGCTCACGCAAACGGGGTCCGGGTGAGGTCGAATCAGCGACCGATACGGAGGACTCTTCTGTAGAGAGGTCGTGCTGGAAGAGCTGGTCGAGTCAGCAGCCGGCGTCGAGGACCTTCATCAGCGCCTTCTCGAGCGCGGCACGGTCGCCGTTGCTGAGGTGCGCCACCAGATGGCGGTCGATCCCGTCGATGTGGGCGGCGATGGCCCGGTCGAGTACCGCCTGCCCCTCCGGGGTAAGGACGACATAGATGCTGCGGCGATCGCTCGGACAGTTCTGCCGGGCCACCAGTCCCGCCTCGACCATGCGGTCGACCAAGCGGGTGACACCCCCGGTGGTGAGGGCGACGTCGGCGCTGAGCCTGCTCATGGTCAGGCGGTTCTCGGGTGCGCCGCCGACGTGGATGAGGACGTCGAAGAAGACGAGCGGGATGCCGACGTTCTGCTCGAGCTCACGACCGAGACTGTCGGTCAACCGGCGATGCGTGCGGACGATGAGGCCCATGAGGCGGATGCGGTCGTCGTCCATCTGGCCCAGGACGCCGCAGGTGTCTCCGGCACCCGTCGGGGCGCGACCCGTCTCCATCCTGGTCACTACCGCCGTTCGCCTGGATGATCGCCGTTCCCATGTCGCTTTCCTCAGTCTCCCCCGAAACCACCTCGATTCCCAGTATATCTGATTGACAAGTATCTGTGTAGTCAGATATAATCAAATCAGCGGAATCTTGCCACCACAAAAGGAGACCCAAAATGACCAGCACCAGCACATCCACCCTTCCCAAGGTCGGGACGTACTCGATCGACCCCGCCCACACGGACGTCGGCTTCGTCGCCCGCCACCTGGTCGGCACGAAGGTACGGGGCCGTTTCACCGACGTCGAGGGCAGCTTTACGGTGGCCGAGAACCCGGCGGACTCGACCCTCGAGGCCACGGTCCAGGCCGAGAGCATCTTCACCGGACAGCTCCAGCGGGACGAGCACCTGCGCACCAACGACTTCCTGGACGTCCCCAACTTCCCCACGCTGACCCTGAAGAGCACGGGTCTGCGCCAGGTCGACGACACCAACTGGGTGCTCACCACCGACCTGACCATCCGGGGCGTCACGAAGTCGGTCGACTTCGACCTCGAGTTCCTCGGGGAAGGCGCCTCCATGCAGGAGGGCAAGTCCGTGGTCGCGTTCTCGGCCAGCGCCACCATCGACCGGCGCGACTTCGGCGTCAGCTTCAACCACTCGCTGCTCGACGGCAGTGTCGTGGTCGGCAACAAGGTCGTGATCGAGATCGAGACCGAGGCCGCCCTGGTCAGCTGAGCCCATACGGCCCGGATTCCGGGCCGGCGCCGCTCGATACGCTTCCCCGCTATGCCCACGCATGCGGGGAAGCTGCGCGCCAGGCCCGCCACCGAACTCCGCCGCGTCGAGTCGACGAGCCCGCACGTCCTGGCCGTCGACCTCGGCACGGGCGGTCCCAAGGTGGCCGTTTTGGCAGCCACCGGACGGATTGTGGCCCACGCCTTCCAGGCGGTCGGAATTGATCTGACCGACGATGGGGGAGCCGAGCAGTCCCCGCAGGCGTGGTGGGACGCCATCGTGGCGTCGGCCCGCCGGGCGCTGGCCGACAGTGGCGTGGCGCCCGCAGATGTCATCGGCCTCGGCTGCACCTCGCAGTGGTCGGGCACCGTGCCCGTCGACGACGCCGGGTCCGCACTGGGCCCGGCCATCACCTGGATGGACTCCAGGGGAGCCCGCGCCGTCCGCGAGACGGTGCGCGGTGCGCTCAACGTGCAGGGCTATTCGGCGTCGAAGCTGGCCCGCTGGGTGCGCCGGACCGGCGGCATCCCGAGCCTGTCGGGCAAGGACCCGGTGGGCCACATCCACTTCCTGCGCCAGCAGCGCCCCGACGTCTACGCGGCGGCCGCCGTCTTCCTCGAGCCGGTCGACTACCTCAACTTGCGCCTCACCGGGTTGGCCCGAGCCTCGCACGACTCCATCACCTTGCACTGGGTGACGGACAACCGCGACATCAGCGCGATCGCCTACGACGACTCCGTCATGGGGCTGGCCGGACTGGAGCGCGCCAAGCTGCCCGACCTGGTGCCGACGGGCAGCGTGCTCGGGGGACTGACGCCCGCTGCGGCCGCCGAGCTCGGTCTGCTCCCCGGCACGCCGGTCGTGGCGGGCACCGGGGACCTGCACTCGGCTGCTGTCGGCTCGGGCGCCGTGGCCGACTTCGCCGGCCACCTCTACATCGGCACCTCCAGCTGGATCAGCTGTCACGTTCCCTTCAAGAAGACCGACCCGCTGACCAACATCGCCTCGATCCCCTCGGGGATCCCGGGCCGCTACCTGGTGGCCGACGAGCACGAGACGGGAGGCGCCTGCCTGACCTGGCTGCGTGACACCATGCTCTTCCCCGACGACGCCCTCGCCGCCGCCGCTCGCCGGCCCCGTCCACCGCCCCCGCCGGGTTCTTCGGCACGCTCAACGACGTCGCCGCATCGGTCCCCGTGGGCTCGCACGGCGTGCTCTTCACGCCCTGGCTCAATGGAGAGCGCTCGCCGGTCGACGACCACACCATCCGCGGGGGCTTCCACAACATCTCGCTGTCCTCCACCCGGGCCGACATGGTGCGTGCCGTCTTCGAGGGGGTCGCGCTCAACTCGGCCTGGCTGCTGGGCGCGGTGGAGAAGTACTGCAAGCGGCCGTTCGGCTCGCTGGCCTTCGTGGGCGGCGGCGCCAACTCGGACCTGTGGTCGCAGATCCACGCCGACGCCACCGGCCGCACCATCCGTCAGATCGACGACCCGGTGCTGGCCAACGTGCGCGGGGCCGGTCTGCTCACGCTCCTCGCCCTCGGCCACCTCACCATCGCCGACATCCCCGGCACGGTGACGGTGAAGGCGACGTACGAGCCCGACCCGGAGGCCGGCGAGGTCTACGCCGCGCTGCTCAAGGAGTTCGTCAACCTCTACGAGAAGACCAAGGGGATCCACAAACGGCTGAACGGCCGCCGGCTGCAGCAGCTGACGAAGGGTTGAGCCGGCTTCGGCCCCGCTATATCCGCTCGAAGTTCCGGGCCAGTTCCCAGTCCGTCACGTGGCGGTTGCTCGCCAGCCACTCCTGCTCGGCCGTGTTCAGGAGATGGTGGTGCACGTCGGGGCCGAACGCCTCGACGGCGACGGCAGAGTCGCGTAGCTCGGCGATCGCCTCGACGAGCGTCGAGGGGATGCGCGGCACATCGGTCGCCTCGTACGCGTTGCGCGGGTAGGGGTCGCCCGGCTCGAGCTCGTGGTCGATGCCGTAGAGGCCGGCCGCGATGGAGGCCGCCAGCACGAGATAGGGGTTCACGTCCGCCCCCGGGATCCTCGACTCCACCCGGCGATCCGCTCCGTGCCCGACGAGGCGGAAGCCGCAGGTGCGGTTGTCCTCGCCGTACACCGCCGCGGTGGGGGCCCAGCTCCCTGGCACGTAGCGCCGGTACGAGTTGACGGTCGGCGCGGCCAACCAGGCCAGCTCGCGGGCACCGTGCAACTGACCCGCGAGGAAGCGCCGACCCAGGGTCGACAGGCCGCTCGGGTGCGAGTCCGACCCATCCGTGTCGGCAGCGGCCATCAGCGGGTCGCCACTCTCTGCGTCCCACAGGCTGGTGTGCACGTGGCAGGACGATCCCACGTCGTCCATCGTCCACTTCGCCATGAACGTCGCCGCCCGTCCTTCCTGCGCGGCGATCTCCTTGATGCCGTTCTTGAACACGAGATGACGGTCGGCTGTGACAAGGGCCTCGTCGTAGGTGACGTTCACCTCGTGCTGCCCCCGGCCCGCCTCACCCTTGGAGAATTCGACCGGGATGCCGGCGGCGCACATCTCGTTGCGGATGCGGCGCAGGACGTACTCCTCCCGTGAAGTCTGCAGGAGCTGGTAGTCCTCGATGGTCGAGGTGTGGGGCGTCAGTCCCTTCCAGCCCTTGGCGTCCGCCTCCTCGTAGGAATCCTTGAAGAGGAAGAACTCGAGCTCGGTCGCGCTGCACACCCGCAGCCCACGCTCGGCCGCCCGCTCGAGCTGGCGCCGCAGGATCCGTCTCGGGGAGACCTCGACGGGCGCCCCCTCCTCGTCGGTGAGGTCGCCGATGACGAGCGCGGTCCCCTCGAGCCAGGGGATGAGTCGCGCCGTGGCGTAGTCGGGCCGGCACACGAAGTCGCCGTACCCGGTGTCCCAGTTGGTGAAGCGGTAGCCGGGCAGTGGGTTCATGTCGACGTCGACCGCCAGCAGGTAGTCGCAGGCCTCGATCCCGTGCCCGGCCACGTGCGACGTGAAGAAGTCCGCCGTCACCCGCTTCCCCACGGGTCGGCCGTGCATGTCGGGGAAGGCCACCACGACGGTGTCGACCGACCCGTCGGCGATGGCGGCCTCGATCAACTCTCGTCCTGCCATGCGCCATGTTGACCGCACCGCGGGCGAGCGTCCAGCCCGTATGTACGCTGGACATTGTGATCCCGCTCGTCGGCGTCTCGACCTATGTGGCCGACGTGGCCTGGGGATCGTGGGAGCGCCGCGCCGCCGTTTTGCCCCAGTCCTACTTCGAGCTGGTGGCCGCCGCCGGTGGTCGGCCCCTCCTGCTGCCGCCACCCAGCACCGCCCCGGGTGGTCCTGCGGCGGGTGCGGCCGAGGTGATCGCCGTCCTCGACGGCCTCGTCCTGACCGGAGGCGGAGACGTGGACCCGGCCGCCTACGGGGAGGAGCCCGACCACGAGGTGGGCGGCGTCGACCCGAACCGGGACGCCAGCGAGCGTGCCCTGCTCGCCGCCGCCCTCGAGGCCGACCTGCCGGTGCTGGCCATCTGCCGGGGCTGCCAGGTGCTGAACGTCCACCTGGGCGGCACCCTGCACCAGCACCTGCCCGACGTGGTCGGCAACCTCGACCACCGCAGGGCCCCCATGGTCTTCGAGGACGTCGACGTGGCGACGGTGCCCGGCACCGTGGCGGCCGACGTCTTCGGCGCCGCGACGACGGTGCGCTGTTCGCACCACCAGGCCATCCGTGACCTCGGGCGCGACCTGGTGGTCACCGCGCGCGCCGGCGACGGTGTGGTGGAGGCGGTCGAGCTGCCGTCCGCCCGTTTCGTCCTCGCAGTCCAGTGGCACCCCGAAGAGGGCATGGACCAACGGCCGTTCGACGCGCTCGTCCGGGCTGCCCGGGAGTACATGGAGGAACGGTCGGTACGCGCCGGCGTGTGACGGGCTGACCTCTACCTCTCCCATATGAGGTCGCCGCCGCCCCCTCCGGCCTCATCGGGTAACGGGTAAGGTGCCGGGATGGCCGAGAGTGGTGCCCGCAAGGTCGTCAAGCCGGTGGCTGCCACCGTCGTGACGCTGGGGACGATCGCCAGCATCTGGTGGTTCGCACTCAAGCCCCGCCGCAAGGCCAAGGACCGCGGTATCACGACTACGACTGAGCAGAAGTAGGGCCCAGACCGCCCACCAGCGCCGGCAGGCACTCACTGATGGAGCCCTGCACGACCACGTCGGCCAGGGAGTCCATGTCGGTCGGTCCGCCGTTGACGATGATGGCCACGGCGCCGTGCCGGATGGCGACCGGCACCAACCCGGCGGCCGGGAACACCGCCAAGGTCGAGCCCACGGCCAGCAACAAGTCGCAGTTCGCCGCGGCCTCTTCGGCTCGGGAGAGGTCCTCGGCCACCAGGTTCTGGCCGAAGCTGATGGTGGCCGACTTGAGGATGCCGCCGCAGACGACGCCATCGTCCCCGTCCGCGATCATCGCGGTACACGCCGGGTCGGCCTCGCCGGCTCTTACCCGGTCGTGTACCGGCTCGGCCGGCTGGCGGTCGCCACAAGACAGGCACATCACCTCCAGCGAGGTGCCGTGGATCTCGACGATGCGATCGGGGTCGCTGCCCGCCTTCTGGTGCAATCCGTCGATGTTCTGCGTCACCAGCAGGTCCAGCCGCCCGCTGCGCTCCAGGTCCACCAGCGCGCGGTGACCGGCGTTGGGCGCCGCTGACCAGAGCGATGAGGTCAGGCGGTTCTGCCACGATCGGGCCCGCAGCTGGGGGTCCGAGACGTAGGCCTGCAGCGTCGCCATCTTCTCGGCCTCGGGGTTCTTGGTCCAGATGCCCTGTGGTCCGCGGAAGTCAGCAATGCCCGAGTCCGTCGAGATACCGGCGCCCGTCAGCACCACCACCCGCCTGGCCTGTTCCAGCAGCGACCGGGCTCGAACGATGTCGCCGCCGCCCCCATCGCCGCCGACGCCCCTCTCGCCGTCGTCGACGCCGTTCTCGCCAGACTCAGTCGTCCCCACGAGCAGACAATCGTACGGGCGTGCGGGCGTAATCTGCCGCGATGCCCGGGGACGCTCCCACCATCGAGCTGTTGCACGCGGCCGACGCCGAGGATCGCCAGCGCCGGGCAGCCGGCGCCCTGCTGGCCCGGGGCTGCACCCGGGGCGACCGGGTCGCCTTCGCGCTGGGCTCGTCGGCCGACCTCATATGTGCGGTGCTGGGCGCCGCCCGCATCGGCCTCATCCCGGTCCTGCTCAACGCCACCTTGACCGCCGTCGAGCGCGACGAGCTGGCCGCGGACGCCCGCCCCACGGTGCGCATCTTCACGGACAACGACCTGGCCCAGCTCATAGACGAGGGCGCCCCGACCGATCTGGCACCCCATCCCCTGACCCGCCCCATGCACTACACGTCGGGGACGACGGGCCGGCCCAAGGGCGTGACGACGGGGCTGTGGGACGAAAAGACGGCCCGTGAGGTCTTCGAGGACGAGACCGCCGTCTGGCACTTCGACGGCAATGACCTGCACATGGTCTGCTCGCCGATGTACCACGCGGTCTCCGTTCGCTTCGCCGGCTGCACCCTGCTGGCGGGCGGGTCGCTCGCCATCCTCAGCCGCTTCGACGCCGCCACCGCCCTCCAGACGCTGCGCCAGCACCGCCCCACCACCACCTTCCTCGTCCCGACCCACCTGCAGCGCCTCCTCCAACAGCCCGACCTCGGCCCTGACGAGCAGTTCGACTCCCTGCGCCTCCTGGCCCACGCCGGCGCACCGTGCCCCGAGTCGGTCAAGCGCGCCGTCATGGCCCGCACCCGGCGGGACACCGTCTGGGAGTTCTACGGCTCGACCGAGGCCCAGTTCACCGTGTGCGCGCCCTGGGATTGGCTCGAGCGCACCGGCACCGTCGGCCGGGCCCGCCCCGGCCGGCGCCTCGACATCGTCCCGGTCACCGACGACCCGGAGAGGTCATCAGATGAGGCCGGCGGCACCATCTGGTGCACCATGCCGGACTCCGCCCGCTTCAGTTATTGGGACGACCCCGCCGCCACGGCCGCCGCCTGGCGTGGGTCGTCGTGCACCGTCGGCGACCTCGGCCGTCTCGATCCGGACGACTTCCTCTACCTGACGCGGCCGGCGCCACGACCTCATCATCAGCGGCGGCGTCAACGTCTACCCCGCCGAGGTCGAGAACGTCCTGGCCGCCGTCGACGGGATCGCCGAGGTGGCCGTCTTCGGCCTGCCCGACGAGCAATGGGGCGAACGGGTCTGCGCCGCCTACGTCTCCGAAGGCCGCCAGTCGTCCGCCGAGGAGGCCCTGCGGGCCGCCGCCTCGGCCCGGCTCGCCCCGTACAAGCGGCCCAAGACCTACGTCGCCGCCACGGACCTGCCCCACACCGCCACCGGGAAGCTCATTCGACGCGCCGTCCCCGAACATCTCGGCGTGTCCGGCACGACCGGGGCCGTGGCCGGGTAAGACTCACTGCATGCCTTTCGCCACCATCAACCCCGCCACCGGCAAGACGGAGAAGGAGTTCCCCGCGCACACCCCCGAAGAGGTGGACGCCATCCTCGAGAGGGCCACGGCCGCCTTCGCCGAGTACAGGACGACGACCTACGCCGAGCGGTCGCGCCATCTGCTGACCGCGGCCGAGCTGCTCGAGGGGGAGGTGCCCGACGTGGGCCGCATCCTCACGACCGAGATGGGCAAGACGTTCGCCGCCGCCAAGGCCGAGGTGTCGAAGTGCGCGGTCGGCCTGCGCTGGTTCGCCGAGAACGGGGAGGCGTTGCTGGCCGACGAGCCGATCGCCACCACCGGGTCGAAGTCCTATGTGCACTACCAGCCGCTCGGCCCGGTGCTCGCCGTCATGCCGTGGAACTTCCCGCTCTGGCAGGTGATCCGCTTTGCCGCACCGGCCTTGATGGTGGGCAACGTCGGGTTGCTCAAGCACGCGTCCAACGTGCCGCAGACCGCGCTGGCCATCGAGGACCTGTTCCGCCGGGCCGGGCTGCCCGAGGGCGTGTTCACCAACCTGTTCGTGCCGTCGAGCGAGGTCGCCGCGCTCATCCACGATCCGCGCATCGCCGCGGTGACGCTGACCGGGAGCGAACCGGCAGGCATGTCGGTCGCCGCGGCGGCCGGCGACGCCCTCAAGAAGACGGTGCTCGAGCTGGGCGGCTCCGACCCCTTCGTCGTGCTCGCCTCGGCCGACCTCCGAGCGGCCGTGCGCACCGCCGTCACCGCACGCGTCCAGAACAACGGGCAGTCGTGCATCGCGGCCAAGCGTTTCATCGTGGTCGATGCGGTGGCCGACGAATTCGAGGCCGGCTTCATCGAGTCCATGGCCGCGCTGGTCGTGGGCGATCCCTTCGACTCCGCCACCGACATCGGGCCCATCGTGAGCGAGGGGCAGCGGGACGAGCTGGTCGGCCAGGTCGAGGAGGCCGTGCGGCAGGGCGCCACGGAGCACGCCGGCGGTCCCCTGCCCGACGGTGACGGCTGGTGGTTCGCCCCGACCGTGCTCACGGGCATCACCACCGACATGGACGTGGCGCGCGAGGAGATCTTCGGTCCCGTGGCCATGGTGATCCGGGTCCCCGATGTCGCGGCGGCGATCGAGGCGGCCAATGCCACCCCCTTCGGGTTGGGCTCGAGCGTGTGGGGCAACGACGACGCGGAGGTGCAGGCCTGCATCGAGGGGATCGAGGCGGGCGCCGTCTTCGTCAACGCGATGGTGGCCTCCATGCCCGAGTTGCCCTTCGGCGGCATCAAGAGGTCGGGCTACGGGCGCGAGCTGTCCGAGCTCGGCCTGAAGGAGTTCGCCAACGCCAAGACCGTCTACGTCGCGTGACCCGGTGACCCCGGGCGCCGGGGTGAGCACCGTCACCTACCTCGACCACGCGGCCACGACGCCATTGCGACCCGAGGTGGCCGCGGCCATGGCCGAGGTCCACGCCGCCGGTCTCGGCAACCCGACGGGAAGCCATCCGCCGGCGCAACGGGCCCGGCGCCTGCTCGAAGAGGCGCGCGACGAGGTGGCGGCCTTCCTGGGCCGTGACCCGGGCGAGATCGTCTTCACGTCCGGGGGCACCGAGTCCGCCAACCTGGCCGTGCTCGGGGCCGCCGAGGCAGCAAGGCGGGAGAAGGGCGAAGCGGTGGTGCTCTACTCGGCGGTGGAGCATCCCGCCGTGCGCGAGTCGGCCCGCGCCGTGGCGGCCGCCGGGATGGACACCCGCGAGCTCCCCGTGGACGCCCACGGCATCGTCGACCCCGACGCGCTGGCGCGGGCGCTGTCCTCGCGGGTCACCAGCGTGGCCGTCATGACGGCCAACAACGAGACCGGGGTCGTACAACCACTTCACGACATCATCGAGTCCGTGCGCCGGCGCGCCCCCGACGCGTCCGTCTTCACCGACGCGGTGCAGGCGGCGCCCTACCTCGACCTCGCCGATGCCACGGCGGGCGCCGATCTCGTGTCGCTGAGCGCGCACAAGGTGGGCGGGCCGGTCGGGGTCGGTGCACTGGCGGTGAACGGTCGCGTCGTCCTGCAGGCGCGCCAGTTCGGAGGCGGGCAGGAGCGTGAGCGGCGGAGCGGGACCCAAGATGTGGCCGGCGCCGTCGGCCTGGCCACCGCGCTGCGCCTGGTCTCGGCCGAGCGCGCCACCGCGGCGCGGCGGGTCGCCGGCCTACGCGACCGGCTCGCCGAGGGCCTCCTGGCCGCGGTGGAGGGGGCGCACCCGACGCTGTGGGGGGCAGCAGCGGTCGGCGTCCTCCCGGGCCATCTCCACCTGTGCATCCCCGGCGTCGAACGGGAAGAGCTCCTCGTCGCCCTCGGGGCGGCGGGTATCTGCGTCTCCGGAGGGTCGTCGTGTGCCAGCGGCGCCCTCGAGCCGAGCTACGTCCTCGCCGCCATGGGCGTCGCCCCCGAGCTGGCGGCCGGCGCCCTCCGCTTCACACTGGGGTACGGCACCACGGAGGGCGACATCGAGCGCGCGCTGCAGGTCGTGCCCGCCGTGATCGCCGCCTTGCGCCGAGGGGGCTGACCCCCGGTGGCACACTGGTCCCATGCGGGTGCTCGTGGCCATGTCGGGAGGCGTCGACTCCTCCGTCGCGGCGGCGCTCCTGGTCGAGCGGGGTCATGACGTCGTCGGCGCCACGCTCAAGCTGTGGGGTGGACCCTCCGACTCTGGATGCTGCTCGGTGGCCGACGTCGAGGACGCCCGCCGCGTGGCCCAGCAGCTGGGCGTCCCGCACCACGTCTTCAACCTGACCGAGGAGTTCGACCGCAACGTCGTGGCGCCCTACGTCGGCGAGCACGCACGCGGGCGGACGCCCAACCCGTGCATCGAGTGCAACCGCTCCATGAAGTTCGACCGCCTGCTGCACCGGGCGGACCGGCTCGGCTTCGACCGCCTGGCCACGGGCCACCACGCCCGCGTCAGCGATGCCCCGTCCGACCGGTCCGCCATGAGTCTCCGCCGGGGCGTCGACCCGGCCAAGGACCAGTCCTACGTGCTCTCGATGCTCGGGCAGGGCGAGCTGTCGCGTGTCCTCTTCCCCGTCGGCGAGATGACCAAGGACGAGGTCCGGGCCCACGCCCGTCGTCTCGGCCTGCGCACCGCCGCCAAGCCCGACAGCCAGGACGTGTGCTTCATCGGGAGCGCCGAGGGCCGCGAGGGCTTCTTGTCCGGGCGGGTGGAGCTGCACCCCGCCGCGGTGGTGGACGGCGACGGCCGCCCGGCCGGCTCCGTCGACGCCGTCGAGCTGGTGACGGTGGGCCAGCGGCGCGGCATGGGCCACGGGAGCGACGGGAAGCGGCGCTACGTGACGCACGTCGACGTCGCGGCGCGGCGGGTGACCGTCGGCGGCGCGGCCGAGGCGCTGCGCCCCTCCGTCGTGCTCGCCGGTCCGTCGCTGACGTGGGTCGACCGGCCGCTCGCCCCCGGGTCGCGGGCCGTGGCACAGGTCAGCGCGCACGGTCGCCCCGTGCCGTGCACCGTGCTGCTCCTGCCCGATGGCATGGAGGTCCGCTTCGACGACCCGCAGCGGCCGGTGGCGCCGGGCCAGACGGTGGCGCTCTACGACGCGCTCGACCCCGACGCCGTCGTGGGCGCGGGCATCGCCACGTAGCCGTGGCTGCGGCAAAGGGTGGCGCGACCGGTGGCGCCGGCGACGGCGCGGGCGACGGGACGGTTCCGCCGAAGGCGGCGGCGCGTGCCGCAGCGTTGCGCACGCTGATCCTGCACCACAACGAGCTGTACCACACGCTCGATGCGCCCGAGATCCCCGACTCCGAGTACGACCTCCTCGTCGTCGAGCTGCGGTCTTTGGAGGCGGAGTATCCGGCGCTGGCCACGCCCGACTCGCCGACGCAGGCCGTCGGGGCGGCGCCGTCGGGGCTCTTCCAGGAGGTGCGTCACCGCGTGCCGATGATGAGCCTCGACAACGCGTTCGACGAGGACGAGCTGCGCGCGTGGGCGGAGCGGCTGCGCCGCCAGGCGCCCGACATCGACCTGGAGTCGGTGGCGTTCTCGTGCGAGCCCAAGGTCGACGGCGTCGCCATGTCGCTCACCTACGACCACGGGAGGCTCGTGCAGGCGGCCACGCGGGGGGACGGCGTGACGGGGGAGGACGTGACGGCGAACGTGGCGACCG
The DNA here is from genome assembly GCA_963840245.1 of uncultured Acidimicrobiaceae bacterium. Taxonomy (GTDB): domain Bacteria; phylum Actinomycetota; class Acidimicrobiia; order Acidimicrobiales; family RAAP-2; genus Bog-473. The sequence continues at coordinate 17,470 of CAWIYI010000016.1, forward strand.
TCGGCGACGTGCCGAAGGAACTGGCCAAGGCGGGCGGGCCGTATCCAGACCTGCTCGAGGTGCGGGGCGAGATCTACATGCCGGTGGCCGAGTTCGAGGCCATGAACAAGCGGCAGGCCGAACGGGGCGAACGCCTCTTCGTCAACCCGCGCAACTCGGCCGCCGGCGCGCTGCGCCAGAAGGACCCCGGCATCACGGCCCAGCGGCCGCTGCACTTCTGGGCCTACGCGGTCGGTGTCGTGGAGGGCGCGCCGGCCCGGAGCACGTGGCCGGCGGACACCCAGTCCGGGACGCTGGCGCAGCTGGGCAAGGCCGGTCTGCCGGTGAGCCCCGACGCACGACGGATCGAGGGCATGACGGCGGTGGTGGCGCGCTGCCACGAGCTGGCCGAGGAGCGCCACCACCTGGCCTACGAGATCGACGGCGTGGTGACCAAGGTCGATGCGCTGGCCCTGCACGACGTGTTGGGCGCCACCTCGCGGGCGCCTCGATGGGCCATCGCCTTCAAGTTCCCGCCCGAGGAGCGCACGACCCGGCTCGTCGACATCATGGTCTCCATCGGGCGCACCGGGCGGGCGACACCCTTCGCCCGGCTCGAGCCCGTCTTCGTGGGTGGGTCGACGGTCGGCGTGGCGACGCTGCACAACGAGGACCAGGTGGCGGCCAAGGACGTCCGCCCGGGCGATCTCGTCATCGTGCGCAAGGCGGGCGACGTCATCCCCGAGGTCGTCGGACCGGTGCGCGACGGGCCGGGGGTGCCGAAGCGGCGCAAGCCGAAGTGGAAGTTCCCGACGTCGTGCCCCTCCTGCGGCGAGGCGCTCGTGCGGCTGCCGGGGGAGAGCGACACCTACTGCACCAACATCGAGTGCCCGGCGCAGCGGGTGCAGCGGATCTCGCACTACGCGTCGCGCTCGGCGATGGACATCGAGGGGCTGGGCGAGGAGCGCGTGCTGCAGCTCGTCGGCGCCGGTCTGCTCAATGATGCAGCCGACCTCTACGATCTGACCACCGAGCAACTCGTCACCCTGGAGCGGTTCGGCGCGCTGTCGGCGGCCAACCTCGTGGCCGCCATCGACGCCTCGCGGGCGCAGCCGCTGAGCCGGCTGCTGGTGGCATTGGGGATACGGCACGTCGGGCCGACCGGTGCCCGGGCGGTGGCGCGCGCCTTTGGGACGCTCGAGGCGATCGAGGCGGCCACGGTGCAGGAGCTGGCGGCGGTCGACGGGGTCGGCGGCATCATCGCTGCGTCGCTGGCCGAGTTCCTCTCGGCGGACACCAACGTGGCCGTGCTCGGGCGGTTGCGCCGGGCCGGGGTCAACATGGAGGAGCCGGGTGCGTCCGCCGGGACGACGGGTGGCGGAGCCGGGGCGGCGACCCTCCCGCAGACGCTCGAGGGCAAGACGGTGGTGGTGACCGGCGCGGTCCCGGACTACACCCGGGAGGGGGCCGAGGAGGCGATCATGGCGCGTGGAGGCAAGTCGCCCGGGAGCGTGTCGAAGAAGACCTTCGTTCTGGTGGTGGGGGAGTCGCCCGGCGCCAGCAAGCTGAAGAAGGCCGAGGACCTCGGCGTCCCGACACTCGACGCGGTGTCCTTCCAGACCCTGCTCGACACGGGTGAACGGCCCGGGTGAGCCCCGGGCGTTGCAGGTAGGGGGGTGTCCACCGAACGCGTGTCCGGTGTCGATAGCCTGAGTTCGCCCCGATGCCCCTGATATCAGACTCCATCGGCCGGGTCCTAGGGAAGCGGTACCGGCTGCTCTCCGCACTGGGCACCGGCGCTTCCGCCCACGTCTTCCTGGCCGAGGACGTGTCCCTGCAACGCCACGTCGCGGTGAAGGTCCTCCAACCGGCATTGGCCACGGACGAGGCCTTCCTGAAGCGCTTCCGGGCCGAGGCTCGATCGGTCGCCTCGCTGAACCACCCGCACGTCCTGCGGGTGTTCGACTGGGGCGAGGACCAGGACGGGCCGTACCTGGTCCTGGAGTATCTCGGTGGGGGCTCGTTGCGCGACCTCCTCGACCGGGACATCCGGCTCTCGTTGCCGCAGGCGGCCCAGTTGGGCACGGAGGTGGCGAAGGGGCTGGCCTACGCGCACGTGCGGGGGTTGGTGCACAGGGACATCAAGCCCGCCAATCTGTTGTTCGACGAGGAGGGCCGGGTACGGGTGGCCGACTTCGGCGTGGCCCGCGCGCTGGCGGAGGCGGCGTGGACCGAACCGGCCGGAGCGATGGTGGGGACGGCCCGGTACATCTCGCCCGAGGCGGCCGAGGGGAAGCCGGTGGACGGGCGGGCGGACGTCTACTCGCTGGCTCTGGTCCTCTATGAGGCCGTGACGGGGACGGTCCCCTTCGTGACCGACACGACCATGGGTACGCTGGCGGCGCGCATCGGCCAGCCGCTGCCGCACGACGACGCGCTGGGCCCGCTCGATGACGTGCTGGCCCGCGCGGCTGCGCCCGACGTTTCCTCCCGTCTGGACGCGGCGGGGTTGGCGGCCCGGCTGGGTGCGCTGGCCTCCGCGCTGCCGACTCCCTCGGCCTTGCCGTTGGTGACGCCCCGGCTCGAGGACTCGGCCCCGATCAGCGCGTTCCGGGCGCCGGGGGTCTCGGAGCTGACGGATTCGGGGGTTGTGATAGTGGCGGGCGGTGCCGCTGTTGCGGGTGCCGCGACGGCTGCGGGTGCCGCCGTGGGCTCGGACTCGACGGCGATCGCGCCGGGCCTCGCGGGCGCCCCCGTCGGGACGAAGGCGGGCCCGGGGGAGATCTTCGACGCCGAGCCCTCTGCCGGGGGGCGGAAGTCCCGTGGACGGAGCTCCGGCGGCGACGGTCCCGGCGCGCCGTTCCGGCGCCCGAAGAGCCACCGCACCTGGTGGATCGTGGGCGCGGTCCTGGCTGCGGCGATCATCGCGGCCGGGCTGCTGGTCGCCTTCCAGACGAACGTCTTCACGCCCTCCCACCCGACGCCCAGCGTGGTCAACCAGCCGTTGGCCCAGGCGCGGGCGTCGGTGGACAAGGTCCATATGACCCTGAAGCAGGGCGCTCCGGTGAAGTCGATCACCGTGGCCCCCGGCAGTGTCGTCTCGCAGAGCCCGAAACCGGGGGTGTCGCAGAAGGAGGGCTCGACGGTCACCGTGGTGCTCTCGGCCGGGAAGCCGGACGTGACCGTGCCGTCCCTGGCCGGGATGACCTGCGCGCAGGCCACGACGGCCCTGCAATCGGCGCACTTCCTCTCGGTCTGCGCGCCGGGGACCTACAGCAACACCGTGCCCGCTCAGGTGCTGGTCCTGTGGTCGATCAACTCGACGCAGAACCCGACGACGGCGCCGTACGGATCGACCATCACGCTCGTGCCCTCACTCGGCCACCAGCCGGCCACGGTTCCCGCCATCCCGAGCAGCTACACGTTCACCCAGGCCCAGGCCGCGCTGCAGACGGTCGGCTTGACGGCGACCCAGAACAACGAGAGCAGCACGACGGTGCCCGCCGGGCAGGTGATCTCCACCCAACCGGCGAGCGGCGCGCAGGCGCCCTACGGCTCGACGGTGACGGTCAACATCTCGACCGGGCCGCCGATGACCCAGGTCCCCAACGTCATCGGCGAGCCGGTGGCCCAGGCCACCAGCGTCCTGCAGACGAACGGGCTCAGCGTCTCGGGTGTGGCGGGAAGTCCCAGCAACATGGTCAGCGGTACCCAGCCCGCCGTCGGGTCGACCGTGCCGATCGGCTCGTCCGTGCAGATCTTCACCCACTAGCAGCGCTGGTGGCGCTCCCGTTCGATCCCGACTGCGACCTCTGCGAGGCGGCGCACCTGTCGGAGTGGCACCACGAGGACGACGTGTGCTGGGTGGCCGACTGCGAGGTGTGCGGCGTGCCCATGGTGGTGTGGAAGCATCATGGGCCGACGCCACCCGACGAGGACGTCGATCACATGGTGACGCAGCTGACCCGGGTGGCCGATGCCCGCTTCGGCGAGGGCGAGTGGTCGGTCGACCGGGTCATGCGCCAGCTCCCGAACCACTTCCACGCCCACGGGCGCGACCCCAACTGGTGGTTCCGCCTGCGCGGCCTGCGCTGACGACGGCGCTCCGACGGGGGTCGGCCTGAGGCCTCGGCGGCTGGGAGTCGACCGTGAGCAGGCACCTAGGGTGTCCCAGGTGGAGGAGCCCGGCGACGAGCAGACCGACGTCCTTCTCGACCCGAAATTCGACCCCGGCGGTGGGGCGATGGGCACGATGGGGGCGGATGGATCCGTCGAGACGAACTGGTTCGTCCTCCTTCACCAACGCGTCTCGAGACGGGCCGTCCGCAGTCCCCGCTACCAGTGGTGGGCCCTGGTGGCGCTCCTGGCCGGGTTGCTCTCCCTCAACATCACCTTCACCGTCTTCGTCGTCGCCCTGCCCACGGTCAAGGCGGACTTCGACACCAACTTCTCCGTCCTCGCCTGGGCCTCGACCGGACCGTTGCTCGCCTTTGGCGTCGCCGCCCCGTTCTTCGGGAAGGCCGGAGACCTCTTCGGCCATCGCCGGCTCTACCAGTTCGGCCTCATCGGGGCCATGGTCAGCGCGATCCTCACGGCGACGGCGCCCAACGTCGGGATGCTCCTGTTCGCGCGCGCGCTCGACGGGGTGCAGGGCGCCGCCACCGGGACGGCGTCGATGGCGATCATCTTGGAGCTGTTCTCGCGGCAGGACCGGGTCAAGGCGCTCGGCTGGTGGTCGCTGGTGGGCGCGGGAGGGCCGGTGTTGGGCGTCACCCTGGGGTCCCCGGTGATCCAGTACTTCGGGTGGCGGACGCTGTTCTGGGGGCAGCTCGTGCTCTTGGTCATCGCCTCGGTGGTCGTGGCCCTCCTGTTGCCGTCGGACCGGCGGGCCCACCGCGAGGACGTGGTGTCGGAGTCCGGCGGCCCGGGCGGTGACGGCTCTCCCCGGCGGGAGCCGCGCTCCCGGGTCTGGGAGGGCATGGACTGGGTGGGGAGCTGGAGCCTGGCCGGGTCCGTCACGGCCGCCATGCTGGTGCTGAGCATCGGCCCGATCGCCGGCTGGACCTCGCCCGCCGTGATCACGTGCGGCGTCTTCGCGGTCGTGCTGACGATCGTGTTCATCCGGCGCGAGATGACCTTCGCCACCCCGCTCATACCGACGACCTACTGGCGTCGCCGCAACTTCATGTTCCCCATGGGGGCCAAGACCTTCTCGAGCTTCGCCTACTTCGGGGGGTTCTTCCTGTTCCCGCTCCTCATGGAGCAGGTCTACGGCTACAGCGTGTCCCAGGTGGGGTTCATCTCGGTGGCCAGACCTCTCCTGTTCGCCATCAGCGCGCCGATCGCCGGCTACATGACGGTGCGGACGGGGGAGAGGACGGCCACGCTCTTCGGAACCGGCTCGCTCCTGCTCTCCATGGTGTTGTTCGCCACCCTGCGCCCGTCGGCCGGGCTGTTCATCATCCTGGTCGCGCTCGCCCTCTCGGGTCTCGGGATGGGCGTGGCCATGCCGGCCACCTCGGCGACCATGTCCAATGAGCTGGCGGCGTCGGAGTACGGCGTGATGAGCGCGGCGCAACTCCTGGCCGCCCAGGTGGGCGAGGTGGCGGGGATCCAGGCGGTCCTGACCATCCAGGAGTCGATCGCCCGGCGTTCGGGCCTGAGCGACGTGCAGCACAGCGCCGCGCTGCTCCACAGCTTCAGCGTCCCGTTCTGGGTCGGCGCCGGCGTCGCCGCGCTGGCGGTTGTGCTGCGCACTGTTCATGCGGTCACTGCCCCGTGACGTGCGGGCCGCGCAGATGGTGGCCGACCCGACCTGATCACTCGGTGATGTCGCGCAACCTCGTGGCCATCTCCGCCGCGTTGGGGTCGCTGGCCGCCGGGGCCGACTGCAGGGCCATCAGCTTGGCCATGTCGCCTTCGACCTTCACCTTGCCGGCCATGAAGGCCTGCATGCCGGCCTGGGGGTTGCCCTCGATGAGGATCGCCTTGGCCGTGTCGTAGTCCACGGTGACCTTGAGGTCCTGGTTCTCGAGGTGACCGGTGTCGAGCACGAGCTCACCTTCCGAGGTGTCCAGGTGGGCGAGAATGTCGTCGTCGGAGAAGGGGACCGCCGTCACGACCAGGTTCATACGTACGGCGTGAGGGACGGGAGCGGTCTTACCCTCGTACTCGGCGCGGATCTTGCGGGCTTCGTCCAGCCATTCGTCGCTGAGGAACGGGTACGACGGCATTGCGTGCTCCTTCGGTCTCATCGCGGTACAGGACCCTCGGTCGCCCCGGCCGGAGCCATCTGGCGCCGGAACCCTACTCGTCTCGCCGGTAGGCTGCCGGTCCGTGAGCGCCTCCATCATCCCCGGTGCCGAGCCCTATTCCACGACAGGCGACACCCGCGGCGCACTCGTGCTGCACGGGTTCACCGGCAACCCCCAGTCCATGCGCGGCCTGGCGCTGGCGCTGGCCGACGCGGGGTTGACCGTCGAGATGCCGCTGCTGCCGGGCCACGGCACCCAGATCGAGGACATGCTCTCGACGACGTGGGAGGACTGGTCCGAGGCGGCCGAAGCGGCCTACACCGAGCTGGCCGCCCGCAGCGACGGGGTGGTGGTCGTGGGCCTGTCCATGGGCGGCATGTTGAGCGTCTGGCTGGCGGAGCGTCATCCCGAGATCGCCGCCATCGCGGTGGTCAACCCGCTGCTCGCACCGCCCGACGCCGACACCTTGGCCTTCCTGCAGGCGATGATCGACGGTGGCGACGAGGTGGCGCCCGGCATCGGGTCCGACATCGCGATGGAGGGCGCAGTCGAGGCGGCGTACCCCGGCCTCCCACTGCGCGCCACGCTCTCGCTGTTCGCCGCCGCGACCGAGGTCGAGAGGGAGCTCGAGTCGGTCACCTGTCCCGTCCTCGTGTTCACCAGCGTGCAGGACCACGTGGTCGACCCCGTGTCGAGCGAGAACCTGGTGGCCCGCGCCAAGGGGCCGGTCGAGCAGGTCATGCTCGAACGGAGCTACCACGTGGCGACGCTGGACTGGGACAAGGACGAGATCGAGGCGCGCACCGTCGAGTTCGTGACCGGCGTGCTCCCGCCGCGCCCGTGACCGACGACCCCGGCCACACGACGGGGCTGAGCCGGGAGGACGTGGTCCACGTCGCACACCTGGCCCGGTTGGATCTGAGTGACGAGGAGGTCGAGCTCTTCACCGAGCAGCTGCGGACCGTGCTCAATCACGCCGCCGACGTCGCGTCGCTCGACCTGTCGCACCTGGAGCCGTCGTCGCACCCGATCGCCCTCGGAAACGTGTTGCGCGCCGACGAGCCCCGTCCCAGCCTCGACCGCGACGAGGTGCTGGCTGTCGCCCCCGCCGTGGAGGATCATCGCTTCCGCGTGCCCCGTATCGGTGGGGAGGCGCCGTGAGCACCGCGCTGACCCTGGCCGCCGCCGTCCGCTCCGGGCAGCGCTCGGCCCGCGAGGTCGTCGAAGAGGCCCTCGCCGCGGTGGCGTCGCGTGACGGCGAGCTCCACGCCTTCCTCAGCCTCCTCGCCGACGAGGCGCGGGCCGGTGCCGACGCCGTCGACGCGGCCGTGGCCGCCGGGCGCGATCCGGGGCCGCTGGCGGGAGTGCCCGTGGCGCTGAAGGACAATCTGTGCACGCGGGGATCCGTCACCACGTGCGGCTCCAGGATCCTGGCCGGCTGGCGCCCGCCCTACGACGCCACCGTCGTGGAGGCGCTGCGCAATGCCGGGGCCATCGCACTCGGCAAGACGAACATGGACGAGTTCGCCATGGGCAGCTCGACGGAGAACTCGGCCTTCGGACCGACGCGCAACCCGCGCGACACCAGCACGGTTCCGGGTGGCAGCAGCGGTGGTTCCGCCGCAGCGGTGGCGGCCGGCCTCACGCCGCTCGGCCTGGGCTCGGACACCGGCGGCTCCATCCGCCAGCCCGCCGCCCTGTGCGGGGTGGTCGGGATGAAGCCCACCTACGGTCGCGTGTCCCGGTACGGGTTGGTGGCCTTCGCCAGTTCGCTCGACCAGATCGGCCCGTTCGCCACCACGGTGGAGGACGCCGCACTGCTCTTCGACGTCCTGGCCGGGCACGACCCACTCGACAGCACCTCGTTGCCGTCGTTGCCCGAGCCGACGCTCGGCACCGTGCACGATGGGGCGGAGGGCATCAAGGTCGGGCTCTGCCGCGATCTCGTCGATGGCTGCGCGCCCGACGTGGTGGCGCGGGTGCAGGAGGCGGCCGAAGCGCTGGCCGCGGCCGGCGCCAAGGTGGAGGAGGTCTCCGTGCCGGAGTTCGGCTACGGGCTCTCGGCCTACTACCTGATCGCCCCGGCGGAGGCCTCGTCCAACCTCGCCCGCTACGACGGCGTGCGCTACGGCCTGCGCGTCGATGGCGAGGACGCAGCCGCCATGAACACGGCGACCCGCACGGAGGGATTCGGCGCCGAGGTCAAGCGCCGGATCATGCTGGGCACGTATGCGCTGTCGGCCGGTTATTACGACGCCTACTACGCGCAGGCCCAAAGGGTCCGCACGCTCGTGATGCAGGCGTTCGACCGGGCCTACGAGTCGTTCGACGTCCTCCTCGGCGCCACCGCGCCGACGACCGCCTTCGACCTCGGGGCGAAGGTGGACGACCCGATGGCGATGTACATGAACGACGTCTGCACCATCCCCTCCAACCTGTCGGGGCACCCGGCCGTCTCGGTGCCCTTCGGCCGCGGCACCGACGGGCTGCCGGTCGGCGTGCAGGTGCTGGCGCCGGCACTGCAGGAGGCTCTGCTGTTCCGCGTGGCCCGGGTGGTCGAGGCGCACGCTCCGAACGGAGTGGGATCGTGAACGCGGACTGGGAGCTCGTGGTCGGGCTCGAGGTCCATTCTGAGCTGGCCACCGCCACGAAACTCTTCTGCGGATGCCGCAACGCGTTCGGCGACGAGCCCAACGTCAACATCTGTCCGACCTGCCTGGGATTGCCCGGTTCGTTGCCCGTGCTCAACGAACAGGCGGTGGAGCTGGCCATGCGGATCGGCGCCGCCCTGCACTGTGAGATCCGGCCGTCCGTGTTCGCCCGGAAGAACTACTTCTATCCGGACCAGGCCAAGGACTATCAGATAAGCCAATATGACCTCCCGCTCAACACGGGTGGGTGGCTGGAGCTGCCCGACGGGTTCCACGTCGGCGTGACGCGGGCCCATATGGAGGAGGACACGGGCAAGCTCACGCACGTCGGCGCGAGCGGCCGCATCAACGCGGCCCTGCATGCGTTGGTCGACTACAACCGCTCCGGCGTCCCGCTCGTCGAGATCGTCAGTGAGCCGGACATCCGCACGGTGGCGCAGGCGCGGGCCTACGCCAGCGAACTGCGCGGGATCCTCGTGGCGACCGGCGCCTCCGACGGGCGGATGGAGGAGGGATCGATGCGCGTGGACGCCAACGTGTCGGTCCGCCCCGTCGGCACCGACGCCTTCGGCACCCGTTGCGAGATCAAGAACCTGAACTCCCTGCGCTCGCTGGGACGGGCGATCGAGTACGAGGCGGCGCGCCAGATCGGCCTCCTCGAGTCCGGTGGCTCCGTCACCCAGGAGACCCGCCACTGGGACGAGTCGGCGGGGCGCACGGATTCGATGCGCTCCAAAGAGGAGGCCAACGACTACCGCTACTTCCCCGAGCCCGATCTGGTGCCCCTGGCACCCGACAGGGCGTGGCAGGAGCGGGTCCGGGCCGGGTTGGGCCCGATGCCGGCGGACCGGCGGGCCGTTCTCGTTGCCGCACTCGGCGGAGCGCCGAGCGACGCGCAAGTGGACCAGATTCACGCCGTCGTCGACCTAGGGCTCGACTCGTTGGTGACGGCGGCCGCCGACGCCGGCGCGCCGGTGGCCCTGGCACTCGCCCGGGCCGCCAACGAGGTCGCCGCGCAGGGCGAGGCGGCACTGGACCTCGACGCCGGGTCGTTCGCTTCCCTGCTCACCATGGAAGCGGGGGGCCAGCTGTCCGCGACCCAATCCAAGACGGTGCTGGTTGCGCTCCTCGAGCGGGGTGGAGGAGACCCGGCAGCCTTGGCCAAGGAGATGGGATTCGAGGCCCTCGGGTCGGACACCCTTGGGGCGGTGCTCGACGAGGTCATCGGTGCACATGCCGACGAGTGGGCGCGCTTCATCGAGGGCGACGACAAGGTCATACAGTTCTTCATCGGGCAGGTCATGAAGGCCACGTCGGGGAAAGCCAACGGC
>CAWIYI010000017.1:0-38445 GCA_963840245.1 uncultured Acidimicrobiaceae bacterium
AGCTCTGAGCTCGCGGACCACACCTACCCCGCGAGCGTCAGCCGGCGTGCTCCAAGGCGTCGAGCGAAGCACCGGACACATCGAGCAGCGAGCCCACGACGAGGTCGGCCAGGCCGAAGGCCGGGTGCTCCTCCTCGCCGGGCTCGGGCACGGCGATGCACGTCATGGACGAGGCCTTGGCCGCCAGCACGCCGGCCGGCGCGTCCTCCCACACGAGGCAGCGGCGGGGCGGGGCGCCCAGCTTGCCCGCCGCGGTGAGGAAGACCGCCGGGTGCGGCTTGCCGTATTCCTCGTCCTCGGCCGAGTGCACGAGCTCGAAGCGGTCACGCAGGCCGAAGTGCGCCAGCGCGGCGTCGATGAGCCGGTACTGCGACGACGAGGCCACCGCCAGCAGCAACCCGCGGTCGCGACACAGGTCGATGGCGTGCTCGGCCCCCGGCTTGAGCACGCCCTTGGTCACGATCAGCTCGATCACCCGGTCGACGATGGCCACCGCCACCTCGTCGGGGGTCGGCGTGGCGCCCGGCCACGGGTGCAGCGCGTACCAGTGCGCGGTGACCTCGCCCACGAACATGCCCTTGGTCGAGCGGCAGCCGTCGACGGCCAGCGGCACGCCGAGACCACCGAGGATCTCGATCTCGGCCTCGTGCCAGAGGATCTCGGAGTCGATGAGGAGCCCGTCCATGTCGAAGATGGACGCGGTGAACCCCGCCGGAACGGGGTGCGATGAAGTCAAGCGCTGAGGGTCAAGCGGTCAGCTGCGCCTCGATGTCGGACACGACGCTCGCGTCCTCCGGCTCCACCTGGGGCCGGTAGCGCGCCACGACGTCGCCCTTGGGCGACACGAGGAACTTCTCGAAGTTCCACGTGATGTCGCCGGCGGCGCCCTCGGCGTCCTCCTTCTCCGTCAGCTCGGCGTAGATGGGGTGGCGCCCCTCGCCGTTCACCTCGATCTTCTCCATGAGCGGGAAGGTCACGCCGTAGGTCGCCGAGCAGAACTGCGCGATCTCCTCGGACGTGCCGGGCTCCTGGCCCATGAACTGGTTGCACGGGAAGCCGATGACCGAGAAGCCGCGGTCGCCGTACGTCTTCTGCAGGCGCTCGAGGCCCTCGTACTGGGGGGTGAGGCCGCACTTGGAGGCCACGTTGACCAGCAGCAGCGTCTTGCCCTCGTAGTCACCGAGCTTGGCGTCGTCGCCCTGGAGCGTGTGGATTGGGATGTCGTAGAGAGCCATGAGGGTGACCCTACCGGGGACCGGTGGCCGCGTGCCCGGGCCCGCGTAGGGTGGCCGGCGTGCACGCCACCGTGATCCGGGACGGCCAGCTGTACTGGGAGCAGCGCGACGACCCCGCTCCGGGCGACACCGAGCTCCTGGTGTCGGTGCGGGCGGCCGGGTTGAATGCGGCGGACCTGGTGCAGACGGGCGGGCTTCTATCCAGCGCCGCCCGGCTGGCCCGCGGACATCCCGGGCATGGAGTTCGCCGGCGAGGTGGCGGCAGTGGGGAGGCAGGTGACGCTCTACTCCCCCGGCGATCGGGTCATGGCGGTGGTCGGCGGCGGGGCGCAGGCCACCCTGGCCCTGGTGGACGAGACGCACGCGCTGGCCGTGCCCGACGCGCTGGCCTGGACCGAGGCCGGCGGCTTCCCCGAGGTCTTCACCACCGCCTACGACGCCCTCTTCCGCCAGGCCGGGCTCCAGATGGGCGAGCGCGTGCTGGTGAGCGGTGCCGCGGGCGGCGTCGGGACCGCCGGCGTGCAGCTGGCGACGCAAGCCGGCGCCACCGTGACCGCCACCGTGCGCGACCCGGCCCGCCACGACGCGGTCGCCGCACTCGGCGCCCAGAACGTCATCGCCCCGGGCGACGAGGCGGACCACGCGCCCTATGACGTCGTGCTCGAGCTGGTCGGCGCGCCCAGCCTGACCAACGTGCTGCCGCACCTGGCCCCGTGGTCCCGCGTGGTGGTGATCGGGGTCGGCGGTGGAGGGCACATGGAGGTGGAGCTCATGACGCTCATGCAGAAGCGGGCGCGCATCGGCGGCTCCACCCTGCGCGCCCGCAGCCGGAAGGAGAAGGCGGAGGTCGCCGCGGACGTGGCGGCGCACGTGCTGCCGGCCCTGGTGGCCGGGCGGCTCCGGATCCCGGTGTGCGAGACCTTCCCGTTGCCCGAGGCGCAGGCCGCCTACGACCGCTTCGGCGCCGGTGCCAAGTTCGGCAAGGTGGTCCTGGTCGCCCCGTGATGCAGGCCGTCCTCTTCGACGGGGACCAGACACTGTGGGACTTCGAGCGCGTCATGCGCGACGCGCTGATCGCCACCGCCGCCGAGCTGCGCGCCGCCCGGCCCGGCCCCTTCGCCGACGCACTGTCGTGGGAGGACCTGCAGGCCGACCGGGCCGCCGTGGCGGAGGAGATGCCCGACGTGTGGTCGCTCGCCGAGCTGCGCGTGCACGGCTTCACCCGCACCCTGCAGCGCCGCCGCGCCGCCGACGGCGGGGACGAGGCCGCCGACGAGGTCCTGGCGCGCCAACTGAGCGACTCGTACTTCGCCCATCGAGACCGCGAGGCCGCCCTCTTCCCCGACACCATCCCCGGTCTCGACGCCCTGCGGGCCGACTACCGGCTGGGTCTGCTCTCCAACGGGAGCCGGCTACCCGAGACGGTCGGCCTGGCCGGCTACTTCGAGACGGTCGTCTTCGCGCAGGACCACCGCGTGGCCAAGCCCGACAAGGGGATCTTCGAGGTGGTCGAGCGCGAGCTCGGCGTCGGGCCCGAGGTGTGCGTGCTCGTGGGCGACCACCCGGTCAACGACGTGGCCGGCGCGCACGGCGCCGGCTGGCGCTCGGTGTGGATCGACCGCGACGGCTCCGTGCCCTTCCCCGGGGACGGCCCGCCACCCGACGCCGTGGTGCGCACGCTGACCGAGCTGCCCGGCGTCCTGCGCCGGCTCGGTTAGCCGGCGCTCGCGCCGACGTCGCCGGACAGCGGCGGCGGCTCCTCGGCGGGCGGGTGGTGCGTCGGTGCCCGCAGCAGCACGAGGGTCCACGCGCCGATCAGCGCCGGCGGGCCCAGGTACCAGAGCCAGTTGCCGTGCCCGAGGCCGGTGGCCACCAGGACGACGGCGAAGAGCGCGTAGCCCGTGAGCACCACCATCCCCGTGGAACGGCGCAGGCCCTGGTCCCGGTAGGCGAGGAGCAGGACGACCGCGGTCAGTCCGGCGTACCAGAGCGCCACGAGCACCTCCCGGCTCGTGGTCGTGCCCAGACCGACCACTGCGGCGGGGAGGAGCAGGCCCACGGCGACGTTGAGGGCGTTGCTGTTGAGCGCGGTGCTGAGCATGGCCGTGCCCCGGCCCCGTCGGGCGAGGTAGACGGCCGCCACCGCATTGGGCAGGCTCGTCACCGCGGCCAGGACGAGCCCGCCCACGACGATGTCGGGAATGGCGAACCGGGCCCCCAGGCTCTGCGCGGAGCGTTCCATCACCACAGAGGCGCCGACGACGACGACCAGGGCGACCGCGATCACGGTCAGGTCGAACCGCTTGGAGCCCGGGATCAGCGCGGGGTGCAGCTCGAGGTCCTCCTCGCGGATGGCCAGGGTGAGCCAGCGCCCCACCCGAGAGCCCGGCCGGCGCGCCCGGCGGCTCCCGGCCAGGTAGGCGTACGGGCCGAGCGCCGCGGCGACCAACAGCAGCCCGACGACCGGGGGAAGGTCGCCGAACACGACGAGGACGCAGGCGGCGGCGATCCAGAGCGAGATGCCCCCGGTGAGCACGACGACGCGCCGGTGCAGTGCCACCCAGCCGGCGACCACGGCGCCGACGCCGAGAAGCGCCGCGAGGTTGAAGACATTGGAGCCGACGACGACGCTGGACCCGATCTCGTGTTGATGGCTGGCCAGCGCGCTGACGGCCGACGTGATCTCGGGGGTGTCGGCCGCCAGGGCGGCGATCAGCCCCAGCATGGCCTCGGTCACGCCGAGCCGGTTCCCCATCCGCTCGATGCGCGACACCAGCACCCAGCTGGCGCCCAAGCTGACGGCGGCGCCGAGGACGAATGCGACCGCGTCGACGGGTGTGCTCACCAGGAAGCGAAGGCGGTGGATGTCGGAGCGGCCAGGCGCACGATGATCTCGAGTGACGTGCCGACCAGTCTTCCCGGCGGGTCCGAGCTAACGGGTCAGGATGACGATCCCGGCGTTGGCGCCCCGGCCCACCGTGTGCGAGAGCGCCACCTTGGCGCCCTCGACCTGGCGCACCCCGCACTCGCCGCGCAGCTGGCGCACCAGCTCGACCACCTGGCCGAGCGCCGAGGCGCCGAGCGGTTCGCCCTTGGAGAGCAGCCCCCCGCTCGGGTTGACGGGGAGACGTCCGCCCAACTCGGTGGCGCCCGAATCGAGCAGCGCGGCGGACCCACCGGGCTCGCACAGACCGAGCTCCTCGCACGAGCCCAGCTCGCGGGCGGCGTCGGTGTCCTGGCACTCCACCACGTGGAGGTCGGACGGGCCGAGGCCCGCCTCCTCATAGGCGTCAGTGGCCGCCAGCGTCGTCGGCGCCGGCGCATCGTCGTCGGCCAGCCCCGCCAACGGAGTGGACTCACTCAGGACGGAACCGGGGATGTGCGAGCGCAGCACCGCCGCGGCGAGGGTGACGGGCGATGCGTCCGACGAAAGGTCCGCCCGGCGCAGCACCAGCGCGGCGGCGCCCTCGTTGGGCGAGCACAGCATGAAGAGGTGCAGCGGCTCGCACACGACGCGCGAGGCCAGCACCGCCTCGACGGTCGTCTCCTTCTGGTACATGGCGTCGGGGTTGGACGCCCCGTGGCGCCGGTTCTTCACCACGACCCGCGCCAGGTGGTCCTTCGTCACCCCCGAGGTGAGGCACAACCGCTGCGCCCGCAGCCCGAAGAAGGCCGGCGTGGCAGCCAGGCCGGCCTCCTCCTGCCAGGGTTCGAAGAACGAGGAGCGGATGATCCCCCTGGGCATCTTCTCCGTGCCGAAGACGAGGACGGTGTCGTACTGCCCGGCCCGGATGGATGCCGCCGCCAGCATGAGCGCGGCGCTCCCGCTGGCGCAGCCCGCCTCCACGTCGACGATCGGCATCCCGGTCATGCCGAGCCGGCTCAGCACCTTGTGCCCCGTCGCCACCCCGCCGTACGCCGTCCCGCAGAAGGCGGCCTGGAAGCCGCCCTTGCCCACGCCCGCCTCGCGCAGCGCGGCGCGCACGGCCACGACGCCCATGTCAGTGGTGGACACGCCGTCGAAGCGGCCGAAGGGGTGCAGCCCGACGCCGGCGACGGTGACGGTGACGCCGCTCACGACGAGCCCGCCGGTGCAAAGG
The DNA here is from genome assembly GCA_963840245.1 of uncultured Acidimicrobiaceae bacterium. Classification (GTDB taxonomy): domain Bacteria; phylum Actinomycetota; class Acidimicrobiia; order Acidimicrobiales; family RAAP-2; genus Bog-473. The sequence continues at coordinate 5,336 of CAWIYI010000017.1, forward strand.
CATAGGTGACCACGTCGTTCCCGTCCTCGTCGCGGTGCAGCGGCACGATGCGCAGCTCCATGGGCTGACCCAGGGCAAGGGCGCCCGGGTCGCTCTCGGTCAGGCGGGTGATGACGCGCACGCCCTCGGGCAGCTCCACCACGCCGATGCCGAAGGGCACCGCACCCTGGTAGCCGGGTGGGGGTGCCGTGACGGCGGTCCACGCCCACAGCGAACCCTGACGTGAGAGCTGAATCGGTTCGGGGTCCTCGGTGGCGCAGTAGGTGCAGGCGTCGGCCCGGGGGAAGTGAACGCGGCCGCAGGCGCCGCAGCGGGTGCCCAGCAGCGCGGGCGGGTCACCGTCGGTGAAGAGACCCTCGCGGACCAGGACGCGCACGGTGCCGCTCAACGCCCGACTTCCACCATCTCGAGCCCGTCGAACTCCCAGTAGGCGCGGAGCGAGGCGATCTTGCCGGCGCCGTCCGTCCGATAGGTGTAGACGCCGTGGACGATGGCCTGGTGCGTGCCGCCCGCCAGCGTGGTGCGGATGATGCCGACGTCGGCCACCTCGTCGCCGCACAGGTAGGACTCGGTGATCTCGAACGTGATGGCCTCGCTCGACGCGATGACGGTGTCGTAGAAGGCGGCGATGGCATCGCGGCCGTGGTGCCCCTTGCCCTCGGGGTCGAACGCCGAAGGCCCGATGGGGTCCTGCACGAAGGCGTCGTCGGCGAAGAGGCTGAGCCAGCCCTCCCGGTCGCCGGCGGTCACCGCGGCCCGGGAGCGGATCCCGAGCTCGCGGGCGGTCGGTGGTGCGTCGGTCATGTCCCTCCCTCTCAGCTGACCTTGGCGATGACGTCGTCGGCGAAGCGCTGCAGGTTGTCGACCTTCGTCGTCAGCGGCTCGGTGTCCTGCTCCACGCCGTAGGGCCAGCGGAAGCCGACGATCACGTCGGTGACGCCGAGCTCTTCGAGCCGGCGCACGCCGTCGGGCGTGTACGCGTCGAGCGAGATCACGTGGACCTCGAACGGCTTGCTCTCCGTGCCGTGCTCCCGGCGCAGCTCGGCGAGGCGGGCCAGCAAACCGGGGAGGTCGGCGGGATCTCCTCCGCCGTGCAACCAGCCGTCCCCGTCGATGGCCGCTCGCTTCAGGGCGGCCTCGTGGTGGCCGCCGATCAGGATCGGCACGGGAAGGCTCGGCGTCGGGCACATCTTGATGGAGGGCACGTCGAAGACCTCGCCGTGGAACTCGAAGTAGCCGCCGGCCATGAGCCCGCGCATGATGGCGATCTCCTCGTCCATGCGCCTGCCCCGACGCTCCCAGGGCACGCCGCAGATCTCGTAGTCCTCGGGCCACGGACTGGTGCCGACGCCGAGCAGCAGGCGGTTGTCGGTCAGCACGGCGGTCGAGCTGACCTGCTTGGTGATGAGCACCGGCTGGCGGATCGGCAGCTTGACCACGAAGGTCACGAAGCGCAGGCGCTCGGTCACCGCCCCCATGGCGGGGATGAGCGAGAACGGCTCCAGGAAGGGTTTGTCCTCGAGGAACTCCCGCGTCCCGTCGGGGTTGAAGGGGTAGGTGGTGTCGGACACCTCGGGGTAACAGATGCTGTCGGGCACGACCATGGAGTCGTAGCCCGCCGCCTCGGCCGCCCGGGCCAGGGGGACGTAGTACGACGGATCCGTCATCGACTCGGCATACGAGAATCGCACCACACCTCCGGCTGTCCACGAGTTCGAGCGCGCCTACCATGCGGCCCGTGCCCGCTCATCCTGCCAGCACCGATGCCGCGGGGCACAACCCTGTCCGGCTGCGCGGCGCGGCCCCCCTGGTCACCGACCTCTCCCTGGACGACCTCGAGCGCGACGCCCGCCACGCCATCGGGGAGATGGCCTACGCCTACTACGCGGGCGGCGCCGACGACGAACGCCTGCTCCGGGGCAACGTGGAGGCGTGGAGCCATTGGCAGCTCCATCCGCACGTGCTCGCCGGGCTCTCCTCGGTCTCGCCCGCCACCACCTTGCTCGGGACACCCGTCAGCTCGCCCGTGGCCATCGCCCCCACGGCGATCCAGGGGCTGGCCCACGCCGAGGGCGAGGTGGCCACGGCCCGGGGCGCCGCCGCCGCCGGGGCCCTGCTCATCCTGTCGTCCCTGGCCACCTGCCCGCTCGAGGACGTGGCCGCCGCCGCGCCGGACGCGGCCCGCTGGATGCAGATCTACATCCTGCGGGAACGGGCGCGCACCGAGGAGCTGGTGCGGCGGGCCGCCGCGCACGGCTACCGCGCGCTCGTCCTGACGGTCGACGCTCCCGTCTCGGGACTGCGGCTGCGCGAATGGCGCATCGGCATGCACCTGCCCGACGACCTGGCCCTGCCCAACCTGGCGGGCGACAGCACCGACAGCGCACGCGAGGGTGGGTTCATGGCCGTGGTCACGAACGAGTTCGAGCCCGCGCTCACGCCGGACGACATCGAGTGGCTGGCCGGGCTGAGTGATCTGCCCGTCGTGGTCAAGGGCGTCCAGCGGGCGGACGACGCCGTGCGCTGCATGGAGGCCGGCGCGGCCGCCGTCGTGGTGTCCAACCACGGCGCCCGCCAGCTGGCCGACGCGCCGGCCACGGCCGACATCCTGGCCGAAGTGGTGGATGCGGTCGACGGGAGAGGCGAGGTCTATGTCGACGGCGGTCTGCGCCGCGCCCCCGACGTGATGAAGGCGCTGGCGCTCGGGGCAAGGGCGACCCTGATCGGGCGCCCGTCGCTGTGGGCGGTGGCCACGGGCGGGGCCGACGGCGTGGCCCAACTCCTCGGCTGGTACGAGTCGGAGCTGCGGCGCACCATGCATCTCTGCGGCGCGGCGACGGTCGACGACATCGACCGCTCCCTGGTACGCCGGGCCCGCGGCTGGGCCCTGTCGTGACGACCGTCGCCGCCATGCTGGCCGCCCGGGCCGCCGACGATCGCACCGGGGTCATGGACGGCGACGGGCGCTGGACCTGGCGCGAGGCGGTCCTGGAGGGCGCGGCACGGGGGGCGCTGGCCCGCTCGCTGATCGGCACCGACAAGCCGCACGTCGGCGTGCTCCTCCCCAACGGCGCCGAGTACCTCTTCTGGCTGAACGGCGCCGCGCTGGCCGGCGCGGCCATCGTCGGGATCAACCCGACCCGGCGGGGCGAGGCCCTGGCGGCGGACGTGCGCGCCACCGACTGCGCCATGATCGTGACCGACGCCGAGGGGGCCGCCCTGCTGGACGGGCTGGACCTCGGGGTGGACGAGGACAAGGTCCTCGTCATCGGCACCGACACCTACGACCGCCTCCTGGAGCAATTCGCCGGACAGTGACGCGGCCCGGGACCTCATTCGAGCACGCCGACGACATCGACGAGTCCGCGCTCTACCTCCTCATCTTCACGTCGGGGACGACCGGCGTGCCCAAGGCGGTGCGCTGCACCCAGGGCCGGCTGGCCGGCATCGCCGAGGTGGCGGGACCCGGCTACGGCTACACGCCCGACGACGTCTGCTACTGCCCCATGCCGCTCTTCCACGGCAACGCGCTGATGGCGCTGTGGGGGCCCACCGTGCTGATGGGCGCGGCCATCGCCGTCCGCCCGCGCTTCAGCGCCTCGGCCTTCCTCGACGACGTGCGCCGGTACGGCGCCACCAAGTTCAGCTACGTGGGCAAGGCGATCGCCTACATCCTCGCCACCCCCGAACGGCCCGACGACGCCGAGAACACGCTGAAGAGCGCCTTCGGCACCGAGGCCTCGGTGCGCGACCGCGACCGCTTCCGCGCCCGCTTCGGCTGCTACCTGATTGAGGGCTACGGGCAGAGCGAGGGCGGCGCGGCCATCAACCCGGTGCTCGGCATGCCCAAGGGCGCGCTGGGCAAGCCGGTGGACGGCGTCGACCTCACCGTGATCAGCCCGGAGACGGGCGAGGAATGCCCGCCGGCGGAGTTCGACGGCGAGGGACGGCTCCTCAATGCGGGCGCGGCCATCGGCGAGCTGGTCAACCGCAGCGGCCGGGGCAGCTTCGAGGGCTACTACCAGCGCGAGGACGCCGAGCAGGAACGGTTGCGCCGCGGCTGGTACTGGACGGGCGACCTGGGATACGTCGACGCCGACGGGTTCTTCTACTTCGCCGGCCGCACCGGGGACTGGCTGCGCGTCGACTCGGAGAACTTCGCCGCCGGCCCCGTCGAGGCCATCATCTCGCGCCATCCCGACCTGGCCGTCGCGGCCGTCTACCCCGTGCCCGACACGGCCTCGGGTGCGGGCGACCAGGTCATGGTGGCGCTCGAGATGGTGCCGGGGAAGGCCTTCGACCCCGAGGCCTTCGCCGACTGGCTCACCGCCCAGCCCGACCTCGGTCCCAAGTGGCTGCCCCGCTACGTCCGCGTCTCGCCCTCGCTCCCCCAGACGGCCACGGGGAAGGTGACCAAGGTCGGCCTCCGGGCCGAGGCGTGGGCCTGCGACGACCCGGTGTGGTGGCAGCCCCTCACTGCGACGAACTTCCAGTTCACCCTGCTCAGCGGCGACGACCGGGCGACGCTGGCCGCCGGGCTGGCCGAGAACGGCCGGCCCCCGGTCGGCGCCGACGCGACGTAACAGGCTCGCGGTTGTCCGCGTGGCCGCGGGTTGCTGGCGGCGGGCACACGGTGCCCGGGGACAAGATCCGAGGACGCCATCGCCGACTCTGGCCGCTGGCGGCCGACGCGATCATGCTGGCCGACACGACCACCGTCCACGACGCGACGCGTCGGACCCCGCGCCGTGGCGGTCCTGAGCCACGGCTTCGCGGTGGGGAGCCCGTCATGGCCGGACTGGACCCCCGATGCGCTCGTCATGCGCCGGCCCCGCGGCGTGTAGCGCGCCGCGGACGATCCCGAGCGATGCCCGTCAGCTCCCCCACCCGGTGGTCGCCCGGCTGGAGCGCCGGCGGCTGCTGCCCCGACCGTTCCTCTACACGCCAGACGTGGACTGCCGTCATGCCGAGCCGCCGCGGGCCCCGTACGTCGGGTTCCCACGAATCGCCGACGAAGACGACGTCCGCCGCGTCGACGCCCAACGCGGCCATCGACGAGGCGTAGATGCCGGGATGCGGCTTGCGCGCCCCGGCGCGCGCCGAGGTCACGGCGGCGTCGACCAGATGGAGCAGCCCGACCCCCTCGAGGAACCCATTGAGCTCCCAGCCCCAGTTCGAGCAGACGCCGATGGCGAGACCCGCCTCGCGCAGCGACGACAGCGTCGCCGCTGCCTCGGGATAGGGCACCATCGGACCCTGGTCCGACGCGCGCAGGGCGTCGATGAGGTCCTCGACGTCCGCATCAGGCACGCCACAGGCACCGGTCAGGTCACGCAGGCGCGCCCGCACCCAGGCCTCGTAGGCCTCCTCGCTGACCGAGTGCTCCGCGTGGTCGACCCCGTCGTAGCGGGCGAAATAGCTGTCGAGGACGGAGCGCTCCGGCCGGTAGCCATGGGCGGCGAAGACGGTCTCGTAGTTGGAGACCGTCGTGTCGGCGAAGTGGGCCAGGGTCCCGTAGAAGTCGAAGATCACCGCGCGCACCACGAACCCCATTGTGCCCCGGGGGCGTGACAGGCCCGCTGCGCGACCCCGCCGGAGGCCGCGTCATACTTCTTGTCCACATGGACGACGTCGACCAGCAACCGGCTGACGACCCAGGGCCCGAGGCGGATGGCGAGGCCAAGGAGTCCTCCACCCGCTGGATCGTGGAGCTGGTCGGTGTCGTGGTCGTCGCCATCCTCGTCGCCGTCCTGCTGCGCACCTTCGTCGTCGCCACCTACTCCATCCCCTCGGGCTCCATGGAGCCGACCCTCCAGATCGGGGACCGGATCGTGGTGAACAAGCTGAGCTACCACCTCCACGGCGTCGACCGCGGCAACATCGTCGTGTTCTCCACTCCGCCGACCGAGGACTGCGCCGGGCCGACGGTCTCGGATCTCGTCAAGCGCGTCATCGGGTTCCCGGGCGAGATCATTTCGCTGACCGACGGCCGCGTGTACATCAACGGGCACGTGCTGCCCGAGCCGTACCTCCCGCCGGACATCCGCAACGACACCTACCCGGGACCGTCGAACGCCGCCTACTCGCTGCACCACGCCTACCGGATTCCCGCCGGGGATGTCTTCGTGATGGGCGACAACCGGCCCCAGTCGTGCGACAGCCGCTACTGGGGCCCCATCCGCGAGTCGACGATCGTCGGCAAGGTCGACATGCGGATCTGGCCGCTCTCGCGAATCGGCTTCCTCTGAATACGGCTAGGCACGGTGCTCGCGCCGCCACACGACGCGCAGGCCCGACCAGGTCTCGTCGATGGCGCAGACCTTGTTGTCCACCAGCCCGAGCGGCAGGGCGACCTCGCGCACCACGTGCTCGTGCATGGTGGTCGCCCGGCCCGAGGAGCGCTTGGGCCAGGCCACCCACAGTCCCCCGGACGGGTAGATCATCCGGCCCAGGGTCTCGACGCGGCGTTCGAAGTCGCGGCGCTCGGTGAAGAAGGCGACCACGACGTCCGCCTTCCCGCGGGCCTGGCGCTTCACCGTCACCTCCGGCGGCAGACCGTCGATGACGCCGGGCGGGGCGTTGACGAGGGCCAGGGTCGACCCCTCGACGATGCCCAGCTTCTTGGGCAGCGGCGTCCCGCTGTACCCGGCCATCAGCCGTTGACGGCCTCGTAGACCCGGAAGGCGAGGGGGTACTCGTACTCGTCGGGCCCGACGGCGAACCGCTCCAGGTGGCGCTCGACCAGGCTCTCCGCCTCGTCCAGGCGCTCGGGCGCGACGCCCATGAACTGGAGCAACGAGACGGTCCCCCACGGCGCTGGCCGGAGCCCGGACCGTGATCTCGTGCGCCCTGCTCTCGACACCGGCGAAACCCGCGCCGCCCGAGGACGTCGCGCACGTACTCGTCGTCCCCGAGGTGAAGGGGCCCACCGGGCTCTTGCCCGGGGCCGGGACCGGCGGCGGCGGGATCAGCCCCCGCAGCGCCGTCGCGAGGTGCCACGGGTTCTGCTCGACCCCCTGCCAGCAGGCGAAGACGAGACGGCCGCCGGCACCGAGCATGCCGCGGATGGCACGGAACGCCACCAGGGGTTCGTCGAAGAACATCACCCCCAACTGGCTGACGGCCAGGTCGAAGGGCGCCTGACCGCAAGCGCCCGGTCTGCACGTCCAACGACGACGAACTCCACGTTCGCCACGCCGGCCTGGCGCGCCCGGTCACGGGCCAGCTCGAGGAGCGGCACGGACAGGTCGAGACCGACCACCCGTCCCTCGGGCGCGACGGCGCCGGCGAGCGCGATGCTCAGGAGGCCGCCGCCGCACCCGATGTCGCACACCCGCTCGCCGGACCGCGCATCGAGCGGTCTCCAGGAGGTACGGCGACAGGGCTTCGGTCAGCCGTTCCCGGTCGGGCCACGACGCCACCCACCGGTCGTGGTTCCAACGCTTCGTCTCCCTCTCGTTGGCCACCGCGACAACGTATAGGTTCAGCGACATGCGCATCGGCCTCGTGATCCTGCCCTCCGACCGCTGGAGCCGAGGCGCGCCACCAGTGGGAGTGGGCGGACCGCGCCGGGTTCTGCACCGCGTGGACGTACGACCACATCCGCTGGGGCGGCATGCCGGACGGGCCGTGGCACGCCTCGGTACCCGTGCTCGCCGCCGCGGCGGCCGTGACCGATCGCGTGCGGCTCGGCACCCTCGTCGCCACGCCGAACTTCCGCCACCCGGTCACACTCGCCCGCGACGCCCTCGCCCTGGACGACCTGAGTGGCGGCCGGCTCGACCTCGGGCTGGGCCCGGGCAGCGAGGGCCCGGATGCGACGGCGCTCGGGCAGGAACCGTGGACGCCCGCCGATCGCCTGGCGCGCTTCGCGGAGTTCCTCCAGGTGCTCCAGCCGATCGTGGACGGCGAGCCCGCGGCACGGACGTCCATGGCCACCACGCACTACACCGCCGCCGAGGCACCCAGCACGCCGGGCGCGCTGCAGCGGCCCCTCCCGCTCACCGTCGCTGCCGGCGGGGCCAAGGGCCTCGCACTTGTCGCCACCCACGGGAGCAGCTGGGTCACGGTCGGACCCACCGGGCGCGGCCCGGGCACGCCCGAGACCATGCTGGAAGCGGTGCGCCGGCAGCTCCCCCTCTTCGAAAGCGCATGCGACGCCGCCGGCCGGGACCCCTCGAGCATCGACAAAGTGCTCTTGTGGACGCCGACCGAACCCGTCATCACCTCGCTCGACCAGTACGACGACATCGTCGGCCCGTACGTCGAGCTCGGCTTCGACCAGTTCGTGCTGCACCATCCGGACCAGACAGGGCCCTACGGCGGCGACGTCGCCACGTTCGAGCGGATCGCCGAACGCGCCGCCTCATAGGGAATCAGCCACATACGCAATCAGCCGGCGAACCCCGTCACCAGTTCCGCCTCGAGATGGGCTCGCGCCGTTGCCGGCTCGACACGCTCGACCTCGCACGCCGTGCAGCCGACCCAGGACGCCGCCTCAACCAGCGCCCGCGCCGCCGCTGCCGAGGCACCGGGACGCAGCAGCGTCACCTGCTTGGCCACCAGCACCTCGCCCCGCCGGCCCGGGTCGACGAGCCCGACGATGCGGGTGCCATCCAAGACGGGCATGGCGAAGTAGCCGTAGATGCGCTTCTCTTTCGGGGTGTAGGCCTCCAGCCGGTGCCGCAGGCCGAAGAGGCGCTCCACCCGTTCCCGGTACCAGAGGAGGGAGTCGAACGGGGACAACAGCACCGTCCGCCCCCTCATCCGGGTGCCCACCGAGCTGAGCGCGCCGGGATCGGCAAAGGCGGCCTCCTTCCACCCCGCCACCGATACCTCCGTCAACCCGGACGAACCCAACACGCCACGCACCAGAGCGCGCGGCAGGCCGTGGTACACCGCCAGGTCGGCCTCCGTCGCCACCCCCAACGAGCGTCCCGCAGCCGCGACCAACCGCGCCGCGCACTCCTCGTCACTCCACTCCTGCTGCAGCAGATCCGCCGTCAGGGCGCGCTCGGCGAGGTCGTAGACGCGGGCGAAGCCGCGCCTCTGGCGGCAGACCAGCTCGCCGATGTCGAGCAGCCACTCTGCGGCGATCTTGACCTCCGACCAGTCCCACCACGGCCCGCCCTTCTTGGCCCCACCGAGCTCATTGGCGGTCAGCGGTCCATCGGCCCGTAGGCGGGCCAGCACTTCGCCGCAGGTCTTGTCCCGGTCCTCCAACGTGTGCCAGCGCCTGCCCTTGGCGCGCCGGCTCCGTCGCTTGAACTCGTACGCCGGCCAGTCCTCGAGCGGCAGCACACAGGCCGCGTGGGACCAGTACTCGAACGTCGCGCTCTTGGGGCCCCAGTAGGCCTCCTCCACCTTGGCCCGCCCGATGGCTCCCTGCCGTGCGTAGGCCACCAGCTCGTGCGAGCGCGCCAGGACAGAGATGGTGTCGAGCTGCACGGCACCGAGTCGGCGCACCATCGCGGTGACCCCGCCCGCTGTGACCCGGGCGCCCCGGAGACCCTGCGCCGAGAGGGCGACCCGGCGGGCCTCCTCGATGCTCAGCGAGTCACGTGCCATGGACGCAGCAAGTTAGCAACCGGGTCGAGCCCGAACGCCCTGTGCCGACCCGTCAACGGACTTCGTCAGTTCGCGATAGCTGCCAGCTCGATCTCGAAACACAGGATCGGGGTCGATGCCTGTGGACACGAAGTTGCCTGCAATCTCGAGACTGACGAACCCGTGGAGCCGAAGCCAGGTCTGGATCGCAAAGAGAGCTACCTTGGGTTCAACGTTGAGGTGATGGTGCAGCGTCCAGTCCGAGAGTTGCGCTGCGAGGGTCCCACCAAGTGCTCGGGACGTGGTCTCACGACCGGCAGGCGAGATGTGACCAGGATGTCCATGGTCTTTTGCGCGGCCTCGATGAGCCGTCCGCGTGCGTGTCGTAGGCAGGGAACGGCGGTCCGTACAAGAGCCGGTACGGGTGCGGCTGACTCACGGCCCAACAGGGGGAGGATTGGTCCAGACACTATAAACGAACTCGTTTATAGTGTCACGGTTTCCAAGGGTTCCTCGGTTTCTGTGACCCTGAGCCGGGTGGATGTGGATCGCAACTCTAAACGAACTCGTTTATAGTTACAGAAACATCCCCTGGTGCTGAGACCCTGAGCCAGAGCCAGGAGCGCTCAGCCCTCAGGATTGACCGAGACCACCCGCCACCGGTTGGACCGGAGGCCAGAACCATGCCACCGTGAACCCGGACGGGCTCCATCGGGCACCATTGGCGGGGCTTGCTCGCCCCCGCCGTCATGGGGCGATTCCGTGGGCGTCACGGACCTGCTGGACGCGGTCCCCATCAACGCCGTCTGACGCTTTCGACCCTCTGACCCGAACCGGAGCATCCATTGCGGGGTAACGAAGAGCAGCCGGCCGGATCAGTCGAACAGAGCACCCGCCACAGCGTCCTCGAGGGTGCGGTCGTTGGCCCACATCAGCTGCTGCTGCTTGGCCCGCCGGAAGTACAGCTGGATGTCGAAGTCGAGCGTGAACCCGATGCCACCGAAGAGCTGCTGGGCCATGGCCGTGATGTCGCGGAAGGTCGAGCACGCGAAGAGCTTGGCCATTGGCGCCAACGAGGCGAGGGACCGGCCGGACGCGCCGGCCCAGGCCGCCTCGTGCACGAGCTGCTCGGCCCCGTCGAGAGTGGTGACGGCATCGGCGAGGTAGTGGGCCAGCGCCTGGAACGCACCGAGTGGTTTGTCGAACTGGTGACGGTCCTTGGCGTACTGCGTCGTGATCTCGAGGGCGTAGCGCGCACCACCGACGGCCTGGGCGGCCAGGAGTACGAGCGCGGGCTCGAGCACGTCCTGCCAGGTGGCCCACCCACTCCCAGCCGGCCCGATGCGGTCCTCCGCGCCGACCGCCACGTCGCTGAGCGTGACCTCGTACTGCGTGTCGGACGAGATGCTGAACTGCTGGTGCAACGCCACCCCGCTCGCCGCTGCGTCGACGAGGAACAAGTCGACGGCCTCGGGCGCGTCGCCGGTCCGGGCCAGCACGACGAGGCGGTCGGCGGCCGCGGCGAAGGCAACGTGACGCTTCACCCCATTGAGCCGGAATCCCGAGCCCTCGACCTCGGCCCGTGCCGCCACGCCGAGCGGAGAGAACCCGTTCTCGGGCTCGAGCCACGCCGGGGTGACGATCTCCTCACCGGAGGCCACGGCCCGCAACCACCGCTCCTTCTGGGCGTCGCTCCCGGCGGCGGCCAATACACCCCCACTCATCACCGCGCTCACGAAGTGCGGCGTCGGGGCCAGGGCGCGCCCGAGCTCCTCGTAGAGCGCCACACCCTCGACGAGGGACATCCCCGAGCCCCCGTACTCCTCGGGCAGCAGCAGCCCGATGAGGTCGAGCTCGCCGAGCTGCGTCCACAGCGCCGCCGGATAGCCGACGGGGTCGTCCTGCATGTCGCGCACGACCTCGAGCGGGCAATGGCGGTCGAGGACATCGCGCACCGTCTGGCGCAACAGCTCCTGTTCCTGGTCGAAATCAAGGTCCAACACTCAGAGTCTCTTTCCTGCTCGGGGGCACATGCACATACAGATGGAAGGAGGCGTACGAATCACGACGACGGCGACGGCGACGGTCGCCACCGGTCGCCGCGGCGAGCCCACGGGTTGTCGTCGGCGCTCCGGGGCAGCGCGAGGCGAGCGGCACAGGTCGTCTTGACGTCCCCGTCGACCGACAGGGTCACCCCCACGGACGCGAAGCCGCAGCCGACCTCGTCCACCTCGGTCGACTCCACCACACCCTGCAGGGACATGGTGTCACCGGGGAAGACCGACCCCTTCATGCGAAACGTGACCCTGGCCAGGCGGCCGTGCGGCCCACTCCAGTCCGTCAGGTAGCGCTCGAACCAGGCGGCCTGGTTGGGGGTGTTCAAGAAGATGTCCCGGGTCCCGTTGCGGTGGACGGCAAAGTCCTTGTCGTGGTGCATCGGGCGCCAGTCCCGGGTGGCCAGCGCCCCCAGGACGACCGTCGTCGCGGTGACCTCATAATTGAGGACCGGTAGCTCGTCGCCGACCGCGACGTCGACCAGCAGGCGTTGGGGCTGCAGCGCGGTGCTCACGAAGCCACTCCCCGCCGGTAGCCAAAGCCCGTGTAGGACTCCACGGCGACCAGGTCGCCGTCCTGGTTCGAGTACACGACGTCGATCACCCAGAAGCGTCCCGTCCCGAGCTTTGTCGTCTTCTCGTCGCTGACCGAGCGCAGCACCTGGTGGGTCCGCAGGACGTCGCCCATGCGCACCGGCGTGTGGAACTCGATCGTGTTGTCGGTCATCACCGCTTCGGGCAGGCCGAAGCGCTCCTTCAGGTCGAAGTGGACCTGCAGCGGCAGCGCCTCCTCCGTCCGCCCCGGGGCCCAGTGGTGCGGCCGGAACCAGACCGAGACCATGGACGGTGGCGCCACCGGACCCGCGGTCAGCGCCCCGGCGACCTCGTCGTCCCAGTAGAGGGCGTTGCCGTTCTCGACCGAGGCACACGACGTCCACACGTAACCGCGCTCGACCGGGAACTCGCCGACCTCGTGGTACTGCTCCTTGCCGATCAGCTCACGCATCTCGGCCGACGCGTCAGCCGTCACGCCACCACCTGCCGCGTCACCCAGCGGGCCACTGTCTCGCCGTCCACGCCGGCCTCCTTCAAGAGATGCTCGGTGTCCGTCTTCGTCATGTCGGGCAGCGGCACGGGCGTCCCCGCCCCGGAGGCGGGCCGCTCCATTCCCGCGAGCAGCGGCACGAGCTGCGGCAGCACACCCTCCACCGGATGCCATGCCGCCCCGACGACCCCCCGGGCGGCGAACGGCGGGTACGAAGCCACCTCGGAGATCTCGAGTACGGGGGCCACGCAGGTGTCGGCCCCCGCCAGCTCCGCCACCCACTCGTCCCGGGTCCTCGTGGCGAACGCAGCACCCAAGGCCGTCCGGATCGCCGGCTGCACGTCGTCGTCGAATTGCGACGCCGCCAGCTCGGGACACCCCAGCGCGGCACAGAGGTTGGCGAAGAACTTCGCCTCGATGGCCCCTACCGCCAGCCACTTTCCGTCCGACCCCGCATAGGTCCCGTAACAGGCGTACCGCCCCGACAGCACGTCGTGCCCCGGTCGGATGTCACCCCCCAAAGTCAGCTGCTCGTCGACGGCCAACGACGTCAAGAACAACACGCCCTCGGCCACCGAGACGTCGAGATACGCGCCCCGCCCCGTCGTGGCCCGGCCCGCCAGCGCCGCGGTGATGGCCAGCGCGGCCTGCATGCCACCCGCCGCGGCGTCGGCCACCGTGGCACCCGGCAAGGGTGGTGCGCCATCGACCCCGGGCGTGCTCATGGCCAGGTAGCCGCCGACGGCAAGGTAGTCGATGTCGTGCCCCGCCCACTGCGCAGCGGGGCCGGATTGCCCGTAGCCACTGGTCGAGCAGTAGACCACCCGCGGGTTGCGAGCCGACACCGCCGGGTACCCGATCCCCAGCCGGTCGACCACACCGGGCCGGAAGCTCTCCACCACCACGTCGGCCGTCGCCGCCAGAGAAAGGAAGGCCTCGCGCCCTTCGGCATCCTTCAGGTCCACCAGCGCTCGCCGCATGCCGCGGTGCCCGCTGTAGGCGAAGTACGGCGGGACGATCGGCGCGGCGTCGGCCGCGGGAACCGGACCCACCTTCACCACGAACGCGCCGTAGTCGGCCAACAGCCGAGTGCAACGCGCCGCCGGCCCGACCGTCGAGAGGTCGAGCACAGTGACCCCGTCGAGGGGGCCATCCGCTGAAGACGTCTTGTCGTCCACCTCAGAAGTTCTTCGGCAGTCCGAGCTTGCGCCGGGCGATGATGTTCTTCTGGATCTCCGAGGCGCCCCCACCGATGGTGTCGATCACGGTGTAGCGATAGGTCGACTCGGACCGGCCCGCCATGGGTGCCTCCTGCGTGTTGACCCGCAGCTGCGAACCCGGCCCGGCGATGTCCATGGAGGCGTTGGCGAGGCGCTTGGAGAGCTCGGTCGCGAAGAGCTTGTACTCCGATGCCTCCGCCGTCGGCGCAGCACCACCCTTGGAGGACTCGAAGACGAACTTCAGCCCCATCACCCGGGCCACTTCGAGCTGGGTGGCGAGCTGGGCCAGGCGCTGGCGGATGACCGGGTCGTCCTTCATCGGCACGCCGTCGCGCACCGTCGTCCGCACGTACTCGACGAGCAACTCGAAGCGCTGTTGGATGGGCGAGAGGGTGAACATGGTGAAGCGCTCGAGGTCGAGCGCTTCCGAGATGTACTGGAATCCCCGGCCCACCTCCCCCACCACGTAGTCGTCCGGCACGAAGACGTCGTTGAGGAACACCTCGTTGGTGCGCTCGTCGCCCATGGTCCAGATGGCGTTGACCGTGATGCCGGGCTGGTCGATGGGCACGAGGAAGAGCGTGATGCCGGCGTGCTTGGACTCGGGGTCGGTGCGCCCTCCCACCCAGTACCACTCGGCGAAGTGGGCGGACGTGGTCCAGGTCTTCTGGCCGTTGAGGATCCAGCCGCCGTCGTCGCGGGTGGCCTTGAGCTGCATCGAGGCGGCGTCGGAACCGGCGTTGGGCTCGGAGTAGCCGACGGCGAACTCGACCTCGTTGCGCAGGATCTTCGGGAGGAACTCCGCCTTCAGCCGCTCGTTGCCGTGGCGGATGATCGTCTTGCCGACGATGCCGACGCCCTTGCCGATCTGGGGACCGCCGCGGCCGGCCAGTTGCTCGTTCAGCAGGTACTCGTAGACGCCCTCCCCCTCGGAGCCGCCGTACTCCTTGGGCCAGGTCATGCCCAGCCAGCCCCGCTCGCCCAGGGAGGCCATGAAGCCACGCCGCTCGGGCGTGTCGACGATCTGGGCCATGTTCTCCCTGGTCAGGTCGAACACGTCCGGGTCGTCGTTGGCATCGAGAAAGCTCTCGACCTCCTTCACGAAGGCCAATTGCTCAGGCGAGAACTCGAACTCCATTGCTGCCTCCACGTGGCCGGCCAATTGGATGTAACGGCCGGATCTGACGGTGCGTCAGATAAGGCAGACATCATAGGGCACGCCCCGCGACCCCCTCCGAGGTCGCTCCCGGGGGCTGACATCGATCCTCCGGACGGGCGGAAGGAGCACACACCACTCAGAATCGGACGGGCCGGCACATCATCCGCCAAGCGGGCGGTCTCAGCCTGAGGCTTCGCGGCGCTCGGCGACGAACGCCCGGACGGGCTCTTCGATGCCCCGAAGCTCCGCCGGCTTGAGCGGACGGAGCGACCACAGTTCGGGCGAGAGGGCCCCCGCCACCGCCTCGGTCACCACGACTTCGCCGGGGGCCCCCGTTTTCACGAGCCGCGCGAGGAGGTTCACCAGTGGCCCGTAGTAGTCGCCTTCTCGGGGGGTCGCCGGGCCGACGCCGACCGCCCCGCGGGCCGGAGGCAGAACCTCGTCGTCGGCCGCCGCCCGACAGACCTCGACCCCGATGCGGCAGGCGGCCTCGGCGTCGGGCGCGGCAAAGAAGACCTCGTCCCCGATCGTCTTGATCACCCTGCCCCCGGCCAGGACGGCGCTCGTCCAAGCGGCCGACTCGAACCGGGTGAGGGCCAGGTTCTGGTCGCGCAGGCTCATCGTCTGGGCCCAGGCCGTCGACCCCACCAGGTCGACGAAGCCCAGCGCGACCACCTCGGTCGGGCCCTCGTCCTCCCCTTCGGCGGGCGGGCCGGGACCCAGCCAGGACCGGCCTGCGGCGCGCCGCCGCGCCCGCTCGAAGGCGTCCATCACCAGGAGCGCCAGGACGCCGGGCACGTCGGTGAAGGCGGCCGTGGCGGCCTCGGCCAGGCGGGCTCGGGCGAGCTCATCGGGGCCCTGGCGCACCGTCCCGGGTCCGAGTTCCGCGAAGAAGATCGCGACGGCCGCCTCGGCGATGTTGTTCGCGGCGGCCCCCAGGACCCGCGTGAAGGCGAGGATCGCCTCTTCCCCGAGGATCGCCGACCCCGATTCGAAAGCCGCCATGAACGACGCCAGGTCGCCGGGGACCTCGGTGTCGCGCCCGGCCGGGATGCCGGCGGCGAGCAGCGCGCGCATGACGCGCTGGACGGGGTAGCCGCTGCGCTCCGCGAGGTCGGCCACCGTCACCGTCTCGGTCCGAACCAAGGTCACCAGGTCGCCGGCGACACCGGGCAGCGTCCCCTTCCTGTGCGCCTCCACCATCTGCTCGATGGTGGCCCCGCGCCCGCTCAGGTACTCGAGGAGCGCGAGTCGCTCGGCCGCGGCCGGGTCGAGGGGGTCGTAGAGGCCGGCCTCTTGCCAACTCCTCTCGGCGTCCACCTCTTCAGTCGGCCCATGCGAGGGTGGCGGAGGGTTGCGCCCGCTCCATGCCCTTGAGGCGCGTCTCGCCGTGGCCGTCGAACGTGAACTCTCCCGACCCTTGGACGAGTTGCTCTGACAAGGAGGACACGAGGATCTCACCCGCGCCGGCGGCATCGGCCAACCGGCTGGCGACGATCACGGTGTGGCCGAGGTAGTCGTCGCCCTCGTCCAGCGCGTCACCGGTGTGGATGCCGACGTGCACCGCTATCGGTTCGCCACCGTCGGCCGGGACGCGGGCACGGAAGGCGCGCTGGATGTCGATGGCGCATCGCAGGGCTCGGGCCACGCCGCCGAACGCCACCATGAAGCCGTCTCCCTGGACGCTGATCTCGCGGCCACCGTGGCGGGCGATGGCGTCCCGCACGATGCGGTGGTGATCGCGCAGCACTTCACGGGAGGCCTGGTCACCGAGACGCTCGGTCATGCCGGCGTAGTCGACCATGTCGCAGAAGAGGATGGTGACCGTGCCGTCGCTGGGGAGAGCGCTCTCCGCGTTCGTGGCTCCGCTCTTGCGGTCAGCCCGCTCGCGATCGCGCTGGTCGCGCCGTTGCTCGCGGCGCGGCCCGTGCAACTGGCGCCGGATGTCCTGGCCCAGCGCCGCCAGCTCGGCGGGATCGGCCGCCGCGCCACCGAGCTCCCCACGCGCTGCGACACGAGCGAGCTGCTTGCCCGAGCGGTTAGGGCGGCTCTTCACGTCGATGCCCCCCATGACGGCGAAGCCGCGCACCACGATCCGCGGCGAGCCCCGCACGATGGGCACGTCGCGCAGCCGCAGGTCACGGCCGCCCATGAACGAGAAGCCCTGCAGCTCCACGTCGAAGCCCTCCGGGACGATGATGTTGATCCCGCCCCAGAACGCCACCGCGGTGATCTCGACTTCGGGCCCCTCGATCTCGGCCCGACGCAGATCCATGTCGCAGCCGCCCATGACGGCCACGGCGTTCGTCTTCCCACTGATGCGCCAGCGACCCTTGGTGCTGTGGCCGCTCATCACCGCAACGTGCCACCGCCGCTTCTTCCGGGCCGGTCCGGATACGGCCTCGGGCAAGGGCTGGCTGGGCGGCCGAACCGGTGGGAGGTCGACCATGACCACCTCGAGGTCCCCTCGGGTCCGGGCCTCGAGGGCCAGCCCGACCCGTTCCGAGAACTCGTCGAGGGTCAACCTGCCCTCGACCACGTGCTCGCGCAGCTGGGTGACGATGCGGTCCCGGTCCGCGTCGGCCACGCGCTCTGTCGACGCCCCGGGACCCCGCAGCGGCAGGTCCGGTGGATCGGGGATCGGCAGGTCCGCCATGCGGACAGTCTGCCCGCTGCACCTGGTCGGGGTGGTCCTGACGACCCGTCAGACGGCCTTCGGGCACCCGTTAGGCTCGTCCGCCGTGCGAGGCATCATCAGCGTGGCGGGATACGTGCCCTATCGGCGGCTCACCCGGGCGGACATTGCGTCCTTCATGGGCAGCGGAGGCGGGAAGGGCACCCGCGCCGTGGCGTCCCACGACGAAGACACCACGACTCTCGGGGTCGAGGCGGCCAGGTTGGCCCTCCGCTCGGCGCCGGGCCACACCCCTGACGCCCTCTGGTTCGCCACCTCCGTGCCTGCGTACCTCGACAAGACCAACGCAGCGGCAGTGGCGGCGGCCTTGCGCCTGCCAGGCGACGTCGGTGCCTACGACTTCGGGGGTGCATTGCGCTCTGGGGTGGGCTGCCTAATTGCCGCGCTCCGGGGCAGCGGGGTCAACCTGGTGGTCGCCGGGGACATGAGGGACGGCCTTCCCACCAGTGCCGACGAGTCCTCCGGCGGCGATGCCGGGGCCGCCGCGCTCGTCGGAGAGGGGCCCGGAGTCCTGGCCGAGCTCCTGGCCACCGCCTCGGCCACGGACGAATTCACCGACCGTTGGCGGGCGCCGGGCGACCGCACCTCCAAGCTGTGGGAGGAGCGGTTCGGTGAGAACCGCTACCTGGCTCTGGGCCAAGATGCCCTGGCCAGAGCCCTGAAATCCGCCGGTCTGGAGGCCGCTGACGTCGGCCGCCTGGTGGTGACCGGCATGCACGGACGAGCCGTCTCCGGGCTGGTCAAGAAGCTGGGTCTGGGTGACCCCGTGGTGGTCGACGACCTGACGTCGAGCGTCGGGCAGAGCGGCACGGCCCACCCGCTCCTGGTGCTCGCCGGCGCCCTGGAGTCGATGGCGGCCGCCGGCGCGCCGGCGGGGACGACCGTGGTGGCGCTGCACCTGGCCGACGGTGCCGACGCCGTCGTCCTGCGTACGACCGACGCGCTGGCGGGGTGGCGCCCGACCCGCCCCGTCGCCGATCAGGTCGCCAACGGGGCGCCCCTCCCCTACGCCAAGTTCCTGGCCTGGCGGGGCCAGCTCCAGCCCGAGCCGCCCCGTCGCCCCGAGCCGGCCCGGGTGTCGAGCACGGCGGCCTACCGCAACGAGGAGTGGAAGTTCGGCTTCGTCGGGTCGAAGGACCGCAGCTCGGGCGCCGTCCACCTGCCGCCCTCGCGCGTCTCCATGGAGGGCGGTGCCGTCGACGACATGGAACCGGTCGCCATGGCCGACGCCACCGGCACCGTGGTCACCTCCACCATCGACCGCCTGGCCTACTCGCCCAGCCCGCCCATCGTGTTCGCCGTGGTGGACTTCGACGGCGGCGGGCGGTACCCGGTCGAGCTGACCGACGCCGACCCGGACGAGATCCGCGCCGGCAGCCGGGTCGAGATGACGTTCCGCCGGCTGTTCAGCGCCGACGGCATCCATGACTACTTCTGGAAGGCGCGCCCGGTGCGCCCGGGAGGAGCGGCCTGATGGGCTCACACGGCATCCGCGACAAGGTCGCCATCGTCGGCATGGGCTGCACCAAGTTCGCCGAGCTGTGGGACAAGGGCCTCGACGACCTGATCGTCGACGCCAGCACCGAGGCCTTCGCGTCGGCCGGCGTGTCCAAGGAGGACGTCGACGCCTACTGGTTCGGCACGGCCCAGAGCGGCATGAGCGGCATCGCGCTGGCCCGGCCGTTGCAGCTGCGCAACAAGCCGGTCACGCGGGTCGAGAACTACTGCACCACCGGGTCCGAGGCGTTGCGCGGCGCCGTCTACGCGGTGGCGTCGGGCGCCTACGACGTGGCCATGGCCGTCGGCGCCGAGAAGGTCAAGGACAGCGGGTACCAGGGCCTCAACGCGCATGAACCCGCCGGGTGACGGCACCGCACGCACGCTGACGGCAGCCGCGATGTTCTCCATGGTGGCTCCGGCCTACGGGCAGAAGTACGGCGTGGACGAGGACACCATGGCCGACGTGCTGGCCTCCATCGCGGTCAAGAACCACCACAACGGTGCGCGCAACCCGCGGGCCCAGTTCCGGCGCGAGATCACCAAGGAGACCGCGCTCGGCTCCCCCCGCCTGGCCGGGACCCTCGGCGTGTTCGACTGCGCCGGGGTGGCCGACGGCGCGGCGGCCGCCATTGTGGTGCGGGCGGAGGACGCGCTCCGGTACACGGACAAGCCGATCTACATCAAGGCGCTCTCGTTCGCCGCGGGGAGCGGGTCCGGCCTCATCGACCCCGGCTACGACTACACCCACTTCCCCGAATGCGAGGCGGCCGCGGCCGACGCCTACGCCCAGGCCGGCATCACCGATCCTCGTCGGCAGCTGGCCATGGCGGAGGTGCACGACTGCTTCACGCCGACCGAGCTCGTGCTGATGGAGGACCTCGGCTTCGCCCCGCGCGGCACTGCGTGGAAGGAGGTGCTGGCCGGCACGTTCGACCTCGACGGCGACCTGCCGATCAACCCCGACGGAGGCCTGAAGTCCTTCGGGCACCCGGTGGGGGCCTCGGGTCTGCGCATGTTCTTCGAGTGCTGGCTCCAGCTGCGCGGGGAGGCCCCGGCGGACCGGCGGATCGCCACGACCGACCGCGGCCTGGCCATGACGCACAACCTCGGGGGCTACCCGGGCGAGATGGTGTCGTTCGTCTCGGTGGTCGGCTCGCAGCTCGGCTGATCAGTCGGACACCGTCAGGGGCAGGCCTACTTTCCGACCTGCGCCAGCTCGACATCCGGGTCGCGGAGGCGGGCAACGTCGACGGGTCGCTTGGCCGCCACCAGCTCGGCGATCGTGTCGGCCATGTCCCAGGTGTTGACGGCCATGCCCGCCAGCAGCCGGTCGCCCTTCAACCAGAAGGCGATGAACTCACGCGTTCCGGGATCGCCCCGATAGACGATCTGGTCCCAGTCGACGGCGTAGCCGGAGTACTCCATGCCGACGTCGTACTGGTCGGAGAAGAAGTACGGGATCTTCTCGTAGGGCGTGGGCGTGCCGAGCATGTTCTTGGCGGCCACCGGACCCTGGTTGAGCGCCGCCGACCAGTGCTCCAACCGGATCCGCGCGTCGAGGACCGGATGCCAGGCGTCGGCCAGGTCGCCGGCGGCGAAAATCCCGGGAACGCTCGATTCGAGGAATTCGTTGGTGACGACCCCGTTCTCCAGCTTGAGCCCTGCTCCCTCCGCCAAGGCGATCCGCGGCGTCACCCCCACACCCACGACGATCAGATCGCCCCGCACCACCGTGCCGTCGACCAGGCGGACCTCATCGGCCCGGGGGGAACCCCCCAATTCCGCCACCCCGTTCCCGAGGTGCCACTCCACACCGTGATCGGTGTGGACGTCCCGGTAGAAGGCCCCGAGCTCGGGCCCGAGCACGTGCTCGAGGGGCAGGTCGGCTGCCTCGATCACGGCGACCTCCGCCCCCAGCTGACGAGCCGACGCCGCCACCTCGCACCCGATCCAGCCGCCACCGATGACCACGACCCGGCTGGCGTCGCGAATGGCGGACTGCAGACGGTCAGAGTCGGCCACGGTGCGCAGGTACAGGATGCCCTCGAGATCGGACCCCGGGACCGCCAGATGTCTGGGCTCCGCCCCGGTGGTCAGGAGCAGCGCGTCGTAGGCGAGGTGCTCACCGGAGGCGAGCACCACCTCCCGGTTCTTGGCGTCGAGCGACTGCACGTGCGTCGACAGGCGGAGATCGATGTCGTGCTTCTCGTAGTAGTCCTCGTCGTGGACGAAGACCTTGTCGAGGCCCGCCTTGCCCTGCAGGTACTCCTTGGAGAGCGGTGGTCGCTCGTACGGCCGCACCGGTTCGTCGCCCAGCAGGATCACCTTGCCTTCGAAGCCCTCGTCGCGGAGCGTCTGTGCCGCCTTGGCTCCAGCCAGGCTGGCGCCGACGATGATGAACGTGCGGGCGTCGTGCGGGCGTCGGTCATCTGGCCTTCTCTCGATCGGATCCGAACGAGTGCCTGGTGACGGATCTCTGCGAGGTCCGCTGCGCTGCCGGGCACTCGTCGTTTCTAAAATGTGATAAGGCTGACTTTAGAAGCAGGCCGCCCGATTGTCAACCGGGGCCGACACTCGAACGTCCCCGTGTGACCCCGGTCCCGCGGGCGTCACGGATGGAGCGACACGCAGCAGCGGCCCGGCGCCGGATCCTGCCGGGCCACGTCGTCTTCGAGGCCGGCGGCATCCACGGCCCCGCGCAGGAGCTCGAGGTTCATGCAGCAGATCAGCTCGCGATGCTCCTCGGCCAGGGCGTGGAACGGGCAGTTCCGCAGCGTGATGGTGGAGCCGACCGCGTGCGGCTCGTAACCGTGCTCGCGCAACAGTTCCGTGAGCTGCTCGACCCGCCGGCGCCGGGAGGGAGCCTTCGGCATGTGCAACGGCGCCCCGATGGTGGCGCCGTACTCCCGGGCGACGCCACGGAGCGCGTCAGCCACCGGCACCGAGCGATCGGTGGCGACCTCCACCGCCTCGGCGAGCAAGAGCGCCGCAACGTCATAGTGCCGCTCGGGGACGCTGAGGGCGATCTCCGTCCCGGCACGTCGGTACAACTTGGCCGGCCGTCCGGCTCCGGGCCCGCTCCGACCCGGAGGACGCCGGTACTCGACCTCGAGCAGGCCGAGCTCGGCCAACTTCTCGAGGTGGAACGCAGCCACCGAGCGGGGTATCTCCAACGCGGCGGCCGCGTCGTCCCGGCTGACCGACTGGTCCTGCGCCGCCACGTGACGGTAGAGCCGTTGTCGCTGAGGTTCGTTGAGCGCAGCCAGCGCCGCCAGGCGGCGGTCTCCTTCTCTTGTTCCAGGTCCTCATTTCCGTCCACGACCTCATTCTAAAACATATTCACGTTGACAAAAACCATTGCCACTTTCTAAAGTCGGATTCCATGAGCTTTAGAAAGGAACGGAGATGACCGCAACCACGGAAGAGAGCACAAGACTCAGCGTCCTCCGACACGCTCTTGAGGAAGACGACACCGGCCCGCCTGGCGAAGCACATGGACCCTGCCTTCCAGGCCTACGCACTCCTCCGCGCGACGTTCGTGACGGCGAGCTCGTGACGAACCGACCGCAACGGAGGCCAGGCCACCGGTGGGCCGTCCGACGGCACGGCGCCGGACGAAGGTAGCGACGGCCATCTCAGCCGAAGTCAGCTGCCATGAACGGGCACGACGGCCCGGAGCTTTGGAAACAGCTTCGATGCGGAGAAGGTGGCCCGGCTCGCACGCTTTCGACCGGAGGAGCAGCGAAGCACGACGGACGGCGAACACACGATCGATCTGGTCCGCGCGGAACGGGCGGTGGCGGAGCTGCTCGACGCGCTACGGGTGGACCGGAGAACGGAGAGCCTGCGCGACACTCCGGCCCGGGTGGCTCGGGCCTACGCGGAGCTGCTGACTGCGAGCCGTTCGAGGCGACGACCTTCCCGAACGACGAGGGCTACGACGAACTCGTGGTCGCCCGGGAGATTGCCTTCTCCTCGGTCTGCGAGCACCACCTGCTCCCCTTCACCGGGGTGGCCCACATCGGCTATCTCCCGGGGGAGCGGCTGCTCGGGCTCTCGAAGCTGGCGCGGGTCGTCACGCACTTCTCCCGTCGCCTGCAGGTCCAGGAACGCCTCACGACCCAGGTGGCGGACTGGATGATGGCCAACCTCCGCCCCAAGGGCGTGGGCGTCGTGCTCGAGGCCGAGCACACGTGCATGTCCGTCCGGGGTGTACGGGCCAGCGGCGCCCGGACGCTGACCTCGGCCCTCGCGGGGCTGGTCCGCGACGATCCCCGCACCCGGTCCGAGTTCTTGTCCCTCGTCGGACACTCGCGCGTGAGGGCCACGTCACCGTCTCTGACCGGCACCATCGCTCCGTTGTCCACCTCGGCCGGGGGTCGGGGTGGGCGCGGAGTCAGCCCAGCAGCTGGGCCAGCGGCGTGAACGCCAGGCCGTGGGCCTCGGCCACCGGCTGGTAGACGACCTGGCCCTCGGCGACGTTCACCCCTTCGGCGAGCGCGGGGTCGGCCCGCACCGCGCCCTGCCACCCCTGGTTGGCGATGCTGAGGACGTAGGGCAGGGTGGCATTGGCCAGCGCGTGCGTCGAGGTGTGCGGCACCGCGCCGGGCATGTTGGCCACGCAGTAGAAGACCGACCCGTGCACGTCGAACGTCGGGTTCGAGTGGGTCGTCGGGCGGGTCGACTCGAAGCAGCCGCCCTGGTCGACCGAGATGTCGACGAGCACCGAGCCGTGGCGCATCTTCTCGACCAGCGCGTCGGAGACCAGGCGGGGCGCCCGCGCCCCGACGACGAGCACGGCGCCGATCACGATGTCTGCCTCGAGGCAGACCTCCTCGATGGCGTGCTCCGAGGAGGCGACGGTCTCGAGCGCGCCGCGGAAGTGGTGGTCCACCTCGCGCAGGCGGTCGAGGTTGCGGTCGAGCACGAAGACCTCCGAGTGCATGCCGACGGCCATGGTGGCGGCGGCGAAGCCGGCCACGCCGGCACCGAGGATCACGACGCGAGCGGCACGCACCCCGGGGACCCCGCACACCAGCACTCCCCTGCCGCCGCCGGGCCGCATCAGGTGATGGGACCCCATCAGCGGGGCCATCCGCCCGGCGACCTCGCTCATGGGCGCCAGCAGCGGCAGCGAGTTGTCCTCCTGGCGCACCGTCTCGTAGGCGATGGCCACGTTGCCGGCGGCGACGAGCGCATCGGTGCACTCTCGTGAGGCGGCCAGGTGCAGGTAGGTGAAGAGCGTCTGCTCCTTTCTCGCCCCCAGCAGCGGGAACTCCTCGGCGATCGGCTCCTTCACCTTGCACACCAGGTCGGCCGCCGCCCACACGTCCTCGGGGGAATCGAGGATCTTCGCCCCGGTCCGGGCGAAATCGGCGTCGGGCATGGACGAGCCGTCGCCCGCACCCTTCTGGACGCAGACCGTGTGCCCGGCCGAGGTGAGCTCTCGCACGCCGGCCGGCGTGATGGCGACCCGCCACTCGTCGGCCTTCACCTCGCTGGGGACACCGATGATCACTGGCTACTCCTCGATGTTGCTCATCACGTGCTTGATGCGCGTGTAGTCCTCGAACCCGTAGGCCGAGAGGTCCTTGCCGTACCCCGAGTGCTTGAAGCCGCCGTGCGGCATCTCGGCCACCAGTGGGATGTGCGTGTTGATCCACACGCAGCCGAAATCGAGGTCGCGTGCCATGCGCATGGCCCGGCCGTGGTCGCGGGTCCACACCGACGAAGCCAGTCCGTACTCCACCCCGTTGGCCCACCCGAGCGCCTCGGCCTCGTCGCTGAATTCCTGCACCGTGATGACCGGCCCGAACACCTCGGACTGCACCATCTCGTCGTCCTGGCGCAGGCCGGCGACGACCGTCGGCGCGAAGCAGTAGCCGCGCGTGCCGACCGGGGTGCCACCGGTGGCGACCGAAGCGTGCGACGGGGTGCGCTCCAGGAAGCCGCGCACGCGCTCGAGCTGGTTGACGTTGTTGAGCGGCCCATAGTCGGCGTCCTCGTTGTCGGTGCCGCCGACGGTCGTCCCCTCGGCCTGTTCGACCAGGGCGGCCAGCAGGGCCTCGTGCACCCGCGGTCCCGCCAGGACCCGGGTGGCAGCCGTGCAGTCCTGCCCCGCGTTGAAGTAGCCCGCACCGGCGATCCCTTCCGCCGCCGCCGCCGGGTCGGCGTCGTCGAACACGATGACGGGAGCCTTCCCGCCCAGCTCGAGGTGCACCCGCTTGAGGGTGGGGGCCGCCGACGCCGCGACCTCCATGCCCGCCCGCACCGAACCGGTCACCGACACCATCGCCGGCGTGTCGTGCACCACCAGGGCCCGGCCGGTGTCGCGGTCGCCGCAGACCACGTTGAAGACGCCGGGGGGGAGGTGCTCGGCCATGATCTCGGCCATGAGCAGCGCGGTGACCGGGGTGGTGTCGGAGGGCTTGAGCACCATGGTGTTCCCAGCCGCCAACGCCGGGGCGAACTTCCACACCGCCATCATCATCGGGTAGTTCCACGGCGTGACGGCACCGCAGACCCCGAGCGGCTCCCGCCGCACGAACGACGTGTGGCCGGCCATGTACTCCGCCGCGGCCAGGCCCTGGAGGTTGCGGGCGGCGCCCGCGAAGAAGCGGATCTGGTCGACCATCGGCGGGATCTCCTCGTCCATGGTCAGCTGGAAGGGCTTGCCGGTGTTCTCGGACTCCGCCCGGACCAGGTCCTCGGCTCTGGCTTCCACGGCGTCGGCGATCCGGATGAGCGCCAGGCTGCGCTCCGAGGGGGTGGTTCGCTTCCAGGAGGTGAAGGCGTCCGCCGCCACCCGGAGGGCGTGGTCGATGTCGGCCGACCCCGAGACGGGTGCCTCTGCGAAGGGCTCGCCGGTGCTCGGGTCGATCAGGGGTGCACTGGGCCCGTCCTCGGCGTCCCGGTAGGCGCCCCCGACGAAGTTCTGCAGCTTGCGCATGCGGCTCCTTTCCTCAGCTGGCCCATCGGCTACAGGATCACAGATGATCATGCTGCCAACAAGCGTTTCCGCAGTATTGGGACCGCAATGTGACGAATTCTGCTTGACTAGGGCGCAGAGGATGACACAATTCTGCAGAACGGGGCTCGCCCCCCGAGGCCAGAGCAAAGCGAGGTGCGAGATGCCGGACGCCGAGGAGTCGGTGGAGGCGGGCCCCCAGAACGACCCTGTGCAGGCGGCGAGCACCCTCCTCGATGCGCCCAACCGGGCCATCATCGAGGCGCTCCAGCGCGACGGGCGCCAGCCTTACGGGGCGATCGCCGAAGCAGTGGGCCTGTCCGAGGCGGCCGTCCGGCGCCGCGTCCAGCGCCTGCGGGAGTCGGGGATCATGCAGATCGTGGCGGTCACCGACCCGCTGCAGCTCGGCTTCACCCGCCAGGCCATGATCGGGATCTCGGTGGAGGGCGACGTGCGCGGGGTGGCCGAGAAGCTCTCGGCCCTGCAGGAGGTCGACTATGTCGTGATGTGCGCGGGCTCGTTCGACATCCTGGCCGAGATCGTCTGCGAGGACGACGAGCGCCTGCTGCACGTCCTCAACGACTCCGTGCGCTCCATCCCGGGCGTGCGCGCCACCGAGACCTTCCTCTACCTGAAGCTGGCCAAGCAGACCTACACCTGGGGCACGCGATGAGCGGCCCCACTGATCCGTCGGAGGACCGATGACTGCGAAGAACAAGGCTCGTGCCGGCTGGGGAGCGGACCCCAAGGCGAGCGAAGAGGCGTCTCAGCCGGTGATCACGGAAACAGAAACACCGCACCTGAGCGAGCAGGCGAGGCGCAACCTGTGGTTGCACTTCAGCCGGATGGGCTCGTACGAGGACCACGAGATCCCGGTGATCGTGCGCGGCGAGGGCGCCTACGTGTGGGACCAGCACGGGAAGCGCTACCTCGACGGTCTGGCCGGGCTGTTCACCTCACAGATCGGCCACGGCCGCACCGAGCTGGCCGAGGCCGGCGCCAAGCAGGCGGGCACGCTGGCGTACTTCCCGCTGTGGACCTACGCCCACCCCCGCGCCATCGAACTGGCCGAACGGGTGGCGAACTACGCCCCCGGCGACCTCAACCGGGTCTTCTTCACCACGGGCGGCTCCGAGGCTGTCGAGTCGGCCTGGAAGCTGGCCCGCCAATACTTCCGTATCATCGGGCAACCGCAGCGGACGAAGGTGATCAGCCGCTCCATCGCCTACCACGGCACGTCGATGGGTGCGCTGTCGATCACCGGCATCCCCGACCTGCGGACGCCCTTCGAGCCGCTGGTGCCCGGCGCGATCAAGGTGCCCAACACCAACTTCTACCGTGCCGAGGTGTTCGCCGACGACGAGGTGGCGTTCGGCCGGTGGGCCGCCGACGAGATCGAGCGAGCCATTGAGCGAGAGGGCTCCGACACGGTGGCGGCCGTCTTCCTCGAGCCGGTGCAGAACGCCGGCGGGTGCTTCCCACCGCCCCCGGGCTACTTCGAGCGGGTGCGCGAGATCTGTGACCGCCACGGCGTGCTGCTCGTGTCGGACGAGGTGATCTGTGCCTTCGGGCGCCTCGGTGAGTGGTTCGGCGCCCTGCGCTACGGGTACCAGCCCGACATCATCACGGTGGCCAAGGGCCTGACCTCGGGCTACGCCCCCCTCGGCGCCATGATCGCCTCGGACCGGCTCATGGAGCCCTTCCTCCGGCCGGGCGCGTCGTTCCTGCACGGGTTCACGTTCGCCGGGCACCCGGTGAGTTGCGCGGTGGCCCTGGCCAACCTCGACGTCTTCGAGGGCGAGCAGATCCTGCAGCACGTGCGGACGATGGAGCCGGCCTTCCGCAGCGCGCTCGACGGGCTCATGGACCTGCCCATCGTGGGCAACGTGCGCGGCGCGGGGTTCTTCTACGGAATTGAGCTCGTCAAGGACAAGGAGACGCGCCTCTCCTTCGACGACGACGAGTCCGAGCGCCTGCTGCGCGGCTTCCTCTCGGGCGCGCTGTTCGAGGCCGGCCTCATCTGCCGCGCCGACGACCGCGGCGACCCGGTGGTGCAGCTCTCCCCGCCGTTGATCTGCGGTCAAGAGGAGATCGACTTCATCGCCGCCACGCTGCGCGAGGTGCTCACCGAGGCGTGGCGCCGGCTGTAGCGCCTGCGGCCGCATCGGGCTACCAGCGGCTCTCCTTGTGGTGGGAGGCCATCGGTGTCCCCCTGCCGCCGCGCCCGGCGCTCACCGAGGACCTCGACGTCGACGTCTGCATCGTCGGCGCCGGGTTCACCGGCCTCTGGACGGCGCACGCGCTGGCGCTGGCCGACCCTTCGTTGCGCGTGGTCGTGCTCGAACGCGAGGTCGCCGGCTTCGGGGCCTCGGGCCGCAACGGAGGCTGGTGCTCGGCGCTGTTCGCCACCTCGGACGCGGCCCTGGCCCGCCGGCACGGGCTCGAGGCCATGCGGGCGATGCGCCGGGCCATGCAGGAGACGGTCGACGTCGTCGGGGCCAGCGCGGCGAGCGAGGGGATCGACTGCCACTTCACCAAGGGCGGCTCGGTGGACCTGGTGCGCAACGAGGCCCAGCGGGCCCGGGCGCTGGCCGAGGTCGACGAGGCGCGCGCGCTCGGCTTCGGCGAGGACGACGTGCGCTGGCTCGGGCCGGACGAGACCCGCGAAGTCATCGGTGCGGACGGCTCCCTCGGCGCGACGTTCACGCCGCACTGCGCGGTGGTGCAGCCGGCGCTCCTG
This sequence comes from uncultured Acidimicrobiaceae bacterium, assembly GCA_963840245.1. GTDB lineage: Bacteria > Actinomycetota > Acidimicrobiia > Acidimicrobiales > RAAP-2 > Bog-473. The sequence goes on from CAWIYI010000017.1 coordinate 34,262, forward strand.
GCCCGGGGGTTGGCCGACGCCGTCGAACGGCACGGGGTGCGGGTCTACGAGCACACGGAGGTGCTCGACATCCGGGCCGGCGAGGCGGGCGACCGCCCGTCGGTGGTCACCCGCGGCGGCACCGTGCGGGCGGAGTTCGTGGTGCGGGCCACGGAGGCCTGGACGCCGACCCTGCCGGGCCTCGAGCGCGCCATCGTCCCGGTGTACTCCCTCATGGTGGCCACCGAGCCGCTCGGCGCGGACTTCTGGTCAGGCGCGGGGCTGGAGAGCCGGGCCACCTTCGCCGACCACCGGCACATGATCATCTACGGCCAGCGCACGGCGGACGGCCGCATCGCCTTCGGGGGACGGGGAGCGCCCTACCACTACGGCTCGACCGTGCGCCCCACCTTCGACGACGAACCGGCCGTGCACGCGCTGTTGCGCCGGACGCTGGCCGAGCTGTTCCCAGAGGTCGCCGACGCCCGCTTCACGCACGCCTGGGGCGGGCCGCTCGGCATCCCGCGCGACTGGCACTCCTCGGTCGGCCTCGACCGCGCCACGGGCCTGGCCTGGGCGGGCGGGTACGTCGGCGACGGCGTGGCCACGACCAACCTGGCCGGGCGCACCCTGGCCGACCTGATCACCGGGGCCGAGACGCCGCTGACCCGGCTCCCCTGGGTCGGGCACCTCTCGCCGCGCTGGGAGCCCGAGCCCCTGCGCTGGCTCGGCGTGAACGGCGGGCTGTGGACGATGAAGCTGGCCGACCGCAGCGAGACCCGGCGCGGGCGCCCCAGCCGGCTGGCCGGCGCCATGGGCCGACTCCTCGGCCAGTGATCGGTGCCACAATCTCGTCCGTGCAGGAGACGGCGGCCGAGGCGATCACCAAGCTGATCTACACCTACGCCGAGCGGATCGACGCCGGCGACTTCGCCGGGGTGGGCGAGGTCTTCGCCCACGCCACCCTGACCTTCGAGGGGTTCGGCGACGCCGTGACGGGCCGCGAGGCCATTGAGGCCCTCTACACGCGCACGACGCGGCGCTACGAGGACGGGACGCCGCGCACCAAGCACGTGATGACGAACGTGATGGTCGACGTGGCCGACGACGGTGAGTCGGCCGCCAGCCGCTCGTACTTCACCGTGCTGCAGGCGGTACCGGGCGAGCTGGCGCTGCAACCGGTCATCGCCGGGCGCTACCGGCACACCTACGCACGGGTCGACGACCAGTGGCGGGTCGCCACCATGCACATCACCATCGATCTCCTGGGCGACCTCGGGCACCACATGCTCTTCGACCTGGCGCCGTGAAGCTGTCCCTCTCCTACACCTGGGACTGCGAGCCCGAGGCCTTCTGGGCCCTCTACTACGACCCCGACTTCGACGGTCCGCTCCACCTCGAGGCGCTCGGCTCCACCTCGGCCGAGGTGGTGTCACAGGAGGGCGACCTCACGAGCGGCCTGGTGCGGACGCTGCGCTACGGGCAGCGGCCCAACATGCCGGGCCCGGTGCGCAAGATCTTCGGCGAGGAGGTCGTGACCACCGAGGTGAGCACCTACGACCCGGCCACCACGACCACCACGTTCACCATGACGCCGGGCACCATGGCCGACAAGACGCAGATCGAGGGGTGCATCGCGCTCGCCCGCGAGGGCAACGGCGCGACCGAGACGTTCGTCCTCGACGCCCGGGTCAAGATCTTCGGGGCCGGGCCGATCGTCGAGCGCTTCATCGAGCACCAGGCCCGCGAGATGCAGGAGAAGGCGGTCGCCTTCATGCGGGTCGAGCTCGGGAGCTGACCGTCCCGGTCGGCGGACGGTCCGCTTTCTCTCCGACCGGGCTGTTCACGCACCGTTCACAGTTGCCCCTTGACCGGGGGGCCCGCCAGCACACATTGTGTGGGCCGACACACCTTCGGTCGCTCGCCAGGGACGCGCACCGGGACCTGACAGGTGGGTGCGTGGACGCGAGACCGAAGGTGGCTGCCGGGGGGCAGCCCGGGGCCTGCCCCCGTCCTGCGGTCGCCCTTCGGGGGCGTGGGCGCCCCGCGGAGGCGACGACAAGGAGGTACTGACGGTGGCGATTGCCGAAGACCTGGCGGTCATTCACGAGCCGGACGTGCAGGACCCCTTCCGCGTCGAGCAGCACGGGATCGACTACATCCCGATCAGCGAGCGGTGGGCCCGGCCCAAGGACATCTTCGGCATGTGGGCCGGAGCCAGCGTGCAGGTCGAGTACTTCATTTACGGCGCCATCCTGATGACCTTCGGGTTCACCTTCGCGCAGGCGCTCTCCCTCATCATCATCGGCAACCTGTCCTACCTGTTGCTCGGGTTGTGCTCGTTGCAGGGACCGGATGCCGGCACCTCGGTGTTCGCCATCAACCGGGCATCGTTCGGGCCCAACGGCTCACGGCCCATCTCCTTCTTCAACTGGATCACCCAGATCGGCTTCGAGGTCGAGGGCCTCATCCTCATCGTCGGCGCCGGCCTGGTGCTGATGGTCAAGGCCGGGTTCAACCCGGGCGACCCGGCCAAGGTCATTCTGGTAGTCGTGGCGGTGCTCATTCAGGGCATCCTCCCCTTCCTCGGGCACGCGGCCATCGTCAAGACGCTGCGCCTCCTCATCGTGCCCTTCGTCGTGCTGTTCGCGATCCTCCTCGGCTTCGCCATCCCCCACGCCCAGCTGAACGCCGTGCACCACGGCGCCGGCTGGCAGCTCTACCTCGCCGGCCTGGCCTTCACGATCGCCCTGAGCGGCCTCGGCTGGACCGAGTGCGGCAACGACTACACCCGCTACTGCCCTCCCGACACCTCCAAGAAGGGCCTCGTCGGCTGGATCTTCCTCGGGACGGCGGTGCCCGAGATCCTCATCATGACCCTCGGCGCCGTGGTCGGGACGTTCCTCCTCAACATCGGCACGGGCGCAGGAGGCCTGTTGCCCTTCGCCCACCAGAGCTTCATTCCGGCCTGGTTCGTGGTGGTCTTCCTCATCTTCGCCGTCGTCCAGCTGTTCGCCATCAACAGCCTCGATATGTACTCGTCGGGAGTGACGCTGCAGGCGATCGGCCTCCCGGTGAAGCGCTACCACGCCGTGCTCATCGACTGCGTCATCGCGCTGGGCGTCACCATGTACGCCATCTTCAGCTCCTCGTTCACGACGTACCTCGAGGACTTCGTCGACGTCGTGATCGTCTGGATCGCGCCGTGGGTCGCCATCTTCCTGGTCGACTGGGCCCTCCGCCGCTGGCGCTACGTGCCGAGCGAGCTGCAGAACACGGGACCGACGTCCCTGTACTGGAACTCCGGTGGGGTGTACTGGCCCGCCATCATCGCCCAGGTCGTCGGCATGTTCGCGGCGATCTCGGGCCTCTCCGCCACCTTCAGCGTCCCGCACTGGCTGAACGAGGTCACGTACCACAACGACGGTGCCGACTTCAGCATCTTCCTCGGGATCGCCGTCGCGGGTGTCGTCTACTTCCTGCTGGCCAATCGCAAGCTGTCCCGGGAGGCGGATGCGCAGGAACAGCTGCTTCGGGAAGAAGGGCTGCTCCCGACTGCGTGAGCGGCGCGAGCCCGCCGGATCAGTCCCAGTCCTCGACGAGGCCCCCGGAGCCGTCGGGATGGAACAAGGGCATGCTGCCGAGGGAGCGGACCAGGGCCGCATCGTCGCCCAGTGCCTGCCTCCAGGCGCCGCCCTCGGTCATGAGGGTCCCGATGACGACCGGCTCCGCCTCCATCCGTCGCACCAGTCGCAGCGCCGAGGTGAGCGATGCTCCGGTGGAGATGACGTCGTCGACGACCGCCACGCGGCGGCCCCGCACGGCGTCGACCCGGGCCGGATCCATGCGGAGGCGCTGCGGCGTGTCCGTCGTGATGGAGTACACCGGCTCGGCCCACGCCTCACCCAGGTGGATCTTCGGGGTCTTGTGCAAGATCACGTAGTCGTCGAGCCCCAGGGCGCGGCTGGCCTCGATGGCCAGGGGAATGCCCATGGTGGCCACGGAGACGACGATGTCGGGCTGCGCCGGACGCATGAGCTCCGCCAGCTCGCGCCCCGCCGTCTCCGCGAAGGCCACACCCCAGTCGACCGTGATGAGGAGCGCGATCGTCAGTTGGTCCGAAAGCGCGACGAGCGGGAGCTCCATCTCCTGGCTCCCCACGGTGGTCGTGTAGGTACGATCGGCGGCCGTGGACATGGGTCTTC
>CAWIYI010000018.1:0-67346 GCA_963840245.1 uncultured Acidimicrobiaceae bacterium
CACATCTCGTACGCAGAGTTCCGTGACGCCTACGAGGAGCAGGCGCTCGGGCTGCTCGAGGGCGGCGTCGATCTCCTGCTCATCGAGACGCAGTTCGACATGCTCTCGATCAAGGCCGCGGTGAACGGCGCCCGGCGCGCCATGGTCGCGCTCGACCGCTACGTCCCGCTGCAGACGCAGGTGACGATCGAGCTGACCGGCCGCATGCTGCCCGGTACCGAGGTCGGCGCCGCGCTGACCGTGCTCGATTCGATGCAGGTCGACGTGGTCGGCCTCAACTGCGCCACCGGACCGGTCGAGATGAGCGAGGCGCTGCGACACCTTTCGGGGGCCAGCCGCGTCCCCATCGCCTGCGTCCCCAATGCGGGCCTCCCGTCGGTGGTCGACGGCGTCATGCACTACGACCTCACCCCCGGGGACCTGGCCGAGCACCTGCACCGGTTCGTGACCGAGTTCGGCGTCTCCGCCATCGGCGGGTGCTGCGGGACCACGCCGGCCCACCTCGCCGCCGTGGTCGAGCGCTGCGCCGACGCCACCCCGGCGGCCCGCACCCCCGTGCACGAGCCGGCGGCGGCCTCCATCTACACCTCGGTCCCCTTCCTGCAGGACTCCTCGTTCCTCGCCGTGGGCGAGCGCACCAACGCCAACGGGTCCAAGGCCTTCCGCGAGGCCATGCTCGACGCCGACTGGGACACCTGCGTCGCCATGGCGCGGGATCAGGTCAAGGAGGGCTCGCACCTCATTGACGTCTGCGTCGACTACACCGGGGCCGACGGGGTCGCCGACATGACCGAGGTGGCGAGCCGGCTGTGCACGCAGTCGAGCGTGCCGATCATGGTCGACTCCACCGAGGGCCCCGTCGCGCGCGCCGCGCTGGAGTGGATCGGCGGCCGCCCCGTCCTCAACTCGGTCAACCTGGAGGAGGGCGACGAGCCGGGGACGCGGCTCGACACGTTCCTGCGGCTCGCCCGCGAGTTCGGGGCCGCCGTCGTCTGCACCTGCATCGACGAGGAGGGCCAGGCGCGCACGGCCGAGTGGAAGCTGCGGGCGGCCCGCAACATCCGCGACATCGCCGTCGAGCGCTACGGCCTCTCCCCCGAGGACCTCCTCTTCGACCCGCTCGCCCTACCGCTGTCGACGGGCATGGAGGAGAGCCGACGGGACGGCATCGAGACCCTGGAGGGCATCCGGGCCATCAAGGCGGAGCTGCCCGGGGTCTCCACCATCCTCGGCCTGTCCAACGTGTCGTTCGGCCTCAATCCCGCCGCCCGCCAGGTGCTCAACTCGGTGTACCTGCACGAGTGCGTCGAGGCCGGCCTCGACGCCGCCATCGTGCACGCCTCCAAGATCCTCCCGCTTTCCCGGATCGACGACCGGGTCAAGGAGGTCTGCCTGGACCTCGTCTACGACCGGCGCACCGACGGCTACGACCCCCTGCAGGAGCTCCTGGGGCTCTTCGAGGGGGTCAAGGTCGACGCGGGCGCGGCGGACGAGCACCTCGACTGGCCGGTCGACCGGCGGCTGTCCCAACGCATCATCGACGGCAACCGCAACGGGCTGGAGGGAGACCTGACCGAGGCGCTCGAATCGGGCACCGCCGCGCTGGCCATCGTGAACGACATCCTCCTCGAGGGCATGAAGGTCGTCGGTGAACGGTTCGCGTCGGGCGAGATGCAGCTGCCCTTCGTGCTGCAGTCGGCCGAGACGATGAAGGCCGCGGTCGCCTTCCTCGAGCCCCACATGGAGAAGTCGGACCAGGGCGGCAAGGGCACCGTGGTGCTGGCCACCGTCAAGGGCGACGTGCACGACATCGGGAAGAACCTGGTCGACATCATTCTGACCAACAACGGCTACGAGGTGGTCAACCTCGGGATCAAGATCGGCATCAACGAGATGGTCAGCGCGGTCGAGGAGCACAAGGCCGACGCCATCGGCATGAGCGGGCTGCTCGTGAAGTCGACGCTCATCATGCGCGAGAACCTGGTCGAGCTGAACGACCGCTCGATGTCGGACATCCCCGTCCTCCTGGGCGGGGCCGCGTTGACCCGCACCTACGTGGAGCGGGACCTGCGCGAGGTCTACGACGGGCGGCTCTTCTACGGGCGCGACGCGTTCGAGGGACTGCGCACCATGGACCGCCTGGTCGAGCTGAAGCGCAACGGCGAGGAAGACCCCCTGTTCGGGCGCGAGATCTCCGAGAAGAACGTCCCCCGGCGCAGCCGGCTCGACGACCAGGAGACCACCCCGGTCGAGGGCCAGCCCGCCCGGTCCGACGTGGCGGCGGACAACGCCCTGTTCAGCCCGCCCTTCGTGGGCACCCGGGTCGCCGTGGGGATCCCGATCGACGAGATCGCCGAGTACATCAACCTGACCGCGCTGTTCCGCAACCAGTGGGGCTTCCGGCCCGAGAACGGTGAGAACGACACCGAGTTCAAGGACCGCGTGAAGGCGACGCTGCGCGAGCAGCTGGGCAAGGCCAAGGAGGCCGACCTGCTCGTGCCGTCCGTGGCCTACGGCCACTTCGCCGCCAACGCCGAGGGCAACGACCTCGTCATCTGGAAGGACGAGAGCCGGACCTCGGAGTGGATGCGCTTCACCTTCCCTCGCCAGCGCAAGGAGCCCTGGCTGTGCATCTCGGACTTCTTCCGCCCGGCCGACTCGGGCGACGAGGATTTCGCCAGCTTCATGCTCTGCACCATCGGCGCGCGGGCATCGGAGGAGACGGCTCGCCTGTTCGCCGAGAACCACTACCAGGAGTACCTCTTCCTGCACGGCCTGAGCGTCGAGATGGCCGAGGCCACGGCCGAGTACTGGCACCGCCGGGTGCGCGAGGAGCTCGGGTTCGCGGGCGAGGACGGCCCGACGTTGACCGGGCTCTTCCGCCAGCAGTACCGGGGCGGCCGCTACTCCTGGGGCTACCCGGCCTGTCCCGACCTCACCGACAACGCGAAGGTCGTGGAGCTCCTGGGCGGGGACCGCATCGGCGTCACGGTGAGCGAGGGGTTCCAGCTGAACCCCGAGCAGACGACCGACGCCATCATCTGCCACCACCCAGAGGCCAAGTACTTCGTCGCGTGACGACGACGCGGGCCCGACGGTGGGCCCGGTCCGGCGTCGCCGGCGTCCTGTCGGGCTGCGGCCTCCTGCTCTGGTGACGGGCAGCGGCACTCCCCTGGTGGCCGCCGGCGCAGTCACCCGCTCGGCCGAACCACTCGGCACCCTGGTGATCCCGAACCTCGGCCTGGGCTACGCGGTCTCCTCGCAGGGCCCGCTCGACCCAGCGCCGTTCGCCGCCAACTCGCCGGATCCGGCGGCGGCCGAAGCGGCGCTGACGACCCTGGCGGCATCGAGTGCGAGCTACGAGCGGGAGTGGCAGGCCGACGGGGGCCGCAACGAGGTCCTGGACCTGCTCGTCCGTTTCCCCGACGCAGTGGGGGCGAAGGTCTTCCTGCGGGTCGCTCAGCACTCGTTGGACTCGGGGCAGATCGTGAGCTCGGACCCCTTGCCGTCCATTGCCGGAGCGCGCCGCGTCACCTATTTCGCCGCCGCCGACCGGGATGGCGTGGGCGAAGCCATCACCATGCGCGCCGGCCGGTACGTCGACCTCCTGTCGTTCTTCTCGGCAGCGTCGGGCGACGCGCGCCCCGTCTCTCCCGCCAACGCAGAACGGGTCGCCCGGGCGCAGCACGCGGCCATGGTGGCGGCGCCGGGCGGCGGCGCCACGGCGACCGGGCGCGCCGGCACCACGAAGGGCATCTCGGCCGGCACCATCGGCTTCGCAGTGCTCGTGGTGGCCGTGCTGGCCGCCGCGGTGGCCACGCCCGCCTTCTTGCGCCGACGCGCTGGTGCGTCCGGTTCGGCGGCGACGGCGGCGACGACGGCAGCGGCGGCGACGGCGACGGCGGCGATGGCGCGGCGCGGGGAACCGTCAGGCGGCGACGCGGTTGACGATCGCCGCGAACACAGCGGGTGAGGTCACCGGGAGCAGGTGGCCCGAGTCGAGACGGATGACCTCGACCGGATCCGGGAGACGCTGCGCCATCAGCTCCTGGGTCTCGGGGAGCACCGGCCGGTCCCGCTCGTTCAGCACGTAGGTGATGGGCACGCCCGCCGCGACGGACCAGTGGACGGGCTGGAAGTAGTGGTGGACCGTGTCCGGGACGAACCGCTCGGGATCGACGACGAAGGCCAGCGTCTCGTCGTCGAGCGGATCGCCGCCGTAGGTGCGGCGGAGCGCCTCGGGGTCGGCTGGAGGGCCGGGCAGCGTGATCGTCCGACCTTCCTTCTCGGCGGCGGCCACGGCCATCCGCAGCCCGTCACGATGCCGCTCCTGCATGCAGTCGATGCCGCAGCCCCCCTCGGCGGGCACCAGGGCGGCATTGAGGACGACGGCGCCCACCCGGCCCCCGAGGGCGGCGACGACGCCGGGCACCACGAGACCTCCCGAAGAATGCGCCACGAGGACGATGGGCCCGGGGGCGGCCGCGTCCTCGACGTCGGCCGTCACCGATGCCACCTCCACGTCGACGCTCAGCGTGGCCAGGTCCGCCGGCCGCGACCGGCGGCCGGGCAGGTCGACGGCGAGTGGCGCGCCGTCGAGGTGCGGCAGCAGCCGGTCCCAGAATCGGCCGGTCGCGCCCCCGCCGTGGATCAGCACGACGGTCACGGTCTCGGCTTCGTTCGGGCTGCCCGCATGGCGGCGGAGACTAGCCATTCGTGCGGGGACGCTGCGGCGGCTGCGAGGAAGGGTCGAGCGTCCTCGGCTCGCTCGAGCGGTTCTCGGTAGCATCCGGGCGTGAGCACGAGGGGTGAACCCGGTCCGCGTGCGCCCGTCACGGGGCTCTCGCACGTGCAGCTCATGGTCTCGGACCTCGGCGCGAGTGCGAACTGGTACAGCGCCGCATTGGGACTGGAGTCCTACGCGGAGGATCGTGACATCGGTTACGTCGCGCTGCGGCACGGTGCGGCAAAGTTCGTGGTGGTGCTCACCGCCGCGACGACCCCACGGGATGGATCGCCCGGATCACCCGGCGCGGGCCTCGACCATCTGGCGCTCGCTGTACCGGACGGCGCCTCGCTCCAGGCGTGGGCCGAGCACCTGACCGAGATCGGCATCGACCACGCCGGCGTGGTGCTCGAAGGCGGCCATCCCTCGCTGCAGCTCCGTGACCCCGACGGCATCGCCGTCGAGCTGGTCGCTCCCTAACGCGATCTCAACCCCACTCGGTCTCGCGCCCCCGTGACCGTCGGGGGACGGGGAGCCACGTCACGCTCGACGACGGCGGCGCCCGCCGTCACGATCCCGACGGACAGCAACAGGGACCCGATCACGTCGAGCGGCGTGTGCCAGAGCCCGCCCACGACCGCCAACGACATCAGCATGACCCAGGCCGCGCCGAGCGCGAAGGTGATACCGCGCGCCCATCTCCCGAGCAGCGGGTGGAGCGCCATCCACATGGCGAGCGCCGTGGCGCACACGGCCGTGACATTCCCGGAGGGGAAGCTGAGCTCGCCGAAATACGTCTCGTGGACGAGCGGCTTGACGACGTGCTCGCCGATCACGAAGGCGCCGGCGGCGAATCCGGCGTAGACGGCGACCCGACCGACGGCCCTCTTGAGGGCGCCGTAGGCAAGGGCAACGACGAGCACGGCAGCGATGACGGGGACGGAGAGCAACTCGGCGAGGTTCGCCCAGGTGGCGGCGGCGGACCCCGGGTTCAGCGTCTTGATGGCCGGGTCTTCGAACCAGTAGGGGGCATTGCGATGGGCCACGGCGAGCCCCAGGATCGCCGTGGCAAGCAGGCTGGCCAGCGCGATGACCGTGAGTGTGGAACGCCGCACAAGGAGAACCTACGCGCTCGACGACATGTTGTCTCGGCGTCCCGTGCACGGGTGGGGCCGGAGGGCGATTGCCCCGGCGTCGGTGCGGCGGTCCTGAGTGTTGCAGCGCCGGCGGCGGACGGCTGCAGCTAGCCGCCAGAGGCAGCTCGTCGTCCGGGCGAGTCGCGGCGACGGTCGGAGCAGCCCGGGCACTGACCTCCGGCCCGATACCGTAGGAACGCAGGATCGGTGCTCCGGACGAGGACCTGTCGGACGTGGACCTATCGGACGAGGACCCGTCGAGCGTCGTGCTACCCCTTCGGCGCGGGGACTCCCGCGCGTCAGTTCCACTCTGTCAGCTTACGAAAACGGGATTTGCGCGAGGGACGTGCCGTTTGTTCCCGCAGTGCCTCAGCGCGGTTCGTCCTCAGCCACGCGGTCAGGCCATCGGCGTCCGGGAAGACGATCTCCTGATCGGTGTCCATGACGTAGAGATGGATCGATCCGCCCTCGACCGTCACGGAGAATTCGATCTTGCCGCCGAAGACGAAGCACCAGAGCGGTGTTGCGCCGGGTGTCGACCTGGGCTCGAGACGCCACCCGGGTCGGCCGACCAGCAGATCGACGAGCTCGTTGGTCGACGGGCCGGCCTGATCGTTCATGTCAGCTCCCTCTGTGCTGTCGTCATCGGCGTCGTACGCGTCCCAACGCAGCCTCCGTTCGATCCCTCGTGCAGGGTCGTCACCGGTCGCACCAGGCACCTGATCGCACTCAGGCGAACAGTGACTCACGGTGGCGGACGATGGCACTGAGGGTCTCGTTGTAGGGGGCGTCGAGCCCGTGCTCCCTGCTCAGCGTGACAACCTGCCCGTTGATGACGTCGATCTCCGAAGGCCGCCGGGCCAGGTGGTCGAGGCGCATCGACGGGCTGGCGTTCGGAATCGTGGCGGCGAAATCGGTGACGTAGCGCAACGGGTCCTCGAAGGGAAACGGGACGTTCATGGCGACGCCGAGACGGTGGGCCTCCGCAGTGCAGCCGAGAGCCACCCCCCAGGCCTGCGGATGCGACATCAGCTCGCCCACGGTGACGTCGAACACCGCACACGGAGCACTGAGCGTGACGTTACAGAGGAACTTCTCCCAGATCATGAGGGTCACGTCGGCGAAGGCCTTGACGTTGAAGCCGGCGTCGTGCCACGCCTGCTCGATGCGCAGGACTCGGTCGGTCATGCCGCCGCGCAATTCGCCGATCCGGATCAGGCGCATGCCTTCGTGGTGGACGTGGCCCGGCTCGGGGATCGACGAACCAAAGCCTTCGGCGATCCCGATCATGATGTGCTCGTGCGGAATGTGGCACGCCACCCGCTCCCCCGCCCCGAGCCCGTTCTGGAACGCCATGACCACGGTCTCCGGCTCGAGCAGCGGCGCGATCTCGACCAGCACTTGTTCGACCTCCGACGCCTTCGTGGCGATCAACCACACGTCACAGGTCCCGGCGTCCTGCGGCGAGCGCCCGACGTGGAGGTTGTCCACGACGAAACTGCCGCTGGCACCCGAGACGGTCAAGCCGGAGGCGGCGATGGCATCGATGTGCTCCTGCCAGACGTCGATGGCCCACACCTCGTGCCCAGCCTTGCCGAGGAGGCTGGCGTACACCGAGCCCATCGCTCCAGTTCCGACAACCGCGATCTTCATGCCGTCCTTTGCGTCCAGGGCTCTGAGAGCGTGCGTGCTCATCGGGGATCGTCCGATCCGATGCCGGCCCGCCGGCACTGCTGCTCCGACGAGGCATTGCGGGGATTCTACGGAATTGACGGGGTGCGCACGAAACCCTGGTGGAACCCGGGACAGGCACCCGTGATCTCCCCCGCGCTGCGCCCGTCCGGGTGTCCGGAGATGCTCCGCCCATGCGCCGTGGCGTGGCAACTGGTGGCAACCGGGAGCCCGCCGGTAGCGTCCCGAGTTCATGTCTGACTCTGCGGACCGATGACCGACCTTCTCAGCGAGACCTCCTCGGTTCCGGCACGACTCGGTGTCCTGGCTGAGTTCCGTGACGACGAGTTCCGTCTGCGATTAGACCCTCGGCCTGAGCTGCTGCACCACGGTGCCCTGCGGGCGAGCGTCGTCGCGTTCATGATCGACGTCGTGGCCGGAATCGTCCTCGACGACGATCCGGACGCCTGGATGTTGACCTCGGACATGTCGGTACGGATGCAACCGGTGGCGGCGCCCGCATCCCTCTCCACCCGACTCACGATCCTCCGGAGGGGCCGTCGATCGGCCACGGCCACGGTGGATCTCGTCACCGGCACGGGTGCCACCGTGGCGACGGGCGCGATCGGCTTCGCCCGGGTGCAGCGCCGTCAGGCAGATCCCGTCAAGCCCCCGTCTTCCGCCACGCGCATCACGACCATGTTCGACGGTTCCAGAACCCTGACACGCCCCCTCCGGGAGGAAGCGGGCATCGTCGTGCTGGACTCGGGGGCGGGTGCACTCGAGATGCCGGTCACGCCCGGGTTGCGCAATCCCGTGGGAACCCTGCAGGGCGCCATGGTGGCCCTCCTGGCGGAGGCGGCCGCCGAGGACATGGTGTCGACCAGATTCGACCTCACCGCCGTGGTGACCGAGCTCGATCTTCGGTACCTGGCGCAGACCGGCGCCGGCCCCGTCCAGTCGAGATGCCGGCTGCTCGGAGAAGGTCCAGACGCCCCGATTGAGGTGGAGCTCTTCGACACCTCGAGCGATCGGCTCACCACGCTCGTCTACGCCCGCACCGCCGTCGTTCCGGCAGAGCTTCAGGTCGCGGGCGAACAGCCTCAGGTCTGAGGCGACCGCGGCCCGGCAACCGCCGAGGCGGCTCTGCACGCGCGCCTTCGGCTGACCCGATCACACAGCCAACCCAGACCGAGCGGACAGCGGAGTGGTGCGTAGCGAGGTGGCGTCTCTCGGCTGATCGAACGCAGACCCTCGGCGAGCTTCTTACCCGGCAGTCGTGTTCAGGGCTTCCGTGATGTCGTCGATCGCCGTCTGCTCGGACTCGCTCACTTCTTGCCCATGCTCCCGGTGAGCCGCTGCCACCTTGTGGGAGAGCGTGACGATGAACCGGCGATATTCGTCGACCTCCTCCGGCGTCGCCTTCCTCTCCAGCAGAGCGACCGAATCACGCAGGTGTTCCAGCCCGTTCTGCCTGAGCTCCTCCGGAGAGTGGTAATGCGTGTGATCCCGCTCAGGTTTCGCCGCAACGATGTCATCCAGTAGTTCGCTCTTGCCGTGCTGCTGGCGCGCCTCTGCGTAGGCCTTCGCCATGGCGATGGTCTCGCGGAACAAACCCCCTCGTTGGGCGGTGACCACGATCATCCCAGCACTTGGTGGCGCTTCGAGGATCAGCTGCCATTCCTCAGACGTGAAGTCAGACTTCGAGGTCATCGCCAGTCTCCGATCTCTCACAATCGCCATGTCTGCTTGTTGCACGCACCGTAGCGTCTACCTCGCAGACGCGAAAGCGGGCAGTCGAGGGTCGCCGCCCAACCCCCGGGGACCCTGCGCTCGAGGTGCCGAACCTCGCCCGGCAGTCGAGCGCTCTTCGTGGGTACGAGCGCCCTTCGTGGCTACGCGTCGGATGGGAGTAGGATTGAAGGAGCTGACCGGCCTCCTGGCAATTTGCCACCTGCAACCTTCGGCGGAAATGGCATCGCCGTGTCGCCCGAGTTCAGCTTCACCACGCGTGACCTTCCGGGCGTCCACGTCGTGGCGCTCCACGGCGAGTTGGACATCGTGTCCGCCTATGACCTGGCCCTTGCGCTGGTGGAGGTGGCTGGCTCGACCGTCGTGATCGATCTGTCGGGCCTCACCTTCATGGATTCCAGTGGCATCTCAGCTCTGGTCATGGCGAGGAATCGCATCCTGGCCGACGGACGGGGCCAGCTGGTGCTTACGAGACCGGGAGGGATAGTCCGTGACGCATTGGAGATCGTGGGTCTGAGTTCATGGATCGTGGATTGGTCGCCGGACTGGGATGAATAGACACTCTGAGCACGACTCGTGCCCGCGTTGCGGCAGTGCGGAGATTGCTACACATTTCGAGAGATCCAGCGCACCAGAAACCGCCCAATGGCAGGGTCGATGCTCGGACTGCAGATTCACATGGTCGGAATCCTGACCGTCCCGTCTTCCCACGCCGCGGATCACCACGATCGAACTTCGAAGCGCCAGTGCAGGGCCGCCTCGCGGGCTGGCAGGGACAGCGGCATGACCGCTCTTCGCTCACGTGGAGCGGAACAGGCTCCGATCACGCCCCGCTGCCCGCGGCCAGGGCGGCTTCGCGGGCGTGGTAGCTCGACCGGGTCAGCGGCGACGCCTCCACGTGCGCCACGCCGAGCGCCGCGCCGGCCTCTCGGAGGCGGTCGAACTCCTCGGGAGTCCAGTAGCGCGACACCGGGAGGTGATCCCGGCTCGGCCGCAGGTACTGCCCGATCGTGACGATGGAGACGCCCACACCCCGCAGGTCGGCCATGGTGGCGATGACCTCGTCCTCGTGCTCGCCGAGCCCCACCATCAGGCCCGACTTGGTCACGAGGCCGGCCTGTCCCGCCCGGGCGAGCACGGCCAGGCTCCGCGCGTAGCCGGCCGAGGGCCGGACCGCACGTTGGAGGCGGGCCACCGTCTCGATGTTGTGGTTCAAGACGTCGGGCCGGGCCTCGAAGATCATGTCGAGCGACGCCGCGTCGCCACGACAGTCAGAGATCAGCACCTCGACCGTCGTGTCCGGAGTGCGGGAACGGATCGCCCTGATCGTCTCCGCCATGGCGCCGGCGCCGCCGTCGGGGAGGTCGTCGCGGGCGACGCAGGTGACGACTGCGTGGCCGAGCCCCATCCGCTCCACCGCCTGCGCCACCCGGTCGGGCTCGTCGGGTGACAGCGGCAGCGGGTGGCGCGTGTCCACCTGGCAGAAGCCGCACGCCCGCGTGCAGCGCTCGCCGTTGATCATGAAGGTCGCGGTGCCGTCGGCCCAGCACTCGTAGATGTTCGGGCAGCCCGCCTCCTCGCACACGGTGACGAGCCCGAGGTCGTGGACCGTGGCCCCGAGCCGGCGGTAGCCCTTGCCGATGTGCACGGGCACCCGTACCCAGGCCGGCTTGCGCTGCCCGATGTCGAGGCCGTCCTCGGGTGCCACGCCGGCCTGGCGCAGGCGGCGCAGGAGCGGGCGCTCCTCCGTTGCCGGCGTCGCCGTTGCGGAGGGCCGGGCCCGCACGACGTCGTGGCGCTCCACACTCCCGTCGCCGAAGACCGCGATCGCCCGCGCCACGAAGGCGTCGACCACGTCGTCCATCGGGACGTCGATCCCCTCCGCCGCCAGCGACGTCACACCACGGTCGGCGATGCCGCAGGGCACGATGTGGCCGAACATGGCGAGGTCGGTGGTGACGTTGAGCGCCACCCCGTGGAGCGTGCGACGGCGCCCCGAGCCGACCCGCAGGGTGCGCACCCCGATGGCCGCGATCTTGCGGGCGTGCGGGCCGCCGGCGTCCAGCCACACGCCCGGGATACTCGTCCTCGCTGCGTCGCCCCGGCCAGGCCGAGGTCGGCCAGCGTTTCGATCACGACCTGCTCGAGACGATGCACGTGCGCCGGACCCGAGGCGGGGTCGTCGGGCACGGTGACGATCGGGTAGGCCACGAGCTGGCCCGGGCCGTGGTACGTGACGTCGCCGCCGCGGTCGGTGCGCTCGAGCACCGCGCCGACCGCGGCCGGGTCGACCAGGACGTGGCGTTCGTCGGCGTGCGCGCCCAGCGTGTAGGTGTGCGGGTGCTGCAGGAGGAGCAGGTAGTCGTCGGCGGCCTCGGTCGCCAGGGCGTGCTGCAGCGCGTAGGCCTCGTGGTAGGGAACCGTCCCGAGCGACCGGACGCGCAGCACCGGCGCGGCCTAGAGCTCCGCGGCCCAGTCGCGGCTGCCGAGGAGCTCGGAGACCTTGGCCAGGAACAGCGACACGTAGGCGCCGTCGACGGCCCGGTGGTCCCAGCTGACGCCGAGGATCCCCGTCGAGTGGATGGCGATGGACTCGGACCCGTCGGGTTGGGTCACCACCACCGGCCGGCGGGCGATGCCGTCGGTGGCCAGGATCGCCACCTGCGGCTGGTTGATGATCGGGACGGTGAAGTAGGTGCCGAACGGGCCGTCGTTGGTGATGGAGAACGTCCCGCCCGCGATGTCGTCCGCGTTGAGCTGGCGGCCGCGGGCCCGCTCGGCCAGGTCGCGGATGCGCCGGGCCACGCCGCGCAGCGTGACCTCCTCGGCCCGGTGGATGACCGGCACGATCAGACCCTCGTGGGACGAGGTCGACCGCGATGCCGAGGTTGACCTCGGCGTGGACGAGCAGCGAGTCGTCGACGACCGACGCGTTGAGCAGCGGGAAGTCGCGCAGCGCCTCGACCGCCGCCCGGGCGACGAAGGGGAGGTAGGTCAGCGCGAAGCCCTCCTCGGCCTTGAAGCGCTCGCCCCAGGCCTTGCGCACGCGCTCGACGCTCTCGAAGTCGACCTCGTTGGCGATGAACGCGTGGGGCGAGGTCGCCTTCGACCGCACCATGTGCTCGGCCGTGCGGCGGCGCATGTTGGAGAAGGGCACGATCTGGTCGCCGGCGGCCCGGAAGGACGCCATGGAGACCGGCGGGGCCTGCGGCGCGCGCGCCACGGGCGGGGCCGGTGCGGCCTGGACCACCGGTGCCGCGGGTGCGGCCGTGGGAGCCGTGGGCGCGCGCCGCCGGAGCAGGCGGCGGGGCCGCGGCCCGGCGCGCGTCGACCACCCGCAGCGCGTCGTCCCGGGTGATGCGCCCACCGGAGCCGGTGCCGGTGACCTCGGATTCGCTGATGCCGTTCTCGGCCAGCAGCTTGCGCACCATCGGCGACAGCACGTGGGGCCCGACGCCGTCGCCGTTGCTCTCCGCGGCGGACGCCGGCGCTGGTGTCGGGGCCGGCGCTGCTGGGTGCGGGCGCTGGCGGCGGGGGCGGCGGCGGTGCGGCTGCGTCCTGCGGGGCCGGCGCCGATGGTGGCGGGGCCGGCGCCGGTGTGGCGGGGCCGGGGGCGGCGCTGCGGCGGCTGCCGGCTCGGGCTCGGCCGCCGCCGCGGCGGACGCGCCGTCCGACGCGGCGGCCCCGGCGCCGTCACCGATCACCGCCAGCTTCACGCCGACCTCGACCGTCTCGCCCTCGGGGACGAGGATCTCGCTGAGGACGCCGGCCGCGGGCGAGGGCACCTCGGAGTCGACCTTGTCGGTCGAGACCTCGAAGAGCGGCTCGTCGCGCTCGACCGCGTCGCCGACCGCCTTCATCCAGCGGGTGATCGTTCCCTCGGTCACCGTCTCGCCGAGCTGCGGCATCATCACGTCAGCCAACGTGCAGTCCCCTTCCGGTCAACGCGAGCATGGTCTCACCGAACGTCTCGGACAGAGACGGGTGCGGCTGGATGAACTGCGCCACCTCGTCGGGGAAGGCCTCCCAGTTGACGGCGAGGTAGCCGGCCCCGAGCTGCTCGGTCACCCAGGGGCCGCACAGGTGCACGCCCAGGATCCGCCCGGCCGTTCCGTCGGGCCGCTGCTCGGCGATGATCTTCACCACGCCCTCGGTGTCGCCGATGATCTGCGCCCGGCTGTTGCCGCCGAAGGGGTCCTTCTTGGTCACGACCGGGATGCCCGCCTCCTTGGCCTGCGCTTCGGTCATGCCGCAGAAGGCCACTTCGGGTTGGCAGTAGATGGCCCACGGCACCTTGCCGTTGTCGACCGGCACCACCGGCTCGCCCAGCATGCTCTTCACGGCGACGATGGCCTCGGCGAACCCGACGTGGGCCAGCTGCGGCGTGCCGGCCACGATGTCACCCACGGCGAACACGCCGTCGACACCGGTGCGCTGGTATTCGTCGGTCACCACGAAGCCGCGGCCGTCCATCTCGACGCCCACCCCGTCGGCCACCAACTCTTCGGTGCGGGGGCGCCGGCCCACCGACACGACGACCGCTTCCACGTCGAAGGTCTGGTCCCCCGCCTTCACCGTCGTCATCGTCCCGTCCTGCGACGGCGTGTGGCCCTCGACCTTCACACCCGTGACGATGTCGATGCCCCGCTTCTTGAAGGAGCGGACGAGCAGGCGGACGATGTCGTCGTCGCAACCCGGGAGGATCGTGTCGAGCGCCTCCAGGATCGTCACCTTGGAGCCGAGGTCGGCCAGGAGCGAGGCGAACTCGCACCCGACGACGCCGCCGCCGATGACCACCACCGAGGCCGGGAGCTCCTTGAGGTCGAGGAACTCGTCGGACGTCATGATCCAGCGGCCGTCGACCTCGAAGCCGGGCAGCAGGAACGGCACCGATCCGGCCGCCAGGACGACGTTGCGGCCGACAATGACGCGGCCGGCATCCTCCCCGTCGACTACCTCGACGCGGTGGTCCGCCCCGAGCGTGCCCGTGCCCGACAACGTGGTGACCTTGCGGCCCTTGAGCAGGCCGGCCAGGCCCTTGTAGAGCTTGTCCACCACGGCGTTCTTGCGGTCCTGGCTCACGGCGAAGTCGATCGAGACCCCTGAGATGTCGATCCCGAACTCCTTGGAGCCCTCGATCGTCCGGTACACGGCGGCCGTCTCGAGGAACTCCTTGGCCGGGATGCAGCCACGGTGCAGGCAGGTCCCGCCGACCTTGTCCCGCTCGACGATGGCGACCGACAGGCCCGCCGCGGCACCGTAGAGCGCAGTGGCGTAGCCGCCGGGACCACCGCCGATCACGACGATGTCGAACTCGTCCTCGGCTGCCATCACCCGTCCTCTCCCTGTGTGCTCACGACGTCCGTCCGGCGCGCTCGGCCTCCCCGGAACATCCCGATCGCACTGGCGAGAGTCCTCTCCATACCCTGCACGTGACCCCTGCAGCCTACCGGTCGGGCCGCGCGCCCGAGTCCGGGACGGCCCTCGCTCAGCCGCTCGTCCCGGTCCCCAGGTCGGCCGCCTGCGTGGCGAGTTCGTCGACCCGGTCGTTCCAGCGGTCACCCGAGTGGCCCTTCACCCAGCGGAAGCTGACGGCGACGTCGGGGGAGAGCGCGAGCTCGAGCAGCGGCTCCCAGAGGTCGCGGTTGGCCACCGGCTTGTTCTGCGAGTTCTTCCAGTTGCGGCGCTGCCAGCCCTCCCACCACCCGTCGGTGAAGCACTTGACGACGTAGGTCGAGTCGCTCACCACCTCCACCCCGTCCGGCGCGTCGCGGCTCAGGGCCCGCAGGGCCTCGAGCGCCGCCGTGATCTCCATGCGCTGGTTGGTGGTGCGGGCCTCGGCCCCGCTGGCGTACGCCCCGTCCGGCACGGCCCAGGCCCACCCGCCGGGGCCCGGGTTGCCCCGGCAGGCGCCGTCCGTGTAGACGACGATCGGCCCGTTCTGTGGTGGCATCACAAATGTGTAACACCCGCGACCGGTGGTCCTGGTGCTCCCCTCCTGCCGGTACCGTGGGGCAATGCTGTTCGACGGGATCAGCCACCAGGTCCCCGACACCGATCCGGGGGAGACGGAGGAATGGCTCGACTCGTTCGACGCCATCGTCGACGCCCGAGGCCGGGCCCGGGCGCGCTACCTGCTCATGAAGCTCCTGGAGCGGGCGCGCACCAAGCAGGTCGAGTTCCCGGCCACCGTCTCGACGCCCTACGTGAACACCATCCCGGCCGACGCCGAGCCGTGGTTCCCCGGCGACGAGTACCAGGAGCGCCGCATCCGCGCCTACATCCGCTGGAACGCCGCCGCCATGGTGGTCCGGGCCAACACGCGCACCGAGGGCATCGGCGGGCACCTCTCGACCTACGCCAGCTCGGCGGCGCTCTACGAGGTCGGCTTCAACCACTTCTTCCGCGGCAAGGCCGACGGCGGCTTCGGCGACCAGGTCTTCTTCCAGGGGCATGCGTCGCCCGGCATCTACGCCCGGGCCTACGTCGAGGGCCGCCTGACCGAGACGGAGCTCGACAACTTCCGCCACGAGGTCGGCGGCGACGGCCTGCCCAGCTACCCCCACCCGCGCTCGCTGCCCGACTTCTGGGAGTTCCCCACCGTGTCGATGGGACTGGGCCCGATCGCCGCCATCTACCAGGCCCACGTCAACCGCTACCTCAACCTGCGCCGCCTCGTCGACACCAGCGCCAGCCGGGTCTGGTGCTTCGTGGGCGACGGCGAGATGGACGAGCCCGAGTCCATCGGCGCCCTCGGCGTGGCCGGCCGCGAGCATCTCGACAACCTGATCTTCGTCGTCAACTGCAACCTGCAGCGCCTCGACGGCCCGGTGCGCGGCAACGGCAAGATCATCCAGGAGCTCGAGGCGGTGTTCCGCGGCGCCGGCTGGAACGTGATCAAGGTGATCTGGGGCTCGCGCTGGGACGCGCTGTTGGCCAAGGACGTCGACGGCGTCCTGCTCGACCGCATGAACACGACGGTCGACGGCGAGTACCAGAAGCTGGCCGTCGAGTCGGGGGCCTACATCCGCGAGCACTTCTTCGGCCCCGATCCGCGGCTGCGCAAGATGGTCGAGGACCTGAGCGACGACGAGCTGGTCTCGCTGCCCCGCGGCGGGCACGACTACCGCAAGCTCTACGCCGCCTACAAGCTGGCCACCGAGCAGCGGGGCGCGCCCACCGTCATCCTGGCCAAGACGATCAAGGGGTGGACGCTCGGCCCCGAGATCGAGGCGCGCAACGCCACCCACCAGATCAAGAAGATGACCAAGGCGCAGCTGCGCACGCTGCGCGACCGCCTCTACCTGACCGACGACATCCCCGACGCGGCCCTCGAGGGCGACCCGCCCTACATCCGCCCGGCCGAGGGCTCCGACGCCATGGAGTACCTGCGGGCCCGCGGGCGCGTGCTCGACGGCCCGCTCCCCGTCCGGGTGGTCCGGCCCACGCCGCCGCTGCGCCCCGACGCCAAGGTGTTCGAGGAGTTCGCCGCCGGGTCGGGCAAGCAGGCGGTGTCGACGACCATGGTCTTCGCCCGCCTGCTGCGCAACCTCGTGCGCGATCCGACCGTGGGCTCGCTCGTGGCGCCGATCGTCTCGGACGAGGCCCGCACCTTCGGGCTCGAGCCGCTGATCGCCGAGGCCAAGATCTACGCGCCCGACGGCCAGAACTACATCCCGGTCGACGCCGACCTGCCGCTCAACTACGCGGAGAGCTCGTCGGGCCAGGTGCTCCAGGAGGGCATCACCGAGGCCGGCGCGCTGGCCACCTTCATCGCGCTGTCCACGGCGTACGCCACCTGGGGGCAGCCGATGGTCCCCGTCTACCTCTTCTATTCGATGTTCGGCTTCCAGCGGGTCGGCGACCTCGCCTGGGCCCTCGGCGACATGCGGGGCCGGGGCATCCTGGCCGGCTGCACGGCCGGGCGGACGACGCTCATGGGCGAGGGGCTGCAGCACGACGACGGGCAGTCGCCGCTGCTGGCCTCCACCAACCCGGCCGCCCTGGTCTACGACGCCTCGTTCGCCTACGAGGTGGCCGTGATCATGGAGGCGGCCGTCACCGAGATGCTCGGGCCGGACCCCAGGGACCGCTTCTGGTACCTCACGCTCTACAACGAGACGTACCCGATGCCGCCGCTGCCCGAGGGGCCGAGGGCGAGGTCGTCCGGCCGGGCATCATCGACGGGCTCTACCGCTTCGCCGCCGGCGCCCGAGGTCGCGGGCGACCTGCGGGCGTCGCTGTGCTTCTCCGGGCCGATGTGGAAGGTCGCCATCGAGGCGCAGCGCATCCTGGCCGAGCGCTACGGCGTGGCCGCCGACGCCTGGGCCGTGACGTCGTGGACGAACCTGCGCACCGACGCCCTCGAGGTCGAGCGCTGGAACCGGCTCCATCCCGAGGCGGAGCCCCGCGCGCGCCGTGGTCACCACGGCGCTCGGCAACGGACCCGATCCCGTCGTCGCCATCACCGACTACATGCGCAGCGTGCCCGACCAGGTGGCGCGCTTCGTCGACCGGCCCTACACGTCGCTCGGAACCGACGGGTTCGGCCGCTCCGACGCCCGCGACGCCCTGCGGTCGTACTTCGAGGTCGACAGCGCCCACCTCGTGGTGGCCGTGCTCCAGCAGCTGGCCCTCGCCGGCCGCATCACGCCCGCGGTCGTGGCCGGGGCGATCGCCGACCTCGGCATCGACGCCAGCGGTGACGCCCCTTCATCGTCTGAGCCGCGTCAGGCGGAGAGCAGGGCGACGAACGCGGCGAGCGCCTCCTCGGCGCCGTCGGGCACCGCCAGGACGAGCGTGCGCCGGTCTGCTTCGAGCGCGATGGACACGTCGAAGAAGGCACAGCACCGCTTCTCGCGCTGGGCCAGCGCGACCGCAGCGGCGAGGGCGCCGTCGGAGTCATCCAGCACCAGGCGCACCGTCGTGGCGCCGGCCTCCACCGCCGCGACCGAGGCGGCGACGAGCGCACGCCACTCCTCGGCCCGCTCCCCGAGTGCCGCCCCGTCGAGGCTGCAGGCGATCGGCACGGCGTCGCGCCCGGGTGTCACCGGCGCTGCGCCGCCACCAGCGCGTCCCGGGTGAGCTCCATCTGGCCGAGGTGCTGGAACAGCTCCTCGAGGATGTGCAGCAGCACCGCGCCCTTGGTCTCGGTGTAGGGCACGGGGTCGTCGGGGTCCCGGCGCACGTTGGCCGGCCGGTCGGCGGCGTCGAGGCCGACGATGTCGTCGCGCAGGCGCCGGCGGGCGAGCTCGGTGCGCCGCAGCAGCCCGGCCACCTCGCCGCTCGCCGTGAACTCGGCGGCCCGGTCGCGCTGGACGGGGCGCTCGGCCACCGTGGCCCCGCCCCAGTACTCCAGGACACCGAGGCAGTGGGTCAGGATGGCGTAGGCCGAGTTGGCGTCGCGGAACGGGGGACGCCGGTTGGCCAGGTCGTCCCCGAGCTCCTCGACGATGGCCGCCATCCCGCCCAACGCCAGGTCGACGAACCACAGGTAGTCGCTGGCCGCGACGGCGACCGGCGCCAGCCCCTCGCCGTCAGTGGGCGAC
Source organism: uncultured Acidimicrobiaceae bacterium (assembly GCA_963840245.1). Lineage (GTDB taxonomy): Bacteria > Actinomycetota > Acidimicrobiia > Acidimicrobiales > RAAP-2 > Bog-473. The sequence goes on from CAWIYI010000018.1 coordinate 18,834, forward strand.
CCAGGCATCCGGGTCCGTGACGAGCTTCTGGACGTGCGCGGGGAGCTTGCCCGAGATCACGTCGGTCAGCGTGATCTTCTCGAGCACCGAGCGGAGGCTGGCCCGGACGGCGACCCAGACCTGCTGGAGGTTCTCGGCCGCGCCGTCGTAGCTGGTGGCCTCCGGCCGGTAGCCCCGCACCTCGGCCAGCGGGCCGTCCAGGGCGCGGATCACGTCGGCGATGGTGATGGCCTCGGGCCGGCGGGCGAGCCGGTAGCCGCCCTCGGCGCCCCGCTGGCTGGCCACGACGCCGGCCCGGCGGAGGTCGGCCAGGATGGCCCCGAGGAAGCGGGGCGGCAGCCCCTGCTCCCCGGCCAGGTACTCGGCGGTCTGCGGCGTCCCGGCCGCCGCCAGGGCGAGGAGGGCCCGGATGCCGTAGTCCACCTTGGCCGGGATGTGCATGGCGAGAGTCTGCCCGCGCCGGGCGCCGCGGTCACTTCCGGTTCGGGCCGGGCGCCGTGCCAAGATCTTCCCCATGGCACGATCGCGCTCCACATCACCGGCGACGACGAGGCGGACGCGGTCCTGAGCCGCGACCCGCTGGCCCTGCTGATCGGGATGGTGCTGGACCAGCAGGTGACGATCGAGAAGGCCTTCTCCTCGCCCGCCGACCTGCTGCACCGCCTCGGCACGAAAGGTCCGCTCGACGCGGCGGCGATCGCCGCCATGGATCCCGAGGAGCTCGCCGCCATCTTCCGGGAGCGGCCGGCCCTGCACCGCTACCCCGGGTCGATGGCCGGCCGGGTCCAGGCCGTCTGCCGCGTCGTGGCCGACGAGTACGGGAACAAGGCCGACGCCATCTGGACGGGTGTGGGCAGCGGCGCCGAGCTGATCGGCCGGCTGCGCGCCCTGCCGGGGTTCGGCGAGCAGAAGGCCAAGATCTTCGCCGCGCTGCTCGGCAAACAGCTCGGTGTGCGCCCGGAGGGGTGGCAGAAGGTCACCACCCCCTACGGCAAGCCCGGGAGCTCCCTCTCGGTGGCCGACATCACCGACCCCGAGAGCCTGGCCAAGGTCAGGGCCACCAAGAAGGCGATGAAGGCCAAGGCCCGCCCGGCGCCGGCGCCGGCCCGTGAGCCGAGGGCCCGACCTCTCGGAGCGCCGCCTCTACCTCTGCACGCCGGACCGGCCGGACCTGGCCGCCTTCCTCGGCGCCTGCATCGAGGGCGGGGTGGACGTCGTCCAGCTGCGCGACAAGGAGCTCGAGGCCAGGCCGCTGCTGGCCCGGGCCAAGGTCGCGGCGGCCGTGTGCCGCGACCACGGCGTGCCCTTCGTGCTCAACGACCGGCCGGACCTGGCGCTCGAGGTCGGGGCCGACGGGGTCCACGTCGGCCAGGACGACGCGCCGGTCTCGCTGGCCCGGCGCATCCTCGGCCCCGACGCCATCGTCGGGCTGTCGACCCACCGCCCGGCGGACCTCGAGGGCGCGGCGGGCCAGGAAGTCACCTACATCTCGGCGGGGCCGGTGGAGGCGACGCCGACCAAGCCCGGCCGCGCCGGGACCGGGCTGGGCTACGTCACTCGGGCCAGCGCATGCTCCAGTGTTCCGGTCTTCGTGACCGGCGGCGTGACGCCGGAGAAGATCGGTGCTCTGACGGCTGCCGGTGTCCGCCATTTCGTCGTTGTGCGCTATCTGACCCAAGCCCCCGACGCTCGGTCCGCCGCACGGGCGCTGCGCGCCGCGATCGATCGAGCGTTGAGGAGTGCGCCCTCTCCGGCCTGACCTCCTGACCTCCTGTCGGAGGACGCTCGCGTCGATCGACAGACGCTCAACCGTCGACTTCGCACGGCGGGGCTGACCTCCGGCCGTTCTCTCCATGCCAGCGGCTTCACGTCCACCCGGCCGGCATCAAGCCCTGCGTCGCGCGCTGGCGGTCCCGCGGATCGACCGACCAGACGATCCGGCCGGTGCCGCCAAGACGTGCCCAGCCTCTGCGCCGGATCGACCTCCAAAACTCTAAACGGTTGTGTTTATAGTTTTGGATGAGAGACGGCAGACCGCTCTCGCCAGGGGCGTGAGCGCCCTGGCCCCGGCACCCCATCGAAGGGTCGCAGCCCGCTCATCGCCGGCGGAGTTCTGCCCCGTCTAGTGCCGGCGCTCCAGCCAGCCCACCAGAATGGCGATGACCCGGGGGTCGGCCCGGAGCCAGTGGCCGGCGCCGTGGACGACGTGCAGCTCCGAGGGCCCGGTGGCCGCGTCCGCCAGGGCCCGGGCGTCGGCCAGCGGGACGTCGGCGTCGTCCGAGCCGTGCACCACGAGCAGCGGCCGGCCCTTGAGCAGCGCGGCGTCCTCCATCGGGTGCAGGACGGAGAGCTCCTTGGCCCAGGTGTCGACGGAGGCCGGGAACCCGGGCGACGTGACGACGCCGGTCTGGCGGCAGCGGGCCAGCAACCGCTCGGGGTCGGCGGCCAGCGGGGCGAGGTCGCCGGGCGTGCCGAGGCAGGCCACCCCGGCGACGCGCTCGTCGCCGGCGGCCAGGTGCAGCGCCAGCACGCCGCCGAACCCGAAGCCGACGATCAGGCGGGGGGCCGCCTCGGGGATCTCGCTCGAGGCCAGGAAGGCCAGGTCGTCCAGCCAACCCAGCGCGGAGAAGTCGCCGGCCGACTCGCCGGCGCCGCGCAGCGCCGCCGTGACGACGCGCCAGCCCGACTCCCGGGTGAGGCGGTCGGCCAGGGCCGGATAGGTCAGGGCGACGTCGGCCGCCGCGCCCTTGGGCCGCGGCAGGTCGTGGCAGAGCACGACGTGGCCGTGCACGGGCGCGCCCTCGCTGGTGGCACTGGCGTAGGTGGCCAGGTCCCCCGCCGGCCCGCGGCCGGAGCCTGAATGGCCCCGGCATGTCAGATGCCGATGCGCTGTGCCAGCAGCTCGCGGTGGTACGAGGGGTCGCCCAGCAGCAGCTCCGAGGACTTGGCCCGCTTGAAGTAGAGGTGGGCCGGGTGCTCCCAGGTGAAGCCGATGCCACCGTGGATCTGGATGTTCTCCGCCGCGGAGTGGAAGTAGGCCTCCGAGCAGTACGACTTGGCCAGGCTGGCCACGACGGGCAGCTCGTCGGAGTCCTCGGCTGCGGCCCAGGCGGCGTAGTAGGCGGCCGACTTGGCCGACTCGACCTCGAGCAGCATGTCGGCGCACTTGTGCTTGATGGCCTGGAAGCTGCCGATGGGCCGGCCGAACTGGATCCGCGTCTTGGCGTACTCGACCGACGCAGTCGAGCACGCGCTGCGCGCCGCCGACCTGCTCGGCCGCCAGCGCCACCGCGGCGAGGTCGAGCGTCTTGGACAGGCCGGGCTCGGCGCCGCCGTCGGCGCCGATGAGGGTGGCCGGCACCTCCGCGAACTCGAGCCGGGCCTGCTTGCGCGTCTGGTCCATCGTCGGCAGCGGCGTGCGCGTCAGGCCCGGTGCGTCACCGGGCACCGCGAAGAGCGAGACGCCCGCGCTGGTGCGGGCGGCCACGATGATGAGGTTGGCCACGTGCCCGTCGATGACGAACATCTTGTGGCCGTTGAGGACCCAGCCGTCGCCCTTCTGCGTGGCCGCGCACTCGATCCCGCTGAAGTCCCACTTCCCGTTGTCCTCGGTGATGGCGAGCGTCCCGATCGTCTCGCCCGAGGCGATGCCGGGCAGGTAGCTCTTCTTGGCCTCGTCGTCGCCGGAGGTGAGCAGCGCGTTGGCGGCCAGCGCCACCGACGAGAAGAACGGCGCACACAGCAGGGCGGCGCCCATCTCCTCGAGCACGACGAGCAGCTCCACGTAGGTGAAGCCCGAGCCGCCGAACTCCTCGGGGATGGTGAGCGACTGCAGGCCGAGCTGGTCCGCCATCTGGCTCCACACGGCGGGGTCGTACCCCTCGGTCGTGTCCATCAGGCGACGCACCTCGGTCTCGGGCGACTTCTCGGCCAGGAACCGGCGCACCGCGGCGCGCAGCTCCTCCTGCTCGTCACTGAAGGCGAAATTCATGCCAAGGCTCCTCTGCCTCTTGTGCCTCTGCCCCCGGCAGCCGGGCCGGCGGTGCGTCGCTTGGTCTACCAGACACGGGGGCGGCGCGACCAGACGCCTCCCGGCTCCGTGCTCAACGGACGACTCAGCTGTGCCACGCTGGGACCATGGGACAGCTGGAGCAGATCTGGAGCGACGGTGCCGCCGAGGTCCACCAGATCGTGGTGGGACCGATGGACAACAACGTCTACATCCTGCGTTGCCGCCGCACCGGTGACGCCATGCTCATCGACGCCGCCAACGAGCACGAGGAGCTGCTGGAGATCTGCCGGCAGCTGGGCGTGAACCAGGTGGTGGAGACGCACGGGCACTGGGACCACATCCAGGCCGTGCCCGCCGTGCGCGAGGCCGGCATCTCGGTCGCCGTGACCAGCGCCGACGCGGGCATGCTGCCCAGCTACGACCTCATTCTCGAGGACGACGAGCAGCTCAGCGTGGGCGACCTGCGCCTCAAGACGCTGGCCACCCCGGGCCACACCCCGGGCTCCATCTGCTTCGCCGTCGAGGGCACGAACCTCCTGTTCACCGGCGACACCCTCTTCCCGGGCGGCCCGGGCAACACGTCGTTCGAGAACGCCGACTTCGACACCATCATTCAGTCCATCGACCGCCGCATCTTTGCCAGGTTCGGCCCCGACACCCTGGTCCTGCCCGGCCACGGTGACGCCACCACGGTCGGGAACGAGGCTCCTCACCTGGGCGAATGGGTCGAGCGAGGTTGGTGAGGACCGCCGCGGGGAGTCCGCCGGAGCCGTCCCGGCGGCCTGTACCGGAATACCTGACCAAAACGGTAGGCTTTTAGGAGATGACCGCCACGCCCCCACTGCTCGAGATCCGGGACCTCCACGTCTCGGCCGAGGACGGCCCCATCCTGCGCGGCGTCGACCTCACGGTCGGGGCCGGCGAGGTCCACGCCCTCATGGGCCCCAACGGCGCCGGGAAGTCGACGCTGGCCGGCGCGCTGATGGGGCACCCGGCCTACACGGTCACCGCCGGCTCCATCGTCCTCAACGGCGAGGACGTCACCGGCTGGGCGACCGACGTGCGGGCCAAGGCCGGCCTGTTCCTGGCCTTCCAGTACCCCGAGTCGATCGAGGGCGTGTCGGTGACCCAGTTCCTGCGTCAGGCCATGTCGGCGCGCAAGGGCACCGACGAGGTCTCGGTCCTCGAGGTCCGGGTGCTCATGACCGAGTGGATGGAGCGCCTCGGCATGGACACCTCGTTCGCCAGCCGGCACCTGAACCAGGGCTTCAGCGGCGGCGAGAAGAAGCGCAACGAGATCCTGCAGATGGCGCTGCTCGAGCCGCTGGTCGCCGTCCTCGACGAGACGGACTCGGGGCTCGACATCGACGCGCTGCGCGTCGTCGGGCGCGGCGTGCGGGCCGTGCGCGAGGCGCGACCCGAGCTCGGCGTGCTGGCCATCACCCACTACACGCGCCTGCTCGAGGAGCTGGTGCCCGACGTGGTGCACATCTTGATGGACGGGCGCGTCGTGGCCAGCGGTGGCGCCGAGCTCGCCTCCCGCGTCGAGACCGAGGGCTACGAGGGCTGGCGATGACGCCCGAGGCCACAACGTCACACGGCGCCCCATCGACCGGGCCCGCGGCGCCGCTCAACGTCGAGGCCCTGCGCAAGGACTTCCCGCTGCTGACGCGCACGGTGAACGGCCGGCCCATCGTCTATCTCGACTCGGCCTCCTCCGCGCTGCAGCCGCAGTGCCGTGATCGACGCCATGAGCCGCTACTACGAGACGACGCACGCCAACGTGCACCGCGGCGTCTACGCCACCGCCGAGGAGGCCACCGCGCTCTACGAGCGGGCCCGCATCGTGTCGGGCCGCTTCATCGGCGCGCCGGACCCCGCGCACGAGGTGGTGTTCACCAAGAACACGACCGAGTCGCTCAACCTCGTGGCCCAGTCCTGGGGCCGGGCCAACCTGCGCGCCGGCGACGCCGTGCTCCTGACCGAGATGGAGCACCACGCCAACATCGTGCCCTGGATGATCCTCTCCGAGGAGCTGGGCGGCCTCGACCTGCGCTACATCCCCGATCGACGGGGACGGCCGCCTCGAGCTCGACGACCTGGATCGTCTCGTCGACGGCGTCAAGGTCGTCGGCGTGTCCTGCATGTCCAACGTGCTCGGCACCATCAACCCGGTGCGCCTGATCGCCGACGCCGCGCACGGCGCCGGGGCCGTCGTGGTGGCCGACGGCGCGCAGCTCGTCCCGCACGCGCCGGTCGACGTGCGCGCGCTCGGGGTCGACTTCCTCGCCTTCTCGGCCCACAAGATGATGGGCCCGACCGGCATCGGCGTCCTGTGGGGCCGGGCCGAGCTGCTCGAGGCCATGCCGCCCTTCCTCGGCGGCGGCGGCATGATCCTCGACGTCAGGCTCGACGGCTTTCGCCCCGCGCCGCCCCCGGCCCGCTTCGAGGCGGGCACGCCGCCCATCGCCGAGGCGGTCGGCCTGACGGCGGCCATCGCCTACCTGAACGACATCGGGATGGATCGCATCCGGGCCCACGAGCTGGCCCTGACCAACCACGCGCTGGCCCGCCTGGACGAGAAGCTGGGCTCCGACGTGCGGGTGTTCGGCCCGCCGGCGGGCGACGACCGCGGCGGCGTGCTGTCGCTGGCCTACCGCGACGTGCACGCGCACGACCTGGCCCAGGTGCTCGACCAGTTCGGCGTGTGCGTGCGACCGGGTCACCACTGCGCCAAGCCACTGATGCGGCGCCTCGGCGTCCAGGCCACCGCCCGCGCCTCGTTGTCCCTGTTCAGCGACGAGCACGACATCGAGGTGCTGATCGAGGGATTGCTCGAAGCCGGTAGATTGTTCGGCTAATGGCCGACCTCGAAGAGCTGTACCGCGAGATCATCCTCGACCACTACCGCTCGCCCCGGAACCGTGGGGAGCTGGACTCCCCGCCCGCCCACCGTGTCGAGGGCTTCAACCCGCTGTGCGGCGACGAGGTCGTGGTGTCCATGCTCGTCGAGGACGGCAAGCTGGCCGACCTCAAGATCGGAGGCTCGGGCTGCTCCATCAGCCAGTCCTCGGCCTCGCTGATGTCGGCCGCCGTGAAAGGGCAAGCCGGTCGGCGAGGTGCGCCGGCTCATCTCGACCTTCAAGGGGATGATGTCGATCCACGAGGCCCACCTCGACCCCGAGACCGACGGCAACGGGGCCGAGGTGCTCGAGGGCGAGCCCGAGGAGATCGACCTCGACAAGCTGGGCGAGCTGGCTGCGCTCCAGGGCGTGGTGAAGTTCCCGGTGCGCATCAAGTGCGCGACCTTGAGCTGGAACGCGCTGGCTCAGGGCCTCGACGAGGTGGCGGCCGAAGCCTCCTAGGTGCCGCCGCTGGCGCTCTGGCGCTCTGGCGCTCTGGTGGGCTGACGCCGTGGCCAGGCCGGCACGAGGACCCCGGCGTATTTCTCCCGAACTGTAAACAGATCCGTTGAGAGTTCACGGGACAGCCCCGGACCCTTCCAACTGCGAATGGCTCAGCTCAGCTCAGCTCAGGCCGGCGAGCAGGGCGTGGGGTTGAAGGAAGGCGGCGGGATCGTGGTCGGCGTTGTGGTGGCGCTCCCGGACCCGCTCGACGACGTGCTCGGGCTTGCCGGCGCCACCGTGGTCGGCGTGACGGTCGGAGGCGGGTTGGGGTCACCTGCGGCGTCGGGGGGCGGGTTCGTCGGCGACACGAGGTCGGAGCCGAAGATGTTGACCAGCATCTGTTGTGCCTCCGGCTGCTGGACCGTCAGGACGTCGCCGAGGTCCCCGAACCCGTTGGCCGCCTCGGTGGGCAGGGTCTGCCCCTGCAGATTGGTGGGGTCGAACGAGCGGTAGGTCAGGGCCAGCCCGATGAGCTGGTTGAAGCCGAAGCTGTCGTCGATGGTGACGCCCTCGTGGACGGAGCCGATGAAGGCGTTGACCGTGAGCGGGTTCACCTTCGACTTGGCCGAGGTGATCAGCGACCTGATGAAGACGTCCTGGCGATCGATCCGGCCGAAGTCGCTCGTCCCGTCGGTGTGCCAGTAGCCGTTCGTGTAGTACTCGTAGTGGCGGGCCCGGGCCACGGCCAGGGCTTGGGAGCCGTTCAGCAGCTGGCACCCGGGGGTCGTGATGTTGAGCCCGGAGTAGGAGTCCTTGGCCGGGTAGGGAAAGTCGAGGTAGATGCCGCCCAGGGCGTTGACCGCGTCCTGGAAGCCGGAGAAGTCCACCTGGACCACGTGGTTGATGGGAATGCCGAAGTTGGCCGTGATCGTCTTGACCAACTGGTTCGCGCCGGAGTTGTAGGACGAGTTGATGCGGTTGTAGGTGCCGAACTGCTCCGTGTCGGGCGGGAGCATGGAGACGACGGTGTCGCGCGGGATGGACACGATCTGGATCTGCTTGGTTGATGGCGTGACCCGCCACAGCTGCACGACGTCGCTGCGCTGGCCGGTGACGAGGGAGGAGGAACCGAAGGACTTCGCAGCCTGGCTCGACTCACCGACCCGGGTGTCCGAGCCGATGACCAAGATGGTGAAGGGCGAACCGCTCTCCGCCGCCACCTCGTCGTTGATGTGCACCTTGCTGATCTGGTTGTAGCGGTACCAGAGGTAGCCGTACCCGGCGCCGACGACGGCCAGCGCCAGCACGAGCAACGCGCAGAGCGCCACCACGGTTTTCTTGCCGCGGCTCCAACTCCGCTTCCCGCTGCGACGCCCGCGGGGGCGGCGCCGCTCCGAGTCGACGCGGGCACCGAGCGCCTTCAGCCCCGCCTCGTTGGCCACGCTCGCGCCCTCGGGCCCCGAGCGCATCATTTGCCGCCCGAGCGCGGCCAACCCCTCCTGGTTCGCGGGCGTCCCTCGCCGCTTTCCAGGGGAGCGATCCGACCCGTCGCCCGTGGGACGACCGTTCGCCATGGGGAAGAACGGTACCAAGCACCGATGCCGATTTCGCGGCAGCCGTGCGGCGGGGAGATCCGGCGCAGCCGGCGGCGCTGCTCAGCGTTTGTCCTGGTACCCGGCGTATCCGGTCTGTTCGAGTTGGAGCGCCAGCGCTGCATCGCCCGTGGCAACGATGCGGCCGTCGACCAGGACGTGCACGAGGTCTGCCTCGAGCTGGACCAGGAAGCGGTTGAAGTGCGTGATGGCGAGAAGCCCCACGCCCCAATCGGTCGTGTCGTGCTGGAGGCGGCGCGCCACCTCGCCCAGCGCGTCGACGTCAAGGCCGGAGTCGACCTCGTCGAGGATGCAGATGGCGGGCCGGATCACCCCGAGCTGGACCATCTCGGTGCGCTTGCGCTCGCCGCCCGAGAGGTCGACGTTGAGGGGGCGCCCCAACAGGCGGGGGTCGAGGCCGACGGCCTTGGCCTCCTCGAGCATGCGCTCCTGCAACGCGGCCGTCGGTGCCGCGCCCGGGGCGCCTGGGGCAGCCTGGGGCACCCGGGGCCGCACCCTCACTGGCCGCGGCGGCGGCCAGCAGCGAGTGCAGGCCCACCCCGGGGACCTCGACCGGGTGTTGCAGCGCCAGGAACAGCCCGGCGCGGGCCCGCTGCCACGCCGGCATCCCGGTGAGCTCCTGCCCGTCCATGGTGATGGATCCCGCGGTCACCTCGGTGCCCGGACGGCCCATGAGGGCGTGGGCGAGCGTGCTCTTGCCCGAGCCGTTGGGGCCCATGATCACGTGCACCTCGCCGCTGCGCACCGTCAGGTCGATGCCGTGCAGCACCTCCTTGCCGCCGGCCGAGGCGTGCAGGCCCCGGACCTCGAAGACGTGCTCGGCATTCACGGCAGCACCACGGCGACCTTGCCGTCCTGCACCTCGACGGCGTAGACGGCGACGGGTTGGGTGGCCGGCAGCGAGCAGGGCGCGCCGGTCACCAGGTCGAACGTGCTGCCGTGGCGGGGGCACTCGATCTGGCACTCCTCGGCCCAGACCTCGCCCTCCGCCAGCGAGTAGTCCTCGTGGCTGCACTCGTCGTCGACGGCGTAGAAGGCGTCGCCGATGCGCACGAGCGCGATGCGCCGGCCGGCCACGTCGAAGCGCCGCGCCTCACCGGAAGCCAGGTCGTCGGGCGCGCAGAGCGCCACGGTCTCAGACACCGGCGGGCAGGGCCCGGCCGCCCAGTGCGGCGTCGAGACGCTCGTGCACCTCGCGCTGCAGGAACGGCACGATCTCGGGGACGGGAGACCGGTCGATGATGGCGTCGAAGAAGCCGCGCACGATGAGGCCCTCGGCGATCTCGGGCACCACCCCGCGCGACTCGATGTAGTAGCGCTGGTCCTCGTCGATCGGCCCGACCGTGGACGCGTGGGAGCAGCGCACGTCGTTCTCCAGGATGTCGAGGTTCGGCACCGAGTCGGCGTGCGCCCCCTCGTCGAGCACGAGGTTGTGGTTGGTCTGGCGGGCGTCGCTGCGCACCGCCCCCCGGTGCACCCGGATCAGCCCGCTGTAGACCGAGCGCGACCGGCCGGCCACCGCGCCCTGGCACAGGAGCTCGCTGGTCGTACGCGGTGCGACGTGGTCCTGCAGGGTGCGGACGTCGTGCACCTGGGCGTCGTCGCCGAGATAGGCCGACAGGATCTCGCTGCGGGCGTCCCTCCCCTCCACCGAGACATCGGCCCGCACCCGGTCGTAGGAGGCGCCGAGGCCGACGGTGAACGTGCGCAGCGTGGCGTTGGCCCCGCCGCGGCCGGCCAGGCGGGCGATCGACCAGGCGGCGCGGCCCAGGATCTGCAGGGAGACGTACGAGAGCGACGCGCCGTCGGCGGCGGCCAGCTCGGTGACCGGCACCACCAGCGTGCGGTCCTCGCCCTCGGCCCCGGCGAAGACCTCGACCACGGAGAGGCGGGCTCCCTCCCCGGCGCGCACGCAGGTGCGGGGGAAGGCGGACGCTCCCGCGTCGCACCAGTGCACGATGAGCACCGGCGCGTCCACCGCCAGGCCGTCGGGCACGTCGACGAAGACGGGATCGGGCGCGAAAGCGTCGTTGAGGCGCACCAGCGCGTCGCCGCCCTCCTGCACCGCGCCGAGCATGCCGGCCGACCCGGGCACCTCGTCGGCCCGCCCGAAGGCGAATCCCGCCCCGCCCGGCCCGGGGGTCGTGAAGGTACCGGCCCGCCCGTTGTGCACGAGGACGCTCCCGGCGACCGGGCCCAGCGCCGTGGTGAGTGCCGCCAGCAACTGGTCGCCCGCCGGGGCGGGGCCGCCGGCGGCCGGCGGCGGCGCGAAGTCGTCGAGGTCCAGGTCGTCGATCGGCGTGTAGCGCCAGACCTCCTCGCTCTCCGAGGGCAGGGGCGACGACGCGAACGCCTCGTAGCCGATGGCCCGGCGCGCGCGCAGCCAGTCCGGTCCGGCCAGGCCCGCGGAAGCCTCGGCGGTGAAGGTGTGCAGGGTCACGTCCTCTTTCAGGGTCGCCGATGTGGCCCATGCACTCTAGTGGTCTCCTGCGAGCGCCCCTACCAGGCCGATTAGCCTTCGGGCATGGGAGAGATCGACGGTTTCGAGTCACCGGTGCTGCGCATCGAGCACGACGACGGGGAGGCGGTGGCGACCCTGTGGCTGGACCGGCCCGAGGCCCGCAACGCCATGGGGATGGACCTGTGGCGGGACCTGCCGCGGGCCATGGACGCGCTGGCCGGCTGACACGGGTGTGCGGGCCGTCGTCATCGCGGCCAAGGGGCCGCACTTCTCCGTCGGCCTCGACCTGAAGGCCATGGGCGGCATGCTCAGTGGCGGCGGGGGCGACGGTGCGGTGGACGAGGGGTCGTCACGCCCCTCCATGGCCGCCCGGGCCCGCGGGGCCCGCGCCAACGTGCTCGAGCTCCAGGACTCCGTCACCGCGGTGGCGCGCTGCCCCAAGCCCGTCATCGCGGCGGTGCACGGCTACTGCATCGGCGGTGGCGTCGACCTGATCGCGGCGTGCGACATCCGCCTGGCCTCGGCGGACGCCGTGTTCTCGGTGCGCGAGGCCAAGATCGCCATCGTGGCCGACCTCGGGAGCCTGCAGCGCCTCCCCGCCATCATCGGCGCGGGGCACCTGGCCGAGCTGGCGTTCACCGGCAAGGACATCAGCGCGGAGCGGGCCAAGGAGATCGGGCTGGTCAACGACGTGGCGGCCGACGCCGCGGGGGTGCAGAAGGCGGCCCATGCGCTGGCGGTGGAGATCGCCGCCAACTCCCCCATCGCGGTGCAGGGCACCAAGGCCGTCCTGGCGGCCAACGAGGGCCGGACCGTGGCCGAGGGCCTCGACTACGTGGCGACCTGGAACGCCGGCATGCTGGCCTCCGACGACCTGATCGAGGCGGTCAGCGCCTTCATGGAGAAGCGGCCACCGAAGTTCACCGGCCGCTAGCGCGGACGGCGCCGGCTCAGCGCTTGCGGCGCCACCAGCGGTTGGCGGAGCGCTCCTTGCGGGCGTCGTCGGCCCGCACCTCGTCGAGCACGTCCGGCGCGACGCCGTTCACGATGTCCTCGGCCGAGCCGAGCAGCTCGGCCACGTTCGTCCCGCCGGTGCCGGGCTCCTCCTCGAGCGCCGGCTCCACCAGGCTGCCGTGCACCCACCCCACGTCGGCCATGCGGCGGTGGTACGAGGGGCAGTTCTCCGGGCAGCGCCACGGTGCCTCGGGGGCGAGATCGAGCACGCAGAAGCGGGCGGCCTCGCCCGAGGCGTAGGTCCGGCTCTGGAAGTGGACGCATTCCTCGCGCATCGGCACGGTTCTATGGTGCCACGCGGCCGCAGACCGGGTTCCGGCAGCTCAGCCGACCGAGCCTTCCATCTGCAGCTCAATGAGGCGGCTCCACTCCACCGCGTACTCCATCGGCAGCGTGCGGGTCACCGGCTCGATGAACCCGTTGACGATCATGCCCATGGCCTGCTGTTCCGAGAGCCCCCGGCTCATCAGGTAGAAGAGCTGGTCGTCACCCACCTTCGAGACAGTCGCCTCGTGGCCGATGCGGGCACTGCGCTCGCCGACCTCCATGTAGGGCTTCGTCTCGGAGGTCGACTCGTCGTCGAGCAGCAGGGCGTCGCAGCGAACGAACGACTTCGCCCCGTAGGCCTCGGGGTCCACGTGCACCTTGCCCCGGTAGGTCGTGAGGCCTCCGTCCTTGGAGATCGACTTCGAGACGATGGTCGACGTCGTCTCCGGGGCGATGTGGTACATCTTCGCCCCGGCGTCCTGGTGCTGGCCCGCGCCGGCGTAGGCCACGGACAGAACCTCGCCGCTCGCCTTCGGCCCCATCAGGTAGACCGACGGGTACTTCATGGTCAGGCGCGATCCGATGTTGCCGTCGATCCACTCGACGTGCGCCTCGGCCTCGGCCCGGGCCCGCTTCGTGACCAGGTTGTAGACGTTGGTCGACCAGTTCTGGATGGTCGTGTACGTGATGCGCGACCCGGGCAGCGCGACCAGCTCGACGACCGCCGAGTGCAGCGAGTCGGTCGAGTACACGGGGGCCGAGCAGCCCTCGATGTAGTGCACCTGGGAGCCCTCGTCGGCGATGATCAGCGTCCGCTCGAACTGGCCCATGTTCTCGGCGTTGATCCGGAAGTAGGCCTGCAGCGGCATGTCCACCTTCACGCCGGGCGGGACGTAGATGAACGACCCCCCCGACCACACGGCCGAGTTGAGGGCCGCGAACTTGTTGTCGTTGGGCGGGATGATCTTGCCGAACCACTTGCGCACGATGTCCGGGTACTCGCGCACCGCAGTGTCCATGTCGCAGAAGAGGACGCCCTGCTCCTCGAGGTCCTCGCGGTTGCGGTGGAATACCACTTCGCTTTCGTACTGTGCGGTCACACCCGACAGGTACTTGCGCTCCGCCTCGGGGATGCCGAGCTTCTCGTACGTGTTCTTGATGGCGTCGGGGAGGTCCTCCCACTTGTCCACCTGCCCGCCGGTCGGCTTGATGTAATAGAAGATGTCGTCGAAGTCGAGGTTCGGCATCTGCGTGGCGAACCAGGGGGCCATCGGCTTGCGCTCGAAGTGCTTGAGGGCGCGGAGCCGGAAGTCCCGCATCCACTGGGGCTCGTTCTTCATCTCCGACATCTCGCGCACGATCGACTCGTTCAGGCCCTTCTTGGGCTTGAAGATGTAGTCCTCGGCGTCGCTCCACCCGAGCTGGTACCGCCCGAGGTCGAGATCTGTGGTGGCCATAGGGCTCCTGAAGTCGGAGGAAAGGGGGAATTTCCCCTATTGAGATAGTAACAACTACCCGGGCCTGCCGAAACGCCTTCGACGGCGCACTGGCGTGTCGCCAGGTGGCAGGCTCTCCATCCTATGGCCGGCCCCCCCAGCGCACCCCTGCGCCCCCATGTCGTCTCGGCCCACGGCGACGACCGCGAGGACCCCTGGTTCTGGCTCCGCGACCGCGAGGACCCCGAGGTCCTGGCGTACCTGGAGGCCGAGAATGCCTACACCGAGCAGGAGGCGGCGCCGCTGGCCGCGTTGCGCACCGGGCTCTTCGAGGAGATGAAGGCCCGGATCAAGGAAACCGACATGTCGGTGCCCGACCCGCCGGGGACCCTGGTGGTACTACTCGCGCACCGAGGAGGGCAAGGACTACGGCATCCACTGCCGGCGCCCCGCCCGGGGCCGCCAGGAACTGCCCCCGGCCGGTGAGCCCGGCCAGGAGGAGCAGATCCTGCTCGACGAGAACGCGCTGGCCGAGGGCTCCGACTACTTCGCCGTCGGCAGCGCGGCGGTCAGCCACGACCATCGCTGGCTGGCCTACTCGACCGACCACCGCGGCAACGAGAAGTACGAGCTGCGCTTCCGCCCGCTCGACGCCGAGGTCACCCCCACCCCCGAGGCCGTGCCCGACACGGGGTACGGCCTGGCCTGGTCGGCCGCGGCCGACTTCGTGTTCTACGTCCGCCTGGACGAGGCGCAGCGACCCTTCCAGCTGTGGCGCCACCAGCTGGGCGCACGACCCGGGCGGCGACGTGCTCGTCTTCGAAGAGACCGACCGGCGCTTCTCGCTCGGCACCGGCTCGACCCGGGACACGGCGTTCGTGCTGATCGGCCTGCACAGCACCAACACCACCGAATGGCTCGCCATCCCCTCGGACGACCCGCTCGCCGAGCCCAGCGTCGTGCTTCCCCGCCGCGAGGGCATCGAGTACACCGTGGACCACCTCTCGCCGGCCTCGGGGGGCCCCGGCTGGTTCGTCGTCCTGACCAACGAGGACGCGCAGGACTTCCGCGTGCTCGCCGCCCCCGACGACGCCCTGGACGCGGACGACACGGCACCGCCGGCGGCGAAGCCGGCACGGCCTGGCGCGAGGTGGTGGCGCACCGCCCCGGCACACGCGTCGAGGACGTCGATGCCTTCGCCAGCGCCCTCGTCCTCAGCGAGCGCGCCGAGGCCCAGACCCAGGTGCGCGTGCTACCGCTGCCCGAGGGCGACCCCTTCGCCGGCGACCTGCTCGGGTCGGGCTGGATCGTCACCTCCATCGAGAGCCCGTCCTCGACCTGGCTGGGCGCCAATCCCGAGCCGGACGCGCCGGCACTGCGCATCGGCCGCATGTCGCTCGTCACGCCATCGAGCGTCCTGCAGATCACGCTCGCCGGGCGCGAGGAGACGCTGCTCAAGCAGGAGCCCGTCCTGGGCGACTTCGACGCGTCCCGCTACACCACGTACCGGGAGTGGGCCGTCGCCCCCGACGGGACGCGGATCCCGCTCTCCGTCGTGCACCGGAAGGACCTCGAGCTCCCCGCTCCGTTCGTCCTCTACGGCTACGGCGCCTACGAGATGAGCATCGACCCGTCCTTCTCACCGCACCGCCTGTCGCTCTACGACCGGGGCGTCGCCTTCGCCATCGCCCACGTGCGCGGCGGCGGGGAGATGGGGCGCGCCTGGTACGAGGGCGGGCGGATGGAGCACAAGGCCAACACGTTCTCGGACTTCATCGCCTGCGCGCGCCACGTCCTGGACGCGGGGATCGCCCGCCCGGGCCGGCTGGTCGGCCGGGGCGCTTCGGCCGGCGGCCTGCTCATCGGCGCCGTGGCCAACCAGGCGCCCGAGCTCTTCCGGGCGCTGGTGGCCGAGGTGCCCTTCGTCGACTGCGTCACCACCATGCTCGACGACGAGCTGCCGCTGACGGTCGGTGAGTGGGAGGAATGGGGGAACCCCCTGGCCGACGAGTCGGCCTACCGCAGGATGCTCACCTACTCGCCCTACGACAACGTGACCAGGGAGAATCCCGACGGCTCGCCCCGCACCTACCCCGACCTCTTCGTCACGGCGGGCCTGAACGACCCCCGGGTGGCCTATTGGGAGCCGGCCAAGTGGGTGGCCAAGCTGCGGGTCCTCTCGCCCTCGACCCGGGTGCTCCTCAAGACCGAGCTCGGCGCCGGCCACGGCGGTCCCTCGGGCCGCTACGAGGCCTGGAAGGAGGAGGCCCTGGTGTACGCCTTCCTGCTCGATGTCCTGGGACTGGTCGAGGAGGGCGAACGCCCGAGCGACGAGGGTTAGGCAGAACAGTTAGCCCGTCGCCGTCGCGGGCGCCGTTTGGAAGTGCAGCGTGAAGGGCGCCTGGTTCCCGGGCGGCAACGTCACCGGCGCGCCGTTGACGGTGGCGGCGAACTCCCCGGGCGCACCGGCGATCACCGTCACCGGCCCCGTCGCGGTGATGGCGTGTGACTGGCCGGAGAGCAGTGTCATCGTGAACAACACCGCGCCCGTCGTGTTGTTGGTGACGTCGACCCAGCATTCCCCGGTGGTGGCGGCCAGGTTCAGCGAGTAGGTCGGCGCGCTCACCGCGTAGGTCGCCGAGTGCGCCGACGCCGTCGTCGGTGCCGACACGGCGGGTGGCGCTGTCGTGGTGGTCGTGGTGGTGGTTGTGGTCGCCGCATGGTGGTCCGACTTCGGCTGGGTCGGCGTCGTGGTGGCGGCGGTGTCGGACTTCCCATGATGCTTCGCGCTGTTGGAGTGCAGCCCCGTGAGGATCAGCACGGCGATGAGGACCAGCACGGCGGCGACGGCGGCGACCGAACCGCCGAGACGGCGTGGACGGTGGTTGATGGACTGCATGACCCGGTCCTCGTTCCCGGTCATGAAGGTGGCGGGCACCGGCTCCGGAATGGAGTCGTCGAAGGACACCGGCTCGCCGGGCAGGGGCACCGGGGGTGGGGGGACAGGCGGGACGACGGGGTGGTCGGACTCGGTGAGGCGGACCGTCGACGATCCCGACACGCGGAAGGCACTGGCGGGGAACGCCTCTCCTCGCACTCCCGTTCGGGCGGTCGCTCGGCGTCTGCGTCCGGATCTCCTCGAGCGTGTGCAGCTGGCGGTGGTAGTGCTCCACGGAGTGCACGTCGTCGTGGGAGCGCCGGAGCAGCAGCACGGCCGCGACGACGCCCAAAAGGATGACGACACCGATTAGCCCACCGATCAGCACCGCCTCTATTCAACAGGATCGGCGGGGCCCGCGGCACCGCGGCCGGCGCGGCTGCGCCGCCGGAGAGGCCGGGGTGCCTGGGGGTGCCTGAGCCGGGTCGCCGGCGCGGCCTCAGCCGGCCAGGCGGGGGCGGATGTCGTCGGGGATGTCGCTTCGCCGCGGGTTGCCCTGATCCCGCTTGGAGAGGATCGGGTCACTGATCCCCCAGTCGGCCCCGACGGCGGGGTCGTCCCAGGCCAGCCCGTGCTCGTCAGAGTCGTCGTAGTAGTTGTCGACGAGATACGTCAGCAGGATGTCGCTCAGCGCGGCGAACCCGTGGGCCACCCCGGGCGGGATGTAGACGCCCTGATCGACATCCCCGTCGAGCTCGATCACCTCGGTGGCACCGTCGGTCCTCGACCCCACGCGCAGGTCGTGCAGGACGACCCGCACCCGGCCGCGGAGGGCGTACCAGTAGTCGGCCTGGTGCAGGTGGAAGTGCAGGCCGACCAGCGCGCCCGCCTGCTTCTCGGAGCGGTTGCCCTGGACCATCTCGGGCCGGTCGGGGAACCAGCTGCGCCGGTAGGTCTCGACGAAGCGGCCCCGCTCGTCCCCGTGCACGTCGGGGCGGACCAGCACGACGTCGTCGATCACCGTGGAGGGAATCAGCTCTGGCATCGGGCGAACGGTAGCGGGTGTCCCCTCAGGGGGCGAAACGGCCGAAGCCCGACCGGTAGAACAGCAACGGGCTGCCCTCGCCGACGTCCATGGCCACCACGTGACCGGTCACGAGCTCGTGGTCGCCGCCGTCGAAGATGTCGCCCAGCCGGCACTCGACCACGGCCAGCGAATTGTCGATCACGGGGGCCCCGGTGATGCCGTGCGACCACCCGACGCCGTCGAACTTGTCGCCGCCCGAGATGGCGAAGGCACGGCAGAGCGCCTCTTGGTGCTCCCCGAGGATGTTCACGCAGAACGCGCCCGCCTTGGCGATGCGGGGCCAGCTCGTCGAGCTCCGGGCCGGGGCGAGGATCACCATCGGCGGGTCGAGCGAGAGCGCGGCGAACGACTGGCACGAGAAGCCGACGGGGATGCCGTCTTCCAGCGCGGTGACGATGGTGACCCCGGTGGCGAAGTGCCCGAGCACTTCGCGGAACCGGGCCTGGTCGAGGCCCGACATGTGCGTCGTGCGTCCTGGGCTATGCCTTGCCGAGGTCGATCGACTGGGCCTCGTGCGCCGAGGACACGTCCTCGACGAGCTTGGCCTCCGGGAGCCGGCGGGCCTGGTTCAGAATGCGGTCGAGCTCCCGGTCGGTGTGCGACGGGTCGTGGTGCGAGAGCAGGAGCCGCTTCGCCCCGGACTCGGCGGCCACGTGCACGGCGTAGGCGGCGGTCGAGTGGCCCCAGTCGGCCTTGGCCGAGAACTCGTCGTCGGTGTACTGGCCGTCGTGGATCAGCAGGTCCACCCCCTGGCACAGCTCGAGCACGGCCTCGGGGATGGCCCGCCGGTCGAGCGGCGCCTGGTGGTCGGACATGTAGGCGACCGAGCGTCCCTCGGCCTCGATCCGGAAGCCGAGCGTCACCCCGGCGTGCGGGATGGGCCGGGCCATGACCTTGGCCGAGCCGATGGAGAAGTCCTCGGCGCCGAGGTCGACGGTGATGAGCTCGCCGCGGAACTGCTCCATGTGGATCGGGAAGACGGGCGGCTGCACAGCCGCGTGGAGCGCGTCCTTCAGGCTGCCCTTGGGTTGCGCCGGCCCGTACACGTTCAGGCGCGCGCCAGGGTCGTGCAGCGGGCCGAAGAACGGGATCCCGAGAATGTGGTCGAAGTGGAGGTGGGTCAGCAGCGCCGTCGCGCGCATCGGTGTCCCGAGCGCACGCACCTCCCGCTGCAGGACGTCGCCGAACGCCCGCAAGCCGGTGCCCAGGTCGACGATGAGCGGCTCGTCCCCCTCGATGTCGATCACCAGGCACGAGGTGTTCCCCCCGTAGCGCCGGTAGCGATCCCCCGAGCACGGGCACGACCCCGCACGCCGTAGAACGTGACGTTCACGTACGTGACGATACCCGGCGGCACGGCGGTTTATTCTGCGCCCATGAAACAACGGACCATCAACGCCAACGGGCTGGACTTCGCCTGCCTGGTCGACGGGCCCGACGACGGGCCGCTCGCCCTCTGCCTGCACGGATTCCCCGACACGGCGCACACCTGGCGCTTCCTGCTGCCCGAACTGGCGGCGGCCGGCTTCCACGCCGTGGCCCCTTTCCTGCGTGGCTACGCCCCGACCTCGATCCCCGCCGACGGGCGCTACCAGATCGGCGCCCTCGTGCAGGACATCACCGCGCTGCACCAGGCGCTCGGCGGCGGCCCCGACGCGGTCATCGTGGGCCACGACTGGGGCGCGCTGGCCACCTACGCCGCGGTGGCCCACCAGCCCGACCGCTGGCACCGCGCCGTCACGGCGGCGGTGCCCCCGACGGCGTCCATCGGCACGTCGCTGCTCACCTACGCACAGCTGCAGAAGAGCTGGTACATGTTCTTCTTCCTCTCCCCGCTGGCCGAGGTGGCGCTGCCGCTCGATGACTATTCCTTCATCGACCACCTCTGGCGCGACTGGTCGCCCGGCTACGACGGCGCCTGGGACGTCGCCCGCGTCAAGGAGTCCATCGGTGACCCCGAGCGCATCAGCGCCGCCATCGGCTACTACCGCGCGCTCTACGACCCCTCGCTGCAGGCGCCGGAGCTGGCCGACGAGCAGGCGGCGTTACTGCGGCCGACGCCGAAGCCGACGCTCTACCTCCACGGCCGCGACGACAACTGCATGCTGCTCTCCTCCGTGGGATCCCCGCTCGACTTCATGGCCGAGGGCTCGGCGGTGGAGATCGTCGACCGCGCCGGCCACTTCCTCCACGTCGAGCGGCCCGAGGTCGTCAACGGCCGCATCCTCGGCTTCCTGACCGCCTGCTGAGCGCGCCCGGGTGGCGGTGCCCGCCTCGTCCGCCCGCCTTCAGCACAGCCGGAGGACGGGGTCCCGCCCGCCGGACCACCGTGCGAACCCCTCGGCCACCATCGCCTCGGCCACCCGCCGGGCCCGCGCCGGGTCCGCGGGCCAGCCGCAGGCGCGAGGCAGGTCGCCCCGCCGCACGCCACCCTGGCGCAGCGCGTCGAGCAGCCGGCCCCTGCCCTGGCGGTCCGACCCGGCGAAGGTGCTCTGCGGCCGGGCGGTCGGGCCCAACCGCCAGGGGTCGGCGGCGCCCGCTCCGTCACGGCGCCAGGCGCACTGCCGGAGCAGGGGGCACCGCGCGCAGTCGGGCCGTGCCGCAGTGCACACGGTGGCGCCCAGGTCGAACATCGCCTGGTTGAACTCCCACGAGTCGCCGGCGGGCACGAGCTGGTCTCCGAGGGCCATGGCCCGGCGCAACGTGAGGGGAGCGCCCGTCACCCCGCGGGCCAGGACGCGCACGGCGTTCGTGTCGACGGCGGCCACGTCGTCGCCGAAGGCGAACGTGCGCACCGCCCGTGCCGTGTAGGGCCCGACGCCGGGCAAGGCCCGCAGGGCCGCGTCCTCGTGCGGCACGACGCCGCCGTGATCGGCCACGACGGCCGCCGCCGCCCGGTGCAGGTTCAGCGCCCGCCGGTTGTAGCCCAGCCCCGACCACGAGCGGACCACGGCCGCGGACCCCGCGGCGGCGCAGGTCGCCGGAGTCGGGTAGGCGGCGAGGAACCGGTGGTAGTGGGGCACGACGCGGTCGGCCTGCGTCTGTTGCAACATGACCTCGGAGACCAGAACCCGCCACGGGTCGCGCGTGCTGCGCCACGGCAGGTCGCGTCGGTTCTCCGCCCCCCACTCCAGCAGGCGGCGCCGGAAGCGCCGGACCTGGTCGGCCCGGAGCGGCCGGGCATCAGTCCCAGGCGTCGCCGTAGGGGCGCTGCCGTTCCGGCGCCGCGGCCGCCTTCCAGACCATCAGCTTGCGGCGGAAGTAGCAGACCTCCTCGCCGCGCTGGTTGAAGGCCTTGGTCTCGACGGTCACGATGCCCCGGTCGTCCTTCGACCTGGACGGCGTGGCGTCGAGCACCCGCGTCTCGGCGTAGATCGTGTCGCCGTGGAACGTGGGTGAGCGGTGCAGCAGCGACTCGACCTCGAGGTTGGCGATGCACGACCCGCTGACGTCGGGCACGCTCATGCCGAGCGCGAGCGAGTAGACGAGGTTTCCCACGACGACGTTCTTGCCCTGCACCGTCTCGTGCTCGGCGAACCACGCGTTGGTGTGCAGCGGGTGGTGGTTCATGGTGATCATGCAGAACAGGTGGTCGTCGTACTCGGTGATCGTCTTGCCGGGCCAGTGGCGGTAGATGTCGCCCGGGACGAAGTCCTCGAGGTAGCGCCCGAAGGGCCGGTCGTAGACGGTCACTCGGCTGCCTGCTCCGGGCGGGGGCGGGTGGTGAAACCGAGCGCGGCCCCGGGAAGCGACTCGCCGTCGATCATCAGGCGCCAGGCGAAGCGGGTCCCGGGCGCGAGGGGGAGCGGGCCCCAGGTTGACGGCGAGCGCCACGTCGATGGGCGACCCCTCGGGGATCCCCTGTGGCTGGCTCACCGTGAACTCCCCGCGCACCTCGACCGGTTGGGTCCCTTCGGCCGTCTCCATCAGGACAGGCTGGCCGTCGGCGTCTTCGAGGAAGAGCTCCCAGTGGTGCGACGTCTCGGCCTCGTGCCAGTCCACGTCGATCTTCAGGGCGACGGCGGAGGGCACAGGGTCGGGGCCGGTCATGCTCCACCCGCCACCCAGGATGTAGAGCTTGCCGTCGGACACCTGGGCCGCGTCGCAGAGCAGCATCGTCACCTTCACGAACAGGGAGGTTATCGGCCCGCCCCGGACCGCCGAGAACGCTGCAGAGGAAAGCGGCTGTGGTTCGCCGGATGCCGGCGCGATTCCCGGAGAGGGACCGCCGAGCAGTGTCGGCGTGGTTCGAACACGGTGCCGCCCGTCGTCGCCACGGTGCTGATGCCGGTCGTCGTCATGGCCTTCAGCCCGGTGGCCCCACCCGGCCGGCAGGCCGGCGGCCCGCCGGCGCGTGCAGCCGGCCCGTAGAGTGCAACGACATGAGCGAGACGGTGGCCCCGGGCGCCCCGCTGGGTGCGTTGCAGGGGCTGCGCGACGACGTCTACCGGCGCCCCCTGGCCACCGCCCTCTCGCGTCTGGGCCTCGGCCCCGGCTGGCGCTGCGTCGATGTCGGCGCGGGCGGGGGCGACGTGTCCGTGGCCCTGGCCGAGATGGTCGGCCGGGACGGGCGGGTCTATGCCGTCGACAGCGACCCGGCGGCGCGGACGAGGTGGCCCGCGCCGCGGCGACGCACGCGCAGGTGATCGCGCTGACCCAGGCCGGCGAGGACCTCGCCTTGCCCGAGGAGGTCGACCTGGCGTTCTGCCGCTTTCTCCTCCTCCATGTACTCGAGCCCGGAACCGTGATCGGCACGATGGCCGCCGCGGTCCGCCCCGGCGGCTGGGTGGTGGCTCAGGAGCCGATCACCTCAGCCGGCCGGATCGGTGGGGCGGCGCTGTCCATGCCCGACGCGCGTCACCCCGACGTGGGCGCGCTCCTGCCGGCCCTCGTGCGCGACACCGGGCTCGAGGTGGTCGACGCCTGGGCCGAGGCGCCCGCCGGCGTCGGGCCCGGCCCCGTCGCGCGCTACTTGGAGTCGCTCACCGGTGTTGATCCCGGAGACGACCCTGTGGTCCTCCCCCCGCTGGTGACGGTCATCGGCCGCCGCGCCTGAACGGCCGCTCCCGCCCGTCCGGGGTCCTGGGAAAAGGACCACTTTGGGGAGCCATTAGGGTCGCTCCCCGTGACGACGCCCACCGCACCGGACTTCGCCGGCGCCGCCGACGCGGTCGACCTGGCCCAGCGTCTGGTCGACCAGGCCTGCGCCTCGGTACGGGTGCGCGGCGGCATCGACACCAACCAGGTCGTCGCCTACGACGTGGCGCACGCCGCCGCCGCGGTGGCCACGGCGCAGGCGACCCTCGAGTACGGCGCGCGGGGCGAGGTCGAGGCCCGCATTGCCGCCGCGTTCGTGGCCGACGTCGTCGCCGACCTCGTGGGTCGGGTGGCCGGGCGGGAGTCGCTCTGGGGCGTCGAGCCCGGCTGGGATGCGCCGGCGGGGACCTTCCTCCGTGCGCAGCGCGACCCGGCGGTGCTGGCCGGCCTGGCCACGACCGAGGGCCCCCGCCACCTCGGCGACGACTTCGAGCTGGTGCGTGAGACGTTCCACCGCTTCGCCGAGGACAAGGTCCGCCCACACGCCGAGCACGTGCATCGGCAGAACGACGACATCCCCGAGGAGGTCATCGAGGGCCTGGCCGAGCTCGGCGGTTTCGGGCTCTCTGTCCCCGAGGAGTACGGCGGCTTCGCGTCGGGCGGCGAGAGCGACTACATGGGCATGGTCGTGGCCACCGAGGAGCTCAGCTGGGGCTCGCTGGGCGTCGGCGGGTCGCTCATCACCCGGCCCGAGATCCTGACCCGGGCCCTCGTGTACGGCGGGACCGAGGAGCAGAAGAAACAGTGGCTCCCCAAGCTGGCCTCGGCCGAGATCCTCGCTGCCGTCGCCGTGACGGAGCCGGACTTCGGGTCCGACGTGGCCGGCATCGTGACGGCGGCCGCACCGGTCGACGGAGGCTGGGTGATCAACGGCGTCAAGACGTGGTGCACCTTCGCCGCCCGGGCCGACGTGCTGATGCTGCTGGCCCGCACCGATCCCGACCGCTCCCTCGCCCACCGTGGCATCTCCATGTTCGTGGTGGAGAAGCCGCGCGGCGACGGCCATGGCTTCGTCTTCACGCAGGAGGACGCGACCGACCGCCCGGCCGACCTCGTGCCGGGACGCCTCGAGGGGCGCCCCATCGACACGCTCGGGTACCGGGGCATGCACTCCTACGAGCTCGCCTTCGAGAACTGGTTCGTGCCCCAGGCCAACCTGGTCGGCGGCGCCGACGGGCTGGGCAAAGGCTTTTACCTCCAGATGCAGGGTTTCGAGAACGGCCGGTTGCAGACGGCGGCGCGCGCCCTCGGCGTGATGCAGGCTGCCTACGAGGCAGCCGCCGTCTACGCGGCGGAGCGCAAGGTGTTCGGCTCACCCATCGGCGAGTACCAGTTGACCCAGGCCAAGCTCGGCCGCATGGCGGTCATCATCCAGGCCACCCGCCAGAGCTCGTACCACGTGGCGCGGCTGATGGCGCGTGGCGAGGGCACCCTCGAGGCGTCCATGGTGAAGGCCTACGTGTGCCGGGCCGCCGAGTGGGTCACCCGCGAGGCCATGCAGATCCACGGCGGCATGGGCTACGCCGAGGAGTTCCCCGTGAGCCGCTACTTCGTCGACGCGAGGGTGCTCTCCATCTTCGAGGGCGCCGACGAGACGCTCGCGCTGAAAGTCATCGCCCGCCGCCTGGTCGGCTGAGCCGGGCGGCGTTCCTAGCCGGCGCTGCGGGTCAGCCCGGCCCGCTCTCCCCTGCTGACGAACTTGATCGCCATCTTCCGGCTCGCCTCGTCGATCATCTCGTCGCCGAACATGACGGCACCCTTTCGGTCCTCGTCGGTCGCCTTGCGGTAGGCCTCGAGAAGGTCGAAGGCGTGGTCGAACTGCTCCTGGGTCGGCGAGAAGACTTCGTTGAGCGTGGTCGCCTGGTCCGGTGTGAGGGCCCACTTGCCGTCGTAGCCGAGCATGCGGGCGCGCATGGAGTACTCCCGCAACGCGTCGAGCTCGCGCACCTTGAGGAACGGCCCGTCGATCACCTGCAGCCCGTTGGCCCGCCCCGCCATGAGGATGCGGCTGAAGACATAGTTGAAGTGGTCGCCGGGATACTCGGGGATCGGCACCCCGCCGGTCAGCACCGGCATCTCGATGCTGGCGGCGAAGTCGGCCGGACCGAAGATGATCGTCTCGAGGCGGGGGGAGGCCGCGCAGATCTCGTCCACGTTGATCAGCCCGCGCGCCGTCTCGATCTGGGCCTCGATCCCGATGTGGCCGACCGGCAGCCCCGACTTCTTCTCGACCTGCGTGAGGAGAAGGTCCAGCGCCACGACGTCGGAGGCGTACTGCACCTTGGGCAACATGACCTCGTCCAGCCGCTCGCCGGCGCTGCCGACCACCTCGATCACGTCGCCGTAGGTCCACTCGGTGTCCCAGGCGTTCACCCGAACGCAGAGCACCCGATCGTCCCAGGGGAGGTTCTTGATGGCGTCGACGACCTTGGGCCGGGCGCTCTCCTTCTGGAGCGGCGCCACGGCGTCCTCGAGGTCGAGGAAGGTCATGTCGGCGGGGACGGTCGGGGCCTTGGCCAGGAACTTCTCGTTGTCACCGGGCGTGGACAGGCAGGAGCGCCGGGGCAGGTCGCGCGAACGTGCAGACATGTGCTGATGCTAACAAAGCGGTCCCCGGGGCCCTTCCCGGGCCGCCTCAGCCGAGGTGCGAGGAGAAGAACTCCACTGTGCGGTCCCACAGCGCGCCCGCCGCCTCCGCGTCGTACACCTCCGGTCGCGTGTCGTTGAAGAACGCGTGGTCGGCACCGGGGTAGACGACGATCTCGACCGACTTGCCCAAGCCGCGCAGCTGGTCCGCCAACGCGTTGGCCGCCTCCGGCGTGAAGAAGCTGTCCTTCTCCGCGTAGTGGCCGAGGACCGCCGCCGTCAACGCCGAGTAGTCCGGCTGCACGTCCGGCCACGGGATGATGCCGTAACACGGGACCACGGCCGCCACCGCGTCGGGGCGCTGCGTGGCGAGCACGAGCGCGAGCCCGCCACCCATGCAGAAACCGATGACTCCGATCTTGTCCCCGGAGCTCCGTCGCAGCACCTCGTCGACCGCGCCGCTCATGTCGCGGGCCGCCTGCTCCAGCTGCATCGCCATCATCGCCTTGCCCGCCTCGTCGGGCTCATCGGGTTGGACCTTCTTGCCGTGATAGAGGTCCGGGGCCAACGCGACGAAGCCCGCCGCGGCGAAGCGGTCGCAGACGTCCTCGATGTGGTCGACCAGGCCCCACCACTCCTGGATCACGATCACTCCCTGCCCGGACCCGCCCTCGGGAGTGGCAAGATAGCCTCCCGCCGTCGACCCGTTGCTCGCGAATTCGATCATTTCTCCCATGTGCCCGACCGTAGTTCGCAGCGGCCCGTTTCGTTGATCCCCGCACGGCTCACAAAAAGTTCGAAATTCATCCCTATTCACGACGAACTGCACTTTCGTACCCTCGGTACCACTGCACACACCCGTTTTCGTACCGAGGGTGTTTGAATCGACGGGAAGCGCCCGATAAGAATGTGGTCCATCGTGACTGACGTAGAGCGGGTTCACCACCACTCCGCGCCGCGGTCTGCCAGGAGTGCTCGTGTGCTCCAGCGGGTCGGGATCCCCGCGCTGACCGTTGTCTCAGTGTTGACAAGCACTGTGTTCATGGCAGCGCGCCCGGCCGCTGGTGACGCCATCTCCGACGCCAAGGCCAAGGCCGCCGCCATCGAATCGCAGCTGACCCAGGCCCAGGATCAGATGTCGGCACTGAGCCAGCAGTACGACGCCGCCCAGTACCGCCTCTCGCAGATCAACTCGGGCATCGCGACGACCAAGGCCCATGTGGCAGCGGACGAGGCCCAGGTGGCGCAGGACAAGGCGACCCTCTCCAAGGCGGCAGTGGCCAACTACATCTCCGACGGCACGGCAGCCTCCCAGAACCCGATTTTCAGCGGCAACGAGAAGACCCTGGGCGCGACGACCGAATACAACAAGATCGCTGAGGGCGACATCTCACTCGCCGTCGCCAACCTGCACACGGCCGAGAACTCACTCAACGCACAGGTGAGCCAACTCCAGGGCGAGCAGTCGCAGGCCCAGTCGCAGGTGGCGATCGAGCAGAACGCCGTCAACCAGAACGCGCAGGCCGTGCAGCAGCAGAAGAGCGCTCTGGCCCAGGAGCAGGGACAGATCGCGCAGCTCGTCCAGCAGCAGCAGCAGGCCGAGGCCGCCGCCGCCGCCAAGGCCGCCCAGCAACGTCAGCAGGCGGCTGCCGCCGCTGCTGCCGTGCAGAAGTCATCTTCCTCCCCCTCCGTCTCCCGGTCATCGGGCGGCGCTTCCCTGGCCGGAATGAACCAGGCCGCCCCCCCGCCCAGCTCGGCCGGTGGGGCCGGTGCCGTGCAGGCGGCCGAGAGCCAGATCGGCGTGCCCTACGTGTGGGGCGGAGAGTCCCCCAAGGGTTCGGGCAGTCCTGGCTTCGACTGCTCCGGTCTCACCGCCTGGTCATGGGGCCAGGTCGGGGTGGGCCTGCCGCACTTCTCGGGGGCCCAGATGGCCGACTCGGCGCCGGTGCCCGTGAGCGACCTCCAGCCCGGTGACCTCCTCTTCTATGGTCCCGGCGGCTCCGATCACGTGGCCATGTACGTCGGCGGGGGCACCATGATCGAGGCGCCCTTCACCGGGGCATCGGTCTGGACCACCGGGCTCCGCCTCGGCGGCGACTTCGTGGGCGCCGGCCGGCCGTAGCCGGTCCGGCCCACCATTCCGGCACTCACCCGCTGCTCCGGCTTCCCGCGTCCACGGGCCCACTCGCGCCGCCACCCGGTCCTAACCTGGCACGAGCCGAGCCATGAAACCGATCCCCGTCGACTTCCACATCGGGCCGCTGCAGGTCCACACCTACGGCATCGGGCTCGCGCTCACCTTCTGGTTCGGGTTCGTCTACTTCGAGCGGCGCCTGCGGAAGAACGGCTACCCGACCGACTGGCTCGCGCCCGTCTTCCTTTGGATCATCCTCGCCGCCGTCGTGGGCGCCCGCGTCATGCACGTGGTGTCGAACCTCAGCTACTACACCCGGAACCCTGGCGACGTCTTCGCCATCTGGCACGGCGGTCTCTCCTCTTTCGGTGGCCTGCTGCTCGCCGTGCCGGTCGGCATCATCCTCACCCGGCGCCGCTGCCCAGAGCTTCCGATCGCCCGCGCCCTCGACCTGGCCGTGCCGGTCCTGCTGGCCTGCTGGGCCATGGGCCGCCTGCTCGGCCCCCAGCTCATGGTGGCCGGCGGTGGCCACCCGACACACCAGTGGTTCGGCATGTACTACGCCGGCCAGCGGGGCCCGCGGCTGCCCGTGCCCATCTTCCAGGCGCTGGAGGACTTCAGCGTCTACCTGATCCTCATCGCCATCGAGCGGCGGCTGGACCGCTGGCCGGACGGAACGCACCGCACGGGCTATCCCTCGGGGATCGTCCTCGGCACCGCCATGGTGCTGTGGGGCATCGAGCGCTCCCTCGACGAACACCTGTGGCTGGGCGAGGACGGCCGAATCGGGTCGGACCTGGTGCAGCTGGCCGGCGTGATCCTCGTCGTCGGGGGCACCATCGTCCTGCTGCGAACGCGTGGTCGCTGGAAGCAGTGGCTCCTGACGCACAGTGCCGCTGACGCGGCTGCGACCGGGGCGCCGGCGGAACAGCCGGCCTGATTCATCGGGCCCGCGTCTACCCGCCGCTCGAGGTGGATCCGGCCAGGCGGGGCGGCCCCAGGGTTGCTCGACAGTTGCAACATTGTTGCGACAGCCGCGGGACGCTCCGTCGACGCGTGAGAACCCGTATCAGGGGCTCGCTGCGCTGACTCTGGCGAAGAAGGGGCGTTCTCAAGGCTTCTCCTGATGACACCGATATGGCGGAGAGAGGGAGGTGCGAACGCATGGCGGCGACCATCCGGCCGTGGACTCCGATGACCAACGACAAGATCTGGACCGAGGAAGAGAAAGAGGAGTGGCTCGCCGCGAACGGCGCTGCCCCCACGCACGTCGTCACCTTCGAGCCGATGTACCAGATCGAGCTCTGCGTTCCGCCCTGGGAGCATCCGAACCGCCAGATCGCGCGCTCGGCCGTGGCCTGGGGCGAGAGCATGAACCACGTGTTCACCGAGACGTTTCTCGGCGAGGCGACCGTCGTCGCTGCCCACCACGAGGGCAATTCTCTGGAGGTTTCCACCACGGTGAAGCCCCGGCCGCACCTGCACCGGGTCACCTGAGGCCCTCAGGCGTTGGGCCGCTCGTCCGACGCTGCCGCTTGGCGCATCTGCTCGAGGCGGTCGATCATCGCCATCCGCTCCTGCCCGACGTTGTCATCGAGGCGCTCGGCGATTTGCTCGGGTGTCCAGCGGCCGTCTGCCCACATGGCCCGCACCTCGGCCGGCTGGTTCCACACGGCGATCTTGGAGCCGACGACCGTGTAGACCTGCCCGGTCACGTGCTTGGCCCGGTCGCTCAGTAGGTACACCACCATTGGCGCGATGTCCTCGGCGTCACCCATCTCGGCCAGCTCGGACGGGACGTTGGCCGACATGCGGGTCCGGGCCACCGGTGCGATGGCGTTGGCGGTCACGCCGTAGCGGTGTAGGCCGACCGCCGCCGAGCGGACCAGCGACACGATGCCGCCCTTGGCGGCGGCGTAGTTGGCCTGGGCCACACTGCCCTGGAAGGCCCCCGAGGTGAACCCTATGAGCGCCCCGCCACCCTCCTGTTTGCGCATGACGGCGGCGGCGGCCCGGAACACGGTGAAGTGGCCCTTGAGGTGGGTGGCGATGACGGCGTCCCACTCGTCCTCGGACATGTTGAAGAGCATGCGCTCGCGCAGGATGCCGGCCACGGCGACGACGCCGTCGATGCGCCCCCACTTCTCCACCGCGGTGGCGATCAGCCGCTCACCGGACTCCATCTTGGAGATGTCGTCGGCCACGGCGATGGCCTCGCCGCCCGCCTTGGTGACGTCCGCCACCACGGCCTCGGCGACCTCGCTGCTCGGGTCCTCCCCCGCCATGCCCACGCCGAAGTCGGCCACGAGCACCTTGGCCCCCGCGTCGGCCGCGGCGAGTGCCACGGCACGCCCTATCCCCCCGCCACCGCCAGTGACGGCGACCACCTTCCCTTCGAGGAACCCAGCCATGGTCGACTCTCCTGATCTCCGTGCCCGCCGGCGCGGGCCGACCCAGGGCAAATTGCCGTAAGTTAGAACACGTTCTAGCGTGCGGGTGGCGGGGGCTGCCATTTGCACCCGCCTTCCGAGCCTGCAAGGAGAATGCTGATGGGTGATCTCGGCTTCTGGGCGCTGGCCCAGGAAAACCCCGACTACCTGGCCCTCGTCACGCCTGAGGGCGACGAGGTCAAGGCCGGGGAGCTTCTGGGACGGGCGAACCAACTGGTGCACGCCCTGCGAGCCCAGGGCTTCGGTGTGGGGGACGTGGTCGCCACACTGCTGCCCAACTGCTCCGAGATGCTCGAGGTCTACCTGGCTGCCCTGCAGGCCGGCTGGTACCTCGTCCCCATCAACCACCACCTGGTGGCGCCCGAGGTGGCCTACATCCTCGGTGACTCGGGCGCCAAGGCCTTCATCGCGCACGAGCGATTCGGCGACGTGGCCACCGCGGCCGTCGGCGAGGTGGGACTCGAGGGCGCCGGCCGCCTCGCTGTCGGCGACGTGCCCGGCTTCGCCTCCTACGCCGCCGTCCGGGATGCGCAGCCGACCACACTGCCCGATGACCGCACCCTCGGCGACGTCATGAACTACACGTCGGGGACGACGGGGAACCCCAAGGGCATCTACCGCACGCTGCAGGGCGTGACGCCCGAGCAGGCCGCTCTCGGGCTCGCCGGGTTGCTGTTCCTCTTCGGGGTTCAACCCCAGGACGACAACGTCCACATCATCGGCTCGCCGCTTTACCACACCGCTGTCTTGCGTTTCGGGAGTGCATCGCTGCATCTCGGCCACACGATCGTGCTGATGGACAAGTGGCTGCCCGAGGACATGCTGCGGCTCATTGAGGAGCGCCAGGTCACCACCTCCCACATGGTGCCCACACAGTTCCACCGCCTCCTGGCCCTGCCCGAGGACGTGCGGGACAAGTACGACATGTCCTCGCTGCGCCACATGATCCACGCCGCCGCCCCGTGCCCCATCGACGTCAAGCACAAGATGATCGCCTGGTGGGGCAATG
Organism: uncultured Acidimicrobiaceae bacterium; assembly: GCA_963840245.1. Taxonomy (GTDB): domain Bacteria; phylum Actinomycetota; class Acidimicrobiia; order Acidimicrobiales; family RAAP-2; genus Bog-473. The sequence goes on from CAWIYI010000018.1 coordinate 50,225, forward strand.
CCGTCGACGAGTACTACGCGGCGAGCGAAGGTGGCGGCACACTGGTCAGTGCAGAGGAGTGGCTGCAGAAGCCGGGCACCGTCGGCAAGCCGTGGCCCATCAGCGAGATCGCCGTCTTCGACGACGACGGCAACCGGATCACCGAACCCAACGTCATCGGCACCGTCTATATGGCGATGCAATCGGCCGACTTCGAGTACCACGGCGACAAGGAAAAGACGAGGAAGAACCGGATCGGCGCCTTCTTCACCGTGGGTGACGTCGGCCTCATTGACGAGGACGGGTACCTCTTCCTGCGCGACCGCAAGATCGACATGATCATCTCGGGCGGGGCCAACATCTACCCGGCCGAGATCGAGGGCGTGCTGCTCTCGCACCCCAAGGTGGGCGACGCCGCCGTCTTCGGCATCCCCCACGAGGACTGGGGCGAGGAGGTCAAGGCCGTGATCGAGCCGGCCGAGGGCGTCGAGGTCGACGACGCCCTCGCCCAGGAGATCCTCGACTTCTGCGCCGGCAGGCTGGCCAAATTCAAGACGCCGAAGACGATCGACTTCACGACGGAGATGCCCCGCGATCCCAACGGCAAGCTCTACAAGCGCAAGCTGCGCGACCCCTACTGGGAAGGCGTGCAGCGGGCGGTCTGAACGGCGCCCCCATCGCGATGCACGCACCGGCCGGACTGGAGCTGCGGGTGCAAGAGGAGGGTGCCGGGCCCATCTGCGCCGAGGTCCTCGCCGCCCTGCCCGCGTGGTTCGGGATCCCCGACTCTGTCGCTGCCTACGTGGCCGCGGCCGACACCCACCCGACCGTCGTGGCGGCGTTGGACGGCCGCGACAGCGGCGTCCTGACGCTCGACGTCCACAGCCCCTATGCGGCGGAGATCCTCGTCATGGGCGTGCTGCCGGAAGACCACCGCACCGGCGTGGGCCGGGCCCTGCTCGGCGGCGCCGAGTCCTGGCTCGCCGCCCGCGACATCGAATTCCTCCAAGTGAAGACACTCAGTCCGCGCCACCCCGACCCGGGGTATGCCGCCACCCGGGCCTTCTACTTCGGCTGTGGCTTCCGGCCGTTGGAAGAGATGCCGGCGCTGTGGGGCCCGGACCAGCCGGCGCTGCAGATGATCAAGACCGTCGCACCGCCGGCGACCCCCGTGCGAGTCGATCCGTGAGCGGTCCGAGGACGTCGTGGTGGACCCGCCAGGATCGTTGCTTCATCGCACCGATGGTCCCGATGCTCCAGGACCTCTTGACCGGCGTCGGAGGGGTGCCTGACCAACGAGGATTCCTTCACGACGCGCCGCTCGGCTGACGAAGTCAGGTCCTTGGGTAGGTACTTCGCTGGCACATGTGCGATCCTTCAAGGCAATGACGCCAGAGCAGTTTCTCAATCGTTGCAAGGTGATCTGCCACGTCGGCCCTGTCGGCGTCTGGGAGCAGATCACGAAGCACGGGTTCCGGACGGCCGAGCAGTTGATCTTGGAGGCCGACCTGAACGAGGAGGAGCGCCAAGGGCTCCTGTCCACACCTCGTCGAGAGGCTGTTCGGCTGCGTGTCCGCGGCGAAGATGTAGTCCTCAGGGACCAGGGCCCGTTCTTCGCCCGCAGGGACCTGAAATCGGGCCCGGACAATGGGCCCGACGTCAGCGACTGGATCCACCTGTTGAACCAGCGCGTGTACTTCTTCACCGATGAGACGTCGATGCAGAAGCAGATGGACAAATACCTGGAGGCGGACGGGGCCCAGGACGTGATCTGGCTCTCGCCGTTGAAGGCTCTTGAGGCTGCTGGTCTCAATCTCGAGCTTACGAACTACAACACCGGTGCGATCGCCCGCCGCAGTGGTGCACAGAAGACGGGGGACACGTTCGCACCGCTCTGGCGCTTCACCGACCGAAAGCCGGCAGAAGCGACGGTCCTCGGTGGACTCGACGACCTCTCACCGGTGTTTCGCGCCGAGCGACACTTTCGCGATGGTCGACGCCAGCCTTTGACCTAGTCCTCATCGGCGCCGCAACCCGGCACTGTGGGCCGACAAGTCTCTCGAAGCCGGAGGACGGGAAGAATGAGATGACGATCCCGAGCGTGGAGACCCGTTCCGTGAAACGTCGAGACGACGGCTCCCGGTGGTCGCTGTGGTCCCGAGACTCGGTCCTGTGCATCGGGTCTCGTCGCTCGGTCTTGTCGATCGGGTCGGTCGGTTCTGTCCTCTCCATCGGAGGTGTGGGGTCCGCTGGGTCCGTCCTCTCCATTGGGTCCTTCCTCTCGGTTGTGAGCGTGATGTCGGGACTCTCGTGGTGGTCGGTGATGGCGTGGCGATCAAAGAGATCCCTCGCCGATTCGGGTGGGAATCGCTAGCCGGCTCCGGTAGAGACGAGAGTCGCACGCACCGGAGGTAGTGGGGCGGGGTCCGCCCCGAGACACACTTCGGGACGAATCGGGCGTGTCGGTGGATCAGTGGGGCACGATCGCCGTCTTTGCCGGTGCGAAGCTTGAGCCGAGTGGATCAACGAAGAGCTCGATCGGAATTCGCGACGTGACCGTGACAATCATCTTCGCCCTGGCAGCTGCCCTGGCCAACGCGGTGCACCTCATGACCCAGCACTCGGCCAGTCTCCGGGTTTCCAACAGTCACCGGAACTGGGGTCTCGTCATGTTCCTCATCCGCCAGCCTCTCTGGCTCCTCGGTTGGGCCGCTGCGGCCGGGGGATTCGCGTTTCAGGCGGTCGCACTCCACGGTGGGCAACTCTCGATCGTCCAGGCGCTCCTCGTCACCGAGTTGGTCTTTGCACTGGTCCTGCGCCGGTTCTGGGTGCGCCAGCACATTGCCAAGACGGCATGGACCGCCGCAGTGCTCACGTGTACGGCACTTGCGGTGTTCCTGACTGCGGCCGAGCCCCATGGCGGGCGCCTCCAACCGCATGCGGCCAATTGGGGATCGGCCGTGGCCGTGTTCGGCGGGGCTGTCGCCGTCCTGGCAGTGAATGCGCGCTGGGGATCTCCAGTGCGTCGGGCTGCGCTCTACGCCTCCGCGGCCTCGATCACATGGGCCCTCATGGCTACATTCATCAAGGCGACCACCAATGTGCTTGCGGCATCTGGAGTGGTGGGCGTGCTGGAACGATGGCCCCTCTACGCGTTGATCGTCTCTGGAGTCATCGGTTCGGTGCTCCAACAGGCCGCCTTACAGGTCGGCCCTCTGAGCGTGTCCCAACCGCTCATCGTCGTGGTCGACCCCGCCGTGGCCATCGTGTTGAGCGTCTGGATCTTCGACGAACGATTTGCCGTGAGTCCGGCTCAAAAGTCCGTTGCAGTCTTGGCCTTCTGCGTCATGGCCCTGGGGGTGACGGTCCTGTCGCGGGCCGCGCCCACCGACCTCGACTCGTCGATGCCAGTCAGGCTTTGAGGAACACGGCACTGACGCCAGCCGCGGCGAGAGCTTCCCGACGTCGAGACGCCCGATGGTACGGTCGCCGGATGGCCCGAACGCTCGCCTCCGACACGCCGGTGGACCGCACCGGTTTGGAAGAGTTCATACGACCTCGGCATCATGCCATCCTCAGTACCCAGCGAGGCGACGGAAGTCCCCAGATGTCCCCGATCACCATGGGCGTCGATCCGGACGGAGACATCCTGGTGGCGAGCTATCCGGAGCGAGCCAAAGTCCACAATCTGCGACTCCGAGATCAGGCGGCCGTATGCGTCCTGTCGGACGACTTTGGCGGGGAGTGGGTCCAGGTTTCAGGAACGGCCACCGTGGTCGATCTTCCCGAAGCGATGGAGGGTCTGGTGACCTATTTTCGCTCCATCAGCGGGGAACATCCCGATTGGGACGAATACCGCCAAGCCATGATCGACCAGGGCAAGGTACTGATCCGGGTAGCCGTCGAGCGTTGGGGTCCGATCAGCAAGGGCGGCTTTCCGCCCCGGCTCGTCGACTCCCGATAGAGCGGCGGAGTTGCACTCGACGGATCGCGAACCGTGGGCGACGCTCGCCGGGTCCGCAGTGTCTTCGCCGCGTCGTTCTCGCCGATCACGGTCTGAGCACGAGGTCCCGCGACCTCGGTGCTGTCCGCTCTCGGCGTTGGGCGCACCTGCGGAACAGGGGTGGGGCCAATGAACTTCCACTAGCGCGGGGCGTCCCCCATGCGGTACTCGTGGGTGAGGTCGTCGAGGCGGGATTTCAGATCGTCCTCGAGCACGAATTCAACCGCTTCCAGGCTGGCCTCGAGCTGGTCCGGATGGCTCGCCCCGACGATGGGTGCGGTGACCGCGCCATTCGCCAACACCCAAGCGAGGGACAGAGTCACGAGGCTCACGCCGACCTCATCCGCAATGGCGAGCAGCTGATCGACGGTGTCGAACTCTCGGTCGTGCCAATAGCGACCTTGGTACATCTGGCCTGCGTTGCCGAGCGTGAAGCGACTGCCTTCGGCCGGTGGAGCGCCGCGGCGGTGCTTCCCCGAGAGGAGGCCGCCGGCGAGGGGATTGTAGGGAATCACTCCTACCGCCTCATCACCGCAGAACGGGAGCATCTCACGCTCTATCTGGCGGAACAACAGGTTGTAGCGGGGCTGCACTGAGTCGAATCGCGCCAACCCGAGCGTCTCGCTGCGCCCGATGGCACGAACTAACTGATAAGTGAGAAAATTCGAGCATCCGATGTAACGAACCTTTCCTTGATGCACGAGATCGTCGAGCGCACCCAGCGTCTCGTCGATCGGGGTCGCCGAATCGAAACCATGGAGCTGATAGAGGTCGATGTAGTCGGTTTGCAGACGGCGCAGGGATGCGTCAATAGCATCGAAGATGTGCCTTCTGGAGTTGCCGCCGTCGAACGGTGACGGCCCGGTACGCCCAAAGCATTTCGTGGCCAGAATGAAGCGATCCCGCCTCCCACGCAGCCAGCGACCGAGAATTTCCTCGGTGCGGCCCGCGGTCGCCAGATCACCGCCGAGCGGATAGACGTCCGAACTGTCGATGAAGTCGATGCCGCCCTCCGTCGCTCGATCGAGAATCGACACGGAAGTCGGCTCGTCGCACTGCAGCCCAAAGGTCATCGTTCCGAGACACAGTTTCGATACCTGAAGCCCGGTTCGTCCAAGTCGTGCGTGGTCCATGTCCAGAAAGGTAGCGTCCCCACCGGGTACGTCCGCCGCTCGGTCTTCCCGTCAGACAGTTCACCCGAACCCCGGCGACGCCCGGCCCTGGGGCAGGCCATCGCACTCGATCCCGGTGTGCCGGGCGTCCGACGGGTTGTTCTCCCATGCGGACGTCCAATTGCTATTCCAGGAGCTCGAGGAGCCACCCAGGTCCAACCACGCCGGCTCCGAGGACCTCAGCCCGCCGCCGCAACTCGCGATCCGCGGTGACGAGGGTGACCACTTGATCAGAGACGTTGGAGACGACATCAATGAGGGTGTCGTCCCCGCTGCCGGCAGCGTGGAGGACCGCGACGCCGTCGGTGACGCCGTCCGGGACGCCCTCGCGAGCCCTGCCTTCCAGGACCACGACCACAGGTTGCGCGATCCGTCCCGAGTCAACGGCGGTTCGTACCTGGTCCACGAAGGCGCGGGCTGCTCCTGCTCGGTCCCGCCACCAGCCGGTCGGGCGAGACCCGACCACATTTGCTGCATCGATGAGGAGCACGGTTCCAGTCTGATCGCTGGGCGAATGGCGGCACGCCTCCTCCCGAGATCACCCCAGCCAAGACACTTTTTCCTCGTTCCCTCGGGCAGTCCTGAAACGAGCATCCCGGCCCGATCTGGACCCCAAGCCTCGATAAGGGGCGTGCAGGCCTAGTGCGCCCGGGAGTGCTCCACTTGGGATGCCGCCCGGCGACCGGCCCGTCGACCAAAGAACGTGCCGTCGCCGAGGCTGATGCCGCTGGCATAATGGTGCGCCGCGAGGCTGGCGGCAGTTCTGCCGACGGCGTAGAGACCCGAAATGCGATGACCCGCGCGGTCGAGCGCGGCGCCATCCGCGTCGGTGACGAGACCGCCGAGTGTGAAGGTCGCGTAGATCGCGCCATGGTCAACGCGCAGGTCGATGGCGCCGATGCCGCTTGCCGGCGGCACACCGATGGGCTGCAGGTAGGGCGCGCGCTTGTGGAACGCCGGGTCGTCACCGCGAGCCGCGGCCTCGTTGTAGTCGCGCACCGTCCGCGCCAGAGCGTCCGGCGGAACACCGAGGTCGGCGGCCAGTTCCTCCGGGGTGGCTGCGGCGTAGCCGACGCGGAGTCCAACGAGGTTCGGCTCGTGGATCACGTCATCGGTGATCATGGAGACGAAGCCGTCGTGATCGCGCAGAGCGTGAAACCCGATGCGACCCGTGTAGGCATCCTCGTTGATGAACCTCTTCCCATAGCGGTTGACCAGGATTCCCCGTGCGAGTCGATGTGGCGGCCCGAGGGGCAGCGCGCACTCGAAGGAGTCGAGTCTGGTCGCGACTGCACCGGCACCGGCGCCCATGCGAATCCCGCGGCCGTCGTCGGCCGGGGTGCCGATCCGCCAGGCAGCGTCGGGGACGTGAGCAAGTGGGCAATGCTCGGCGACCATTGCCTCGTTGTGGATGAACCCGCCGGTGGCCAGGATCACCCCGCCACGGGCCCGGATAGTCCGGGAGCCGTCGTCGGTACGCAATTGCACCCCGACGACGTCCCCGCCGTCCACGACCAGTGCGTCGGCTCGGGTGTCGGCCGCCAGGCGAGCACCGCTGCTCGACACGGCGGCACCGAGTCGTTCCATGAGGAAGCCGCCGGCAGAATCGATGCACCGCGGCTTGTGACCGCGCGGCACGGGCTCCGAGATCTCGTCAAACGGGTAGGTGTCCTCGCCGCCGCTGAAGAGCAGCCCCGAATCATCGGCTGATTCGCGGTTCGGCTCGTTGCAGAACGCCGACCGGAACGGCACCCCGATGGAGACCAGCCAGTCGAAGTGGTCCGCCGAACCCTCGCAGTAGGCGTCCACGCGAGCTTCGTCCACTCCGGGCCCGAGGGCGGCCCGGAGGAAGGTCGCCATGTTCTCCGGAGAGTCCTTGAAGCCGCAGGCGCTCTGGAGGGCAGTACCGCCTCCCAGGTAGATCAGGCCACCGGAGTTGGCCGAGGTCCCGCCGGGTCCCGCGCTGCGCTCGAGCGCCAGCACGTCCACCCCCGCCTGGCGCGCCGCCACGGTCGCGGACGTGCCCGCGGCGCCGAGTCCTACGACGACCACGTCGACCGTCTCGTCGAACCGGACCTCGTTGACCTCGAGCGCCGGGATCGGCTCCATTCCCCTCCTCGCGTCATGATGCAGCCGTGGGCTGCATGATCGTGCTCTTCACGTCCGCGGCCTGCACGCCGTGAAGATGTCGACGGCGACACTGTCACATTCCAGGGTCCGGCCCACGTCAAGATGGTGTGATGACGATGGTACTGACCGACTTCGACGCCGAGCGTCCCCACGGGACGTCGCCGCCACCGGGTACGCGGTGTCGGGGGACGATGCGGACGAGCGAAATTTGGAGAGGAGCCTCATGAAGACCATGACGTGTCAAGAGTTGGGTGGACCGTGTGATTTTCCGCACCATGGGACGACGGCAGATGAGGTCATAAAGGCTCAGGATCGTCATCTCAATGAAATGGTCGCCAAAGGTGACATGACGCACGAAACTGCCTTGAAGGCGATGAAAAGTCGATGGAAGCATCCCATCAGGGGAATGGGGTGGTACAGGAAGGCCAAGGGTGATTTTGCCGGCCTTCCCGAAGACTGAGCAGAGGTTGAGGCTTCTCCATCTGCCTCCAGTCGGGTCGCGACGGGACGAGCGATAGGCACCCAGGCGCGCTCCCGTTCCGTGAAGCAGGCCGCTGAGCGCGCCTGCCAGGGCAGCTTGGCCCCGAGGCGGTGCGGGCCGGTACCGAGGCCGCCATCGAAGCGCTGCGACCGTACGTCACGCCCGAGGGTGTCGTGCTGGGCGGCGCCTACTGGCTCGTGACCGCCGGTGAGGCGTCGCGGGCGCGGAACAATGCGGAACAATACGGACCCCCACCAGGCGTATTGGGCTATCCCTTCACCTGGCGTTCGGTGACAATCGTTGTTCAAGGAATCGGATCAGTTCGGGATGCTCCGCGGGAATCGGTTCGAGCAGTCGGGCCGCAGCCCAAACCACTTTCCAGCGCTCGAGATCTTCCGGATCCACGGGGTGACGCTTTCGGTAGGCGGCGAGATAACGGTCAGCGAGGAGCTTCCGACCGATTGGCGCCAGGAACTTCACATGGGCGGGTGCACCGGGAGGAAGCTCGCCTAGACGCTGCAGAAGATCTGTCCGAGCCACATCAGCAATCGGATCACCCCGTGACGCATCTCCCCAGTCGATCACGAATGGCGCCGACCATGAGCCCAGGAGATTGCCAAGGTGAAAGTCGCCATGACAGAGACGATCGCCGTGCGGCAGATTCACAAGGACATTCAATGCAAATTCCCGCAGATCGTCGGGGAGATGAGGTGCAATGTCGATTCGCCGTCGGAGGTCATCGTGAAGATCGGGGAGGTCGTGCGGTGCTTGAACCTGGTGCATTTCGGCATGTGCACGACCGATCGTTCGACCGGCCCAAAAGATCGAAAGAGGGTTGCGACCGAGAAGGACGAGCAGATTCTCGCCGTCAATTCGCTCGGTGACTATTCCGCGACGCCCGTTGACGGTTACAAGGTCGAGGAGTTTGGGAGCCGAGTACCCATCAGCATTCAAGATGCGAAGCGCTGCCGCTTCACGTTCAGCCCTTGGTCCGTAGGTTGATTCACGAAGCAGTTTCAGCACGGAGCCGTCACTTCGTAGAAAGACCTCCGCCTCCCGTCCCTCTGCAAGCAAAACCAGATCCGGCATTGAAATCAGCATATTGCTCAGTTCGGCCCAAGTTTGGGGAAGAGTGCTCCCAGGTCTGGCGGTAGAGAGGGACAATTTCAGTCGGCTCGATTCCGATGAGTAGCGCCTTTTACACGAACAGCAAGGGTGCGAAGCGATGAAACCCCGCAGAGGAGCACGGCACCGGCCGTCGAAATGAGGGAAGGGTAGGTCAAGTCCAGGGCGACTCTCTTGCGGTACCCGCCCGATGCCACTCTGACCTGAGCGGCAGATCCAGCGTGCACGCTGATCCGGAGTAACGTTGCCGCTCCCCGGCCACCCGTGCCGATGCTCAGCCCGTCTGTGGATGCGTTGGCGTCGACCCGTCGGCGTTGAGGATGTCGAAGCCGTCGGGAGTGTTCAACTGGCCCGGTCCGGTGCCGGCCGAATCCGGGATGCCGAAGTTCCAGACCAACGCGTGCGTCGTCGGGTCGACGGCAGCCATGCGGTCCCGGTAGTCGTCGTTGGCCAGGAAGACGCCGTTTGGCAGGAGCTCGACGAGCGACGGCTGGTTCAAGCGGTCGAGTCCCGCAGGGGCCCGGTATTCGTAGAGGATTTGGCCCGACCGGTTGAACTCGACGATGCCGCCGGGATTCTCGTAGTCCGCGCAGAGATAGAGGTTGGGCCCGATCTGCTGGGGGTCCGAGGGGTACCCGATGGGCAGGTGCGTCGTCCACACCAACGAACCGCTCGGGGTGTACTCACTGATGAAGGAGCCCTTCGTCTCAGACACCAAGAGGTTGCCATCGGCGAGCGGCGTGTCGCCGTTCGGTCCGCCGATGTCGGCAGGAGGGCTGTGCACGCAGACGCCGGTGGTCCCGATCTGCTTCACGACGACCCCGCTCGGACTGATGATCAGGATGCGGCAGTTGTCGGCGTCGGCCACCGTGACGTCGCCGTTCTTGAGCAGGTAGGCGTCGTCGGGCTCATGGAGGTAGCCGGGGGCGGAACCAGGCCGCGCGGGGTGTCCGTAACTCCACAGGAGCTTGCCGCTCGGATAGGCGATCTTGACGATCGTCTCGTTCTCCTCCTGGTTCGAGATGATGGCTGTGCCGTGGTCGACGAAGAAGGCATCGTCAGGGAAGTAGAAACCGCCGGGCCCGGGGGGCGGCGGCATGGAAGGTGGGTTCGGATAGCTCCACACAACGGCGCCGGTGTCATCGAGCACCAGTAGGCGGTTGTTGCCCCGGTCCGCGATGAGCAGCTTCTCGCCGAAATAGGGCGACCCCGCCCCGGGGTCCCCGGCCGTACCGAACTTCATGTTGGGCCGCAGCATCTGGACGTCTGTGGTCGGGGCCGTGCCACTTTCCCCGCCGACGAGCCAGCCCGTGTCCCCGACTGCGGCGATCGCCGCGTTCGCCACAGGGGCGAGGAGGTGTCCCGCCACGAGCGCACGGTGGGAAGCCGGATCGTAGGCGTCGACGTCGGCGGTGTCGACCGCTCCGTTCTTCCCGCCCACAACGTAGAGGGCGCCCCCGAGGACGACCGCGGACGCCCCGAGGACGGGCTGCGGCAGATGCCCCACGACGGTGACGCGTCCGGTCGTCGTGTCGATCTTCTGGATGGCGTCCACCGCTGCCCCGCCGCCCCCGACCTCCTGCCCGCCGAAGACGTAGATGGCGCGACCGAGCGCAGCTGCGGCCGGGTAGCGCACCGGGACGGGCAGCCGGCCGACAGTCCGGAAGGTGTCGCCGTTCGTCGTCGCCAACACCGCAGCGTCGGCGTGGGTGCCGTCGTAGCCGCCGATTACGTACGCAGTGCGTCCCACCGCCACCGCCGTGGCATCCGAGCGCGGCTGCGGGAGCTGCCCAACGACGGTCGCCGCGGCCGAGGACCCGATTGCCGATAGGGCGAAACCCTGCACTGTGGCGACGGACGTCTGGTTCCCGCCGCCGAAAACGAGGACGCGACCGGCGAGCACAGCAGCGGCCGCGTCGTGCGTAGCGGTCGCCAACGCTCCGGCTGGCGAACCGACGCCACCAGGGACGGCCAAATCCGAGACGCTTGATGTGGTGGCGTCGCCGGCGGTCAGCCCGCCCGCGATCACGAGGCTGCCCAGGGTGGCGCCGGGAACGGCAACCTCCCGGCTGGTCGGCCGTGCGAGCTGCCATGGGACCAGGCCGGACTCGACCGCCGGCAACCGGTCCTTTGCAGTGCCAGGGGTCGCCCCGAGGCGATGGGGTCGGACCGCGGTCGTCATGTGGCTGTGCCCGCGGACCCGGTTTGCCGCCTCGACTGACTGCGCCATCGAGGCCGCCATGAGGGAGCCGCTCGTCAAGACGGCCAGGGTGAGAAGCGGAAAGCGGTGCCGACCCCGCGGCGGCGACCGCCTCTGGCGTTTCGACTGAGACTCGCCCGAAGCGGATGGGTGGCTCACTACAGCCGCATTTTGTCAGCGGTCCCGACGGACGGCATCAGCCTCAGGTCTACATCTCATGAGACCGTTTCAGTCTGATTGCGTATTGACTTCCGACCGGTCGGCTCAATTTCTTCGGGACTCCTCGTTGGGTGGCGTCGGACTTCGGGCAGGTTTAGTCGGGTTTGCGTCGACAGAACAGCTGACACGGCCGTGCCGCTGCGCCCGCAATACGCGCCCGTTGCGTCAACGACGGGCACCCTGAGTCCGGAGTTGGGTCAATACTCGACGACCAGCAGCCCCGTCTGATGATTGACCAGCCGAACGAATGTCCAGAGCAACCCTTGCGGCAAGCTATGCCTTAGGGCAGGCCGCGGCACACGAGTCAGATCCGATTCGGGGGAAAGTGATCGCCCTCAAGGTCTCTGGTGACGTCAACTGAAGAGACCTCGAAGGACGTGGACGAGGGCGGCGCCGACCGTGAGGATGAGTACAACTCCGCCCGCTCCTATTGCGAGGCCTATTGCCAAGGCGAGCACGTCCTCAAGAATGAGGGCAAGAGCGACGAAGACGGCACCCAGCGCAGGGAACGTGTCGAGACCAGAGAACGGAGGGGCGACCGCAGCGGCGATCGCCAGGGCAGTGAAGACGACGCCGAGGATCCTCAGAAACCAGCGTTGATGGAATAGTGACGCCCCGCGAGGCTTGGAGAATCGCTCCAGCCATCGGATTCGTCGCATCATGAACGGGATTGCCTTCTCCGTCGTGGTCGCCCCAAGAGCACGATCCCTCCAACGCGCTGGGAGCCAGATCGACCGGGCCCCGATCACCATCTCCACCGCCAAGAGAACCGTTATTGCCTCGAAGACGTGGGTGACACCGCCCGTCGGCAGTGGCAGAGCAGGAAAGAACATCAAGAACAGGATCGTGACAGCGAAGCTCTTTTCAGAGAAGACGCGGCCGAGATCGCCGATTGTCTTGGAGCCTTCTGCATTTAGCCAGGCCTCCAGCTGATCGCTGAAGGCCATTTCGGTCGTCATTTACGGCCACCCTGCCGTTGTGCGCGTCGACCCAATTCGGCACTGCTGCCGCTGATCATTGCATCCTCGGCCTGGTCGGCGACGATCGCGGGCGGGGCACCCCCATCGTGACCAACAACCACCTCTATGCGCTCGGTGGCGCCGGGCAGGGGCTGCTCGACAAGCGTCTGCAGCCCGCTGTGGACCTCGCCAACCTTGAGCAACGTATTCACCAGCCGCTCTCGTGGTGACCAACGGGCTCACCTAGGTCGACGCCAGCGATGGAAACCTCCAGGTATACGGTCTCTTGAGCGGTGCTGTGATTGTGGATACCAGTCGAGCACTCGCCTTTCCGGGTCGGCGCATTGTCCTTCAGCTGAGGTCTCCACCGAAACTGGCCGACGAAGACCTCGCAGTGCGGTCAGTGGGAGTCCCAGCCCACAGCGGGCGAAGGTAGCCGTAGCCGTAATTCCGGAATACCGAGCGATGCCGTTGGCTTCCTCGTCTGGCCCAGTTGTGCGGGGATACCACAAATGTTCTCTGACGGCGGCACCAGCCGGACTCTGCTTTTACTTCACTGACCTTCCTCACCTCTCGTTGCAAGCTTCTCTCTGCCGGTGCGCTCGCGATGTATACATCCCGGCCAACAGCAGGGCCGACGCTGGCCTTCTTCCAGCTCCTCCTGGGTCCGGCGAATGCGGCGTTCGCGGGTTCTTTCCTGCTTGGCATCCTCGACCCAGCAGATGAACTCGTTGCGGGCCAGAGGCGTGATGTCCCTCCAGGCGTCGAGTGCGATCGGGTTGGCGATCAGCCCCTTTCGCAGGTCTCCTGGAAGCTTGTGCACTACCCCGCCGGGAACTCGCTGGCCGCTCACAGGTCCACGGTAGCGAATCAGAGCGCAATGGCATTGTCACTGACCCCTCGGCATCCGCAGTCCGTATCCCGCGGAGATCGTCGTCATGGGGCGTGCTGCCCGAGCACCACCGCGCCGGCATCGGACGGGCCGTGCGCACGCTGCGCAATTCCGGCTCGCCAGCGGCCGCCGCCCCCTGGAGGACATGCCCGCGCTGTGGGAACCGGACCAACCGGCGCTGCAGGTGACCAAGGCCGTCCCGCCTCAGCCGCTCGTCGTACGATCGCCGCCTGACCCGCCGGGGCCGGCGCTGCCGCGCCGGGTCCTCGACCCTGGATCAGCTCTTGGTCACGACGACGCTACAGGGCGCATTGCGGACGACATGGTCCGAGACTGAGCCCAGGAGCGCACGCTTCAGCCTGCCTCTCCCCCGGGTGCCGACCACAATCGCTTCGGCCGACAGTTCAGCGGCAAGTTGACAGATCGCTGCACCGGGCTCTCCAGCAAGGATGCGGATCTCGTGATTCGTCAGTCCGAGCTCGTTCTGCGCCGCCCCGATCGAGTTGTCGGCGGCCTCTGGAGCCTCCGCGACTTGGTCGTCGAACTCCTCCAGGGAGAGCTCGGGTCCAGCGTGTCCAGAACCCGCCAAGGCGCCTTCGTCGGGTGCATCCATGACCGTGACGAGGACCATCTCGTGGGTCGCGGCCAAGCAGTTGGAGGCCGGCAGACAGTGCTCCCAAGGCCGCATCGGATCCATGGGCACGCAGAATCGGGGATGCCATGGAGCCGAGAGTAACCATCCGCCGGCAGCGCCGCCCCGAATCACGATCCCGGTAGAGGCGACAATGGCGCTCGTCGCCCTCGACCGGATAGTTGGCAACCACGCAGCATCTCCTCTAGGCGAACCAGCTTGACTCGACGCCATCGGGGCAGCAGAAGAGGCGATGCTGGTCGAACAGGTCATCGTCGTTGATGTCGCCAAGCTCGTCGGGGAGAACCAGTGACGATGCGGACTCGCCGTCGGCGACGGGATCCGGGCAATCCGAGACGCTCGACGAACCACTCAGGGGTGGACGAAGCACGCGGTCACGCCTGGCGTGTCTGTGCCCTGTCCCGGCCGCCGTAGCCGAGCTCGCGCACTACTCGGACGAGGCCGGTCCGTCACGCGCCAGATTCGTACGCTTGCTGGCTGTGCCGGTAGCCAAGGTTCCACCGCATTGAACCGGCCCAGGATGCTGCAAAATGGTGCCACGTCCGGGCCGCTGAACTCGTCGCAGAGACTGCATCCATGGCGTGACGATCCGTGCGCATCTGTTGCCGGCGAACCCGATTTGTTTCGCGCATAGTGGCGGATCTTGCATTGCACCAAGCGATGCTTGAGTGTGAAGGCTGGAATGGTGTCCCACTCGTTCGCGAGCCAAGAGTGCCGTTCGTCCACTCTGCGCGGCAACGAATCGATCGGGATCGACGCTGTATCCGAGCAACCTGATGGCTGCGGCCTGCTCCCACGGATGAAGGCGCAGGTACCCCTCTCCGCCATTCCAGACTGCGTCGAGGAAGGCAATGGCTTTCTCGACGTTCCTCAGGAGCCATACACCCGTGCACGCGCACTCTTCCTCGTTCCAGCGATATTTGACGAGAGCCTGATAGTGCCCCTCTTCAAGGAGGGAAATCGGATGGATCGAATCATCGAGAATGATCGCATCCGCATCAATCCACAGGACGTAGTCGTAGCTCTCGAGCAGGCTCCGCAGCAGCAAGACCTTGTTCCACGCTGGAGCACGATCCTCGATCGCCTCCTCCCCGCCAACGACGACGTCGTAACCATGCCGTTCTCCAAAACGACGGAACGTGTGGAGGCTTGTCGAGGCACCGGCCGCATCGCCCCTGTCCCGATCGTTGCCAGCGCCTTACGAACCAAGTGTGATCACCTCTCTAGCGGTGGGAGCACGCCAGGCGTAGCTCTGGTCCCCCCGTACCATCAGCCTGCAGACTTCCTGCCTCTGGATCGACTCGCGGCTTCACCCCGCCCGGAGCTGCATCGCAGGGCCCGGCTGGTTCTTGCAGCGCTCGTCATTCACTGATGAGTGCGAGTACGACGTGGTCAGGCCTGTGTAGACGTTCGACCGACCTTTGTCGTCAGGGAGCGACTGCCGCGGCTGATGCCACCTCTTCGCCAGCGCCTGGTACAGGAGGCGATGAAGGCCCGCTGGTTGTCCCGGAATCTTGTCAGGCAGGATCAACCGCTCTGCAACGGCAAGGTCCAGTACGTCGCTTGCTGCTCGATGTCTACCAGTTCTCTCGACGCCACCCCGTGAACGTCAACCAATGGGACGCTGAGTACTCCGAAAGGCGACTATGCGGAGCGTCTCGACACGATCACCCACGTGGCCCATCAGGTTATCCTCGGATATCTGAGCTACGGAGCAAAGAAGCAAAGGTCCTCGATGTCGGTTGCGGACACGGCCGGCTCTTGCAACTTCTGGCCGGCCTCGGTTTCGGCGAGTACGTGGGTGTGGATTGGTCGGCCCAAGGTATCGAGCGGGCCCGGCTGACTTCGATCTCCCACGCGATTCGAGGTGGCCGACTGAACCACTGGGAGACGACCGAACGGTTCGATGCCGTCGTTCTGAATAACTGCCTGAGCTATGCCGTCGATCCACCCCAGATGTTCGAACGGACTCTCCGGGTGGTTGACCGAGGACGGGTTCGTTGTCGTGGCCATGTACAGAGGCCTCGGTGCAGGCGTACATGGTCTCGGTCAATTTCGCCTCCGTCGAACAGGTGGCTGCCTGCGCAGTGAAGGATGACGGGACGGGGGCAGTCTGGGTAGATCAAGGTGTTTCGGCCTCGCCCGGCGAACTCGGCGATCGGCAACGACGGACATCGGCCTGCGAGTTCACAACAGGACATGGCTTCGAGTAGTTGAGGCCCGTGTCACGCCAGTCCTCGTCGAGCCGGGTGGCGCCTGCCATTGGACGAGGTCACTGCTCCGGGCCACGCCGATGCGGGCGTGGCCCCACCAGCCAGAAGGTCGTCAACTCGGTGCTGCCGGCGTAGGTCAGGTAGTCCTCCCCCTGTGGCCCGACGCAGAGGAAGGCCGAGTTGGCGTGCTCGAAGCCGACGCTCGAGATCCCGGGGCCGCTGTCGAAGGCCTTGCCGGGCAGGGACAGCTCCACCCGGCGCTCCAGTGCAGCCAGGTCGACGGGACCGAGGCATCGCCCGGCCCGGCGTGAAGATGAACGGTTGGTCGAGCGTGTTCGACGTTGCCACCAGATGCCACACGCCGTCGACGGTCACGAACTCCTCGTTCTCCACTGTGTTCCCGTACAGCACGATGTCGGGCAGGCCGACCAGGTGGAACGGTGCGCTGAGCGGAGGCCCAGGCGATCTCGAAATGCTGGGAGGCCGTCCCCGCCTTGAAGCCCAGGATCACCCCGTCGCCCGTGAAGGCCAGGGCGACATGATCGTCCGCGTCGCCAGCCCGTGCCCGAGCGGGTGCGCGGAGACCAGGACCGCAATGACGCGTCGCTGCTGGTCCGGTGGGCCAGCCCCTGCGGGGTCTGATAGGTGACGATGAAGGTCCCCGACGGCGACCGCACGATGTCCGGCGAGGCGGCGTTGTCG
Source organism: uncultured Acidimicrobiaceae bacterium (assembly GCA_963840245.1). Classification (GTDB taxonomy): domain Bacteria; phylum Actinomycetota; class Acidimicrobiia; order Acidimicrobiales; family RAAP-2; genus Bog-473. The sequence goes on from CAWIYI010000018.1 coordinate 66,952, forward strand.
GCGATGAGCGGCGACGACCAGTGCCGGAGATCCGGGCTCGACGACATGGCCACGCTGAAGTGCACGTGCGGCGCAGCAGGATCTCCGTCATGTCGCTGTAGAGCATGTGCCAGGTCGCGCCCGACCACTGCAGCGCCTGATCCTTCACGCCAACGGTAGGAACGACAGGATGGCGAATCTGCAACGCGGACCAGTCGATAGCCGGTGGTGGCGTCCCCACGACGCAGGCGTGGTCCTGGCCCGGCCCAACGGTCGCGCCTCTCGCCGGACCGGGCGCCACGAGAGGCACCGCCACGGTGGCGGCCACGATGGCACCGGCGAGGACGGGGCTCCGCACGCCGGCACGCTACGGCAGACTGGGGCCCATGCACACGAGAGAGCTCGACGTCGATGCC
>CAWIYI010000019.1:0-22810 GCA_963840245.1 uncultured Acidimicrobiaceae bacterium
CACCTATTTCGCCGCCGCCGACCGGGATGGCGTGGGCGAAGCCATCACCATGCGCGCCGGCCGGTACGTCGATCTCCTGTCGTTCTTCTCGGCAGCGTCGGGCGACGCGCGCCCCGTCTCTCCCGCCAACGCAGAACGGGTCGCCCGGGCGCAGCACGCGGCCATGGTGGCGGCGCCGGGCGGCGGCGCCACGGCGACCGGGCGCGCCGGCACCGCGAAGGGCACCTCGGCCGGCACCATCGGCTTCGCAGTGCTCGTGGTGGCCGTGCTGGCCGCCGCGGTCGCCGCGCCCGCCTTCTTGCGCCGACGCGCTGGTGCGTCCGGTTCGGCGACGGCGACGGCGACGACGGCAGCGGCGACGACGGCGAGCGGCGGCGATGGCGCGGCGCGGGGAACCGTCAGGTGGCGACGCGGTTGACGATCGCCGCGAACACAGCGGGTGAGGTCACCGGGAGCAGGTGGCCCGAGTCGAGACGGATGACCTCGACCGGATCCGGGAGACGCTGCGCCATCAGCTCCTGGGTCTCGGGGAGCACCGGCCGGTCCCGCTCGTTCAGCACGTAGGTGATGGGCACGCCCGCCGCGACGGACCAGTGGACGGGCTGGAAGTAGTGGTGGACCGTGTCCGGGACGAACCGCTCGGGATCGACGACGAAGGCCAGCGTCTCGTCGTCGAGCGGATCGCCGCCGTAGGTGCGGCGGAGCGCCTCGGGGTCGGCTGGAGGGCCAGGCAGCGTGATCGTCCGACCTTCCTTCTCGGCGGCGGCCACGGCCATCCGCAGCCCGTCACGATGCCGCTCCTGCATGCAGTCGATGCCGCAGCCCCCCTCGGCGGGCACCAGGGCGGCATTGAGGACGACGGCGCCCACCCGGCCCCCGAGGGCGGCGACGACGCCGGGCACCACGAGACCTCCCGAAGAATGCGCCACGAGGACGATGGGCCCGGGGGCGGCCGCGTCCTCGACGTCGGCCGTCACCGATGCCACCTCCACGTCGACGCTCAGCGTGGCCAGGTCCGCCGGCCGCGACCGGCGGCCGGGCAGGTCGACGGCGAGTGGCACGCCGTCGAGGTGCGGCAGCAGCCGGTCCCAGAATCGGCCGGTCGCGCCCCCGCCGTGGATCAGCACGACGGTCACGGTCTCGGCTTCGTTCGGGCTGCCCGCATGGCGGCGGAGACTAGCCATTCGTGCGGTGACGCTGCGGCGGTGCGAGGAAGGGTCGAGCGTCCTCGGCTCGCTCGAGCGGTTCTCGGTAGCATCCGGGCGTGAACACGAGGGGTGAACCCGGTCCGCGTGCGCCCGTCACGGGGCTCTCGCACGTGCAGCTCATGGTCTCGGACCTCGGCGCGAGTGCGAACTGGTACAGCGCCGCATTGGGACTGGAGTCCTACGCGGAGGATCGTGACATCGGTTACGTCGCGCTGCGGCACGGTGCGGCAAAGTTCGTGGTGGTGCTCACCGCCGCGACGACCCCACGGGATGGATCGCCCGGATCACCCGGCGCGGGCCTCGACCATCTGGCGCTCGCTGTACCGGACGGCGCCTCGCTCCAGGCGTGGGCCGAGCACCTGACCGAGATCGGCATCGACCACGCCGGCGTGGTGCTCGAAGGCGGCCATCCCTCGCTGCAGCTCCGTGACCCCGACGGCATCGCCGTCGAGCTGGTCGCTCCCTAACGCGATCTCAACCCCACTCGGTCTCGCGCCCCCGTGACCGTCGGGGGGCGGGGAGCCACGTCACGCTCGACGACGGCGGCGCCCGCCGTCACGATCCCGACGGACAGCAACAGGGACCCGATCACGTCGAGCGGCGTGTGCCAGAGCCCGCCCACGACCGCCAACGACATCAGCATGACCCAGGCCGCGCCGAGCGCGAAGGTGATACCGCGCGCCCATCTCCCGAGCAGCGGGTGGAGCGCCATCCACATGGCGAGCGCCGTGGCGCACACGGCCGTGACATTCCCGGAGGGGAAGCTGAGCTCGCCGAAATACGTCTCGTGGACGAGCGGCTTGACGACGTGCTCGCCGATCACGAAGGCGCCGGCGGCGAATCCGGCGTAGACGGCGACCCGACCGACGGCCCTCTTGAGGGCGCCGTAGGCAAGGGCAACGACGAGCACGGCAGCGATGACGGGGACGGAGAGCAACTCGGCGAGGTTCGCCCAGGTGGCGGCGGCGGACCCCGGGTTCAGCGTCTTGATGGCCGCGTCTTCGAACCAGTAGGGGGCATTGCCATGGGCCACGGCGAGCCCCAGGATCGCCGTGGCAAGCAGGCTGGCCAGCGCGATGACCGTGAGTGTGGAACGCCGCACAAGGAGAACCTACGCGCTCGACGACATGTTGTCTCGGCGTCCCGGCACGGGTGGGGCCGGAGGGCGATTGCCCCGGCGTCGGTGCGGCGGTCCTGAGTGTCGCAGCGCCGGCGGCGGACGGCTGCAGCAAGCCGCCAGAGGGAGCTCGTCGTCCGGGCGAGTCGCGGCGACGGTCGGAGCAGCCCGGGCACTGACCTCCGAGCCCGATACCGTAGGAACGCAGGATCGGTGCTCCGGACGAGGACCTGTCGGACGAGGGCCCGTCGAGCGTCGTGCTACCCCTTCGGCGCGGGGACTCCCGCGCGTCAGTTCCACTCTGTCAGCTTACGAAAACGGGATTTGCGCGAGGGACGTGCCGTTTGTTCCCGCAGTGCCTCAGCGCGGTTCGTCCTCAGCCACGCGGTCAGGCCATCGGCGTCCGGGAAGACGATCTCCTGATCGGTGTCCATGACGTAGAGATGGATCGATCCGCCCTCGACCGTCACGGAGAATTCGATCTTGCCGCCGAAGACGAAGCACCAGAGCGGTGTTGCGCCGGGTGTCGACCTGGGCTCGAGACGCCACCCGGGTCGGCCGACCAGCAGATCGACGAGCTCGTTGGTCGACGGGCCGGCCTGATCGTTCATGTCAACTCCCTCTGTGCTGCGTCATCAGCCGTCGTACGCGTCCCAACGCAGCCTCCGTTCGATCCCCCGTGCAGGGTCGCACCGGTCGCACCAGGCACCCGATCGCACTCAGCCGAACAGTGACTCACGGTGGCGGACGATGGCACTGAGGGTCTCGTTGTAGGGGGCGTCGAGCCCGTGCTCCCTGCTCAGCGTGACAACCTGCCCGTTGATGACGTCGATCTCCGAAGGCCGCCGGGCCAGGTGGTCGAGGCGCATCGACGGGCTGGCGTTCGGAATCGTGGCGGCGAAATCGGTGACGTAGCGCAACGGGTCCTCGAAGGGAAACGGGACGTTCATGGCGACGCCGAGACGGTGGGCCTCCGCAGTGCAGCCGAGAGCCACCCCCCAGGCCTGCGGGTGCGACATCAGCTCGCCCACGGTGACGTCGAACACCGCACACGGAGCACTGAGCGTGACGTTACAGAGGAACTTCTCCCAGATCATGAGGGTCACGTCGGCGAAGGCCTTGACGTTGAAGCCGGCGTCGTGCCACGCCTGCTCCATGCGCAGGACTCGGTCGGTCATGCCGCCGCGCAATTCGCCGATCCGGATCAGGCGCATGCCTTCGTGGTGGACGTGGCCCGGCTCGGGGATCGACGAACCAAAGCCTTCGGCGATCCCGATCATGATGTGCTCGTGCGGAATGTGGCACGCCACCCGCTCCCCCGCCCCGAGCCCGTTCTGGAACGCCATGACCACGGTCTCCGGCTCGAGCAGCGGCGCGATCTCGACCAGCACTTGTTCGACCTCCGACGCCTTCGTGGCGATCAACCACACGTCACAGGTCCCGGCGTCCTGCGGCGAGCGCCCGACGTGGAGGTTGTCCACGACGAAACTGCCGCTGGCACCCGAGACGGTCAAGCCGGAGGCGGCGATGGCATCGATGTGCTCCTGCCAGACGTCGATGGCCCACACCTCGTGCCCAGCCTTGCCGAGGAGGCTGGCGTACACCGAGCCCATCGCTCCCGTTCCGACAACCGCGATCTTCATGCCGTCCTTTGCGTCCAGGTCTCTCAGAGCGTGCGTGCTCATCGGGGATCGTCCGATCCGGTGCCCGCCCGCCGGCACTGCTGCTCCGACGAGGGCATTGCGGGGATTCTACGGAATGGACGGGGTGCGCACGAAACCCTGGTGGAACCCGGGACAGGCACCCGTGATCTCCCCGCGCCTGCGCCCGTCCGGGTTCCGGAGATGCTCGATGCTCCATGCGCCGTGGCGTGGGCGTGGCAACTGGTGGCAACCGGGAGCCCGCCGGTAGCGTCCCGAGTTCATGTCTGAATCTGCGGAACGATGACCGACCTTCTCAGCGAGACTTCCTCGGTCCCGGCACGACTCGGTGTCCTGGCTGAATTCCGTGACGGCGAGTTCCGTCTTCGATTAGACCCTCGGCCTGAACTGCTGCACCACGGTGCCCTGCGGGCGAGCGTCGTCGCGTTCATGATCGACGTCGTGGCCGGAGTCGTCCTCGACGATGACCCGGACGCCTGGATGTTGACCTCGGACATGTCGGTACGGATGCAACCGGTGGCGGCGCCCGCATCCCTCTCCACCCGACTCACGATTCTCCGGAGGGGCCGTCGATCGGCCACGGCCACGGTGGATCTCGTCACCGGCACGGGTGCCACACTGGCGACGGGCGCGATCGGGTTCGCCCGGGTGCAACGCCGTCAGGCCGATCCCGTCAAGCCCGTGTCTTCAGCCACGCGCATCACGACCATGTTCGACGGTTCCAGAACCCTGACACGCCCCCTCCGGGAGGAAGCGGGCATCGTGGTGCTGGACTCGGGGGCGGGTGCACTCGAGATGCCGGTCACGCCCGGGTTGCGCAATCCCGTGGGAACCCTCCAAGGCGCCATGGTGGCCCTCCTGGCGGAGGCGGCCGCCGAGGACTTGGTCTCGACCAGATTCGACCTCACCGCCGTGGTGACCGAGCTCGATCTTCGGTACCTGGCCCAGACCGGGGCCGGACCCGTCCAGTCGAGATGCCGCCTGCTCGGAGAGGGTCCAGACGCCCCGATTGAGGTTGAGCTCTTCGACACCTCGAGCGATCGCCTGACCACGCTCGTCTACGCCCGCACCGCCGTCGTTCCGGCAGACCTTCAGGGCGCGGGCGAACAGCCTCAGGTCTGAGACAACCGCGGCCCGGCCACCGCCGAGGCGGCTTTGCACGCCTCGCTCGTCTGCGCGACACACCGCGTCGTGCGTCGTGCGTCGTGCGTCGTGGGAAGCCTCCTTCGATGAGGCCGTGGTCGACTCTCGCGGGCACGAGGAACCGCCCGCGGTGAAATCGACACCGCGACAAGACAGACTTGGATCGGAGCGGACTCTTGCCGTCAGCGGGTGGTGACGTCTCGGGCTGATCGAACGCAGGCCCTCGACGAGCTTCTTACCCGGCAGTCGTGTTCAGGGCTGACGTGATGTCGTCGATCGCCGCCTGCTCGGACTCGCTCACTTCTTGCCCATGCTCCCGGTGAGCAGCTGCCACCTTGTCGGAGAGGGTCACGATGAACCGGCGATATTCGTCGACCTCTTCCGGCGTCGCTTTCCTCTCCAGCAGAGCGACCGAATCACGCAGGTGTCCCAGCCCGTTCTGCCTGAGCTCCTCCGGAGAGTGGTAATGCGTGTGATCCCGCTCAGGTTTCGCCGCAACGATGTCATCCAACAATTCGCTCTTGCCGTGCTGCTGGCGCGCCTCTGCGTATGCCTTCGCCATGGCGATGGTCTCGCGGAACATACCCCCTCGTTGGGCGGTGACCACGATCATCCCAGCACTTGGCGGCGCTTCGAGGATCAGCTGCCATTCCTCAGACGTGAAGTCAGACTTCGAGGTCATCGCCAGTCTCCGATCTCTCACAATCGCCATGTCTGCTTGTTGCACGCACCGTAGCGTCTACCTGCACAGACGGAAACGCGAAAGCAGCAGTCGAGGGTCGCCGCCCAACCCCCGGGGACCCTGCGCTCGAGGTGCCGAACCTCGCCCGGGGCAGTCGAGCGCTCTTCGTGGGTACGAGCGCCCTTCGTGGCTACGCGTCGGATGGGAGTAGGATCGAGGGAGCTGACCGGCCTCCTGGCAATTCGCCACCTGCAACCTTCGGCGGAAATGGCATCGCCGTGTCGCCCGAGTTCAGCTTCACCACGCGTGACCTCCCCGGCGTCCACGTGGTGGCGCTCCACGGCGAGTTGGACATCGTGTCCGCCTACGACCTGGCCCTTGCGCTGGTGGAGGTGGCCGGCTCGACCACCGTGATCGATCTGTCGGGCCTCACCTTCATGGATTCCAGCGGCATCTCAGCTCTGGTCATGGCGAAGAATCGCATCCTGGCCGACGGACGGGGCCAGCTGGTGCTTACGAGACCGGGAGGGATAGTGCGTGACGCATTGGAGATCGTGGGTCTGAGCTCATGGATCGTGGATTGGTCGCCGGACTGGGATGAATAGACACTCTGAGCACGACTCGTGCCCGCGTTGTGGCAGTGCGGAGATTGCTACACATTTCGAGAGATCCAGCGCACCAGAAACCGCCCAATGGCAGGGTCGATGCTCGGACTGCAGATTCACATGGTCGGAGTCCTGACTGTCCCGTCTTCCCAGCGGCGCGGTATCACCCTGAACTTCGTAGCGAGTATCCGCTCTGCTCACGTGGAGCGGATACTGGCTCCGATCATGCCCCGCTCCCCGCGGCCAGGGCGGCTTCGCGGGCGTGGTAGCTCGACCGGGTCAGCGGCGACGCCTCCACGTGTGCCACGCCGAGCGCCGCGCCGGCCTCTCGGAGGCGGTCGAACTCTTCGGGAGTCCAGTAGCGCGACACCGGGAGATGATCCCGGCTCGGCCGCAGGTACTGCCCGATCGTGACGATGGAGACGCCCACACCCCGCAGGTCCGCCATGGTGGAGATGACCTCGTCCTCGTGCTCCCCGAGTCCCACCATCAGGCCCGACTTCGTCACGAGGCCGGCCTGTCCCGCCCGGGCGAGCACGGCCAGGCTCCTCGCGTAGCCGGCCGAGGGCCGGACCGCACGTTGGAGGCGGGCCACCGTCTCGATGTTGTGGTTCAAGATGTCAGGCCGGGCCTCGAAGATCATGCCGAGCGACGCCGCGTCGCCCCGACAATCAGAAATCAGCGTCTCGACCGTCGTGTGCGGAGTGCGGGAACGGATCGCCCTGATGGTTTCCGCCATGGCGCCGGCGCCACCGTCGGGGAGGTCGTCGCGGGCAACACAGGTGACGACTGCGTGGCCGAGTCCCGTCCGCTCCACCGCCTGCGCCACCCGGTCGGGCTCGTCGGGTGACAACGGCAGGGGGTGGCGCGTGTCCACCTGGCAGAAGCCGCACGCCCGCGTGCAGCGTTCGCCGTTGATCATGAAGGTCGCCGTGCCGTCGGCCCAGCACTCGTAGATGTTCGGGCAGCCCGCCTCCTCGCACACGGTGACGAGCCCGAGGTCGTGGACCGTGGCTCCGAGCCGGCGGTAGCCCTTGCCGATCTGCACGGGCACCCGTAACCAGGTCGGCTTGCGCTGTCCGATGTCGAGGCCCTCTTCTGGTGCCACGCCGGCCTGGCGCAGACGGCGCAGGAGCGGGCGCTCCTCCGTTGCCGGCGCGCCGTTGTGGAGGGCCGGGCCTCGTACCACGTCGTGGCGCTCTGCACTCCCCTCGCCGAAGACCGCGATCGCCCGCGCCACGAAGGCGTCGACGACCTCCTCCATCGGCACGTCGATCCCCTCCGCTGCCAGCGACGTCACACCACGGTCGGCGATGCCGCAGGGCACGATGTGTCCGAACATGGTGAGGTCGGTGGAGACGTTGAGCGCCACCCCATGGAGCGTGCGACGGCACCCCGAGCCTGCCCGCAGGGTGCGCACCCCGATGGCCGCGATCTTGCGGGCGTGCCGGCCGCCTGCATCGAGCCACACGCCGGGATACTCGTCCTCGCAGCCCGCCCCGGACAGGCCAAGGTCGTCCAGCGTTCCAATGACCACCTGCTCGAGACGATGCACGTGGGCCGGACCCGAAGCGGGGTCGTCGGGCACGCTGACGATGGGATAGGCCACGAGCTGGCCCGGGCCGTGGTACGTGACGTCGCCACCGCGATCAGCGCGCTCGAGCACCGCACCGACCGCGACCGGGTCGACCAGGACATGGCGTTCGTCGGCGTGCGCGCCGAGCGTATAGGTGTGAGGGTGCTGTAGGACGAGCAGGTAGTCGTCGGCCGCCTCGGTCGCCAGGGCGTGTTGCAAGGCGTAGGCCTCGTTGTAGGGAACTGTCCCGAGCGACCGGACACGCAACATCGGCGCGACCTACAGCTCCGCCGCCCAGTCGCGGCTGCCGAGGAGCTCAGAGACCTTGGCCAGGAACAGCGACACGTAGGCGCCGTCGACCGCCCGGTGGTCCCAACTGACGCCGAGGATCCCCGTCGAGTGGATGGCGATCGACTCGGACCCGTCGGATTGGGTCACCACCACCGGCCGCCGGGCGATCCCGTCGGTGGCCAGGATCGCCACCTGCGGCTGGTTGATGATCGGGACGGTGAAATAGGTGCCGAAGGGGCCGTCGTTCGTGATGGAGAACGTCCCGCCGGCGATGTCGTCCGCGTTGAGCTGGCGTCCGCGGGCCCGCTCGGCCAAGTCGCGGATGCGCCGGGCCACGCCGCGCAGCGTGACTTCCTCGGCCCGGTGGATGACGGGGACGATCAGACCCTCGTGGGACAGGTCGACCGCGATCCCGAGGTTCACCTCGGCGTGGACCAGCAGCGAGTCGTCGACGACCGACGCGTTGAGCAGGGGGAAATCACGCAGCGCCTCCACCGCCGCCCGGGCAATGAAGGGGAGGTAGGTCAGCGCGAACCCCTCCTCGGCCTTGAAGCGCTCGCCCCAGGCCTTGCGGACACGCTCGACGCTCTCGAAGTCCACCTCGTTGGCGATGAACGCGTGGGGCGAGGTCGCCTTCGACCGCACCATGTGCTCGGCCGTGCGGCGTCGCATGTTGGAGAAGGGCACGATCTGGTCGCCGGCGGCCCGGAAGGACGCCGTGGAGACCGACGGGGCCTGCGGCGGGCGCGCCACGGGCGGGGCCGGTGCGGCCTGGACCACCGGTGCGGAGGGTGGGGACGTGGGAGCCGCGGGTGCGGTCGTCGGAGTAGGCGGCGTTGCCGCGGCCCGGCGCGCGTCGACCACCCGCAGCGCGTCGTCCCGGGTGATGCGCCCACCGGAGCCGGTGCCCGTCACCTCGGATTCACTGATGCCGTTCTCGGCCAGGAGCTTGCGCACCATCGGGGAGAGCATGTGCGGCCCGACAGCATCGCCGTTGCTGTCCGCAGTCGCTCCGGCGGCCGGGGCCGGTTGGGCCGGGGCCGGTTGTGGCTGGGCTGCTTGGGCAGGGGGCGCGGGTGGAGGAGGTGGAGGTGGTGGTGGTGGTGGTGGTGGTGGTGGTGGTGGTGGTGGTGTCGCTTCCTGCGGTGCAGCGGGTGCTGTTGCCGCAGCCGCCGACGAGGCGCCGTCCGACGCGGCGGACCCTGCGCCGTCACCGATCACCGCCAGCTTTACGCCGACCTCGACTGTCTCGCCCTCCGGGACGAGGATCTCGTTGAGGACACCCGCTGCGGGCGAGGGCACCTCGGAGTCGACCTTGTCCGTCGAGACCTCGAATAGCGGCTCGTCGCGCTCGACCGCGTCGCCGACCGCCTTCATCCAGCGGGTGATCGTCCCCTCGGTCACCGTCTCGCCGAGCTGCGGCATCATCACGTCAGCCAAGGTGCATTCCCCTTCCGGTCAACGCGAGCATCGTCTCGCCGAACGTCTCGGACAAAGAGGGGTGCGGCTGGATGAACTGCGCCACCTCCTCGGGGAAGGCCTCCCAGTTGACGGCGAGATAGCCGGCCCCGAGCTGCTCGGTCACCCAGGGACCGCAGAGGTGCACTCCCAGGACACGCCCGGCCGTCCCGTCGGGCCGCTGTTCGGCGATGATCTTCACCACACCCTCGGTGTCGCCGATGATCTGGGCCCGGCTGTTGCCGCCGAAGGGGTCCTTCTTGGTCACGACAGGTATGCCCGCCTCCTTGGCCTGCGCCTCGGTCATGCCACAGAAGGCCACTTCGGGTCGGCAGTAGATGGCCCACGGCACCTTGCCGTTGTCGACCGGCACCACGGGCTCGCCCAGCATGGTCTTCACGGCGACGATGGCCTCGGCGAACCCCACGTGGGCCAGCTGGGGTGTGCCGGCCACGATGTCACCCACGGCGAACACGCCGTCGACACCGGTGCGCTGGTATTCGTCGGTCGCCACGAAGCCGCGGCGGTCCATCTCGACGCCCAGCCCGTCGGCCACCAGATCTTCTGTGCGGGGGCGCCGGCCCACCGATACGACCACCGCTTCCGCGTCGAACGTCTGGTCCCCCGCCTTCACGGTCGTCATCGTCCCGTCCTGCGAGGGCGTGTGGCCCTCGACCTTCACTCCCGTGACGATGTCGATGCCCCGCTTCTTGAAGGAGCGGACGAGCAGCCGGGTGATGTCCTCGTCGCAACCCGGGAGGATCGTGTCCAGCGCCTCCAGAATCGTCACCTTGGAACCGAGGTCGGCCAGGAGCGAGGCGAACTCGCACCCGACGACGCCTCCACCGATGATCACCGCGGAGGCCGGGAGCTCTCGGAGATCGAGGAACTCGTCGGACGTCATGATGAGGCGGCCGTCGACCTCGAAGCCGGGCAACAGGAACGGTACCGATCCGGCCGCAAGGACGACGTTCCGGCCGACAATGACGCGGCCGGCATCCTCCCCGTCCACTACTTCGACGTGGTGATCCGCCTTGAGCGTGCCCGTGCCCGACAACGTGGTGACCTTGCGGCCCTTGAGCAGTCCGGCCAGGCCCTTGTACAGCTTGCCCACCACGGCGTTCTTGCGATCCTGGCTGAGCGAGAAGTCGATCGACACCCCTGAGGTCTCGATCCCGAACTCCTTGGAGCCCTCGATCGTCCGGTAGACGGCGGCCGTCTCGAGGAACTCCTTGGCCGGGATGCAGCCGCGGTGCAGGCAGGTCCCGCCGACCTTGTCCCGTTCGATGATGGCAACCGACAGGCCCGCCGCGGCACCGTAGAGCGCAGTGGCGTAGCCGCCGGGACCACCGCCGATCACGACGATGTCGAACTCGTCCTCGCCTGCCATCACTCGTCCTCTCCCTGCGTGCTCACGACGTCCGTCCGGCGCGCTCGGCCTCCCCGGACCATCCCGATCGCACTGGCGAGAGTCCTCTCCATACCCTGCACGTGACCCTCGCAGCCTACCGGTCGGGCCGCGCGCACGGGTCCGGCCGCGGCCTCGCTCAGCCGCTCGTGCCAGTCCCCAGATCGGCCGCCTGCGTGGCCAGTTCGTCGACCCGGTCGTTCCAGCGGTCACCCGAGTGACCCTTCACCCAGCGGAAGGTGACGGCGACGTCGGGGGACAGCGCGAGCGCGAGCAGCGGCTCCCACAGGTCGCGATTGGCCACCGGCTTGTTCTGCGTGTTCTTCCAATTGCGGCGTTGCCAGCCCTTCCACCAGCCGTCGGTGAAGCACCTGACGACGTACGTCGAGTCGCTCACCACCTCCACCCCGTCCGGCGCGTCGCGACCGAGGATCCGCAGGGCTTCCAGCGCCGCCGTGATCTCCATGCGCTGGTTGGTGGTGCGGGCCTCGGCCCCGCTGGCGTACGGCCCGTCGGGCACGGCCCAGGCCCAGCCACCGGGGCCGGGATTCCCCCGGCAGGCGCCGTCCGTGTAGACGACGATGGGCCCGTTCCGTGGTGGCATCACAAATGTGTAACACCCTCGACCCGTGGTCGTGGCGGTCCCCTCCTGCCGGTACCGTGGGGCAATGCTGTTCGACGGGATCAGTCACCAGGTCCCCGACATCGACCCGGGGGAGACGGAGGAGTGGCTCGACTCCTTCGACGCCATCGTCGACGCCAGGGGCAGGGCCCGGGCGCGCTACCTCCTCATGAAGCTCCTCGAGCGGGCGCGCACCAAGCAGGTCGAGTTCCCGGCCACCGTCTCGACGCCCTACGTGAACACCATCCCGGCCGACGCCGAGCCGTGGTTCCCCGGCGACGAGTACGTCGAGCGCCGCATCCGCGCCTACATCCGCTGGAACGCCGCCGCCATGGTGGTCCGGGCCAACACGCGCACCGAGGGCATCGGTGGTCACCTCTCGACCTACGCCAGCTCGGCTGCGCTCTACGAGGTCGGCTTCAACCACTTCTTCCGCGGCAAGGCCGACGGCGGCTTCGGCGACCAGATCTTCTTCCAGGGGCACGCGTCGCCCGGCATCTACGCCCGGGCCTACGTCGAGGGGCGCCTGACCGAGACGGAGCTCGACAACTTCCGCCATGAGGTCGGCGGTGACGGCCTGCCCAGTTACCCCCATCCGCGCTCGCTCCCCGACTTCTGGGAGTTCCCCACCGTGTCGATGGGACTGGGGCCCATCGCGGCCATCTACCAGGCCCACGTCAACCGCTACCTCAACCTGCGCCGGCTCGTCGACACCAGCGCCAGCCGGGTCTGGTGCTTCGTGGGGGACGGCGAGATGGACGAGCCCGAGTCCATCGGCGCCCTGGGCGTGGCGGGCCGCGAGCATCTCGACAACCTCATCTTCGTCGTCAACTGCAATCTGCAGCGCCTCGACGGCCCGGTGCGCGGCAACGGCAAGATCATCCAGGAGCTCGAGGCGGTGTTCCGCGGCGCCGGCTGGAACGTGATCAAGGTGATCTGGGGCTCGCGCTGGGACGCGCTGCTGGCCAAGGACGTCGACGGTGTGCTGCTCGACCGCATGAACACGACGGTCGACGGCGAGTACCAGAAGCTGGCCGTCGAGTCGGGGGCCTACATCCGCGAGCACTTCTTCGGCCCCGATCCGCGTCTGCGCAAGTTGGTCGAGGATCTGAGCGACGACGAGCTCGTCTCGCTCCCCCGCGGCGGGCACGACTACCGCAAGCTCTACGCCGCCTACAAGCTGGCCACCGAGCAGAAGGGCTCCCCCACCGTCATCTTGGCCAAGACGATCAAGGGCTGGACGCTCGGCCCCGAGATCGAGGCGCGCAACGCCACCCACCAGATCAAGAAGATGACCAAGGCGCAGGTGCGCGCGCTGCGTGACCGCCTCTACCTGACCGATGACATCCCCGACTCAGCCCTGGAGGGCGACCCGCCCTACATCCGCCCGGCCGAGGGATCCGACGCCATGGAGTACCTGCGGGCCCGCGGGCGCGTGCTCGACGGCCCGCTCCCCATCCGGGTGGTCCGGCCGACGCCGGCACTGCGCCCCGACGCCAAGGTGTTCGAGGAGTTCGCCGCGGGGTCGGGCAAACAGGCGGCGTCGACGACCATGGTCTTCGCCCGTCTGCTGCGCAACCTCGTGCGCGATCCCACCGTGGGCTCGCTGATGGCGCCCATCGTCTCCGACGAGGCCCGCACCTTCGGGCTCGAGCCGCTGATCGCCGAGGCCAAGATCTACGCTCCCGAGGGGCAGCACTACATACCCGTCGACGCCGACCTGCCGCTCAACTACGCGGAGAGCTCCTCGGGGCAGATGCTCCAGGAGGGCATCACCGAGGCCGGCGCGCTGGCCACCTTCATCGCGCTCTCCACGGCGTACGCCACCTGGGGGCAGCCGATGGTCCCCGTCTACCTCTTCTATTCCATGTTCGGCTTCCAGCGGGTCGGCGACCTCGCCTGGGCCCTGGGCGACATGCGGGGGCGAGGCATCCTGGCCGGGTGCACGGCCGGGCGGACCACCCTCATGGGCGAGGGGCTGCAGCACGATGACGGGCAGTCGCCACTGCTTGCCTCTGCCAACCCGGCCGCGCTGGTCTACGACGCCTCGTTCGCCTACGAGGTGGCGGTGATCATGGAGGCGGCCGTCACCGAGATGCTCGGCCCGGAGCCCCGGGACCGCTTCTGGTATCTCACGCTCTACAACGAGACGTACCCGATGCCGCCGCTGCCCGAGGGGGACGACGGGGAGATCGTCCGCAAGGGGATCATCGACGGGCTCTACCGGTTCGCCGCGGCGCCTGCTGTCGAGGGCGACCTACGGGCGTCGCTGTGTTTCTCCGGGCCGATGTGGAAGGTGGCCGTGGACGCGCAGCGCATCCTGGCCGAGTCCTACGGCGTGGCCGCCGACGCCTGGGCGGTGACGTCGTGGACGAATCTGCGCACCAACGCCCTCGAGGTCGAGCGCTGGAACCGACTCCATCCCGAAGCGGAACCCCGCGCCGCCGTGGTCACCACGGCGCTCGGCAACGGGCCCGATCCCGTGGTCGCCATCACCGACTACATGCGCAGCGTGCCCGATCAGGTGGCGCGTTTCGTCGACCGGCCCTACGCGTCGCTCGGAACGGACGGGTTCGGCCGCTCCGACGCCCGCGATGCCCTGCGGTCGTACTTCGAGGTCGACAGCGCCAACCTGGTGGTGGCGGTGCTCCAGCAACTGGCCCTCGCCGGCCGCATCACGCCCGCGGTCGTGGCGGGGGCTATTTGCGACCTCGGCATCGACGCCGGCGGTGACGCGCCCTTCACCGTCTGAACCGCGTCAGGCGGAGAGCAGGGCGACGAACGCGGCGAGCACCTCCTCGGCGCCGTCCGGCACGGCCAGGACGAGCGTGCGCCGGTCTGCTTCGAGCGCGATGGACACGTCGAAGAAGGCACAGCACCGCTTCTCGCGTTGGGCCAGCGCGACCGCCGCGGTGAGGGCGGCGTCGGAGTCACGCAACACCAGGCGCACCGTCGTGGCGCCGGCCTCCACCGCCGTGACCGAGGCGGCGACGAGCGCACGCCACTCCTCGGCCCGCTCCCCGAGTGCCGCACCGTCGAGGCTGCAGACGACCGGCACGGGGGCGCGCTCGGGGGTCACCGGCGCTGCGCCGCCACGAGCGCGTCCCGGGTCAGTTCCATCTGGCCGAGGTGCTGGAACAGCTCCTCCAAGATGTGCAGCAGCACCGCGCCCTTCGTGCCGGTGTAGGGCACCGGGTCCTCTGGGTCCCAGCGCACATTGGCCGGCGGGTGCGCGGCGTCGAGGCCGACGATGTCGTCGCGAAGGCGCCGGCGGGCCAGGTCGGTGCGCCCCAGCAGCCCGGCCACGTCACCGCTCGCCGTGAACTCGGCAGCCCGGTCGCGCTGGACGGGGCGCTCGGCCACCGTGGCCCCGCCCCAGTACTCCAGGACACCGAGGCAGTGGGTGAGGATGGCGTAGGCCGAATTGGTGTCGCGGATCGGGGGACGGCGGTTGGCCAGGTCGTCCCCGAGCTCTTCGACGATGGCCGCCATCCCGTCCAACGCCAGGTCGACGAACCACAGGTAGTCGCTGGCCGCGACGGCGACCGGCGCCAGCTCGTCGCCGTCAGTGGGCAACCCAGGCATCCGGGTCCGTGACGAGCTTCTGGACGTGCGCGGGGAGTTTGCCCGAGATCACGTCGGTCAGCGTGATCTTCTCGAGCACCGAGCGGAGGCTGGCCCGGACGGCGACCCAGACCTGCTGGAGGTTCTCGGCCGCGCCGTCGTAGCTGGTCGCCTCCGGGCGGTAGCCACGCACCTCGGCCAACGGGCCGTCCAGGGCGCGGATCACGTCGGCGAGGGTGATGGCCTCGGGCTGGCGGGCCAGTCGGTAGCCGCCCTCGGCGCCCCGCTGGCTGGCCACCACGCCGGCCCGGCGGAGGTCGGCCAGGATCGCCCCGAGGAAGCGGGGCGGCAGCCCCTGCTCCCCGGCCAGGTACTCGGCGGTCTGCGGTGTCCCGGCCGCCGCCAGTGCGAGGAGGGCCCGGATTCCGTAGTCGACCTTGGCCGGGATGTGCATGGCGAGAGTCTGCCCGCGCCGGGCGCCGTGGTCACGTCCGTTTCGGACCGGGCGCCGTGCCAAGATCTTCCCCATGGCACCGATTGCGCTCCACATCACCGGCGTCGACGAGGCGGACGCGGTCCTGAGCCGCGACCCCCTGGCCCTGCTGATCGGGATGGTGCTGGACCAGCAGGTGACGATCGAGAAAGCCTTCTCCTCCCCCGCCGACCTGCTGCACCGCCTCGGCACGAAGGGTCCGCTCGACGCGGCGGCGATCGCCGCCATGGATCCCGAGGAGCTCGCCGCCATGTTCCGGGAGCCGCCGGCCCTGCATCGCTACCCCGGGTCGATGGCCGGACGGGTACAGGCCGTCTGCCGCGTGGTGGCCGACGAGTACGGGAACAAGGCCGACGCCATCTGGACAGGTGTGGGCAGCGGCGCCGAGCTGATCGGCCGGCTGCGCGCCCTGCCGGGATTCGGCGAGCAGAAGGCCAAGATCTTCGCCGCGCTGCTCGGCAAACAGCTCGGTGTGCGCCCGGAGGGCTGGCAGAAGGTCACCACCCCTTACGGCAAGCCCGGGAGCTCCCTCTCGGTGGCCGACATCACCGACCCCGAGAGCCTGGCCAAGGTCAGGGCCACCAAGAAGGCGATGAAGGCCAAGGCCAGGGCGCGCTCCGACGCCGGCGCGTGAGCGGAGGGCCCGACCTCTCGGAACGCCGCCTCTACCTCTGCACGCCGGACCGGCCGGACCTGGCCGCCTTCCTCGGCGCCTGCATCGAGGGCGGGGTGGACGTGGTCCAGCTGCGCGACAAGGAGCTCGAGGCCAGACCGCTGCTGTCCCGGGCCAAGCTGGCGGCGGCCGTCTGCCGCGACCACGGCGTGCCCTTCGTGCTCAATGACCGGCCGGACCTGGCGCTCGAGGTTGGGGCCGACGGGGTCCACGTCGGCCAGGACGACGCGCCGGTCTCGCTGGCCCGCCGCATCCTGGGCCCCGAGGCCATCGTCGGGCTGTCGACCCACCGCCCGGCGGACCTCGAGGACGCGGCGGGCCAGGAAGTCACCTACATCTCGGCGGGGCCGGTGGAGGCGACGCCGACCAAGCCCGGCCGCGCCGGGACCGGGCTGGGCTACGTCACCCGGGCCAACGCATTCTCCAGTGTTCCGGTCTTCGTGACAGGCGGCGTGACCCCCGAGAAGATCGGTGCTCTGACGGGTGCCGGTGTCCGCCATTTCGTCGTTGTGCGCTATCTGACCCAGGCCCCCGACGCTCGGTCCGCCGCACGGGCGCTGCGCGCCGCGATCGATCGAGCGTTGAGGAGTGCGCCCTCTCCGGCCTGACCTCCTGACCTCCTGTTCGAAAGACGCTCAACATTGATCGAAAGACGCTCAACGTCGACTTCGACGGCGGCTGACCTCAGGCCGTTCGCCGGCGCCGCCAACAGGTGCGCAGTCTCTCCGCCGGGTCGACCTCCAAAACTATAAACGGTTGTGTTTATAGTTTTGAAGGAACCCCCGGAGCGGCAGACCGCTCTCGCCCGGGAGCCCCAAGGCGTCGAGCGAACCCTGCACCCCGTCGAAGGGTCGCAGCCCGCTCATCGCCGGCGGAGTTCCGCGCCGTCTAGTGCCGGCGCTCCAGCCAGCCCACCAGAATGGCGATCACACGGGGGTCGGCCCGGAGCCAGTGGCCGGCGCCGTGGACGGTGTGCAGCTCCGAGGGCCCGGTGGCCGCGTCCGCCAGCGCCCGGGCGTCGGCCAGCGGGACGTCGGCGTCGTCCGAGCCGTGCACCACGAGCAGTGGCCGGCCCTTGAGCAGCGCGGCATCCTCCATCGGGTGCAGGACGGAGAGCTCCTTGGCCCAGGTGTCGAGGGAGGCCGGGAACCCGGGCGACGTGACGACGCCGGTCTGGCGGCAGCGGTCCAGCAACCGCTCGGGGTCGGCGGTCAGCGGGGCGAGGTCGCCGGGCGTACCGAGGCAGGCCACCCCGGCGACGCGCTCGTCGCCGGCGGCCACGTGCAGCGCCAGCACGCCGCCGAACCCGAAGCCCACCATCAGGCGGGGAGCCTCCTCGGGGATCTCGCTCGAGGCCAGGAAGGCCAGGTCGTCCAGCCAACCCAGCGCGGAGAAGTCGCCGATCGACTCGCCGGCCCCGCGCAGCGACGCCGTGACCACGCGCCAGCCCGACACCCGGGTGAGGCGGTCGGCCAGGGCCGGATAGGTAAGGGCAACGTCGGCCGCCGCGCCCTTGGGCCGCGGCAGGTCGTGGCAGAGCACGACGTGGCCGTGCACGGGCGCACCCTCGCTGGTGGCACTGGCGTAGGTGGCCAGGTCCCCCACGGGCCCCGGCCGGAGCCTGAATGGCCCCGGCATGTCAGATGCCGATGCGCTGTGCCAGCAGCTCGCGGTGGTACGAGGGGTCGCCCAGCAGCAGTTCCGAGGACTTGGCCCGCTTGAAGTAGAGGTGGGCCGGATGCTCCCAGGTGAAGCCGATGCCACCGTGGATCTGGATGTTCTCCGCCGCCGAGTGGAAGTAGGCCTCCGAGCAATACGACTTGGCCAGGCTCGCCACCACGGGCAGCTCGTCGGAGTCCTCGGCTGCGGCCCAGGCGGCGTAGTAGGCGGCCGACTTGGCCGACTCGACCTCGAGCAGCATGTCGGCACACTTGTGCTTGATGGCCTGGAAGCTGCCGATGGGCCGGCCGAACTGGATCCGCGTCTTGGCGTACTCGACCGACGCATCGAGCACGTGCTGGGCGCCACCGACCTGCTCGGCCGCCAGCGCCACCGCGGCGAGGTCGAGCGTCTTGGACAGGCCGGGCTCCGCGCCACCGTCGGCGCCGATGAGGGTGGCCGGCACGTCCACGAACTCGAGCCGGGCCTGCTTGCGCGTCTGGTCCATCGTCGGCAGCGGGGTGCGCGTCAGGCCCGATGCGTCACCGGTCACCGCGAAGAGCGAGACGCCCGCGCTGGTGCGGGCGGCCACAATGATGAGATTGGCCACGTGCCCGTCGATGACGAACATCTTGTGGCCGTTGAGGACCCAGCCGTCGCCCTTTTGCGTGGCCGCGCACTCGATCCCGCTGAAGTCCCACTTCCCGTTGTCCTCGGTGATGGCGAGCGTCCCGATCGTCTCGCCCGAGGCGATGCCGGGCAGGTAGCTCTTCTTGGCCTCGTCGTCGCCGGAGGTGAGCAGCGCGTTGGCGGCCAGCGCCACCGACGAGAAGAACGGCGCACACAGCAGGGCGGCGCCCATCTCCTCGAGCACGACGAGCAACTCCACATAGGTGAAGCCCGAGCCGCCGAACTCCTCGGGGATGGTGAGCGACTGCAGGCCGAGCTGGTCCGCCATCTGGCTCCACACGGCGGGGTCGTACCCCTCGGTCGTGTCCATCAGGCGACGCACCTCGGTCTCGGGCGACTTCTCGGACAGGAACCGGCGCACCGCGGCGCGCAGCTCCTCCTGCTCGTCACTGAAGGCGAAATTCATGCCAATGCTCCTCTGCCTCTTGTGCCTCTGCCCCCGGCAGCCGGGCCGGCGGTGCGTCGCTTGGTCTACCAGACACGGGGGCGGCGCGACTAGACGCCTCCCGGCTCCGTGCTCAACGGACGACTCCGCTGTGCCACGCTGGGACCATGGGACAGCTGGAGCAGATATGGAGCAACGGTGCCGCCGAGGTCCACCAGATCGTGGTGGGACCGATGGACAACAACGTCTACATCCTGCGTTGCCGCCGCACCGGTGACGCCATGCTCATCGACGCCGCCAATGAGCACGAGGAGCTGCTGGAGATCTGCCGGCAGCTGGGCGTGAACCAGGTGGTGGAGACGCACGGGCACTGGGACCACATCCAGGCCGTGCCCGCCGTGCGCGAGGCCGGCATCTCGGTCGCCGTGACCAGCGCCGATGCGGGCATGCTGCCCAGCTACGACCTCATTCTCGAGGACGACGAGCAGCTCAGCGTGGGCGACCTGCGCCTCAAGACGCTGGCCACCCCGGGCCACACCCCGGGCTCCATCTGCTTCGCCGTGGAGGACACGAACCTCCTGTTCACCGGGGACACCCTGTTCCCGGGCGGCCCGGGCAACACATCCTTCGAGAACGCCGACTTCGACACCATCATCCAGTCCATCGACCGCCGCATCTTTGCCAGGTTCGGCCCCGACACCCTGGTCCTGCCCGGCCACGGCGACGCCACCACGGTCGGAAACGAGTCTCCTCACCTGGGCGAGTGGGTCGAGCGAGGTTGGTGAGGACCGCCGCGGGGAGTCCGCCGGAGCCGTCCCGGCGGCCTGTACCGGAATACCTGACCAAAACGGTAGGCTTTTAGGAGATGACCGCCACGCCCCCACTGCTCGAGATCCGGGACCTCCACGTCTCGGCCGAGGACGGCCCCATCCTGCGCGGCGTCGACCTCACGGTCGGGGCCGGCGAGGTCCACGCCCTCATGGGCCCCAACGGCGCCGGGAAGTCGACGCTGGCCGGCGCGCTGATGGGGCACCCGGCCTACACGGTCACCGCCGGCTCCATCGTCCTCAACGGCGAGGACGTCACCGGTTGGGCGACCGACGTGCGGGCCAAGGCCGGCCTGTTCCTGGCCTTCCAGTACCCCGAGTCGATCGAGGGCGTGTCGGTGACCCAGTTCCTGCGTCAGGCCATGTCGGCGCGCAAGGGCACCGACGAGGTATCGGTCCTCGAGGTCCGGGTGCTCATGACCGAGTGGATGGAGCGCCTCGGCATGGACACCTCGTTCGCCAGCCGGCACCTGAACCAGGGCTTCAGCGGCGGCGAGAAGAAGCGCAACGAGATCCTGCAGATGGCGCTGCTCGAGCCGCTGGTCGCCGTCCTCGACGAGACGGACTCGGGGCTCGACATCGACGCGCTGCGCGTCGTCGGGCGCGGCGTGCGGGCCGTACGCGAGGCGCGACCCGAGCTCGGCGTGCTGGCCATCACCCATTACACGCGCCTGCTCGAGGAGCTGGTGCCCGACGTGGTGCACATCTTGATGGACGGGCGCGTCGTGGCCAGCGGTGGCGCCGAGCTCGCCTCCCGCGTCGAGACCGAGGGCTACGAGGGCTGGCGATGACGCCCGAGGCCACAACGTCACACGGCGCCCCATCGACCGGGCCCGCGGCGCCGCTCAACGTCGAGGCCCTGCGCAAGGACTTCCCGCTGCTGGCCCGCACGGTCAACGGTCGGCCCATCGTGTATCTCGACGCCGCCGCGTCCGCGCTGCAGCCCCGTGCCGTGATCGACGCCATGAGCCGCTACTACGAGACGACGCACTCCAACGTGCACCGGGGCGTCTACGCCACCGCGGAGGAGGCCACCGCGCTCTACGAGCGGGCCCGCATCGTTTCGGGCCGCTTCATCGGCGCGCCGGACCCCGCGCACGAGGTGGTGTTCACCAAGAACACGACCGAGTCGCTCAACCTCGTAGCCCAGTCCTGGGGCCGGGCCAACCTGCGCGCCGGCGACGCCGTGCTCCTGACCGAGATGGAGCACCACGCCAACATCGTGCCCTGGATGATCCTCTCCGAGGAGCTGGGAGGCCTCGACCTGCGCTACATCCCCGTCGACGGGCACGGCCGCCTCGAGCTCGACGATCTGGATCGTCTCGTCGACGGCGTCAAGGTCGTCGGCGTGTCCTGCATGTCGAACGTGCTCGGCACCATCAACCCGGTGCGCCTGATCGCCGATGCCGCGCACGGCGCCGGGGCAGTCGTGGTGGCCGACGGCGCGCAGCTCGTCCCGCACGCGCGGGTCGACGTGCGCACGCTCGGGGTCGACTTCCTCGCATTCTCGGCCCACAAGATGATGGGCCCGACCGGCATCGGTGTCCTGTGGGGCCGGGCAGAGCTGCTCGAGGCCATGCCGCCCTTCCTCGGCGGCGGCGGCATGATCCTCGACGTCAGGCTCGACGGCTTTCGGCCCGCGCCGCCCCCGGCCCGCTTCGAGGCGGGCACGCCGCCCATCGCCGAGGCGGTCGGCCTGACGGCGGCCATCGCCTACCTGAACGACATCGGGATGGATCGCATCCGGGCCCACGAGCTGGCCCTGACCAACCACGCGCTGGCCCGCCTGGACGAGAAACTGGGCTCCGACGTACGCGTGTTCGGCCCGCCGGCGGGCGACGACCGCGGCGGTGTGCTGTCGCTGGCCTACCGCGACGTGCACGCGCACGACCTGGCCCAGGTGCTCGACCAGTTCGGCGTGTGCGTGCGACCGGGCCACCACTGCGCCAAGCCACTGATGCGGCGCCTCGGCGTCCAGGCCACCGCGCGCGCCTCGTTGTCCCTGTTCAGCGACGAGGACGACATCGAGGTGCTGATCGAGGGATTGCTCGAAGCCGGTAGATTGTTCGGCTAATGGCCGACCTCGAAGAGCTGTACCGCGAGATCATCCTCGACCACTACCGCTCGCCCCGGAACCGTGGGGAGCTGGACTCCCCGCCCGCCCACCGTGTCGAGGGCTTCAACCCGCTGTGCGGCGACGAGGTCGTGGTGTCCATGCTCGTCGAGGACGGCAAGCTGGCCGACCTCAAGATCGGAGGCTCGGGCTGCTCCATCAGCCAGTCCTCGGCCTCGCTGATGTCGGCCGCCGTGAAAGGGAAGCCGGTCGGCGAGGTGCGCCGGCTCATCTCGACCTTCAAGGGGATGATGTCGATCCACGAGGCCCACCTCGACCCCGAGACCGACGGCAACGGCGCCGAGGTGCTCGAGGGCGAGCCCGAGGAGATCGACCTCGACAAGCTGGGCGAGCTGGCTGCGCTCCAGGGCGTGGTGAAGTTCCCGGTGCGCATCAAGTGCGCGACCTTGAGCTGGAACGCGCTGGCTCAGGGCCTCGACGAGGTGGCGGTCGAAGCCTCCTAGGTGCCGCCGCTGGCGCTCTGGCGCTGGCGTCTGGCGCTCTGGCGGGCTGACGCCGTGGCCAGGCCGGCACGAGGACCCCGGCGTATTTCTCCCGAACTGTAAACAGATCCGTTGAGAGTTCACGGGACAACCCCGGACCCTTCCAACTGCGAATGGCTCAGCTCAGCTCAG
>CAWIYI010000020.1:0-157291 GCA_963840245.1 uncultured Acidimicrobiaceae bacterium
CGTGTCGAGCGTCTCCCCCGACTGGGACACCCCGACGCACAGCGTCCGCTCGTTGAGCACCGGGTCGCGGTAGCGGAACTCGCTGGCGATGTCGACCTCGGTCGGCAACTGGGCCCAGTGCTCAATGGCGTACTTGGCCACCAGCGCGGCGTGGTAGCTCGAGCCGCAGGCGACGATGAACACCTTGTCGATGCCGCGCAGGTCCGACGCGCTCAGGCGCATTTCGTCGAGCATCAGCTCGCCGCCCGGGCCACGGCGGTCGAGCAGCGTGTCCGCCACCGCCCGCGGCTGCTCGTGGATCTCCTTGGACATGTAGTCCTCGTAGCCACCCTTCTGGGCCGCCTCGAGATCCCAGGTGATCGTCAGCTGCTCGGGCTCGACCGGTGCGCCGTCGAGCGTGCTGACGGCCAGCGCGCCCGGCGTGAGGACGGCCAGCTCGTCGTCCGCCAGCGCGAAGACCCGCCGGGTGTGCCCGATGAGGGCCGGGATGTCCGAGGCCAGGAAGGCCATGCCGTCGCTCAGACCGAGGACGAGCGGCGTGGACCGCCGGGCGGCCACGATGGTGTCCGGCTCGTCAGCCGACACCACCGCCACGGAGAACGAGCCCCGCAGCCGCGGCAGCACGACACGCACGGCCTCGGCCAGCCCCAGGCCGCCGTCAGCCATCTCCTGTTCGATCAGGTGGGCCAGCACCTCGGTGTCGGTGGCCGAGGTGAGCGTGTGGCCCCCGGCCTCCAGTTCGGCCCGCAGCTCGGCGTGGTTCTCGATGATGCCGTTGTGGATCAGGGCCAGCCGGCCGGTGCAGTCGATGTGGGGGTGGGCGTTCTCCACCGTCGGGCCGCCATGGGTGGCCCAGCGGGTGTGGCCGATGGCCGCGGCGTGCCCGGCGGGCGCGTCCGCCGCCAGCTCGGCCAGCTTGGCGACCGAGTTGGTGCCGCCGGCCGCCCGGGCCCGCCAGACGGAGGCCCCGGACCCGTCCGGGCCGTCGACCACCATGGCGACGCCGGCCGAGTCGTAGCCGCGGTACTCGAGTTGGTGCAGAGCACCCAGGAGGAGCGGGACAGCCTCGGTCTCGCCCGTGACGCCGATGATGCCGCACATGAGGGACCAGGCTACCTGGGTGCCTGCGGCTGGATCTGCCCCAGGGCGGCCTCGACGACGCCGGCGAGCTGGGCCGCGACCGCGTTGGCCTGCGCCTCGACCCGCGCCTCGACCATCACGCGCACCAGCGGCTCGGTGCCGCTCGGGCGGAGCAGCACCCGGCCCTCGTGCCCGAGCTCGGCCTCGGCCTTCACGACGGCCTCCCACACCTCGGCGCAATCGGCCAGACGCTCCGGCCGGGGAATGGGCACGTTCACCAGGCGCTGGGGCACCCGCTCCACCAGCCCGGCCGAGAGATCGGCCAACGAGCGGCCCGACCGCTGCACGAGGTCGGCCAGCGCGATACCGGTCAGGATCCCGTCACCGGTGGTCGAGCGCGCCCGGAAGATGATGTGCCCCGACTGCTCGCCGCCCAGGGCCAACCCGTCGGCATCGAGTGCGGCCAGGACGTGGCGGTCGCCGACGTCGGTCTCCCGCACGGCGATGCCGTGGCCCTCCATGGCCAGGCGGAAGCCGAGGTTGGTCATGACGGTGACGGCGACGG
The DNA here is from genome assembly GCA_963840245.1 of uncultured Acidimicrobiaceae bacterium. GTDB lineage: Bacteria > Actinomycetota > Acidimicrobiia > Acidimicrobiales > RAAP-2 > Bog-473. The sequence continues at coordinate 1,646 of CAWIYI010000020.1, forward strand.
TGTTGCCCGTCAGCTGGCCCAGCTCGGCCAGGTCGAGCGCAAAGAGGGCCAACAGGACGTCGCCGTCGACGACGGTCCCGCTGTGGTCGACCGCGATGACCCGGTCGGCGTCGCCGTCGAAGGCCAGGCCGAGGTCCGCCCGGTGCTCCACGACCGCCCGCGCCAGCTCACCCGGGTCGGTCGAGCCGCACCTGTCGTTGATGTTCGCCCCGTCCGGCGCGTCGTGCAGTGCGGTGACCAGCGCGCCGAGCTCGGTCAGCACGCGGGGCGCCGGCACGCTGGCGGCGCCGTTGGCGCAGTCGACCACGATCCGCATGCCGTCGAGCCGGCGTCCCGCCGCGGTCGCCACGAGGTGCGCCCGGTACAGCTCGCCGGCCTCGGGGTCGGCGCTGATCCGGCCCACCCCGTGACCGGTCGGGCGGCGGGGCTGGTGGTCCGGGTCGCCCAGGATGGAGTCGAGCTCGCGCTCGATCTCCCCCTCGACCTCCACGGGCAGCTTCGTCCCGAGCAGGCTGAACAACTTGATGCCGTTGTCGCCGAAGGGGTTGTGCGAGGCCGAGATGACGGCGCCGGGCGCCTTGCGGTGCTCGGCCACGGCGGCGACGCCGGGGGTCGGCAGGACGCCGAGGTCGACGACGTCGGCCCCCTCTGCGGCCAGGCCGGCCGAGAAGGCCGCCTGCAGGAGCGGGCCCGAGCGGCGGGTGTCGCGGCCGACGACGAAGGTCGGCGCGGGGAGCACACGGGCGGTGGCGCGGCCGAGAGCGAGGGCCAGTTCGGGGGTCAGCTCCTCGTTCGCAACCCCGCGCACACCGTCGGTGCCGAAGCGGGTCGGCGCCATTGCAGTCTCGCTTGCTACCGCTTGGAGTACTGCGGCGCCTTGCGGGCCTTCTTCAGGCCGTACTTCTTGGACTCCTTCTCGCGGGCGTCGCGGGTGAGAAGGCCGGAGCGCTTGAGCGCCCCGCGTAGTTCGGGGTCCATTTCGCACAGGCTGCGCGCGATACCGAGGCGCATGGCGCCGGCCTGGCCCGAGATCCCGCCGCCGTCGATGGTGGCATCGATGTCGTAGGACTCGGTCGTGCTGGTGACCCGCAGCGGCTCGGTCACCAACATGCGATGGGTGGCGGAGGTGAAGTAGCGCTCGATGGGGAGCTGGTTCACCGTGATGGCGCCCTGGCCGGGGCGGAAGCGGACGCGCGCCACCGCCTGCTTGCGGCGTCCGGTGGTCTGGCTCAATGGTGCGGGCATTGCGAGGGTGGTTCCTTCCTGATGCGTTGGGCCCTGGGCGCAGGCTCAGCCGGCGCGGCGGGCCTGGGGCAGTTCGAGTGGCTCGGGCTTCTGGGCCGTGTGCGGGTGGTCGGGACCGGCGTACACCTGCAGCTTGCCGAGCATCTGGCGACCGAGGGTGTTCTTGGGCAGCATGCCGCGCACCGAGCGCCGGATGAGCTCGGCGGGCTTCTCGTCGAGGAGCTCCGCGTAGCTGGTGGAGCGCAGGCCGCCCGGGTAGCCGCTGTGGCGGTAGGCCATCTTGGCGTCGGCCTTGTTCGAGGTGAGGATCACCTTGTCGGCGTTGACCACGATCACGTGGTCGCCGGTGTCGACGTGGGGGGCGAAGTAGGGACGGTGCTTGCCGCGCAGGATGGCCGCCACCGACGAGGCCAGGCGCCCGAGGACGAGGCCGTCGGCGTCGACGACGTACCAGGTCCGCTGGATCTCCGTGACCTTCGGTGAAAATGTGCGCACAAGACCGATCTTTCGCATCCGCGTGGTGGGCGAGACTGCCTCCGGACCTGCGTTCCCGGGGCGGGCTCCGACGGTCCCGGGTCCCCGGAGCCGACTCACCAGGATAGGGCCCCTGGCAGGGTGGGGCAAGCCGCCGCGCCGGACCGCCGGAGCGGGGTCAGGCGGCCGGGTCCCCGGCGCCGGGCCCGTAGGCAACGGAGACCAGGCACAGGCCGTGCGCCGGGGCCGGATCGGGCATGCGGTGACGCGAGACCGCCCGCAGGCGCTCCATGAGCCCGGCGGCGTTCTCCCTGCCCCGGCCGACCTCGACCAGGCTGCCCACCAGGGAGCGGACCATCTGGTGGCAGAAGGAGGCGGCGGTGATCTCGAAGCGCAGCAGGCGGGCCTCCCCGTCGGACGCCGCGGCGTCGAGGGCTTCCGGTCCCCGGTCCACGCCCCAGCGGGCCGTCGTCACCCGGCGGACGAGCGGCTGCGTGGCGTCGGTCCCCACCGGCCGGCGGCAGAACGAGCGGAAGTCGTGCGTGCCGAGCAGCACGTCGGACGCGGTGCGCATGGAACCGAGATCGAGCGGGACGCGCACGTGCCAGGCCAGCGCCGCCAGGAGCGGGTCGGGCGCGGGTGCGTTCCACACGAGGTAGCGGTAGCTGCGGGCGGTGGCCGAGCGGCGGGCGTCGAAGTCCGGGCCGACCGCCTCGGCCCGGCGCACCACCACCTCGGGTGCGAGCTGCCGGTTGAGGGCCCGGGCCAGGCCGGCGCCGTCGAAGGGCAGGGCCGGCAGGTCGACATGGACCACCTGGCCCCGGGCGTGCACGCCGGCGTCGGTGCGGCCGGCGCAGGTGATCACCGGTGCCTCCTTGAGGCGGGCCGTCCGCTCGATCGCCTGGCGCAGTGCGCCGGCGACGGTCGGGACCTCGGGTTGGGCGGCGAAGCCCCGGAAGGCCGCTCCGTCGTAGGCGAGCAGCAGCCTCCAGCGCTGCAGCGCAGCGCCGGCGGGTTGCTCCACCCTCAGACGAACTCGATGCGCGCCATCGGAGCGTTGTCACCGGGGCGCGGGCCCAGCTTGAGGATGCGGGTGTAGCCGCCCGGCCGCTCGGAGTAGCGGGGTCCGATCTCCTCGAAGAGCTTGTGGGCCATGTCCTTGTCGCGGATGAGGGCGACCACGTTGCGGTGGTTGGCGATCCCGCCCTTGCGCGCCGCCGTGACGCACTTCTCCGCGACCGGGCGCAGCGCCTTCGCCTTGGCCTCGGTGGTCACGATGGACTCCGCGGCGATGAGCGAGGCGATCAGGTTGCCCAGCATGGCCTTCTGGTGCGCGGCGGAGCCGCCCATGCGCCGCCCGCGCCTCGGGGTTGCCTGCATGGCCGCTAGTCCCTCGTGCGGAGCGACAGCCCGCGCTCGTCCAGGCGCTGGACGACCTCGTCGGCCGACTTCTGGCCGAAGTTGGTGATGGCCAGGAGGTCGTCCATGGTGCGCTCGACCAGCTCGCCGATCGTGTTGATCTGCGCCCGCTTGAGGCAGTTGCGGGGACGCTCGGAGAGGTCGAGCTCCTCGATGCGCAGGTCGAGGTCGGGCGAGCCGTGGGTGGTGGTGCCCGTGTCGCCGAGCTCCAGGCCCTGCGGCGCCTCCTCGAGGTCGGCCACGAGGGAGACCAGGTTGCGCAGCGTGTCACCGGCCGAGGCCAGCGCCTCGCGGGGCGAGATGGTGCCGTCGGTCTCGATGTCGAGCACCAGGCGGTCGTAGTTGGTCGACTGCTCCACCCGCACCGGCTCGATGTCGTAGGTGACGCGGTGCACCGGCGAGAAGATCGAGTCGATCGGGATGACACCGATGACCGACGACTTCTTGTTCTTGTCGGCCGAGGCGTAGCCCCGCCCGCGCTCCACGGTCACGTCGACGGCCAGCCGGCCCTTGGCGTTGACCGAGGCGATGTGCAGGTCGGGGTTCAGGATCTCGACGTCGGGCGTCAGCTGCAGGTCGGCGGCGGTGGCGTCGGCCGGGCCGCGCACATCGAGGCGGAGCGTCACGGGCTCGTCGGACTGCACCCGGACCAGCAGGTCCTTGAGGTTGAGGATGATGTCGGTGACGTCCTCCTTGACCCCGGGGAGCGTCGTGAACTCGTGCAGCGCCTCGTCGAAGCGGAGCTGGGTCACGGCCCCGCCGGGGATGGACGACAGCAGCGTCCGCCGGAGCGAGTTGCCGAGTGTGGTGCCGAAGCCCGGGTCGAGCGGGCCGACGGCGAACCGCTGCCGGTTGTTCTGCTCCTCGTCGACGACTTCGACGGTCGGCCGTTGGATGATCAGCATGGTGGGTACTCCTGTTGCAGGGGGACGGGGCTACTTCGAGTAGAGCTCGACGATCAACTGCTCCTGAATGGGCTCGTCGATGTGCTCACGTAGCGGCGGGTTCAGGACGGACACCGAGAAGCCGGCATCGCCGGTCTCGAGCCAGGCCGGGGTCTGGCGCTCGAGGGTGTCCATGTTACGGCGGACGAGGAAGTTGCCCCGCGTCGCCTCGCGCAGCGCGACGGTGTCGCCCTTGCGCACCCGGTAGCTCGGGATGGTGACGCGCTTGCCGTTGACGCTCACGTGGCCGTGGCGCACGAACTGGCGGGCCTGGCGCCGGCTCGCTCCCCAGCCGGCCCGGAAGACGACGTTGTCGATGCGGAGCTCCAGATTGCGCAGCAGGTTCTCACCGGTGATGCCGCCCTGGCGGGTGGCCTCCTCGTACATGTTGCGGAACTGCTTCTCCAGGATCCCGTAGATGCGGCGCGCCTTCTGCTTCTCGCGCAGCTGGGCCAGGTACTCAGAACCCTGGCGCATGCGGTCGCGGCCGTGCTCGCCTGGTGGGTAGGCGCGGCTGTGCCGGTCGGTGACCGCCTCGGAGACCGGGCACTTGAGCGAGTAGCAGCGCTCGCCCTTCAGGAACAGCTTGGTCCGCTCGCGCCGGCACAGGCGGCAGACGGGACCGGTGTATCGAGCCATGGGGTGGGGTTTCCTCTTCCTCTGTGTCTCTCGGTTGCGGGCCTAGACCCGGCGCCGCTTCTTGGGGCGGCATCCGTTGTGCGGGATCGGGGTGACGTCCTTGATGCCCACGACCTCGATCCCGACCGCGGCCAGGGAACGGATCGCCGTCTCACGGCCGGAGCCGGGGCCGCGCACGAGGACGTCGACCTTGCGTACGCCGTGCTCCATGGCCCGCTTGGCACACGCCTCGGCGGCCAGCTGGGCGGCGAAGGGGGTCGACTTGCGTGAGCCCTTGAAACCGACGTTCCCGGCCGAGGCCCAGGCGAGGATGTTGCCCTCGGGGTCGGCGATGGACACGATCGTGTTGTTGAAGGAGCTCTTGATGTGGGCGACGCCGTAGGCGATGTTCTTGCGCTCCTTGCGGCGGGGGCGCCGGGCGCCGGGCTTGGCGGGCTTGGCCACTACTTCTTCACCTTCTTCTTGCCGGCCACCGTCTTCTTGGGGCCCTTACGGGTGCGGGCGTTGGTGTGGGTGCGCTGGCCGTGGACCGGCAGGCCCTTGCGGTGGCGCACCCCCTGGTAGCAGTTGATCTCCATCTTGCGCTTGATGTCCTGGGAGACGTCGCGCCGCAGGTCACCCTCGACCCGGAAGTTGGTGTCGATGTAGGTCCGGAGCCGGGCGACCTCTTCGTCGGTCAGGTCGCGGACGCGGGTGGAGGGGTTGACGTCCACCGACTGGCAGATCTGCGTCGACAGGGTCGAGCCGATGCCGTAGATATAGGTCAGCGAGATCTCGAGCCGCTTCTCGCGCGGGATGTCCACTCCGGAAATACGGGCCATCTGTCTTCCTCTCCTAGCCCTGCCGCTGCTTGTGACGCGGGTTGTCGCAGATCACCCGGACCACGCCGCGGCGCCGGATGACCTTGCACTTCTCACAGATCGGCTTCACGCTCGGCCGAACCTTCACTTGACTCCCCGTCCTACTTGTACCGATAGGTGATCCGACCCCGGTTGAGGTCGTACGGAGTGATCTCCACCTGCACCTTGTCCCCTGGGAGAATGCGGATGCGGTGCATCCGCATCTTTCCCGAGCTGTGCGCCAACACCTTGTGTCCGTTCTCCAACTCCACACGGAACATCGCATTGGGCAGTGGCTCGACCACCGTGCCTTCGAGCACGATGGCATCTTCCTTGGGCTTGGGCAGGTGACTCTCTCCTGATCGTCGTTCTTGTGTGCTGCCCCGACCGCACCGGTGGCGCGAGGCCGGAACGGGGCGGAATCGGGCACGGCCATCGGGCAGTCCATCCCCACGGGAACGGACCAGGCCCCAGGGCCAGCAGAAAAGTCTACCGCATCCTGGGGGGATTTCCAGCACGAGTTGGTGAAAGTCCTGGCCGGGCCCCGGATCGGGAGCTCAGGCCAGGGTGAAGACCTCGGGACCGTCGGGGGTCACGGCGATCGTGTGCTCGAAATGGGCCGAGAGGCTCCCGTCGGCCGTCACCACGCTCCAGTGGTCGTCGAGGAGCACGGTCTCGGGCGAGCCGACGTTGACCATGGGCTCGACGGCGAACACGTTGCCCGTCTTGAGGGTGGGGCCCTTGGTCCCCGGCCAGTAATTGGGCACCTGGGGCTGCTCGTGCATGGCCGTGCCGATGGCGTGCCCCACGTACTCCCGGACCACGCTGAAGCCGGCCGCCTCGGCCACGTCCTGGACCGCCCGGCCGATCTCGTTGAGAGAGTTTCCCCTGGTCATCTGCTCGATCCCCGCCCAGAGGCTGCGCTCGGTGACCTTCAGCAGCGTCTCCGCCTCCTTGGAGATGGTGCCGATGCCCATGGTGAAGGCGGCGTCGCCGTGGTAGCCCTCGATGATGGCGCCGCAGTCGATGGAGAGGATGTCCCCCTCCTCGAGCACGTAGCCGCCCGGGATGCCGTGCACGATCATGGAGTTGGGCGAGGTGCAGATGACCGCCGGAAACCCGTGGTAGCCGAGGAAGTTCGAGGTGGCGCCGCGGCGCTCGAGGACCTGGCGGGCCACCGCGTCGAGGTCGGCGGTGGTCACGCCCGGCTTGGCGGCGGCCCGGGTCGCCTCGTGCATCTCGGCCACGACCTTGCCGGCGCGGCGCATCTTGGCGAGTTCGCCGTCGTTCCGTCTCACCGGTTCGCCTCCTCCCGCAGCTGCTTGCGCAGGGTGTCGATGGCCCCGACCACGCGCCGGGTCACGGCGTCGGGCGAGCCGGTGCCGTTGATCTCGGCCAGGAGGTTGCGCTCCTTGTACCAGTCGAGCAGGGGGGCCGTCTCCTCCTCGTAGAGGTTGAGCCGGCGCTCGATCGCCTCCTCGGTGTCGTCCTCCCGCTGGACCACCTCGCCGCCGCAGACGTCGCACGTCCAATTGACCAGCGGCGGGGCGGCCGTCGAGTAGTTGGCGCCGCAGTCCACGCAGACCCGGCGCGAGGCCAGGCGCTTCATGACCAGGGTGGTCGGGACCTGGAGGTCGATCACCAGGTCGAGGCCGAAGGGCTGGACGATCTTCTCGAGCGACTCGGCCTGGACCGTGGTGCGCGGGCAACCGTCGAGCACGAAGCCCCGCCCGGTGGTGTCACGCTCGGAGAGGCGGCCGCTCACCATCTCCATGACCATCTCGTCGGAAATGAGCTCACCCTGGTCCATGAGCGAGTGCGCGCGCTGTCCCAGGGGCGAGCGCGACTTGACCTCGCTGCGCAACATGTCCCCGGTGGAGACATGCGGCACCACGTAGTGATGGGAGAGACGCACACACTGCGTCCCCTTCCCGGCCCCCTGCTTGCCGAGGACCACGAGCCTGACCCCGGGAATCACCGGCGCCTACTTGAGGAAGCCCTCGTAGTTGCGCATCATCAACTGGCTGTCGATCTGGCGCATGGTCTCGAGGGCGACGCCCACCGAGATCAGCAGGGTGGTCCCGTAGAAGGGGAAGCGGTTCAGGTGCCAGAGCGCCATGAGCAGTGAGGGCACGACGGCCACGGACCCGAGGAACAGTGCGCCCACGACCGTGATGCGGCTGAGGATGTGCGCGAAGTACCGCTCGGTGGGCGGGCCGGGCCGGATGCCCGGCACGAACCCGCCCTGTTTGCGGATCAGGTCGGCCTGCTGGTGCGGGTCGAAGGCGACGTAGACGTAGAAGAAGGTGAACATCACGATCAGCACGAAGTAGGCCAGGATGTAGAAGAAGCTCGTCGGGGTCAGGCTGTTTCGTACGAAGTTCTGGAACCAGTTCCACGGGACGACGTTCGAGAGCAGGACCGGGATGTAGAGCACCGAGCTGGCGAAGATGATCGGGATCACGCCCGACTGGTTGACCTTGAGGGGGATGTAGGTGGAGCTGCCGCCGTACATTCGGCGGCCGACCACCCGCCGGGCGAACGTCACGGGAATCCGCCTCTGGCCCTGGTCCATGAAGACGATGAAGACGAGCAGGGCCAGCGAGACGAGGATGATGATCGTGAATTTCGCGCTGCCCCCCTCGTCGTAGATCGCCTTGAACCCCGTGGGGATGGCGGCCACCACGTTGGCGAAGATCAGGATCGACATGCCCTGGCCGATGCCGCGCTGGGTGATGAGCTCGGCCAGCCACATGACGAAGGCCGTGCCGGCGGTCAGGATCAGCACCATGAAGAGGGCCAGCGGCCAGTTGAAGCTGGGGATGAGGTCGACGCTGGTGCCGAGCAGGGCCGAGTCGTGGCCGTGGAAGGCGTAGACGAGGCCGGAGGACTGCATGACGGCCAGGGCCACCGTGAGGTAGCGGGTGGTCTGGGTGATCTTCTTCTGGCCGACCGCGCCCTGGTCGCGCCACTCCTCGAGCTTGGGGATGACGGTGGAGAGCAGCTGAATGATGATGGAGCTCGTGATGTAGGGCATGACGCCCAGGCCGAAGACGGCCAGGCGCACCAGGGCGCCCCCGCTGAAGAGGTTGAGGAAGCCGAGCACGCCCGACGCGGAGGCCCCACTCTCGAGGCTCTGCAGGCGCGACCAGTTGACACCGGGTACGGGGACGTTGGCCCCGATCTGGTACAGGGCGATGATGGCCAGCGTGAAGACGACCTTGTTCCGAAGGTCGGGGACCCTGAAGATGTTGGCGAGACGGGAGAGCATGGCTCCTCTTCTCAGTGCAGTCCCGGTGCAGTGGCCACTAGCGGTTCATCAGGGCATTGCCCGAGGCGGGCGGGCGCCCGTGCGCGAACGGCAGTGCCACACGCTCGACGCTACCCCCGGCGGCGGTGATCGCCGCTTCGGCCGACTTGGAGAAGGCATGGGCCGAGATCCGGACCGGGCGGCGCAGCGTCCCCTGGCCCAGGATCTTCACCAGGGCTTTCGGGCGCACCAGGCCGGCCTCGACCAGCGTCTCGATCGTGATCTCGTCGGCGCCCAGGGCGTCGAGCGCGGCCAGGTTGACCGGGGAGTACTCGACCCGGAAGGGGTTCTTGAACCCCTTCAGCTTGGGAATGCGCTGCATGAGGGGGAGCTGGCCTCCCTCGAAGCCGACCGGCACGGTGCTGCGGGCCTTCTGACCCTTGCTCCCGCGGCCGGCCGTCTTGTGGCCCTTGCCCCCGGTGCCGCGGCCGACACGGCGCTTCGCCGTGGTCGCGCCCTTGGGCGGCGCCAGATCGTGGAGCTTCACTTCGACACCTCCTCGATGCGGACCATGTGCGGCACGCGGGCCAGCATGCCCCTGATCTCGGGGCGGTCGGGCAGCTCGTTCGACTGGCCGATGCCGCGCAGGCCCAGGGCACGCAGCGTGCCACGGTGCTTCGGCTTGGTGCCGATGGCCGAGCGCGTCTGCGTGACGAGCAGGCGGGGCTCACCCGCCTCTTTCTTGGTCGTGGCGGCCATGGTCAGCGCGTCTCCGCCGCGAACAGGTCCGTCTCGCGCTTGCGCTCGCGGTAGGCCCGCAGGACCCCGCCGGGGGTCACCTCGTCGGCCGCCTTGCCGCGCAGAGCGGCGACGTCGTCGGGGCGCCGCAGTTGCTTGAGCCCCGCGATGGTGGCGTGGGCGACGTTGATCCCGTTCGACGAGCCCAGCGACTTCGCCAGGATGTCCCGGATGCCCGCCATCTCGAGGATGTGGCGCGCCGCGCCGCCGGCGATCACGCCGGTCCCGGGCGCCGCCGGCTTGAGCAGCACACGGCCGGCACCGCTCTCGCCGATGACCGGGTGGACGATGGTGCTCCCGGCCAGGGGCACCTCGAACAGGTTCTTGCGCGCCTCTTCGATCCCCTTCTGCACCGCCAGCCCGGCCTCCTTCGCCTTGCCGTAGCCGAGGCCGACCTTGCCGTTGCCGTCGCCCACCACCATCAGCGCGGCAAAGGAGAACCGCCGGCCGCCCTTGACCACCTTGGCCACGCGGTTCACCTTGATGGTGCGTTCTTCGTACTGTGTGTCGACCATGATCAGAACTCCAGTCCCTCGGCCCGTGCCGCGTCTGCCAGGACGGCAACACGCCCGTGGTACACGAAGCCCCCACGGTCAAAGACAACCTTGGTGATCCCGGCCGCTTTCGCCCTCGTGCCGAGGAGGCGTCCGACCGATTCTGCGCCCGTCACGTTACCGCCACCGCTCTTGCCCAAGGACGCGCGCAGGTCGGACTCCACCGACGAGGCCGCGACCAGGGTGCGCCCGGCGGCGTCGTCGATGAGCTGCGCCGAAATGTGCCGGTTGGACCGGTGGACGGCCAGGCGGGGGCACTCGGCCGTGCCGCTGACCTTGCTGCGCACCCGGTCGTGACGCCGGAGGCGCAGGCGAGTGCGGTCGCTCGTGCGGGCCATTACTTGGCTGCCTTTCCTGCTTTGCGCACCACGCGTTCGCCGGCGTAGCGCACGCCCTTGCCCTTGTAGGGCTCCGGCTTGCGCAGCTTGCGGATGTCGGCGGCCACCTGGCCCACCCTCTCCTTGTCGATCCCCTTGACGATGATCCGCGTCGGGACCGGGACCTCGAAGGTGATGCCATCGGGGGCGTCGACGCTGATCGGGTGGGAATAGCCGAGCGCCAGCTCCAGGGCGTCGGGTCCCTTGGCCGTGGCGCGGTAGCCCACGCCGACGATCTCGAGCTCCTTGGAGAAGCCCTCGGTCACGCCCGAGACCATGTTGGCCACGAGCGAGCGCGAGAGGCCGTGCAGGGCACGGTGCTGGCGCTCGTCGTCGGGCCGGCTGACGACGAGCGTGTCGCCCTCTTGCGCGACGGTGATGCCCTCGGGCAGCCGGCGCTCGAGGGAGCCCTGGGGGCCCTTGACGCTCACCGTTGACCCACTGAGGGTCACGGTGACGTTGGACGGGACCGCGATGGGAGAGCGTCCGACGCGCGACATCAGACCTCCCCTCGGGCCGACACGGCGTTACCAGACATGGCAGAGCACCTCTCCGCCCAGGTGCTTGCGACGCGCTTCGGCGTCGGTCAGCAGTCCCTGGCTGGTGGAGACGACCGCCACGCCCATGCCGCCGAGCACGCGCGGCATGCCGTCGGCCCGGGCGTAGATGCGCAGGCCCGGCTTGGAGACGCGCTTGATCCCCGCGATGGTCCGGATGCGGTCGCCCGAGTACTTCAGCGTGATCTCCAGGGTGGTCCCGGGCTTGCCGGTGTTGGGCTCAACCGTGTAACCCGCGATGAAGCCTTCACGCTCGAGGACGGAGGCCAGCGACTCCTTCAGCTTGGAGCCGGGCATGCGCACCGTGTCGAACATGGCGGAGTTGGCGTTGCGGATCCGCGTCAGCATGTCCGCGATGGGGTCGGTCATCGTCATGGCGGCCTACCAGCTTGCCTTCGTGACGCCAGGCACCTCACCGGCGTGCACCATGACGCGCAGGCAGATGCGGCAGAGCCCGAACTTGCGGTACACGGCCTTCGGCCTCCCGCACCTCTGGCACCGGGTGTATCCCCGCACCTTGAACTTGGGAGTGCGCTGCTGCTTCTCGATCAAAGCCTTCTTCGCCATGGTGCTACCGGGTCTCCTGTCGGAACGGAAAGCCGAACGCTGCCAGGAACGCCCGTCCTTCCTCGTTGGTGCGTGCGGTCGTGACGATGGTGATGTCCATGCCGCGGGTCGTGTCGATCTTGTCGTAGTCGATCTCGGGGAAGATCAGCTGCTCGGTCACCCCGAACGTGTAGTTGCCGTGGCCGTCGAACGACCGGGGTGAGAGCCCGCGGAAGTCGCGGATGCGGGGGATGGCCAGGCTGAGCAGGCGGTCGAAGAACTCCCAGGCCCGGTCGCCCCGCAGGGTCGCCTTGACCCCGATGGCCTGGCCCTCACGCAGCTTGAAGCCGGCGATGGACTGCTTGGCCCGGGTGACGATCGGCTTCTGGCCCGTGATGGTCTCGAGGTCGCGTTGCGCCCCCTCAATGAGCGAGGCCTGCTGGGTGGCGCGGCCGACGCCCATGTTGAGCACGATCTTCTCCAGCCGCGGGACCTCCATGACGTTGCCCAGGGCCAACCCCTCTTTCAGGCTGTCCCGGATCTCGGTCAGGTACCGCTCCTTCAGCCGGGGACGCGCCGGCGCGCTGGTCGTACTCACAGCACCGACCCGCACTTCTTGCAGTAGCGGACCTTCTCGCCGTCTGTCCTCGAACCGGTAGCCGGCGCGGGTGGGCTTGTCGCAGCTCTTGCAGATCAACGCGACGGTCGAGACGTGCACGGGCATGAACTTGTCGATGACGCCACCCTGCTGGGTGGCGCGCGTCGGCTTGGCGTGACGCTTGGCCACGTTGACGCCTTCGAGGATCACGCGCTCGCGGCCGGGTATGGCCCGCACCACCTCGGCCTTCCTGCCCTTGTCCTTGCCGGACAGGACGATCACCTGATCTCCCTTGTGGATCCGCATGTCAGAGCACCTCCGGGGCGAGCGACACGATCCGCATGAAGCGCTTGTCGCGCAGCTCGCGGCCGACGGGCCCGAAGATGCGGGTCCCGCGCGGCTGTTGCTGGTCGTTGATGAGAACGGCGGCGTTCTCGTCGAAGCGGATGTAGCTGCCGTCGGGACGCCGCTTCTCCTTCTTCGTCCGCACGACGACGCACCTGACGACGTCGCCCTTCTTGACGGCGGCACCGGGGATGGCGTCCTTGACCGTGGCCACGAACACGTCACCGATGCTGGCGTAGCGCCGGCGCGACCCTCCGAGCACGCGGATGCAGAGCACCTCGCGCGCCCGGAGTTGTCGGCCACCCGGAGCCGCGACTCCTGCTGGATCATCGGGCCCGCTCCAGCACTTCGGTCAGGCGCCAGCGCTTGAGCTTGGAGAGCGGTCGGGTCTCCTGCACCCGGACCCGGTCCCCCACCTTGGCGCTGTCCTCGGCGTCGTGCACGTAGAGCTTCTTCGTGCGCTGCACCGTCTTGCCGTACTTGGGGTGGCGGACCCGCTCGACCACGGCCACCACCACGGTGGCCGTCATGGCGTCGGACACCACGATGCCTTCGCGCACCTTGCGGCGGTTCTGGCGCGGGCCGTCCTCCTCGGGCTCACTCGCTGCGGGAGTAACCGGCAGCTCCCGGGCGGCTTCGGCCTCGACCGCGTCGAGAGCCTTCGCTGCGTCCTCGGCAGCGGCCACGGCCTCTTCGGAGGAGGAGGTCGCCGGCAGCTCTGCCTCGGCCTCGGCTTCGACCGCCTCGAGCGCCTTCAGGGCGTCCTCGGCAGCGGCCTTGGCCTGTGCGCTGTCCTGCTCGTTCTCTGGGCTCTCGTCGGCCATCAGGCCTCATCCTCTTCGTCGTCTTCGTCGTCGACTTCGTAGTCGTCCGGTTGATCGTGGTCGTGCACTTCGTCCGCCGCCGTGTCGGCCTCGGCGGCGGCTGTCCGCGCGGCCGCCTTCTCCTCGCGCTCGGCGTCCTCTGCCGCGAGCTTGGCCCGGGCCGCCTCGTGCTCGGCCGCCGTCGGCGCCACGTAGCCGCCCTCGGCCTCGAGGATCTCGCGTCCCCGCAGCACGGTCAGCATGCGCGCCACCTCACGGCGGACCTGGCCGATGCGCGCCGGGTTGTCCAGCTGGCCGGTGGCCAGCTGGAAGCGCAGGTTGAACAGCTCGCGCCGCGACTCGCCGAGGCGGGCCGACAGCTCGTCGCCGTCCAGCATGGAGAGGTCGTGGGCGGTCGGCATCAGATGGCGACCTCAGCGTGGCCGTGGGTGCCGGGGCGAACGACGAACCGGGCCTTGAACGGCAGCTTCTGGATGGCCCGCTCCATGGCGGCGCGCGCCAGCGCCTCGTCGACGCCGGCCAGCTCGAAGAGCACCCGGCCCGGGTGCACGACGGCGACCCACAGCTCGGGGTTGCCCTTGCCCGAGCCCATGCGAGTCTCGGCCGGCTTCTGGGTGACGGGCTTGTCCGGGAAGACCCGGATCCAGACCTTGCCCCCACGCCTCACGTGGCGGGTCATGGCGATACGGGCGGCCTCGATCTGGCGCGCCGTGAGCCAGCCCGGCTCCATCGCCTGGATCCCGAAGTCGCCGAACGCCACGGAGGTGCCGCCCCTGGCCTGACCCGAGAGCCGGCCCCGCTGCGTCTTGCGGTGCTTGACCTTCTTGGGCATCAACATGTCAGTCCGACTCCTTGCGGAAGTGCGGCGCCTCGTGGTGCTGGTGGCGGTTCTGGCGCTCCATCTCCTCGTCCTGGGTCAGCTGGCGCTCCAGGTCATCGGGCTCGGTCGGCGCGGGCAACAGATCGGCCGGCGGTGCCTCGGCCTCGTCCTCGATCTCCGCCTCCGCCTCCGCTCCGGCTTCGGTCTCCGTCACTGTGGCTGCCACGTCGGCGGCGTCGGCGGCCGTCGGCGACCTCCGGGGCCTCGGTCGCCTCGACCACCAGCTCCTCGACGGTCTCGTCCTCGGCGGCGCCGTCGGCTGCGCCGTCTTCGTCGGCGGCGAAGTCCTCGGCGCGGCGGCGTCCGCCGCCGGCGGTGATGAGCCGCCGCGGTCCGCCCTGGCCCGACGTCTCGCCCACGGCCATGGCGGCCTCGCGGGTGATCTTGTCCTCGATCGAGACCTTGTAGGGGAGGATGTCGCCCTTGTAGATCCACACCTTCACGCCGACCCGGCCCGACGTGGTGCGCGCCTCGCGGAAGCCGTAGTCGATGTCGGCCCGCAACGTGTGCAGTGGCACCCGGCCCTCGCGGTACTGCTCCTTGCGGGACATCTCCGAGCCGCCGAGGCGGCCCGAGCACTGCACCTTGATGCCCTGCGCGCCGGCCTTCTGCACGGTCTGGATGGCGCGCTTCATGGCCCGCCGGAAGGCGACCCGGCGGACGAGCTGGTCGCAGATGCCCTGGGCGATCAGCGCGGCGTCGAGCTCAGGCTGCTTGATCTCCTGGATGTTCAGCTGGATACGGTTCTGCAGCCCCGTGATCTGCTCGAGGTGCTTCTTCAGCCGGTCGGCCTCGGCGCCACGACGGCCGATGACGATGCCCGGCCGGGCCGTGTGGATGTCGACGCGCAGGCGGTCACGCGTTCGCTCCACCTCGATGCGGCTGACTGCCGCCGCCTCGAGCTGGTTCATCAGGTAGTCGCGGATCTTCCAGTCCTCGACCACGAACTCGCGGTAATTGCGCTCCTCGAACCAACGGGACTTCCAGTCCGTCGTGATCCCGAGCCGGAAGCCGTAAGGGTTGACCTTTTGGCCCATCTCTACTCGTCCTCGCTCTTGTCGTCCGCGTCGGCCGCGGCCGACTCTTCGTCGGCCGTCGAATCCTCGACGACGTCGTCCTCGTCCACGCCACCGTCGACCGTGTCCGCCTCGTTCACCTCGGGCTCGGCATCGGCCACCGCCGCCTCGGCCAGCGCCTGGTCGGTGATGTCGTCGTCCGCATCCTCGGCTTCCGCCGCGGCGGCCCTCTCCGCCTCGGCCGTGGCCTGGGCGGCGCGGCGGCGCGACAGCCGGCCGGACAGGTCGGCCCGGCGCCGTGAGGCGTCGACCCGGCGGGACCGGTTGGCGCTGACGGCCTCCATGCGGCGGCGGCGCAGTTCGAGCTTGTCGGCGGGCAGCCGGCTCACGATGATGGTGACGTGACAGGTCCGCTTGCGGATCCGGGTGGCCCGTCCCCGGGCCCGGGGGCGCCAGCGCTTCATGGTCGCACCCTCGTCGGCGTAGCAGGCCGAGACGTAGAGCTCCTCGGGATTCTGCTGGTCGTTGTGGGCGGCGTTGGCCACGGCGGAGGCCAGGACCTTGCCGATGACCTCGGCCGCCTCGCGCTCGGTGCCCGTGAGGATCTCGGCCGCCCGTTGGACGTCCTCGCCCCGGATCAGGTCGAGGACCTGACGCGCCTTGGAAGCCGACATGCCGGAGTGGCGGTGGACCGCCCGCGTCCCGGGGCGCTCGTTCGTCTTGGTGGCCGTCATCGCCGGGCTCCCCGCTCCTGGCCGGCGTGGTAGCGGAACGTGCGCGTCGGCGCGAACTCGCCCAGCTTGTGGCCGACCATGGACTCGGTCACGTAGACCGGCACGTGGCGGCGGCCGTCGTGCACGGCGATGGTGTGCCCCACCATGTCCGGGATGATGGTGGAGCGGCGGGACCAGGTCTTGATGACCTTCTTGTCACCACTCGAGTTCAGGACGTCGACCTTCTTGAGCAGATGGTCATCGACGAAGGGTCCCTTCTTCAGGCTACGCGGCATGGTTCCTCAACCCCTCGTCTAACGCCGCGCGCCGCGGGTCCGGCGCCGGCGCACGATCATCGAATTGGACTTCTTGTTGCGGGACCGGGTGCGGCCCTCGGGCTTGCCCCAGGGGGAGACCGGGTGGCGGCCACCGGAGGACTTGCCCTCGCCACCACCGAGCGGGTGGTCGACGGGGTTCATGGCGACGCCGCGCGTCTGGGGACGCTTGCCCTTCCAACGGTTGCGCCCGGCCTTGCCGACCTTGATCAGCTCGGCCTCGGAGTTGCCCACCACGCCGAGGGTGCCCCGGCAGTCGATGGAGACCCGGCGCATCTCGGTGGACGGGAGCCGCAGGGTCGCGAAGGCGCCTTCCTTGGCCACCAGCTGGACGCTCATGCCGGCGCCTCGGGCCATCTTGCCGCCGCCGCCGGGCCGCAGCTCGACGTTGTGGATGGTCGAGCCGACCGGGATGTAGCGCAGGGGCAGGGCGTTGCCGGGACGGATGTCCGCGCCCTGGCCGCTCTGGAGCTTGTCCCCGACCTTCACGCCGGCCGGGGCCAGGATGTAGCGCTTCTCGCCGTCCGCGTAGTGCAGGAGGGCGATCCGGGCGTTGCGATTGGGGTCGTACTCGATGGCCGCCACCTTGGCCGGGATCCCGTCCTTGTTGCGGCGGAAGTCGACGATCCGGTACTGCTGCTTGTGGCCGCCGCCGCGGTGGCGTGCCGTCTTGCGGCCGTGGTTGTTGCGGCCGCCGCTCTGCGGGTTGGGCGCGAGCAGCGACTTCTCGGGACGGTCGCGGGTGATCTCGGAGAAGTCCGAGACCGTCTGGAACCGCCGTCCGGGGCTGGTGGGCTTACGTGAGCGAAGTGGCATGGCGATTCCTGATCAGCTTGCGAAGAGGTCGATGGAGTCGTCGGGGTGGAGCGTCACGATGGCGCGCTTGGTGTCGGGCCGCTTGCCCTTCACGTTGGTGCGCCGGTTGCGCGTCGCCTTCCCCTTGCGGTTGAGCGTGTTGACCTTGGTCACCCGCACGCTGAAGGCCTGCTCCACGGCGTGGCGGACCTCGATCTTGGTGGCCCGGGGGTCGACGATGAAGACGTACACGCTCCTGTCCATGAGCGAGTAGCTCTTCTCGGAGACCACCGGGCGGATGAGCACGGACATGGCGTCACGCATCGCGGTCGGCCTCCTCCACCACGTGCGTCCCGGAGAAGTCCGAGGCGGCGGCGGGCAGGGTGCGGTCGGAGAAGACGAGCCAGTCGGCGCGCAGCACGTCGTGGGCCGAGAGCTCGCCGAAGGTGGTGGTCTGGACCTGGGGCAGGTTGGCGAACGAGCGCTCGACGTCCAGCTCGTCCTGGCCGACCACGATCAGGAGGGAGCCGTTCAGCTTGAGCTTGCGCACGATGGCGGCGGCGTCCCTGGTCTTGGGCGCCGTGATCGTCCAGTCGTCGACGACCACGATGTGCCCGATCTCCGCCCGGTCGCTCAGCGCCGAGAGCAGGGCCAGGCGGACCATCTTGCGGGGGGTGCGCTGCACGTAGCTGCGCGGCTTGGGCCCGAGGGCCACCCCGCCGCCGATCATCGACGGCGACCGGCTCGAGCCCTGGCGGGCCCGGCCCGTGCCCTTCTGCCGGAAGGGCTTGGCGCCGCCGCCGCGCACCTCGGCCCTGGTCTTGGTCGACTGCGTGCCGGCCCGGGCGGCGGCCAGCTGGGCCGTGACCACCTGGTGCAGGACGGCCCGGTTCGGCTCCAGGCCGAACACGGTCGGCTCGAGGTCCACCGTGCCGAGGTCGTGCCCCGCGGCGTTGCGCCGGGGCGCGGTGCGGAGCACGGGCTCCGGGCGCTCCTTGCGGGCCGTGTGGTGCAGCACCGTGCCGGTGCGCTCCGTCTCCGGGGCGGTGGCCGTCATCGCGACCTCCCGCCGGCCTTGGTCGGGGCCTTGACCGAGTTGCGCAGCACGACGACGCTGCCGCGGGCCCCGGGCACGGCGCCCCTGACCAGCACCAGCTCGCGTTCGGCGTCGGCCGACACCACCTCGAGGTTCAGGGCGGTCACCTGCGTGCCCCCCATCTGGCCCGCCATGCGGGTGCCCTTGAAGACGCGCGACGGGGTGGCGCAGGCGCCGATGGCCCCCGGCACGCGGTGGCTGCGGTGGTTTCCGTGCGACGCGCCCTGGCCCTTGAAGTTGTGCCGCTTCATCCCGCCGGCGAAGCCCTTGCCCTTGCTCACGGCGATGGCGTCCACCCGCTCGCCCACGGCCCACAGGTCGGCGGCCAGCTCCTGGCCGACCGTGTAGTCGGCCACGTCGTCGAGCCGCAGCTCCACCAGGGCCCGGCCGGGATTGACGCCGGCCTTGGCGTAGTGCCCGAGCTGCGGCTTGGTCAGGGTCGAGTTGCGCCGGAAGCCCCAGGTCACCTGCAAGGCGGCGTAGCCGTCGGTCTCGGGCGTCTTGACCTGGACCACGCGCACGGGCGCGACCTTCAGCACCGTCACCGGAATGGCGCGGTTCTGGTCGTCCCAGACCTGGGTCATGCCGACTTTCTCGCCGACGATCGCCTTGCTTGCCACGTGTCCGTTCTTTCTCCCTGCGCCGTCTCGATTTCCCGGTGCGCATGCCAACGCTCCGCCCGGGAGACCCGAGCGGAGCGCTCGATTGGTTCGGCGTGAGGTCCCGGCTCGGGCCGGCGATCACGCACGTCTGTTGTGGTCGGCAGCACAGGAGTGCCGCTCTTTTTGCCTCTGAACTGCCCGATTGGGCGGCCCGCGAGGTTACACCATGGGCCCACCCCCCTGCCAGGCATCCGGCGGGGCGGCGGGGTGGTCCGGCCGTCAGGCCGTCTGGATCTTGATCTCGATGTCCACGCCGGCCGGCAGGTCGAGCCGCTGGAGCGAGTCGACCGTCTTGGGCGTGTGCTCGACGATGTCGACCAGGCGCTTGTGGACCCGCATCTCGAAGTGCTCGCGGGAGTCCTTGTACTTGTGGGGCGACCGGATCACCGTGTAGCGGTGCTTGTCGGTCGGCAGCGGGACCGGGCCGAGCACCTTGGCCTGGGTCCGGAGCACCGTCTGCACGATCTTCTCCGTCGACTGGTCGAGGATCTCGTGGTCGTAGGCCTTCAGCCTGATGCGGATCTTCTGCTTCGGGCCGTCGGCCATGGTCGGGGTGCCTGCTCTCGTTCGGGTTCGGGCCGGGACTACTTGAGGATCTCGTCGACCACGCCGGAGGCGACCGTGCGGCCACCCTCACGGATGGCGAAGCGCAGACCCTTGTCCATGGCGATGGGCTTGCCCAGCTCGACCGTCATCTTCGTGTTGTCGCCCGGCATGACCATCTCGGTGCCCTCGGGCAGCGTGATGGTGCCCGTCACGTCCGTGGTGCGGAAGTAGAACTGCGGGCGGTAGTTGGTGAAGAACGGCTTGTGACGGCCGCCCTCCTCCTTGTTCAGCACGTAGACCTCGGCGGTGAACTGGGTGTGGGGGGTGATGGAGCCGGGCTTGCACAGCACCTGGCCCCGCTCCACATCCTCCTTCTTGGTACCGCGCAGCAGGGCGCCGATGTTGTCGCCGGCGCGACCCTCGTCGAGCAGCTTGCGGAACATCTCGACGCCGGTCACCGTCGTCTTCTGGGTGTCGCTCAGGCCGACGATCTCGACCTCCTCGCCCACCTTGATGATCCCCTGCTCCACCTTGCCGGTCACGACGGTGCCCCGGCCGGTGATGGACATGACGTCCTCGACCGGCATCAGGAAGGGCTTGTCGACGTCACGCTCGGGCTCGGGGATGTACGAGTCCACGGCGTCCATGAGCTCGACGATCTTCTCGCTCCACTCGGGGTCGCCCTCCAGGGCCTTCAGCGCGCTGACCGCGATGACCGGGGTGTCGTCGCCGGGGAAGTCGTAGGCGGTCAGCAGCTCGCGCACCTCCAGCTCGACGAGCTCGAGGAGCTCCTCGTCGTCGACCATGTCGGCCTTGTTGAGCGCCACCACGATGTAGGGCACGCCCACCTGGCGGGCCAGCAGCACGTGCTCACGGGTCTGGGGCATGGGGCCGTCGGCCGCCGAGACCACCAGGATGGCGCCGTCGATCTGGGCGGCGCCCGTGATCATGTTCTTGATGTAGTCGGCGTGGCCCGGCATGTCGACGTGCGCGTAGTGGCGCTTGTCGGTCTCGTACTCCACGTGGGCGATGGTGATCGTGATCCCGCGCTGCTTCTCCTCCGGCGCCGCGTCGATCTTGTCGAACGACGTGAACGAGGTGTTCGGGTTGCGCTCCGAGAGCACCTTGGTGATGGCGGCCGTCAGCGTCGTCTTGCCGTGGTCGATGTGACCCATGGTCCCGACGTTCACGTGTGGCTTCGTGCGCTCGAACTTCTGCTTGGCCATCTCCTGGCTACTCCCTGCTCCCTGTCATGGCCACGGTGGCCCTGACGCTGTTTTGTCTCTTTCTGCGAATTCTGCTTCTGCGATCCGTGCGATCCGTCCGGTCGGCGCCGAGGCGATTCGGGGGCTATTCCCCCTGCGCCCGGGCGATGATCTCCTTGGAAATCGACTCCGGAACCTGGTTGTACGAATGGAACTGCATCGTGTACGTGGCGCGACCCTGGGTGCGCGAACGCAGGTCAGTAGAGTAGCCGAACATATCGGCGAGCGGAACAAGCGCCTTGATCACGTGGCTGGTCCCCTGCTGGTCCATGCCCTCCATCCTCCCCCGCCGGGAGGACAGGTCGCCGGTGACCGCGCCCAGGAAGTCGTCGGGCACCGTCACGGTGACCTCCATGACGGGCTCGAGCAGCACCGGGCTGGCCGCCCGGATCGCCTTCTTGACCGCCATCGACCCGGCGATCTTGAAGGCCATCTCCGAGGAGTCCACGTCGTGGTACGACCCGTAGGTGAGGGTCACCCGCACGTCGACGGTCGGGTAGCCGGCCAGCACGCCGGCGGTCAGCGCCTCCTGGATGCCGGCATCGACCGAGGGGATGTACTCCTTGGGGATGACGCCGCCGCTGATCTTGTCGACGAACTCGTAGCCGCCCCCGGGACCGGTCGGCTCCAGGCTGATGACGACGTGGCCGTACTGGCCGCGGCCGCCGGTCTGGCGGACGTACCGCTCCTCGATCTTCTCGACCGGCTTGCGGATGGTCTCGCGGTAGGCCACCTGGGGCTTGCCCACGTTGGCGTCGACGTTGAACTCGCGCAGCATCCGGTCGACCAGCACCTCGAGGTGCAGCTCGCCCATGCCCGAGATCACGGTCTGGCCCGTCTCCTCGTCGGAGCGCACCCGGAAGGTCGGGTCCTCCTCGCTCAGCGAGTAGAGGGCCCGGGAGAGCTTGTCCTGGTCGGCCTTGGTCTTGGGCTCCACGGCCACGTGGATCACCGGCTCGGGGAACTCGAGCGCCTCGAGCACGATCGGGCGGCCCGGGTCGCTCAGGGTGTCGCCCGTCGTGGTGTTCTTCAGGCCGACGACGGCCATGATGTCGCCGGCGAAGATGGCGTCCTTGTCCTCGCGGTGGTTGGCGTGCATCTGCAGGATGCGGCCGACCCGCTCCTTCTTGTCCTTGGTGGTGTTGGAGATGGACGCCCCCTTCTGCAGGGTGCCCGAGTACACGCGGATGTAGGTCAGCTTGCCGACGAAGGGGTCGGTCATGATCTTGAAGGCCAGGGCCGAGAAGGCGTCGCTGTCGTCCGCCTTGCGCTCCTCGACGTCCTCGAGGTGGTTCGGCCGGTGCCCCTGGGTCGGGCGGGAGGTCGAGCGGGCTGGGCAGGAAGTCGACGACGGCGTCGAGCATGGGCTGCACGCCCTTGTTCTTGAAGGCGGAGCCGCAGAGCACCGGCACGACGGCCGCGGCCAGCGTCGCCGTGCGCAGGGCGCGGCGCAGGTCGACGGCCGTGATGGGCTCCTCGACCAGGTACTTCTCCATGATGGTGTCGTCGAAGTTGGAGACGACGTCGATGAGCTGGTGGCGGGCGTCCTCGGTCTCGGCCGCCATGGACTCGGGGACCTCGAGGGTCTCCCACTCCTCGCCCATGTCCGAGGACCACACGAGGGCCTTCTCCTCCAGGAGGTCGATGACGCCCCTGAACTCGGACTCGGCGCCGATCGGGAGCTGGATCACCGCCGGCAGGGCGTCCAGGCGGTCGCGGATCATCTGCACCGTGCGCTCGAAGTCGGCGCCGATGCGGTCCATCTTGTTGACGAAGCAGATACGGGGCACGTTGTACTTGTTGGCCTGGCGCCACACCGTCTCGGTCTGGGGCTCCACGCCGGCCACGGCGTCGAACACGGCGACCGCGCCGTCGAGCACGCGCAGCGACCGCTCCACCTCGACGGTGAAGTCCACGTGGCCCGGGGTGTCGATGATGTTGATCCAGTTGTCGCGCCAGCTGCAGGTGGTGGCGGCCGAGGTGATCGTGATGCCGCGCTCCTGCTCCTGGACCATCCAGTCCATGGTGGCGGCGCCCTCGTGGACCTCACCGATCTTGTAGTTGCGCCCGGTGTAATAGAGGATGCGCTCGGTCGTGGTGGTCTTGCCCGCGTCGATGTGGGCCATGATCCCGATGTTGCGGGTCTTGGCGAGCGGGAAGTCGCGGGTGGGGAGAGCGTCAGCCATGGTGCAGTGGTGTCGTGGCGGTGGGGTCCACTACCAGCGGTAGTGGGCGAAGGCGCGGTTCGACTCGGCCATCTTGTGCATGTCCTCGCGGCGCTTCACCGAGGCCCCGATGTTGTTGGAGGCGTCCAGGATCTCGTTGGCCAGGCGCTCGGCCATGGTCTTCTCCCGGCGCTGGCGCGAGTACGTGGTGAGCCAGCGGATGGCCAGCGTGGTGGCGCGCCGGGGCCGGACCTCGACGGGCACCTGGTAGGTGGCGCCACCGACGCGACGGGACTTCACCTCGACCTCGGGCCGGGTGTTCTCCACGGCGCGCTTGAGCGCGGCCACCGGGTCGCCGCCCGACTTCTCCTGCACCGTCTCGAGGGCGTTGTAGACGATGCGCTCGGCCAGCGTGCGCTTGCCGCGGGAGAGGATCTTGTTGACGAACTGGGTGACCAGGACGGAGCGGTAGACGGGGTCCGGCGCGAGCTCGCGGCGGGTGGCGGGTCCGTTACGGGGCATGCCTTATGACTCCTTCTTGGCGCCGTAGCGGCTGCGGGCCTGGCTGCGCTCGCGCACGCCCGAGGTGTCGAGCGCCCCGCGCACGACCTTGTAGCGCACGCCGGGCAGGTCCTTCACCCGGCCGCCGCGGACGAGGACGATGGAGTGCTCCTGGAGGTTGTGGCCGACACCGGGGATGTACGCCGTGATCTCGACGCCCGAGGACAGCCGCACACGGGCCACCTTGCGCAGGGCCGAGTTCGGCTTCTTCGGGGTGGTCGTGTAGACGCGGGTGCAGACCCCCCGGCGCTGGGGCGCGCCCTTGAGGGCCGGGGTCTTGGTCTTCGTCACCTTGGCCTGCCGTCCCTTGCGGACGAGCTGGGCGATTGTGGGCACGCGCTACCTCTCGCTAATCAGAATGTGAATCCCATGTGTGGCGCTGGCGCGCCGGCCGGAGCCGCACATGGCAGGGCATTCAATGATAGCGGCTGCCTGGGCTTCCGACAATCGCGCCATGGCATCCGCAGCCCGGTGGGCGCCCGACCTTGCATCGGTCCGCTCCCGGTTTCGACCAGTCTACCGGCCCGCTCCTCGACCCCCGGCTCCGCCCCCGCCGCCGCCCCACCCACCGCCGCCGCCGACTCTTCAAAAGCTGTGGCCGACTCTGCAAAAGCTGTAGCCGACTCTGCAAAACTATAAACGACCTTGTGCATAGTTTCCGGAACTCTGTGCCCGGGCCGCGGGGGGCGGTGCGCCGCCGGGGGCCGCCGCCCCAGTGCCGCCGGACCCGGTCCGGCGAGCCGGACTCGGTCGGCTCCCCGATTTCGGGCCCTCCGCCGCGGGCGTTAGCCTCGGCCGCATGGAACACTCCATGGCCGAACGCCTGGCCGACCTGGCCGAACGCAAGAACGAGGCCCTCCACGCCGGGAGCGCGAGAGCAGTCGAGCGCCAGCACGGCCAGGGGAAGCTGACCGCGCGGGAGCGCATCGAGTACCTCCTCGACGAGGGCTCCTTCCAGGAGCTCGACATGTTGGCCCGGCACCGGGCCCACGGCATGGGGCTCGAGGACAACCGGCCCTATACCGACGGGGTGGTGACGGGCTTCGGCACCATCGACGGCCGGCGGGTGTGCCTCTTCAGCCAGGACTTCACCGTCTTCGGCGGCGCCCTCGGGGAGGTCTTCGCCGAGAAGATCCACAAGGTGATGGACCTGGCCGCCTCCACCGGGGTTCCCATGATCGGGCTGAACGACGGCGCCGGGGCGCGGATCCAGGAGGGGGTCGTCTCGCTGCACTCCTACGGCGGCATCTTCCGCCGCAACGTCACGGCCTCGGGCGTGATCCCCCAGATCAGCGTGATCCTGGGGCCGTGCGCCGGCGGCGCCGTCTACTCGCCGGCCATGACCGACTTCATCTTCATGGTGCAGGGCACCTCGCACATGTTCATCACCGGCCCCGACGTCGTGAAGACGGTGACGGGCGAGGACGTCACCCTCGAGGAGCTCGGCGGCGCCATGAGCCACGCCACCAAGTCGGGGGTGGCCACCTTCGTGTCCCCCGACGAGAAGGCCTGCCTCGACGACGTGCGCCAGCTCCTCTCCTTCCTCCCCGCCAACAACCTCGAGGAACCGCCGATCGAGCCGAGCGGCGACGAGCCCGACCGCGCCGTGACCGAGCTGATCGACTTCCTGCCGACCTCGCCCAACCAGCCCTACGACATGAAGCGCATCATCACGGCGATCGTCGACGACGGCGAGTACATGGAGGTGCACCGCCACTGGGCCATGTCGATCACGTGCGGCTTCGCCCGGATGAACGGCCGCGTCGTCGGCATCGTGGGCAACCAACCGGCCGTGCTGGCCGGAGTGCTCGACATCGACTCGTCGGAGAAGGCCTCGCGCTTCGTCCGGACCTGCGACGCGTTCAACATCCCGCTCCTCACGTTCGTGGACGTCCCCGGCTTCATGCCCGGCACCGACCAGGAGTACGGCGGGATCATCCGCCACGGGGCCAAGCTCCTGTACGCCTACTGCGAGTCCACCGTGCCGCGGATCCAGATCATCACCCGCAAGGCCTACGGCGGCGCCTACGTCGTCATGAACTCCAAGTCGATCGGCGCCGACCTCGCCTTCGCGTGGCCGTCGGCCGAGCTGGCGGTCATGGGCCCCAACGGCGCCGTCGAGATCGTCTACCGGCGCGAGCTGGTCGAGGCGGCCGACCCGGCGCGCCGGCGGGCCGAGCTGATCGACGAGTACACGGAGCGCTACGCCAATCCGTACATCGCGGCCGAGCGCGGCTACATCGACGACGTCATCTCGCCGGCCGACACGCGCGCCGTCATCTGCCGCAGCCTCGACATCCTCTCCTCCAAGCGCGAGGAGCTGCCGCGGCGCAAGCACGGCAACGTCCCGCTGTGACCCTGCCCGTCGACCCCGACCAGCTCACGCTGCGGCCCCGGAGCGCCCCGGACCCGGCCGTGCTGGCCGCCATCACGGCCGCGGTGCAGCTGGCCTGGCCCCGCCCGGCACCGCCCGACGAGCACGACCCCGTGCACGAGCCGTGGCGCTTCAGCGGGCGCTGGTGGCACAAGCCGCTGCCCCTGCGCCGTGATCGGCCCTGGGCCGGACGCTGACGGTCTACGTCGACGACTGGCGCCAGCGGGCGACGGTGCGCGACCGCACCGACCGCTGGTCGCACCTGCTGGCCGACGATCCCGCCGAGCTGCACGCCATGGCCGCCGCGCTCGGGATCCCGCTGCGGGGCTACCAACACCACCGTCGCTCGGCGGCGCTGGACCACTACGACGTGCCCGAGAGTCTCCGGGTGCGCGCCATCGAGCTCGGTGCGGTGGCCGGTGACCTGGCGCGAGATGGCGCGGCTCACCCGGGAGTGGCGCCGCGCTGGCGCTCGGCCAGAGCCACCAGGTCCTCCATGATGCGGTCGAAGGAGTAGTCCTTCGGCGTGTAGACCGACGCCACGCCCTTGCCCAGCAGGAGCTCGGCGTCGTCGGGCGGGATGATGCCCCCGACGACCACCGCCGCGGTGCTCCCGGCGGCGCGGAGGCGGTCGAGCACGTCGGGCACCAGCTCCAGGTGCGAGCCCGACAGGATGGACAGCCCCACGATGTCGACGTCCTCGTCGCGGGCGGCCGCCACGATCTGGGCCGGCGTCAGCCTGATCCCCTGGTAGATCACTTCGAAGCCGGCGTCGCGCGCCGCCACCGCGATCTGCTCGGCCCCGTTGGAGTGCCCGTCGAGCCCCGGCTTGGCCACCAGCAGGCGCGGCGGGCCCCCCGTCTCCTCGGCCAGCCGCCGCGTGCGCAGGCGGACGGGCGCCAGGTCGTCACCGCGCCGGCCGACCCCGCCACTGACGCCGGTGGGCGCACGGAACTCGCCGAACACCTCGCGCAGCGCACCGGCCCATTCACCCGTCGTACCGCCGGCGTGGGCCAGTGCGATCGTCGCCCCCATGATGTTGCCCGCCGGGCGTGTCGTCGTTGGCGACGCGGCGCAGCTCGTCCAGCGCGGCCCGCACCGCCGCAGTTGTCGCGCTCGGCCCGCCAGCGCTCCACGTCGGCGATCTGCTCCGCCTCGACGTGGTGGTCGACCTTCAGGATGTTCTCGAACTCGCCGTCGCCGAGCAGCGGGGAGGGCGCGGTCTCGGTGAAGACATTGACGCCGACCACCTTCTGCTCGCCCGACTCGATCCGCCGCACCCGCTCCGCCTGGCTGCGCACCAGCCGGCGCTTCAGCTCGTCGATCGCCTCGAAGGCCCCGCCGAGCGCCTCCACGTCGGCCAGCTCCGCCGAGGCCGCCTCGGCCAGCTCGGCCGTCTTGGCCTCGACGACCACCGATCCCTCGAAGATGTCGCCGTATTCGAGCAGGTCGGACTCGAAGGCCAGCACCTGCTGGATCCGCAACGACCACTGCTGGTCCCAGGGCCGGGGCAGCCCGAGCGCCTCGTTCCAGGCGGGCAGCTGCATGGCGCGGGCCCGGGCGCTCTTGGACAGCGTGACGCCGAGCGTCTCGAGCACGATGCGCTGCACGTTGTTCTCGGGCTGCTGCTCGGTCAGCCCGAGCGAGTTCACCTGCACGCCGTAGCGGAACCGGCGCAGCTTGGGGTCCTCGACCCCGTAGCGCTCACGGCAGATGCGGTCCCACAGCCGGGTGAAGGCGCGCATCTTGCAGGTCTCCTCCACGAAGCGGACGCTCGAGTTCACGAAGAAGCTGATGCGTCCGACCACGGCGGGCAACTCGGCATCGTCGATCTTGCCCGAGGCGCGCACACCGTCGAGCACGCCGATGGCGGTGGCCAGCGCGTAGGCGATCTCCTGCACCGGCGTGGCACCCGCCTCCTGCAGGTGGTAGCTGCAGACGTTGATCGGGTTCCACTTGGGCGCCTGGCGCACCGTGTAGGCGATGGTGTCGACGGTGAGGCGGAGGCTGGGGCCGGGCGGGAAGATGTACGTCCCGCGGCTCAGGTACTCCTTCACGATGTCGTTCTGGGTCGTGCCCGCCAGCAGCGAGGGGTCGACACCCTTGTCCTGCGCGTGCGCCACGTAGAGACCGAGCAGCCACGCCGCCGTGGCGTTGATGGTCATGGAGGTGTTCATGTTCTCGACGGGGATGCCCTCGAGCAGCTCCTTCATGTGCCCGAGGTGGGCCACGGGGACGCCGACCTTGCCGACCTCGCCGGCCGCCTCGGGGGCGTCGGGGTCGTACCCGGTCTGGGTGGGCAGGTCGAAGGCGACGGAGAGCCCCGTCTGCCCCTTGGCCAGGTTGGTGCGGTAGAGCTCGTTGGAGGCGCGCGCCGTCGAATGGCCCGAGTAGGTGCGCATCACCCACGGCGCGTCACGCTGCGGGTCGTTGGCCATTCACATCACCTCCGGACGAGTGGGGCGCACCACCATTCTGCCCGGGTTCCGCACCGCCCGGGCACGGCTAGCGGTTGTAGTCGTAGAAGCCCTTCTTGGACTTGCGGCCGAGCTGCCCCGAGGTGACGAGGCGGCGCAGCAGGGGCACCGCGGCGTAGTTGGGGTCGCGGTACTCCTCGTAGAGCGCGTCGAGGATGGCGAGGGAGGTGTCGAGGCCGACGAGGTCGAGCAGGGCGAAGGGGCCCATCGGGAACCCGCAGCCGCCCTTCATGGCGGCGTCGATGCCCTCCTTGGTCGCCACACCCTGCTCGAGGAGGCGCACCGCGTTGTTGAGGTACGGGAACAGCAGTGCGTTGACGATGAAGCCGGCCTGGTCCTTCACCTCGACGGGATCCTTGCCACAGGCACTGGCGAAGGAGACCGCCGCCGCCATGGTGGCGTCGCTCGCCGTGATGGGCCGCACGACCTCCACGAGGGCCATGGCCGGGGCCGGGTTGAAGAAGTGGATGCCGCACACCAGGTCGGGGCGACCCGTCGCCATGGCCATCTCCACGACCGGGAGCGTCGAGGTGTTGGTGGCCAGGATCGTCTCGGGCTTGCAGACGCTGTCGAGCTCGGTGAAGAGCGCGCGCTTGGCGGCGAGGTCCTCGACGACCGACTCGATGACCAGGTCGACGTCGACCAGATCACCGAGGTGTGCCGTGGCGCGGACGCGCCCGGCGATGGCGGCCGCCTCCTCCTCGGTGCGCTTGCCCTTCTCGACCTGCTTGGCCAACGACCGGCTCAGGCCGGCCATCATGGCGTCCGCGCCTACCTGGGTCCGGCTGCGCAGCACGACCTCGTGCCCGGTGGCGGCGGCCACCTCGGCGATGCCCGAGCCCATGATCCCCGAACCGACGATTCCTACCCGCGTGATCGACATGGGCGTTGAGTTTACCGGTCGGTAACCACGGGCGTCGAAGCGGGACGGGGCGTCGGGCGTGCAAGAGTGGCGCCCATGGACGAGCCCGGCACGCTGGCCCTGGTCGGGGGCGGCGAATGGACCGAGGGCTGCACCTTCGACGCCGCCCTCCTGGCGGCCTCGGGCGGGGCCGACGTGGTGGTGCTGCCGACAGCGGCGGCCTACCAGCACCCCGAGCGGGTCGTGCTGCGGGCGGCCGAGTGGTTCGAACCCCTCGGGGCCCGGGTGGAGGGGCTCATGGTGGTGGACCGGGCCTCGTCCGAGGACCCGGGCATGGCGGCGGCCCTCGCCGGCTCCCGTTTCATCTACCTCTCCGGCGGCTCACCGCTGCACCTGCGCGCCGTCCTCAAGCGGTCCGCCGTCTTCGAGGCGCTGCTGCAGGCCTTCGCCGGAGGGGCCGTGGTGGCCGGCGCCGGCGCCGGCGCGATGGTGCTCACCGACCCCATGGCCGACCCACGGGGTGGGGCGTTGACCCTCGGGCTGGGCCTGGTCGACAACGTCACGGTCGTCCCCCACTTCGGTGACGAGCACGACGACGCCCACGGCCAGAAGCTCGAGCGGACGGTGGCGATGGCGCCGGCGGCGCTGCCGGTGGTGGCCCTCCCGGCTCGCACCGCGCTGATCAGGGACGGCAACGGCGCCTGGCGCTCCGAGGGGGCGGGGACGCCGGCGGTGTTCGTCGGCGGCACGCTGACCGAGGGTCTGGGCGCGCTGGGGGGCTGACCGCACGATTCTGCGCCCCCCTCTGCCGGCGGGCGGCACCGCTCTCGTGACTGATGGTCGAGGCTATTTCCGAGGAGTTAGTCCTTCTCCTCGATCGTGACGCTCTCGATCACGACGCGCTCGGTCGGCGCGCCCGAGCGGCTTCCCACGTTGTTGATCTTCTCCACGACGTCGAGCCCGGTGACGACCTCGCCGAAGTGTGCGTACAGCGGCGGGAGGCGCACACCGTCGGGACCGCTGATGACGAAGAACTGGCTGCCGTTGGTGTTGGGACCGGCGTTCGCCATCGCCAGGGAGCCGACCTTGTAGCGCCCTGGGGACGGCAGTTCGTCGTCGAAGCGGTAGCCGGGCCCGCCGGAGCCCGACCCGGTGGGGTCGCCGCCCTGGAGCACGAAACCCGGGATGATGCGGTGGAACACGATGCCGTCGTAGTAGTGGTAGCGGGCCAGGAAGACGAAGCTGTTGACGGTCTTCGGCGCGGCGAGAGGATCGAGCGCAATGACCATCGTGCCGTGCGAGGTGACCATCGTGGCCACGTAGCGCTTGTCGGGATCGATGAACATCGGCGGCTCTTCGTCGAACTTGCGCTGCTGCGGGCTCGAGCCGTCGGCTGCGGGCGGTGTCGGTGTGGCCATGGTGACTGTCCTAGCTCTCGTTGATGGTGACGGAGATGATGCGTTGGGTGACGTCGGGCGGCGTGCCGCTGGCAGAACCTTGCTTGTCGATGGTGCTGACGACGCTCAGGCCGGATGTGACCTGCCCGAACAGTGAGTAGCTGTTGGGGAGGCTCTCGCCCTGCGGCCCCGAGACGATGAAGAATTGGCTCCCGCCGCTGTTGGGCTGGCCCGTGTTGGCCATGACCAGCGAACCCAGAGGGTACTGCTGGGCCGGGTTGGCGGCCTTGGGCGGGAGCTCGTCGGGGATGGTGTAACCCGGTTCGGTCCCAGCGTTGGTCTGCGCCGGGTTGCCGGTCTGGAGCACGAAGCCGGGAATGACCCGGAAGAAGGCGCCGCAGTTGAAGTAGCCCTTGTTGGCCAGGAACACGAAGTTGTTCACGGTCTTGGGGGCGGCCGTGGCATCGAGCGAGGCCTCGAAGGTGCCTGTGGTCGTCTTGAACGTGGCCGAGTACTGCTTGGACGTGTCGATCGTCATGGGCGGCGGGGCCGTGTACTTCTGGCTGGCGGCCGCCGTCGGGGTCGTCGGCGATGCCGGGCAGCCGGCCTTGACCGCCGCCTCGTTCGCCTGGGCCTGCAGCGCCGCGTTGGTGCCCTTCGCGGCCGCCGTCGTGGTCGTGCTGTTCGCGGTGGACTTCGAGGCCGAGTTGTTGTTGCCCGAGACCAGGAAGACGATCCCGACGATCACCCCGGCGATGACCACCACGATGATGGCGTTGCGGATCTGCTTGCGGCGTTTCTGCTGCTGGGCCTCGGCGGCCAGCCGCGCCTCCCTGGCCACGCGCTGACGGGCTCGCTTGTCGCTGGGCACGGCCCGAGACCATACCCAATCCTCGGGACGGCTCCGGATCGCCCCGCCGGAGGCCGAAGGCCCGACATCGCCCGCCCCGGGCGGGAACGGCGGGTGCCGGCGGCGAGCGGGTCGGTGCGCGGTCTGTAGCCTCGTCGGATGCCACTGGTCGTCCAGAAGTTCGGGGGCACCTCGGTCGGCGACGCCGATCGGATCCGTGCCGTGGCCGACCACATCGCACGCACGCGCCGGCAGGGCTCCGAGGTGGTGGCCGTGGTCAGCGCCATGGGCAAGACCACCGACGACCTCATCCACCTGGCCAACTCGGTGAGCGCCACCCAGCCGCCCCGCGAGTACGACATGCTCGTCAGCACCGGGGAGCGGGTGTCCATGTCGCTGCTGGTCATGGCGTTGGCCGACCTCGGGGTGGAGGCGGCGTCGTTCACCGGCAGCCAGGTCGGGATCATCACCGACGACGACCACACCCGGGCCAAGATCCGGGAGGTCAAGGGGGACCGCCTGCGGGAGGCGCTGGCGGCCGGCAAGGTGCCGGTCGTGGCCGGGTTCCAGGGCGTCTCGGCCGCCCGCGAGATCACCACGCTCGGCCGCGGCGGGTCCGACGCCACCGCCGTGGCGCTCGCCGCCGTCCTCGGCGCGGACGCCTGCGAGATCTACACCGACGTCACCGGGGTGTTCACGGCGGACCCCCGGATCGTGCCCGAGGCGCACCGGATCAACCGGATCTCGTTCGAGGAGATGCTCGAGATGGCCGCCACGGGTGGGCGGGTGCTGATGCTGCGCGCCGTCGAGTTCGCCCGGAACCACAATGTCCCGCTGCACGTGCGGAGCAGCTTCACCTGGGAGCCGGGCACCTGGGTGGTGGAGGAGGATGCAGACATGGAAGAAGCCGTCGTCACCGCAGTGACCCACGACACCTCGGAGGCCAAGGTCACCGTCAGCGGGGTGCCGGACCGACCCGGCGTGGCGGCACGGCTCTTCCGGGCGCTGGCCGACAAGTCGATCAACGTCGACATGATCGTGCAGAACACGTCCGCCCACGGCACCACCGACATCTCGTTCACCGTGCCGACGGCGGACCTGGCGGTCGCGGTGGAGACCTCCCAGGCCCATGCGGACGAGTTGGGCGCGTCGGGGGTGACGGCGGACGCCGACGTGGCCCGGGTCTCGCTCGTGGGGGTGGGCATGAAGTCCCACCCCGGCATCGCCGCCACCATGTTCGAGACGCTGGCCAACGAGAGGATCAACATCGACATGATCTCGACCTCGACCATCCGCACGTCGTGCATGGTGGCCGAGGACGACGTCGAGCGCGCCGTCCGCTCCCTGCATGCGGCCTTCGCCCTCGACTGATGGCGACCGGCTGATGGCACCCAAGGCCCAGGGGGGCCGCACCCTCTGGCTCCTGCGCCACGCCAAGACGGTGGCGACCCGCCTGCGGGTGGCACGGACTTCGACCGCGTCCTGGCCCCGCGGGGCCGGCGGGACGCCACCGCCCTCGGCCGCCTGTTCGCCGGGCAGGGCGAGGGGCTGGGACCCGCCCTGAAGGGCGTCCCCCGGCCGCAGGTCGCACTGGTCTCACCCGCCGCCCGCACGGCGGCGACGGCAGAGCTCGTCCTGGCCGGCATGGCCGATCCCCCGCAACGCCGTTTCGACGAGGCGCTCTACGGTGCCGACCCCGAGGAGGTGCTCGCCTTCGTCCGGTCTCTGCCCGACGGCGTCGCCGCCGCCATGGTGGTGGGCCACAACCCCACGGCGCACTCCCTCTCGCAGGGCCTGCTGTCCGCCCGCGACAAGAAGGGCCTCTCGGCCGCCGTCCGGCGCGGATTCCCCACCTGCGCACTGGGCGTGTACGCCTTCCGCGTCGAGCACTGGGCCGACGTGGCGGCCGGGACGGCGACGCTGGTGGCCCTGCTGGGCCCGCCCTACGAGAAGTCCTAGAGCCTTTCTGACCTGGAGGCGTCCGGCCTACGCCAGCGAGCGCAGGATGGCGGCGTCGCCCTGGCCGCCACCACCGCACAGGGCGACGGCTGCCGTGGCCGCACCGCGGCGGCGCAGCTCCAGCAGCGCGGTCAGCGCCAGCCGCGTGCCGGACATGCCGACGGGGTGTCCGAGCGCGATGGCGCCGCCGTTGACGTTGACCTTGTCCTCGTCGATGCCCAGGTCGTCCACCGAGGCGAGGCCGACGGCGGCGAAGGCCTCGTTGATCTCGAAGAGGTCGATGGCAGCGAGGTCGACGCCGGCCTTCCCGGCCGCCTTG
Organism: uncultured Acidimicrobiaceae bacterium; assembly: GCA_963840245.1. GTDB lineage: Bacteria > Actinomycetota > Acidimicrobiia > Acidimicrobiales > RAAP-2 > Bog-473. Next base: position 35,327 of record CAWIYI010000020.1, read on the forward strand.
ACGATCGCCCGCGACGGCTGGGTCAGCAGCGAATTGTCCGGCCCGGCCACCATGCCGTAGCCGACAATCTGGCCGAGCGGGGTGGCCCCGAGCTCCTTCGCCTTGGCCGCCGACATCACGACGACGGCGCACCCGCCGTCGGAGATCTGCGACGCGTTGCCCGCGGTGATGGTGCCGTTCTTGTCGAAGGCGGGCTTGAGCGCGCCGAGCGATTCCGCCGTCGTGCCCGGGCGCACGCCCTCGTCGGTGTCCACCAGGAGGGGGTCGCCCTTGCGCTGGGGAACCTGCACCGGGACGATCTCCTCGGCCAGGCGGCCTTCTTTGGCGGCCGCGGCGGCCTTCTCGTGGCTCGCCGCCGCGAACGCGTCCTGGCGCTCGCGGGAGATGCCGACCTTGGCGTTGTGCTGCTCGGTCGAGAGGCCCATGGCGATGTGGTCGAACGAGTCGGTCAGGCCGTCGTACATCATGGAGTCGATCAGCTCGCCGTCACCGAGGCGGTAGCCGGCACGGGCCCCGGGCAACAGGTAGGGCGCCTGGGTCATCGACTCCATGCCGCCCGCCACCACGATGTCGGCGTCCCCGGCACGGATCATCTGGTCGGCCAGGTAGATGGTGTTGAGGCCGGAGAGGCACACCTTGTTGATGGTGTTGGCGGGGACCGTCATGGGAATGCCGCCCTTGACGGCGGCCTGGCGTGCCGTGATCTGGCCCTGGCCGGCCAGGATGACCTGGCCCATCAGCACGTAGTCCACCTGGTCCGGGGACACACCGGCCCGGGAGAGCGCCTCCGCGATGGCGAATCCCCCCAGGTCCATGGCCGTGAATCCAGCCAGTCCGCCAGAGAGCTTTCCGATCGGGGTGCGAGCCCCTGCGACGATGACGGCCTCGGCCATTCCTGAACCTCCGCGTTCTCCGCGTTCTCCGCGTTCCCGCCGGTCTGGTTACCGGTCGGAAACTGCATCTTACGGGCCAACTATCGTCGGGTCACATGAGCGACATCCTCAGTGCTGTCCTGGCCGGCGCCCCCGCCGCTGAGCTGGCCGGACTCGACATGCCCGCCTCCTACCGGGCTGCCCTGGTCAAGCGGAGCGAGACAACCATGTTCGACGGCATGGAGTCGGCCGACAAGGACCCCCGCCTGTCCCTCCACGTCGAGGACGTGCCACTGCCCGAGCTGGCCCCCGATGAGGCCTACGTGGCGGTGATGGCCTCCTCGATCAACTTCAACACCGTCTGGACCTCCATCTTCGAGCCGCTGCCCACCTTCGGCTTCCTCGACCGCCTGGGCAAGGAGGGGCCGTGGGCGGCCCGCCACGCGCTCGACTACCACGTCGTCGGCTCGGATGCCGCCGGCGTCGTGCTGCGCACGGGCTCGTTGGTGCGCAACTGGAAGGTGGGCGACAAGGTCACCGTCCACTGCAACTACGTCGACGACCAGGACCCGTCGGCCCACGACGACTCCATGCTGGCGGCGAACCAGCGCATCTGGGGCTTCGAGTCCAACTTCGGCGGACTGGCCGACATCACCGTGGTCAAGGCCAACCAGCTCATGCCCAAGCCGGCCCACCTCAGCTGGGAGGAGGCGGCCATCAACGCGCTGTGCAACTCCACCGCCTACCGCATGCTGGTCTCCCCCAACGGGGCCCGCATGACCCAGGACGACAAGGTGCTCGTGTGGGGGGCCAGCGGGGGGCTGGGCAGCTACGCCGTGCAGCACGTGCTCAACGGAGGCGGCACGCCGATCGGCGTCGTGTCCTCGCCCGAGAAGGTGAAGCTCCTCAACGATCTCGGCGTCGAGGCCGTGATCGACCGCAAGGCGGCGAACTACCGCTTCTGGTCGGACGAACACACCCAGGACGAGTCCGAGTGGCGTCGCTTCGGCAAGGACATCCGCGGGTTGGTGGGCTCCGAGCCCGAGATCGTCTTCGAGCACCCGGGCCGCCAGACGATGGGCGCGTCGGTGTTCGCCTGCAAGCGGGCGGGGACGATCGTCACCTGCGCCGCCACGTCCGGCTACATGATCGAGTACGACAATCGGCATCTGTGGATGAAGCTCAAGACGATCAAGGGCTCGCACTTCGCCAACTACCGCGAGGCGTGGGACGCCAACCAGCTCGTCTGCGAGGGCAAGGTGCTCCCGCCGCTCTCCGCCGTCTACCCGCTCACGCAGGTCGGTGAGGCGGCCTACCAGGTGCACCACAACCTGCACGAGGGAAAGATCGGCGTGCTGTGCCTGGCGCCCGGGGAGGGGCTCGGCATCGACGACCCCGAACTGCGGGCCAAGGTCGGCGAGGATCGCATCACACTGTTCCGGAGGCACGGCGCGTGAGCGACTCCCTGCTCACCGAGATCGACCACGTCGCCATCGCCGTCAACGACCTCGAGGCCGCCATCGCCTGGTACGCCGAGGTCTTCGGCGCCACGGTCGACCACCGCGAGCGCGTCGAGTCCGACGGCGTCGAGGAGGCGCTGCTGAAGGTGGCCGACTCCTACGTGCAGCTGCTCACCCCGATCAGCGACGACTCCCCCGTGGCCAAGTACCTCGCCAACAAGGGCGAGGGCCTGCACCACATCGGCTACCGGGTCGACGACTGCGGCGTCGCCCTCCAGGCGATCAAGGACGCCGGCGGCCGGGTGATCGACGAGGCGCCGCGTCCGGGATCACGTGGGACCACGGTGGCCTTCGTGCACCCCAAGACGTCGTTCGGCACGCTGATCGAGCTGGTCCAGGAGTAGCCCGGAGCTTGGGCTCCGTCGTCTCGGGGGAGCCTGGCTGTCGGAGCGAGGCGGATATGTTCCGGGCGGATGGGAGGCGGAGGCTCACCCCCTGAATCCGCCGGATGTGTTCCGGCACTCTAAACGAACTCGTTGATAGTTTTCGGAACATCGCCCGGGTGCTGAGTCCCTGAGCCGGGCGGGAGCGCTCAGCCCGCCGGGCTCGACCGACACCACCGGCCCCGGGGTTGGCACCGCCACCTCCACCCGACCACCCACACGCCGCCTCCGGCACTCGCCGGCTCCGGCACTCCTCTGGGACACGGACTAGCGCAGGAGGTCTTCCAACAGGCCGAGCACCAGGGAGATCCGCTCGGGCAGGGACCCCGAACCGGAGCCGAGCACCAGGTCGGGGCGGACCGGCACCTCGTAGGGCGAGTCGATGCCGGTGAAGCCGGGGAGCTGCCCGGCCCGGGCCCGGGCGTAGAGGCCCTTGGGGTCACGCCGCTCGCACTCCTCGATGGACGTGTCGACGAAGATCTCGGCGAAGGTGAGCCCCGCCTGTTCGTGCAAGGCGCGGATGAGCCCGCGGTCCTCCTCGAACGGGCAGATCAGGGCGATGAGCGCCAGCGAACCCGCCTCTGCGAACATGGCGGCCACTTCGCCGGCCCGGCGGACGTTCTCGGTGCGGTCGCGGTCGGAGAAGCCCAGGTCGGCGTTCAGCCCGTGGCGCAGATTGTCCCCGTCGAGCAGGAAGGCAGGCCGGCCGCTGCGCACGAAGGCCTCCTCCACCCCGGCGGCCAGCGTCGACTTGCCCGCCCCGGACAAGCCGGTGAACAGCAGCGTCGCCCCCTCCGTCCCCAGTGCGGCGAAGCGGTCCACCCGCGACAGCCGCCCGTCGTGGCGCACCACGTTGGGACTGGCGTGCGCGGTGGCGATGACCCGGATGACGCCGGCGCCCACGGTGGCGTTGGTGGTCGGGTCGATGATGATGAAGCTGCCGGTGGAGCGGTTGGTCGTGTAGTCGTCCACCAGCAGCGGCTCGGTGCAGCGGAACGTCACCCGACCGACCTCGTTGAGGTCGAGGGCCGCCGCGGCCTCGTCGCGGTGCAGCCCGTTGATGTCGAGCCGGTAGTGCAGGGACTGCGCCGTCGCCCGCACCGTCCGCGTGCTGTGCTTGAGCAGGAGGGGGCGGCCCTCGGCCAGGGAGGAGCGCTCGTCCATCCAGCACACGGTCGCCTCGATCTCGTGCGACACCGTCGGGCGGTTGTTGGGCCGGCAGAGGATGTCACCACGGGAGACGGCGATGTCGTCGGCCAGCGTGATGACCACCGCCATGGGCGGGTACGCCTCGGCCACCTCGCCATCAGCGGTGAGGATGGCGTCGATGCGTGACGACGTGCCCGTCGGCATGACGAGCACGTCGTCGCCGGGCCGCAGGACCCCGCTGGCCACCGTGCCCGCGAAGCCCCGGAAGTCCGGGTTCTCGGCGCTCTGGCTCCGGATGACGTACTGCACCGGGAAGCGGGGGTCGATGAAGTTCTCGTCACTGCCGATGTAGACCGACTCCAGGTGGTTCAGCAGCGGTGAGCCGTCGTACCACCACATGTGCTCCGAGCGCTGCACGACGTTGTCACCGCGGAGGGCCGAGATGGGAATGAAGGTGATGTCGTGCACATTCAGCCGCGCCGCGAACTCCATGAAGTCGGACTTGATCTGCTCGTAGCGCCCCTGGTCCCAGTCGACCAGGTCCATCTTGTTGACGCACACGACCATGTGCGGCACGCCGAGCATGGAGGAGAGGAAGGCGTGCCGTCGTGTCTGCTCGATCACCCCTTTGCGGGCGTCGATCAGGATGAGGGCCACGTGCGCGTTGGACGCCCCGGTGACCATGTTGCGCGTGTACTCGGTGTGCCCGGGGGTGTCGGCGATGATGAACTTGCGCTTGGGCGTGGCGAAGTAGCGGTAGGCCACGTCGATGGTGATGCCCTGTTCCCGCTCGGCGCGCAGCCCGTCGGTCAGCAGCGCCAGGTCCGTCTCGATCCCGCCCCGCTGCTCGCTGGTGCGGCGGATCGCCTCGAGCTGGTCCTCGAAGATCCCCTTGGCGTCGTAGAGGAGGCGCCCGATCAGCGTGGACTTGCCGTCGTCCACCGAGCCGGCCGTGGCCAGGCGCAGGAGCTCCGTCACTAGAAGTACCCCTCGCGCTTGCGGTCCTCCATGCCGGCCTCGGAGATCCGGTCGTCGGCCCGGGTGGCGCCCCGCTCGGTCAGTCGGGTGCCCGCCACCTCGGCAATGACGAGGTCGAGGGTCTCGGCCATGGACTCGACGCAGCCCGTGCAGTCGGCGTCGCCCACCGTCCGGAAGCGCACCATGGTCTCGAAGACCGGATCCCCCTCCGCCGGAGCGAGGTGCTCGGTGACGGCCATGAGCATCCCGTCACGCTGGAACACCCGACGCCGGTGGGCGTAGTAGATCGGCGGGACGTCGATCTCCTCGTCCCGGATGTAGTTCCACACGTCGAGCTCGGTCCAGTTCGACAGGGGGAAGACACGGATGTGCTCGCCCTTGTTGTGCCGGGCGTTGTAGAGGTTCCACAGCTCCGGACGCTGCTTCTTGGGATCCCACTGGCCGAACTCGTCGCGGAAGCTGAAGACCCGCTCCTTGGCCCTGGCCTTCTCCTCGTCACGGCGGGCCCCGCCGAAGACGGCGTCGTGGCGCCCCTCCGCGATGGCCCGCAGGAGCGTCGCCGTCTGCAGCCGGTTGCGCGTGGCCCCCGGCGACGTGTCCTCCACGATCCGGCCGGCGTCGATGTCGTCCTGCACCCGCGCCACCACCAGGCGGACGCCGAGGTCCTCGGCGTGGCGGTCGCGGAACGCGAGCACCTCGTCGAAGTTGCGCCCGGTGTCCACGTGCAGGACGGGGAAGGGCACGGGGGCCGGCCAGAAGGCCTTGCGCGCCAGGTGCAGCATGACGATGGAGTCCTTGCCGCCCGAGAACATGAGCGTCGGGCGCTCGAACTCGGCCGCCACCTCGCGGAAGACGTGGATCGACTGGGCCTCGAGGGCCCGGAGATGCGGCAGGCGGTAATGGCCCGATCCGGCCGGCGCCACGCCGTCCGGACCCCCGGAGTCAGCCACCGTGCGCGGTGTCGCCAACGGACCCTCTCCTTCGTCTTCCCCCGCTCAAGGGGAGAAAGTTTAGGCCCCGGCCTCGGCGGCGCCCGGCTCGGGCGCCGCGGTGCCGTCTCCCGCGCCGTCGCCGGCGCCGTCCCCGGTGCCGTTCCCGCTGCCGGCGATGGGATTCCCGTAGGCATCCTCGGCCGTCGGCGCCGCGCCCAGCCAGCTGGCGTCGATGGACGAGTCGAAGGGGTCCTCGCTGACTCCCTCGCCCATGTCACGCAGCCAGTTGGCCAGGTCCTCGGTGTCCGATTCGCCTGAGCCCATGGCCCAGAAGGGCATCGCCTCGGCGTCGGGCATCTCGAGGCGGATGTCCCGGTAGTGCTCCATGCCCGAACCGGCCGGGATGAGCTTGCCGATGATGATGTTCTCCTTGAGCCCGAAGAGGGGGTCGCTGCGGCCCTCGATGGCGGCCTCGGTCAGCACCCGGGTCGTCTCCTGGAAGGAGGCGGCCGAGAGCCAGCTGTCGGTCGCCAGCGACGCCTTGGTGATCCCCATGAGCTCGGGACGCCCCTCGGCCGGCACATTGCCGTCCTCGACGAGGGTGCGGTTCACCTCGGCGTAGATCTGGTTGTCGACGCGCTCGCCCGGCAGGAAGGGCGCGTCGCCCGGCTCGGCCACGAGCACCCGGCGCAGCATCTGGCGCACGATCAGTTCGATGTGCTTGTCGTGGATCGACACACCCTGGTCGCGGTACACCTTCTGCACCTCTTCGACGAGGTACTGCTGGGTCTCGCGGATGCCCTTGACCTCGAGCAGCTCCTTCGGGTCCTTGGGGCCCTCGACCAGCGCGTCGCCCGCACCGACCTCCTGGCCGTCGGTCACCTCGAGGTGGGCGCGTGCGGCCACCAGCGTGGAGTCCTCCGTGCCGTCGTCGGCCACCACGGTGATGCGGCGGCCCGTCTCGTCGTCCTCCACCCGGACGACGCCGGAGTGGTGGGCGAGCACGGCGGCGCCCTTCGGCGTACGGGCCTCGAAGAGCTCGACGACGCGGGGCAGGCCGTGGGTGATGTCCTCACCGACGACACCACCGGTGTGGAACGTCCGCATGGTGAGCTGCGTACCCGGCTCGCCGATGGACTGGGCGGCAATGACGCCGACAGCCTCGCCCAGCTCGATCATGGAGCCCGTGGCGAGGGACAGCCCGTAGCACGCGGCGCAGACGCCCTGGGGCGACTCGCAGGTGAGCACCGATCGAACGCGGATGCGGTCGACGGCCGCGTCGTCGCGCAGGACGGCGATGCTGTCGTCGAGGAGCAGCGTGCCCACCGGGTAGACGGTGCCGTCCGACAGCGTGACATCCTCGGTGAGGAGCCGGCCGAAGGCGCGGGTCTCGAGGTAGTTGCGGTGCCCGGGCCCGTCGGGGGCCACGCCCTCGATCCAGATGCCCCTGGTCGACCCGCAGTCGTCGATCCGGATGATGAGCTCCTGGGCCACGTCGACCAGTCGACGGGTCAGGTAGCCCGAGTCGGCCGTGCGCAGGGCGGTGTCGGCCAGTCCCTTGCGGGCACCGTGGGTCGAGATGAAGTACTCCAGCACCGAGAGGCCCTCACGGAAGGAGGACTTGATCGGCCGGGGGATCATCTCACCGCGCGGGTTGGACACCAGGCCCTTCATTCCGGCGATCTGGCGGATCTGCTGCGAGTTCCCTCGGGCGCCCGAGTCCACCATCATGTCGAGCGGGTTGAAGGCGATCGTGGCCAGCTGGGACTCCATGGCCCGGCCCACCTCGGAGTTGGCCGAGGTCCAGATCTCGATCTCCTTCTGGCGCCGCTCGTCGTCGGTGATGATCCCGCGCTTGAACTGCGTCTCCGCCTTCTCGGCCTCCTTCTCGTAGCGGTCGAGGATGGCCAGCTTGTCGGGCGGCGTCTGCACGTCGTTGATGGAGATGGTCAGGCCGGACTGGGCGGCGAAGCGGAAGCCGATCGCCTTGATCCGGTCGAGGCTCAGGGCCACGACGTTCTTCGGGTAGTTGGCGGAGAGCTCCTCCACGATCACCCCGATCGGCGTGTTGCGCTTGCCGACCACGTCGTTGACGAAGGCGAAGCCCTCGGGCAGCGCCTCGTTGAAGAACACGCGGCCCGGCGTCGTCTCGTAGCTCAGGACGCCGTCCTCGCCGGCGGTGACGCCGGCGGCGGCCAGGCGGCCGGCCAGCGTCGAGCCCGGTGCCGGCCGCAGGGTGATCGGCACCTGCAGCTCCACGTCGCCGGCGTCGAAGGCGGCCTCCAGCTCGTGGATGTGGCGGAAGGCGCGACCCGCGCCCTGGCCCGTCTCGACCCGGAGGGTGAGGTAGTAGGCGCCGAAGACCATGTCCTGGGTGGGCACCGTGATCGGCCGGCCGGTGGCCGGCGAGAGGATGTTGTTCGCCGACAACATCAAGACCCTGGCCTCGGCCTGGGCTTCGGCGGACAACGGGAGGTGGACCGCCATCTGGTCGCCGTCGAAGTCGGCGTTGAAGGCCGTGCAGACGAGGGGGTGGACCTGAATGGCCTTGCCCTCGACGAGGACGGGCTCGAAGGCCTGGATCCCCAACCGGTGCAGCGTCGGCGCCCGGTTCAAGAGCACCGGGTGCTCCCGGATGACGCCCTCGAGGACGTCCCACACCTGGGGCCGGCGCCGCTCGACCATCCGCTTGGCCGACTTGATGTTCTGGGCCAGCTCGGCGTCGACCAGCCGCTTCATGACGAAGGGCTTGAAGAGCTCGAGCGCCATGAGCTTGGGCAGGCCGCACTGGTGCAGCTTGAGGTTCGGGCCGATGACGATGACCGAGCGGCCCGAGTAGTCCACCCGCTTGCCGAGCAGGTTCTGGCGGAACCGGCCCTGCTTGCCCTTCAACATGTCCGACAGGGACTTGAGCGGGCGGTTGCCCGGACCCGTCACCGGGCGGCCGCGGCGGCCGTTGTCGAACAGCGCGTCGACGGCCTCCTGCAACATGCGCTTCTCGTTGTTGATGATGATCTCGGGCGCGCCGAGGTCGAGCAGCCTCTTGAGCCGGTTGTTCCGGTTGATGACGCGGCGGTAGAGGTCGTTCAGGTCCGAGGTGGCGAAGCGGCCACCGTCGAGCTGCACCATCGGGCGCAGGTCGGGCGGGATCACCGGCACGGCCTCGAGGATCATGGCCCGCGGGTCGTTGATGCGCCGGCCGTGGTCGTCCCGGCGGTTGAAGGCGGTGACGATCTTGAGCCGCTTGATCGTCTTCTGGCGCCGCTGGGCCGAGAGAGGCCGGCGGCCGTCCTTGGCGTCGATCATGTCGCGCAGCTTGATCTCCTCGGCATCGAGGTCGATGCGGTCGATCAGCTTGAGGATGTACTCCGCGCCCATCCCGCCCTCGAAGTACTCGTCGTAGCGCAGCCGCAGCTCGCGCCAGAGCATCTCGTCCTCGATGATCTTGCGACCGTGCAGGTTGCGGAACTCGTCGAGGGAGCGCTGGGCGATCTCGGCGTCCTCCTGGGCCCGCTCGCGGGCCGACTGGATCTCCTTCTCGACGGCGCGCTGGCGCGCCTTGATCTCGGCGTCACGGGCGCCCTCGCCCTCGAGCGCCTTCAGCTCCTCCTCGAGCGCCTTGAAGCGGCGGTCGATGTCGAGGTCGCGCTTCTTCTCGATGTCGGCGATCTCCTCGGCCATCTCGTTCTCGAGGCTCGGGAGATCCTGGTGCCGCTTCTCCTCGTCGACCCAGGTGACCAGGTTGGCCGCGAAGTAGATGACCTTCTCGAGCTGCTTGGCCTTGAGCTCCTCGCGGGGCTCGGTGCCCATGAGCAGGTAGGCCAACCACGACCGCGTCCCGCGCAGGTACCAGATGTGCACGACGGGCGCGGCCAGCTCGATGTGGCCCATGCGGTCGCGGCGCACCTTCGAGCGCGTGACCTCGACGCCACAGCGCTCGCAGATGATGCCCTTGAAGCGCACCCGCTTGTACTTGCCGCAGTAGCACTCCCAGTCCTTGGTCGGCCCGAAGATCTTCTCGCAGAAGAGGCCGTCCTTCTCGGGGCGCAGCGTCCGGTAGTTGATCGTCTCGGGCTTCTTGACCTCGCCGTTGGACCATCCCCGGATGGAGTCGCCCGTGGCCAGGCCTATGCGCAACTGGTCAAAGGTGTTGACGTCCAGAGCCATTAGGAGAAGCTCCTCTCTGCGGCGCGCCGCTCGTCTTCTTCGTCGGAGCCGCGCTCGTTGCGGCTGATATCGATGCCCAGCTCTTCAGCCGTGCGGAACACGTCCTCGTCCAGCTCGTGCATCTCGATCTCCCGGCCGTCGACGGCCAGGACCTCGACGTCGAGGCAGAGCGACTGCATCTCCTTGATGAGCACCTTGAAGCTCTCGGGGATCCCCGGCTCGGGGATGTTCTCGCCCTTGACGATGGCCTCGTAGACCTTCACCCGGCCCAGCACGTCGTCCGACTTGATGGTCAGGAGCTCCTGCAGGGCGTAGGCGGCGCCGAACGCCTCCAGGGCCCAGACCTCCATCTCACCGAAGCGCTGGCCACCGAACTGCGCCTTCCCACCCAACGGCTGCTGGGTGATCATGGAGTACGGGCCGGTGGAGCGGGCGTGGATCTTGTCGTCCACCAGGTGGGCGAGCTTCAGGATGTAGACGTAGCCGACCGAGATCGGGTTGTCGTAGGCCTCGCCGGTGCGGCCGTTGTAGAGCGTGGCCTTGCCGTCGGTCCGGATCTGCACGTCACCGTCGGCCGAGTCCGCGTTCAGCGAGCCGAAGACGTGCTGGATCGTGGGGTGGGCCCCGGCGTCCTCGGTCTCGTCCCAGTGGGCGCCGTCGAAGACCGGAGTGGAGACCCAGGCCGCCGGCTCGGTGCGCGGGCGCGTCTTGCGCGCCGCCCCGTCGCCCTTGGCGCTCGTCCCCACGCCATCGTTGACCTGCACGCCCTCCCAGCCGTGCCGGGCGGCGTAGCCGAGGTGCGACTCCAGCACCTGGCCCACGTTCATCCGGCTCGGCACGCCGAGCGGGTTCAAGATGATGTCCACCGGGGTGCCGTCGGACAGGTACGGCATGTCCTCGACCGGGAGGATCTTGGAGATGACGCCCTTGTTGCCGTGGCGGCCGGCCAGCTTGTCGCCCTCGGAGATCTTGCGCTTCTGGGCCACGTAGACCCGGACCAGCTGGTTGACGCCCGGCGGCAGCTCGTGCGACTCCTCACGGGAGAAGACCCGGACGTCGATCACCTTGCCGTATTCGCCGTGGGGGACCTTGAGCGAGGTGTCGCGCACCTCGCGGGCCTTCTCACCGAAGATGGCGCGCAGCAGGCGCTCCTCGGGCGTCTGCTCCGTCTCGCCCTTCGGGGTCACCTTGCCGACCAGGACGTCGCCCGGCTCCACCTCGGCGCCGACGCGGATGATGCCGCGGTCGTCGAGGTCGGCCAGGATCTCCTCCGACAGGTTCGGGATGTCCCGGGTGATCTCCTCGGCACCCAACTTGGTGTCGCGGGCGTCGACCTCGTGCTCCTCGATGTGGATGGACGTCAGCACGTCGTCGCGCACGAGGCGCTCCGAGAGGATGATGGCGTCCTCGTAGTTGTAGCCCTCCCAGGGCATGAAGGCGACGAGCAGGTTCTTGCCCAGCGCCAGCTCACCGTTGTGCGTCGACGGGCCGTCGGCCAGGAGGTCGCCGGCCGCCACGCTCTGGCCCTCGACGACCAGCGTGCGGTGGTTGATGCAGGTGTTCTGGTTGGAGCGGCGGAACTTGGAGAGGCGGTACACCTTGCGCCCGAGCGCCGTGCCGTACCGGTCCTTCTGCCCCGAGGCGTACTCCACCGTGATGGTGTCCCCGCTGATCTCGGTCACCGTGCCGTCGCCCTCGGAGAGGATCACGTCGCCGGCGTCGCGGGCGGCCCGCGCCTCGACCCCGGTGCCGATGTACGGCGCCTCGCTCACGACGAGCGGCACCGCCTGCTTCTGCATGTTGGCGCCCATGAGGGCGCGGTTGGCGTCGTCGTGCTCGACGAAGGGGATGAGGGCGGTCGAGACCGAGACGATCTGCTTCGGCGACACGTCCATCAGGTCGACCTCGGACGGCGGGACGAAGTCGATCTCCGACGTCGTGCCGTAGGACGTGTTGACGGCGCCCATGCGCACGCCGGTGCCTTGCGGGCCGCGGCGCACCAGGACGCGCTCCTCGGTGAGGCGGCCGTCGGCGTCGACCGAGGCGTTGGCCTGGGCGATGACGTGCTCCTCCTCCTCGTCGGCGGCCAGGTAGCTCACCTCGTCGGTGACCTTGCCCCCGACGACCGTGCGGTACGGGGTCTCGATGAAGCCGTACTCGTTGACCCGGGCGTAGGTGGCCAGGGCCCCGATCAGGCCGATGTTCGGGCCCTCGGGCGTCTCGATCGGGCACATGCGGCCGTAGTGCGAGGTGTGGACGTCACGGACCTCGAACCCGGCCCGCTCACGGGACAGACCACCGGGCCCGAGCGCGGACAGGCGGCGCTTGTGGGCCAGGCCCGACAGCGGGTTGTTCTGGTCCATGAACTGCGAGAGCTGCGAGGTGCCGAAGAACTCCTTCACCGCGGCCACGACCGGGCGGATGTTGATCAGCGTCTGCGGCGTGATCGCCTCGACGTCCTGGGTGGTCATGCGCTCGCGCACGACCCGCTCCATACGGCTCAGGCCGACCCGCACCTGGTTCTGGATCAGCTCGCCCACCGAGCGGATGCGACGGTTGGCGAAGTGGTCCTGGTCGTCGATGCGGTAGGTGGACTCGCCGTCGGACATGTGCAGCGCGAGGTGCAGCATGTAGGTGGCCGAGGCCAGGATCTCCGAAGGGCTCAGCACCGACTGGTTCGGCGCCGGCTTCTCGACGTCGATCCCGAACAGGTCGTTCAGGCGGTCGATCTCCGGGCCGAGCTTGCGGTTCAGCTTGTAGCGCCCGACCCGCGTCAGGTCGTAGCGCTTCGGGTTGAAGAAGGCGTTCTCGAAGTAGACGCGCGCGGCCTCGGCCGACAGCGGCTCGCCGGGGCGGGCGCGCTTGTAGATCTCGAGCAGCGCCTCCTCACGGGTGGGAGCCAGGTTGCGCTCCTTCTCCCACTGCCCCTCGAGGAAGTCGAAGTGGCGCACGAAGCGGTCCAGGAAGGCCTCGTCGCCGTAGCCGAGCGCGCGCAGGAGCACGAAGAGCGAGAGGCGGCGCTTGCGGGCCACGCGGCAGCCGGCGGTGACGTCCTTGCCCGGCTTGGCCTCGATGTCGAGCTCGATCCACTCGCCCCGGTAGGGGTGGATGGTCCCGGTGAAGACGGTCTTGGCGTCGCGCCCGGGCTGGAAGATCACGCCGGGCGAGCGCACGAGCTGGCTGACGACAACCCGCTCGGTCCCGTTGACGATGAAGGTGCCGCGGTCGGTCATCATCGGGAAGTCCCCCATGAAGACCGTCTGCTCCTTGATCTCACCCGTGGTGGCGTTGAGGAAGCGGGCCCGCACGAAGACAGGGGCCGCGTAGGTCATGTCCTTTTCCTTGCACTCCTCCACCGAGAACTTCGGCGGCGGGCGCAGGTCGGCATCCGTCGGGTCGAACTCGAGCTCCAGGCTCAGCTGGCCGGTGAAGTCCTCGATCGGGCTGATGTCGTGGTAGGCCTCGGCGAGGCCCTTGTCGAGGAACCACTGAAACGAATCGCGCTGGATGGCGATCAGGTCAGGAAGCGGCAGAGCCTCGTTGATATTGGCGAACGAAACACGTTCGGGACTGCGGGACCGTGAGGACAACGGTCAACTCCTCCCAGGAGAAAAGCGGCGGGTGCGGGCGGGACGGCGAATGGGACGGACGAGGACGGGACGGCGGATCAGGGCTTCGAGGGCGCGTGCCGACACCCGGGAATTACGCAATCGAAGACAGGGAGACGCACGGCAACCCGGCATCTTATCGTGGGGCGTGCCTGGATACAACCCCTTGGCCGCGTCGACCTGACGGGCAGCGGCGCCCGGGGTTCACGACAGGGTAAAGGTGCCCTCCCCCTCAGTCAAGGGTCCAGGTCAGAGGGCCAGGTGGCAGCGGGTGCCACCCGGCCCCGACCGGGACTACTTGACCTCGACGCTGGCCCCGGCACCCTCGAGGGCGGCCTTGGCCTTGTCGGCGTCATCCTTGTTCGCCTTCTCCAGGACCGCCTTGGGGGCGGCCTCGACCAGGTCCTTGGCCTCCTTGAGGCCGAGGCTGGTGAGGGCGCGCACCTCCTTGATGACCTGGATCTTCTTGTCGCCGGCGTCGGTCAGGATGACGTCGAACTCGGACTTCTCCTCGTCGCCGGCACCGGCGTCGCCGCCGGCCACCGGAGCGGCCGCGGCAGCCACGGCCACGGGGGCCGCCGCCGTCACGCCGAAGCGCTCTTCGAAGTCCTTCAACAGCTCGCTCAGCTGGATCACCGAGAGCTCGGCGATCCCGTCGAGGATCTCTTCTTTGGTCAGGGTTGCCATCTGCCTGGCCTTCCTTTCTTTGCTTCGGTCTTGTTGGTTCGGTGCGGTGCGGTGCGGTGCGGAAATGCGATCTCGGGCTACTGGGGTGCCTCTTCGGAGGGGGCCGCCGCGTCCGGCTCCGTCTCCGTCTCCCCGGCGGCCTCCACCGGCTCCGGGGCGGCGGCCTCTTCTGCGGCTGGATCCTCGGCCGCGGGCTCGGCCGGCGCCTCCTCGGCGGGGGGTGCAGCCTCGGCCGGGGGGCTGCGGCCTCGGCCGAGGCTTCGGCGGGCTCAGCGGAGGTGGCCGGCTCAGCGGGCTCGGCCGGCAGCGTCTCCCCGGCGGCCTGTCGCTCTTCGATGAGCGCCGAGATCCCGTAGGCCATGTTGCGGGGCAGGGCCTGCAGGAGGCCGGCCATCTGCTGCATCGGTGCGGCGAGGGCCCCCGCCAGGCGGGCCAGCAGCACCTCGCGGGGCGGCAGGTCGGCCAGAGCGGCCAGGTCGCCGGTGGAGAGCAGCGACCCGTCGGCCAGCCCGCCCTTGATCACCAGGTGGGGGTTGACCCGGGAGAAGTCCCGCAGGGCCTTGGCCACGGCGCTGATGTCGCCCTGCACGAAGGTCAGTGCGCTCGGTCCGCTCAGGTACTCCGACAGCGGCTGGTATTCGCCGCCGTCGATGGCGAGCCGGACCAGGGTGTTCTTGAAGATCTTGTAATCGCCGCCGGCGGCGGCGAGCGCTGTGCGCAGTTCGGCCAGCTCCGCCACGGAGAGGCCGCGGTATTCGCTCACGATGGAGGCCGTTGCCGCGCCCATGCGCGTCTTGACCTCGTCGACCACTTCGACCTTGTGCGCCCTTGCTGCGTTCTGCGTTGCCATCGGTGTCCTCCACCGGACTCGGCCCGAGTCTCCGGTGCGACGGCGCAGGCCGGACGGGTCCGGCTTGCAAGGTGTCGCCTCGTCAGGCCGGCCCATCGGGCCGCTTCGGCGCCTAGGGCGCACCGGAGGTCTGTGGCGTATCGGATTCAGTGCCCGTCCACCCGGAGGCGGGGAGCTGTGCGGGAAAGCGTAGTACGGGAGCCGGAAGCCCTCCGGCCGGGGTGGCGGATCAGGCCGGGACGGCGAGCTCCTCTTCGCCGTAGCGGGCCCGCACCGGGTCGATGCGGACGCCGGGGCTCATCGTCGCCGACAGGGTGACCGACAAGAAGTAGCGGCCCTTCGACGACGGCGGCTTGGCCCGCTGGAGCTCGTCGAGGACGGCACGGATGTTGGTCACCAGCTGCTCGACGGTGAACGAGGCCTTGCCCACCCGGATGTGCACGTTGCCCACCTTGTCGGTGCGGTACTCGACCCGGCCGCCCTTGAACTCGGTGACGGCCTTGCCGACGTCCGTGGTCACGGTCCCGGTCTTGGGGTTCGGCATCAGGCCGCGGGGCCCGAGCACCCGGCCGAGCGTGCCGACCTGGCCCATCAGGTCCGGGGTGGCGATGGCCACGTCGAATTCCAGGAAGCCACCATTGATCTTGGCCACCAGGTCGTCGGCGCCGACCTCGTCGGCACCGGCGGCGCGCGCCTCAGCGGCCGCCTCGCCCGCGGCGAAGACCGCCACCCGCTCGGTGCGCCCGGTCCCCGAGGGGAGCGAGAGCGTGCCGCGCACGATCTGATCCGCCTTGCGGGGGTCGACCCCGAGTCGGACGGCGAGCTCGACCGTCTCGTCGAACTTGGCGTTGGACAACGACTTGACCAGCTCGACGGCCTCGGCCACGCCGTGCATCGAATCCCGATCTGCCTTGGTCAGGCTCTCCTTGTACTTCTTGCCGTGCTGGGTCATCTTCTCTCCTCGTCCCTGCCTTAACCGGCGACCTTGATGCCCATGGAGCGCGCCGTGCCGGCGACCTGCTTCTTGGCGGCATCGAGGTCCCTTGTGTTCAGGTCAGCAAGCTTGGTGGTGGCGATCTCGCCGAGCTGGGCGTCGGTGATCGTCCCGACCTGCTCGCGGCCGGCGGTCGCCGCCCCCTTGTCGAGCCCCGCCGCCTGGCGGAGCAGGACCGGCGTCGGGGAGGTCTTCAGCACGAAGCGTGAACGAGCGGTCCTCGTAGATCGTGATGTCGACCGGGATCACCTGACCCCGCATGCTCTCCGTGGCCTGGTTGTACTGCTTGCAGAATTCCATGGTCTGCACGCCGTGTGGTCCCAGCGCCGTGCCGACGGGCGGCGCGGGCGTGGCCGAGCCAGCCTCGAGCTGGATCTTCACCACGGCGAGCACCTTCTTCTTCGGTGCCATCGTCCTCGTTCTCCTTCTCCGGTGTCTGTGTCCAGGCGCCTAAAGCTTGGCGACCTGGCTGAATTCGAGCTCGACCGGCGTCTCCCGGCCGAAGATGTTGACCAACACCTTGAGCTTGAGCTGGTCCTCGTTGATCTCCGAGATCTGCCCCGAGAAATCGGCGAACGGGCCTTCCTTGACCCTGACGGTCTCGTTGACCTCGTACTCGAGGCGTGCCCGCGTGCGCTTGGGCGCACCGCCCGGGCCACCTTCCGCCTTCACCTGGAGGATGTTCTCGACCTCGCGGCGTGACAGCGGAGTGGGCTTGGTCCCCGGACCCACGAAGCCGGTGACGCCGGGGGTGTTGCGAATGGCGCCCCAGGTGTCGTCATCGAGCTCGCAGCGCACGAGCAGGTAGCCCGGGAACACTTTCTTCTGGACCGTGACCTTCTTGCCACCCTTGAACTCGTCCACGTCCTCCATCGGGATCACGACCTCGAAGACACGGTCCTCGATGCCGCGGGAGGCCACGACGTTGCCCATGTTCGACCGCACCTTGTTCTCGTAGCCCGAGTAGGTGTGCACGACGTACCAGCGACCCGGCCGGTCATAGGGACTCTCGACGGGAACCGGCTCCTCGTCGTCCTTGACCCACCCACCGAGCTCGCCGTCCTCGTCCGCGGCCTGCTCGCCGTCGGTGGCGTCGAGCACGAGGTCCGGCTCGCCCCGGGGCGCGGCCGTCTCCTCGGCGATCTCCTCCGTTATCTCCTCGGCGATCTCCTCGACCAGCGCCTCTTCGACCGCTTCGAGCACGACTTCCTCCACGATTTCTTCCACGATCTCCTCGATCACCGCTTCTTCCACCACGGCCTCGAGCTCCGCCTCTTCTTCAGCGGTCACCTCTTCAACGACGTCTGCGACGACATCAGAACTCACCGCCGCCTCCTCGGGGGCCCCTTCGGCCTCTTCCCGTTCCGCCTCCAGCGCCTCGGCGACGTCTTCTTCGTCGCCGGTCGCCAATGCTTCCTCTGCTTGTGAATGCGTCATATCGCTCATGTCGCGCTACTTCGTGAAGAGAAGCGTGATCAGCTTCCCGAAGGCGAGGTTCAACACGAAAATCAGGCTGATCATGATGATCAGCGTCGTCAGCACCACCGAGGTGTAGTTGATGAGCTCAGAGCGGGACGGCCATGCGACCTGGCGCATCTCGTCGCGGACCTCGCGGACGAACTGTACGGGCGTCGTGCGCTTGCGTCCCTGTTGCCGGGTTCTCGGTTGGCGCGGACCACCCGTTGTCGTACTCGCGGGCGCTTTGCGGGTAGCCGGAGACCCATCGGCCTCCATCTGCCCTTGGCGCTGCATCATGCGCTTGGTCTCGCGGTTCACGACTCTTGCCTCACATACTTCGTTTGCGGGTTGCTACGTCCAGGGCAGGGCAGGAGGGACTCGAACCCCCAACCGCCGGTTTTGGAGACCGGTGCTCTACCAGTTGAGCTACTGCCCTCGGTGGGGTGCCTTCGGTTGCCCTCAAGCAGGTGGTTCTTCCCCCTGACCTGGGGATCGGCTTGCCAGAGTAGCACCGGCAGGCCCCGGGTGATTCAGCGGGTCTCCTTGTGCAGGGTGTGCTGGCGGTCCCAGCGGCAGAACTTCTTCATCTCGATCCGCTCACGGTCGTTGAGCTTGTTCTTGGTCGTGATGTAGTTACGCCGCTTGCACACCTCGCAGGCCAGCGTGACCTGGACCCTCTTCTCGTTCTTGGGCATGTTCAATCCTTCCTGGTCACTGCCCGGGGCACCCGTCCCCGGACCTGGTAGCGGCGGCGGGACTCGAACCCGCGACAACACGATTATGAGCCGTGTGCTCTGACCAACTGAGCTACGCCGCCATGGGCGAGCCCCCTGTCGGAATCGAACCGACGACACCAGCCTTACCATGGCTGTGCTCTGCCGACTGAGCTAAGGGGGCGCCGCGGCTACCTTCCGCGAAGGGTCAATGATAGCCAGGGCTCGAGGCGAGTTGCCTCCGCTCCGCTGGTTTCCGCACGTCAACAGTACCATCGGCGGATGCGGATCCGACTCGCCGAGCTGGCCGACGCGGAAGCCATCCGGGCCATCTACAACGTCGAGGTGCTCGAGAGCACCAACACCTTCGACATGGTGCCCCGCAGCCCGGCCGAGCAGGAAACCTGGATCCTCGAGCACAGCGGCGTCCACCCGGCCCTGGTGGCCGCCGAGCCCCCGGACCCGCGGCTCGGCGGCCGGGTCGGGGCCAACGGCGAGATCGTCCTCGGCTTCGGCGCGCTCTCGGCCTTCCACGAGCGCTCGGGGTATTCGGCCACGGCCGAGAACTCCGTCTACGTCGACCGGGCCCAACGCGGCAAGGGGGTCGGCAAGGCGCTGCTCGCCCAGCTCCTCGTCCTGGCCTCAGCCCACGGCTTCCACTCCGTCATCGCCCGGATCGCCGGCCACAACGAAACCTCGATCGGCCTGCACGAGGCGGCCGGCTTCGAGCTGGTCGGAGTCGAGCGCGAGGTCGGGCGCAAGCACCGCCAATGGCTCGACGTGGTCGAATTGCAGCGGCTCCTGTAGATCCCTGGGGGTGGAGCCCGAGATCCCTGGGGTGGAGCCGGCCGGCCGGCTCAGGACTCGAGCGCCGCGCTGGTGGACGGCAGGGCGGACAGGCGCGACCGGTCGATCCGCCACGAGGTCGTCCAGTTCCCCAATGGGACGATGGCCACGGCCCACAGCACCATGACCGCCAGCACCATGCTGGCGGGGTCCGTGTGCACCAACTCGCTGAGCAGGTCGGCGCCTCCGGTGAGCCCGATGAACGGCGCCACGGTCGACAATCCGAGGACGGCGTAGAGCCAACGCCCCGTGACCACCGGCGCCACAATGATGACCCCCCAGGTGAGGTACCAGGGCTGGACGACCGGACCGAGGACGACGAAGGCCATCATGGTGCCGCCCAGCGCGCCCAGCACACCGATGCGCTCCCGATGCCGTAGGCAGTAAATGGCGATGGCCGCGGCCCCGATGAGCCCGATGGCCCGGGTGAGCGTGAGCACGCCGCCCAGGCCGACGCCGATGCCCACGACGTGGGCCGATCCGCTGATGAGGAGTCCGAAGCCCGTCGCGGGAGCCATCCACGAGCGCACGGTCCCCGGGGTCCCCAGATTGGCGATCCAGCCCCAGCCGAGGCCCGACACCAGGGACAGCACCCCCATGACAGCCACGGTGATCAGGCCGGCGCGAACGACCTTGCGGGCGCGGCTGGCGCCAGTCGGCAAACGGCCCGGCCCAATCCCACGCGACGTACACGATGCCGATGGCGGCCGGCACCTTGATGGCGGCAGCGAGCGCGCACAGCACCACGCCCCAGGCGCGATGGAACGAGCGCGCGGCCGTGATGCCGGCCAGGAGCAGACCCACCATGATGGCGTCGTTGTGCGCTCCGCCCACCAGGGCGAGCAGCGTGAGGGGGTTGAGCACGGCCAGCACGAAGGCCGGGCCCGGGTCCCGGCCGAAGGAGCGGGCCAGCTTCGGGATGCAGTAGGCGATCAGTGCGATGCCGGCGACGGACTGCAGGCGGAGCAGCACGACGGTGACCAGGGCGTGGTGGAGGCTCAGAGAAGCGGACCATCCGGCCAGCATCAAGAAGAGCGGGCCGTAGGGGGCGGGCGTGTTCGCCCACAGGGGATCGACCCCCGAGTTGTAGGGCCCGGAGCCGATGGTGCCCGGCCCGTACTGGTAGGGGTTGATGTGGTGGCTCATCATCTCGCCCTGGGCGGCGTAGGAGAACACGTCCCGGCTGAAGAGCGGCGCCACGACCAAGAGGGGCATGATCCACAGGGCGAGCATGTAGGCGAGTGGACGGATCGGCACGCCGCCGCGGGCCCGGAGCGTCTGGAACAGCCCCAACCACACCCGCACGAAGAGGACCATCCCGCCGTAGACGGCGACAACGCCCGGCAGCATGAGGGTGGTCGAGGGCCAGGCAGCCTCGCCGAAGAACCAGGTGCCCCCCATCTCCAATTTGAAGGGCGAGCTCGGCAGCGACGCGCCGACGCAGATGGAGACGACGGCGAGGAAACCCAGGAGTGCGGGCCGTCGCAGGAACGACCAGTCCTCGGGGTCGCCCTCTTCCGCTTCGACGCGCTCGGTGAGCGTGACACCACCGGTGAGACGGAGCTGCATGGCATCGGCCCGCATGGAGACACGACGGAGGCGCGCGCCGACCCACTCGAGAACCGGTGTTGACGTCGACGTCGCGCTCTCGTCCACGGGGTAGTCCGTCTCGCTTGTCGGTCCGGGCGCTACAGCCCGGCGGGGGGAAGGTGGGCTCACGCCCGGGCCAGCAGGTACCCGCAATCGATCTGAAACAGCATTGTAACGGCAGCCGGCGGGTCACCCGGGGCCAGGCGCCCCGACGGCCGTACCGGCGGAAATGCGTGGGCCGGGAAGGATTTGAACCTCCGTAGGTGTTAACCGGCAGGTTTACAGCCTGCTTCCTTTGGCCACTCGGACACCGACCCGCTGGAAACCGAGATTAGTCCGGCCGGCACCCCGGGCCGGCTGGGAGCGCCGGTACGCTGAGCCTATGCCCACATTTGACATCGTTTCGGAAGTCGACATGCAAGAGGTGCGCAACGCCGTCGACCAGGCCAACCGGGAGGCCGCCACCCGCTTCGACTTCAAGAACACCGACTCCGCCGTTGAGCTGAGCGAGAACGAGCTCGTGCTCCGCTCTTCGACCGAGGACCGCCTGCGGGCGCTCCACCAGGTCCTCGACGAGAAGCTGGTCAAGCGTCAGGTCTCCCTGAAGGCCTTCGAGGACGCCAAGGTCGAGGAGGCGCAAAAGAGCACGGTCCGTCAGAAGATCGCCATCCGGGCCGGCATCTCGTCGGACCACGCGAAGCGCCTGAACAGGTTCATCAAGGACCTCGGGCTCAAGGGGGTGTCGTCCCAGACCCAGGGCGATCAGCTCCGGGTCACCGCCAAGAAGCGGGACGACCTCCAAGAGGTGATCGCCAAGTGCAAGGCGGAGGATTTCGGCATCCCGCTGCAGTTCGAGAACTTCCGGGACTGAGGGGGCCGGTACCCAAAGCGGCCCGGAGGTCGGTGCGACGAGGCCAGTGCGGCCCGGCGCTGGTCAGTGCGGCCCGGCGCTGGTCAGTGCGGCCCGGCGCTGGTCGAAGTCTCTTCCTCTGTCTCTTGCTCTTCCTCTTCATGCACGAGGTGCTCGTCGAACTCCTCGAGCTCGGTGCGGAACATGCGGTTGAACATGAGCAGCTTGGCGACCCAGAAAACGGCGAACGAGAGGACATTCGCAAACAGGACGAGCAGCGTGGTCTCGAAGTGGTCCAGCCCGTACTTGATGGAGATGTGGCGGGCCACAGCGGCGCCCACGATGGAGAAGGCGATGCCGATTGCGGCGAGGGTCCAGAAGGGCACCACCTCTTTCATGAAATGCGACCGGCCGTGCTTGCCCCAGGCCCACTTCCGGTTGAGCCAGTAAGACGGGAACGTGGCGACCACATTTCCGAAGATGGTGCTCGGCACCTCGGTCCAGAGGTGCAGCACGCCGTAGACGATGGCGATGACGAAGAGCGAGACGGCGGTCGAGATCACCGACACCATCGTGTAGCGGAAGATCTTCCTGCCCTCGTGCGTGTGCAGCCAGTCGTAGACCGCCTGAGGCTGGGTGAGCACGCCGTCACCTTATCGTGGCCGCCAAATCACCCCCTGTCAGTCGCCACTGCACCCGCCGTGACCAACCGGTTACTGCGGGCGACCTCCCCGAACCAGTGCGCGCTCGGTTTGGGCCGCCGCTCGAAGGTCCCCGGAGCCACGGCCACCAGCCCGAACTTGGGGCCGTAGCCCAGGTGCCACTCGAAATTGTCCAGCAGGCTCCACACGAAGTACCCCCGCAGGTCGATGCCCTCCCCCAGGCACCGGTGGGCGCTCCGGAGCGCATCTGACACGAAAGCGATCCGCTCGGTGTCGTCCGCGGTGGCGATGCCGTTCTCGGTCACCACGACCGGCCGCCCGCTCACGGAGGCGGCTCGGCGCACCGTGTGCTCGACCGCCTGGGGCCAGCGCTCGTCTCCCATTTGGGTCAGCGGGACATCGGGGTCGTTCGGGGCCAGTCCGTCGGGGCCGAAGTGCATGCGGGTATAACACTGCACCCCCACAAAGTCGTCGCCACCAACCGCGCGGAGAAAGACGTTCTCGAGCATCTCTTCGGCGGCATCGCGCAGAGGCTCCCCACCCTCGGTGGCGGTGATCTCCGCCATGGAGAGCGTGAGCCCGACCGGGAATTCGCCCGGCCCCGAGCGAAGGACATCGACGGCCAGGCGATGGGCGCGCACCATCGCCTCGTTCACGGCGGCGTAGCGGGTGAAGTCCTCCTTGACCCCGGGCGGGTACTGGCCCTGGAAGTAGCCCATGACAGCGACGACGTTGGGCTCGTTGATGGTGCAGGCCCATCCGATGAGGTCGCCGAGGTGCGCCACCGCCCGCTCTACGAAGCGGGCGAAGCGGTCGGGCGCGTCGGGCGCCTCCCAACCCCCCCGCGCGGTGAGCCACCGTGGTGTCGTGAAGTGGTGGAAGGTGACGACAGGGAGGATCCCGTGCCCGTGACAGGCCGCACACATACGGCGGTAATGCTCGAGCGCCGCCAGGGAGAACTCACCTTCGGCCGGCTCGATCCGGCTCCACTCGAGCGAGAAGCGGTACGCGCCCAACCCCATGTCGGCGACGAGCTGTATGTCCTCACGCCAGCGGTGGAACGAGTCACACGCGTCCCCACTGGGCTCGACGGTGCCCGAAGCGGGATCGTGCTCCCACGCCCACCAATCGTTGTTCACGTTGCCGCCCTCGATCTGGTGCGCTGCTGTCGCGACGCCCCAGACGAACCCCGATGGGAATTCGAGCTCGTTCTCCTTGGCCTGCTGTCTCGCTGCGGTCACACCGCCGCAGGGTAGTTGGGGTCGCGTCTCCCTGCTCTGGGGCACCCGCTCCGGCAGCCTGCGAACATGGGCGAATGAGCGCGTCCTTGGAGTTCCTCGTCGACCTGCTTGACCTCGAACCCATTGAGGTCAACATCTTCCGGGGTATCCAGCCCAACGAGGAGCGCCAGCGCGTCTTCGGCGGCCAGGTAGCCGGACAGGCACTCATGGCGGCCGGGCGCACGGTGGAACACGGCCGGGTGCATTCGCTGCACTCGTACTTCCTGCGACCCGGCGACCCGAACGTTCCCATCCTCTACGAGGTCGACCGGATCCGTGACGGGCGCTCCTTCACGACCCGTCGCGTCGTCGCCGTGCAGCACGGGCGAGCCATCTTCAACCTCTCGGCCTCCTTTCACGACCTCGAGGAGGGCCTCGAGCACCAGCTCCCCATGCCCGAGGTGCCCGAGCCCGAGTCGCTGGCGCCGCTCTACGAGCGGCTGGAGCCGTGGAAGAACGAGCTGACCGATTGGTTCGACCGGCCCCACCCCATCGACCAGCGGCACATCGGCGAGCTCCCGTGGCACTCCAAGGAAAAGGGCGAGCCCTTTCAGCGCCTCTGGATCCGGGCAGACGGGGAGCTCCCCGACGACCCACTCCTCCACGCCTGCGTGGCGACCTACGCCTCGGACATGTCCCTCTTCGACACCATCCTCGCCCCGCACGACACGAGTTGGGACGACCCCGAGTTCATGGGCGCCAGCCTGGACCACTGCATGTGGTTCCACCAGCCCTTCCGGGCCGACGCGTGGCTGCTCTACGACACGGACTCACCCATCGCCGCCCAGGGTCGGGGCCTGGCTCGTGGCTTCTTGTTCGACCGGGAGGGGCGCTTGTGCGTCTCGCTCGCTCAGGAAGGGTTGGTCCGGTTGCGCACGCGGGCCGCTCGATGATTCAGCGTGCCTGCATCGGGGTGTAGTCGCGCTGCTCAGAGCCGATGTAGAGCTGGCGCGGCCGGGAGATCTTGGAGTCCTGGTCGAGCATCTCCTGCCAGTGTGCCAGCCACCCCGCCGTCCGCGGGATGGCGAAGAGAACGGGGAACATCTCGAGCGGGAAGCCCATGGCCTGGTAGATGAGACCCGAGTAGAAGTCCACGTTCGGGTACAACCGCCGGGACGTGAAGTACTCGTCGTTGAGCGCGATCTCCTCGAGCTTGAGGGCGATGTCGAGGAGCGGGCTCTTGCCCGTCACCTCGAACACCTCGTCGGCGGCGCGCTTGATGATCGTCGCCCGCGGGTCGTAGCTCTTGTAGACACGGTGCCCGAAGCCCTGTAACCGCTGGCCGCTCGTCCCCGCTTTGACCGTGGCGATGAAGTCCGGCACGTTCTCGATGCTCCCGATGTCGGTCAGCATCCGGATGACCGCCTCGTTGGCGCCCCCGTGACGTGGTCCGTACAGGGCGGCGGCCGCGGCGGCCGTGGCCGAGTAAGGATCGGAATGCGACGAACCGACCACGCGCATGGCCGTGGTCGAGCAGTTCTGCTCGTGGTCGGCATGCAGAATGAAGAGGATGTCCAGGGCGCGGGCCAGGACAGGGTCGGCCTCGAAGCGCGGCTCGGCGACTTTCCAGAGCATGGAGAGGAAGTTCGGAACGAAATCGAGCGAGTTGTCCGGGTAGACGAAGGGCATGCCCACACTGAATCGGTGCGCCGCCGCCGCCAGCGTCGGCATCTTGGCGATGAGGCGGATGATCTGCTTGTTGCGGGACTCGGGATCGAAGATGTCCTTGGCGTCGAGATAGAAGGTCGACAGGGCGGCGACGGCCGAGACCAACATCCCCATCGGGTGGGCGTCGTAGTGGAAGCCCTCGAGGAACCGCTTGCGGACGTTCTCGTGGATGAACGTGTGGTACGTGACATCGTGGCGCCACTCGGCGAACTGCTCCTCGTTGGGCAACTCGCCCTTCAGTAGGAGATAGGCCACCTCGAGGTAGGTCGAGTTTTCTGCGAGCTGCTCAATGGGATAGCCCCGGTAGCGCAGGATGCCGGCGTCCCCGTCGAGATAGGTGATGGCACTCTCGCAGGCCGCCGTCGACATGAAGCCGGGGTCGAAGAACCACACCCCCGGCAGGAGCTTGGCCCAGTCCTCGGCTGCGACCCCACCGTTGACGAGCGGAATCTCTATGGACTCGCCATTGCGATTGTCCGTGATCGTGATGCTCTCGGCCACCTGAAGAGCCCTCCAGTCCCTGATTTCTGTGCGTCCCGATCCTAGGACCAGGAACGGGTGGGGTCGACACGCGGGTGGGCCGGGAAAGTCCTGTCCGACGCTCAGGTCGCGGGAGCGACCTGCAGCTGCTGCTGAACGGCCGTGCCGGCCGTGAGGGTCTGGCCGGCCGGGGGGATCACCTGGACCGTGAGCACATAGGTCGTGGACGACTTCACGCGCATGGTCACCTGTGGGAGCGTGACCGAAGCGCCCAGGGCGAGCGACGTCTCCCGGATCTGGGCAGCCGTGGCGCCGGTCGTCTGGTCGGCCAGAGAGACCCGGACCGAGACGTGCGATTCATCGGACGAACCCTGGTTGGCCACGACCACGTTCACCCCGATCCGGGAGGTGGGGCTGAGCACGGACACGGCCGCCGAGGCGCCTTGCGGTGTCGGCAGGGCGGGCGGGCTCAGGCGCACCGTCCGCAACACGACGTCATGCGTCGCCGACAGCGTGGGCGACGTAGCCAGGAGATCGACCTGGGCCGCGACGCTGCCGAGTTGCCAGACTTGCGGGTGGGTCACCCAGACCGACGGTGGAAGCCTCCCGTGGCCGGTCTCGACGGCCAGCGAGTGCCGCACCGAGCGGTAGAGCGCATCGGACCTGGTGAGCAACGCACCGGCCGCCGCGATGCGATTCGTTGCCTGCGTCGCTGAGAGGAGCGGGGCCCGACCTGGGCCGGCCACCGTGGTATCCGAAGGTGCGTCAGGAGCCAGAGCGGGCTGCATGCCGAGAAACCCGTCCACGGCGGCACGGAGTTGTCTCATGGACTCGGCCCTGTCGGCGAAAACGGTGGTGAACCCGGTCGTCACGGTTCCCGATGGGGTCGCCCCGGCGGCGAGGTCCGCCCGTGATGACTGATCGGCGGTCTGCTGCACGGCGGTGTCGAGAGTCGACTGCAACCCCTGCCGGGTCTGCGCCTGCAGGTCGTTGACGACCCGGCGCACCGTCACTGAGGTCGCGTTGGACTGGTCGGCCACGACGGTGCCCTGCGCTGCCAGGGAGCGGTCGGCGTTGGCGTCATAGCCCTGCGACTGCCGCGATACCTGGGTGAGACCGCCCACAATCAATGCGAGCACGATCACCGCTGCGAGGAGCAGGATGACAGGTCGGGCCGAGGATCGACGGCGCGCGCGGCGGCGTGGCCTACGTGGCGGCATAGCCAGAGAAAACTACTGCGACAGCAGAGGTTTTACACCGCGAGGAAAGATGCGTCCGGGGTCTCCCCGGACGTGGTGAGCGTGCTGGCGCTCTTTCTCCACTGCACCGTGGGGGCGATGGCCCGAACGTCCGCCCTGCTCCGGTGACGTTCCACGAGCTGCAGGATCTCGGCAATGACCTCGTCGGTCAGGAGGTGCGGCTGAAGGCCCAGGTCGAGGAGCTTGGTGTTGGCCGCGTTGAAGTAGTGCTCCTCGTTCTCGACCCGCGGGTTGGACAAGCCCTCCGCGATGTCGACCCGTGTCGGGCAGACTCTCTTGACCATCTGCGCCATCTCGCGCACGGAGAAGGACTCGGTGAACTGGTTGAAGACCCGGAACTCGCCGCGGTCAGCGGGGTTCTCGAGCGCCAGCGTCACGCAAGCCAGCGTGTCGCGGATGTTCAGCATGCCGCGTGTCTGGCCGCCGGCGCCGTAGACGGTCAGCGGGTGGCCCGTGACGGCCTGCACGCAGAAGCGGTTGAGCACGGTGCCGAAGACGCCGTCGTAGTCGAAGCGGGTTGCCAGCAACGGATCGACGTCGGTCTCCTTGGTCGACTGGCCGTAGACGATCCCCTGGTTCAAGTCGGTGGCGCGCAGGCCCCAGATGCGACAACCGAACATGATGTTGTGGCTGTCATGGACCTTCGACAGGTGATAGAAGGAGCCGGGCTGCTTGGGGTAGGGCAGCACGTCGGTGCGGCCTTTGTGCGTGATCTCGATGAACCCTTCCTCGATGTCGATGTTGGGATACCCGTACTCGCCCATGGTCCCGAGCTTGACGAGGTGGATGTCCGGATCGGTCTCCTGAATGGCGTACATCACGTTCAGGTTTCCCACGACGTTGTTGACCTGCGTGTAGACGGCGTGTTCCCGGTCGATCATGGAGTACGGCGCAGATCGCTGCTCGCCGAAGTGCACGATGGCGTCGGGCTTCGCCTCGGCCACGACGCCGTAGGTGAAGGCGGCGTCGGTCAGGTTCCCGATGCGCACGTCGATGGCATGGCCGGACACCTGCTCCCAGCGCGTGACCCGGTCCTGGAGGGAGGCGATGGGTATCAGGCTGTCGACCCCCATCTCGCGGTCGTACTCCCGGCGCACCAGATTGTCGACGACGGTGATCTCATGGCCGAGGGCCGAGAGATGCAGGGCGGTGGGCCAACCCAGGTAGCCGTCTCCTCCGAGAACCAGAATCTTCATTTCACCCGTTTTTTCACTCAGCCCCGTCTTTGTTACGGAGTCATGTCAGCTTCATCATGGGACAAAACCCTGAATCCACGCTGTGGAGCGGCTGTAATTGGCGTGAGACCTGCGCTTTTTCGCTAGCGGGCAGCCTAAAGAGCGGGAATCCGGCGCGGGGGGATGGTGAGGTCTGCCTCGAAGGGCCCGGGTCAGCCCGACTCGCCCCACAGAGCCCGCCGGAGGCCCGAGGCCCTGGTGATCGGTCGCTCGATCGCGGAACGGATCGGTCCTCTGTGCCCACGAGGATCAGACGCTCCCGCGCCCGGGTGACTGCGGTGTAGAGCAGCTCTCGGGTCAGGATCCGCGAATCGAGCGCTCGGGAGGAGGAAGGCCACCACCTCGAACTGCGAACCTTGGCTCTTGTGGACGGTCATGGCGTACACGGTGTCCACCGCGGCCAGCCGAGTGCGGGCTGACCTCGGCATGCCGATCCCGCGTCGAACGCGGCCACCATCGTCCGCCCTCCGCCTCTTCACGACGACACCGATGTCGCCGTTGAAGAGATCGAACCCGTAGTCGTTCTCGGTGACGATGAGCGGACGGCCCGACATACCACTCCGTGCCGGTGGCGAAGCCCTCGACCTCGGCCCCGAGCCAGTTCTCGATGTGCTCCGTCCAGATGGCCACGCCCTCGGGGCCCCGCCGGTGACCGCACAGGAGCCGGAAGCTCCCCAGTGCCTCAATGGCGTCGCGCGCCTCTCCGGCCCCAGCCGACTCAATGACCGCGCGACCGGTTGCCACAGCGAGGGAGCGCACATCATGTAACCCGTCGAGCGGGGTCGACCGGCCAACATCCGAGGCGATCCACTGCACATTCGAATCGCCGGCACGGAGCACCGCTATCGCCTCGTCGGCATCATCACGTCGGATCGCTCTGGCCAAGGCGGCAATCGCACCGCCGTGACGATGCACGTTGCGCAGCATGACGATGCCGTCACCGAAGGCAGCACCCACGCCACCGTCGCCGGACGGGACAGATCGCCCGGTGACCCGGGCCAGCTGCCGCCTCGCCGCGGGCCGCATAGCCATCTCGAGCGAAGCGGGCCCGACGATGTCGCCCAGCACGGCGCCCGCTTCCACCGACGCCAGTTGCTCGGGGTCGCCTACCAAAATCAGACGAGCGTCGGAACGGACCGCCTCCAGCAGCCGGGCCATGAGCGAGAGCGAGACCATGGAGGTCTCGTCGACGACGACGACGTCGAAGGGCAACCGGTTGAGTCGATTGTGGCGAAAGCGAGTCCGGTTGCCGGGGTTGAACCCGAGCAGCCGGTGCACGGTCTTCCCGACCAACGCCTGCAGGTGCTCTCGCCGTGGCGCGTCGATATCCATGTCTGCCGCGCCCTGACGCACCGCGTCCTCCAGGCGAGCCGCGGCCTTCCCGGTTGGAGCCGCGAGCGCCACGAGAGGTGGCCGCTGGCCCGATGCGGTCGCTTGAGCCTCGAGGAGGGCGAGCACGCGGGCCACGGTGGTCGTCTTGCCCGTCCCGGGGCCGCCGGCGATGACCGACACTCTGCGCAACACCGCAGTGGCCGCGGCCATGCGCTGATCAGAATCGTCATGTTCTTGGAACAAATCTGCGAGACCATTCTGGAGAACGTCGACGTCGACGTCGAGGGCAGGGCCGGCGCAGCGATCGAGCAGCTCGCTCGCGACCAGCCCCTCGTCGGCCCACAGGCGGTCCAGATACAAGGTCGTTCCCTCCAGGTGCAGAGGGCGGTCGACCCCGACGATCGGGCTGGCAGACATGTGTCGGAGCCACGCCGTCGGCTCCGGCCAGGGCAACGCGCCGAGGTCAGCCAGTTCGTCGGTATCGGCGTCGGCGGTGGTGTGAACGGTGGCCAAGTCGACACAGACGTTCCCCAGCCTGGGGGCGCGCGCGGCAAAGGCGGTCCCCAAACAGACCGAGTCCTCGCGCACACCGCTCAGCCGAGCGAGCCGCAGTGCGACGTGGACGTCCGAGGTCGAGAGCACGGCCGCCTGATTGAATTCGCGCAGGGATCCTTCGATGCCGCGCACCAACCGCGCGTCGAAGGCGTCGACGACGTCAGATTCGCTCACGCTGGAATCCCCCGGTCGAACAGGTCGCTCAACGATTCGACCAGCTGAGCCGGCGGCCGC
Organism: uncultured Acidimicrobiaceae bacterium; assembly: GCA_963840245.1. Taxonomy (GTDB): domain Bacteria; phylum Actinomycetota; class Acidimicrobiia; order Acidimicrobiales; family RAAP-2; genus Bog-473. The sequence continues at coordinate 65,629 of CAWIYI010000020.1, forward strand.
CAGGACCAGACCCCCGGAGATGGTGCCGACGTCGGCGCGGGTTCGACAGCGCTCATGCCGCGCACGAACAGGTAGAGGACGCCGCCGAGGTTTCGTTCCGGGTCGTAATCGCGAAGCCGCCAACGGAGATAGCGGTGCAGCGCCACGGCGTAGAGCAGAGCCTGCAAGGGGTAGTGCGCCGCAATCATCTCGGCCTGGATCGCTTCGGGCCGGTAGTGCCAGGAGGTGAGCGTCTCCTCGGGAGAGGCAAGCTTGTTCGTCTTGTAGTCGGCCAGGACGAAGCGATCGTCCGACAGGCGGAACACCAGATCCAAGCTTCCCGTGAGGTACCCACGGAGGACTCCGCTGAGGCCGGGATCGCGCAGGCGCGTGGCGTAGTGCGCCACCGGATCGTCACCCGGGAGATGCTGTTCAAGAAGCTCGGCCATCGCGGAGACATGCAAGGTCGCGCCGGGGACGCCCCCGCCGACGAGCGGGATCTCGAACGTGAGCTCATCGAGCCGGTCACGCCGTGCGATGTCGCGCAACGAGATGCCATCGACCATCGGTCCGAGGGGACACTCGATGGCGGCACACAGTCCCGAGACCACAGCCTCCCTGCCGCCGAGGTTGACGTTGCGCCACATCACCTCGTTGTGCAGCGCGGCATCGATCTCCGAGGTCAGGTCAGGCGCGTCGAACTCGGTGTGCTCGAACACGCCGTGCACCACGGTGCCCACCAGGGCACCCCCGGGCATATCGGCCAGTCGCAGCGCCGCGGCCGCAGCCCCCTCCTCTGGGCCGACGCCGGTTCGCGGAACCGGCGCTACGGTCACCTCCTCGTCGGACGTGAGCTGGTGCTCGGGTTCGCTCCCGATTGAGGGTTGCTCGTGCAACGACCGGGTGATGCTCGAATACGAGGCCCGGCGCCAGCCGACGTCGAGTGTGCGGTCGAAGACCGCCGCCTCCAGCTGCGGCGGCCTGCCGACGCCCTTCACTGTCCAGCGGTGATTCGAGGGGTGTGCCACCCGCTCCACCGCAACGGAGGGTCCCAATGCCCGAACGGCCGCTTCGACAGCGGCGTCGGTTCGGGGGGCCGCGCCGTAGGGACCGACGACACCCCCGTCGTCGCGATCGAACAGCAGCCGGGCGAGGGGCGAATGTTGGCTGTGCATGGCACCGGACCACCACAGGATCGCCTGGTGACGCGCCCGGGTGAGGGCCACGTAGAGGAGACGCAGATCCTCTCCTCGGCCCTCCTCCAGTTCCATCTTCTGGTGGACGGTGAACCCATTGCCTTCGCGTCCGACGTCGATGGTGCGCGCGTTGGAGTTGGCGGGATCGTGGAACATGGGCACTTCGCTGCTGAAGGGACGCCCATCCCACATGAATGGACAGAACACGACCGGGAATTCGAGGCCCTTGCTGCGATGGATGGTGATCACTTGTACTGCCTCCGCATCGGACTCGAGGCGCCGGGCCCGCTCCTCGTTCTCTGCGTCCCTGGCGGCATCATGGATGCGCCGGCCGAGCCAGGTGGCCATGGCGGTCGGTCCTAGGCCTTCGGAGACGCCCGCCTCGTGAAGCAACTGCGCGATGTGGCGCAGATCCGTCATGAAACGCTCGCCGGAGGGACGTGCCAACACCCGCTCTGGCACCCCGTGCGACCTACTCACCGTCTGAAAGAGAGAGGCGATGCCCTGATCGCGCAGGAGTGACGCCCACCGGTGCAGCGACCAGTGCAATTCCTCCCAAGCGTCGTCTTCGGCCGTCGCCACCTCTTCGGGCGTCCAGCCCACGAAGCAGGTGAGCGCGGCCAGCGAAGCGCGATCCCGCGCCGTTGGCCGCTCGAGGGCCTCCAGCAATCGGAGCCACTCCAACGCCGGCTCCGTGGCGAGGACGGAGCCGGAACCGCCGATCACCGCCGGGACTCCCGCCGCCTGGAGCGCATCGCGGACCGTCACGGCTTGGCTGTTCGTCCGCACCAGCACAGCGATGTGGCCCGGGTGCAACGTCGTGCGCTCGAGTTCCGCCCCGTCGCGGGTACGGGCGATGACCTCCGGACAGGCCGACAAGAGGCGCACGACCTCCGCCGCCAGGTCCCGGGCGATGAAGCTCCTCGACTCGGGCGCCTTGGGCTCATGCCGACGGGCCGTCAACGGGACGAGACCGTCCGCCGCGTGGACGATGCGGACACGCAGCGGAGCCGGGACCGGGGCACCGACCAGCCGGGGTTGCTGGTTTGCGTCGGCTGCCCTGATCTTGCGATAGGTGATCCCCGCGTAACCGAGCTGAGCCTCGTCGAAGAGCGCGTCGTAGGCCTCCAGTAGGCCCTGGTCGCTGCGCCAGTTGACGTCGAGCGTCCATTCCGACTGCACCACGTCACGCGCCTGCAGGTACGCGTGGACATCCGCGCCGCGAAAGGCGTAGATCGCCTGCTTCGGATCTCCGATCAGCACCAGCGTCGCCCCGCCTTGCCCGAAGGCCCGGTGCATGATGTCCCATTGGACCGGGTCGGTGTCCTGGAACTCGTCGACGAGAACGACGTCGTAGCGTTCACGCAGGCGGGCACACGCGGCAGGACCACGTTGCTCGTCGAACAGCGTCGTGCGCAGACGGCTCAGCACGTCGTCATAGGTGAGAACCTTCAGGGCTCGTTTGCGATCCTCCATCTCGTCACGAACAGCCTTGGCAAAACGACGCCGGATGGACGGGAGGTCCTCGGCCCGGGACAACGGAGGCACGATCTCGGCGTCGGGGTGCCCGAGCACATACCTCGCGATCTCCATGGCGTCGCTGCGGTCGAATTCGAGGAGATTCGGTTTGTCGGCGAAGCGGCGCAGGAAGAGGTCATCGACCACTTCTTCCATCAGGTCGCTCACGTCCTCGACGAGTGTGACCTCCCGGTCGACGTCGCCGGCCGTCCCCAGGCCATAGAGGACCTGCAGGCAGAAGCCGTGGGTCGTTTCGATGGTGGCGGCATCAAAGTCTGCGATCGCCTTTCCCAGCCGATCACGCCGGGCTTCAACCTTCGCCGACGGTCCCTGCGCCAGGAGCTGCACGATCTCGTCGTCCTCGTGACCCCCGTTTCCCGCCAGGAGGTCAACCAGACCGTCGAAGGCGCGGACCAGCCGGTCGCGCACCCGCTCGCGCAGCTCCCCGGTGGCCATCCGGGTGAACGTGATGACAAGGAGACGATCGATCGGGAGCACCCCCTCCGCGACATAGCGGGTGGTGAGCGCGGCGATGGTGAACGTCTTGCCCGTCCCGGCGCTGGCCTGCAACAGCGTCATGCCGGTCGGGAGAGAGCCGCAGACGTCGAACGGCTGGGGATCGGGCGCGGCCGCCATCATCGATGGACGATCTCTTCGTGGGCGAGCAGTCCATCCCAGACTCGTCGCGCGTAGAGCCCGAACCGCGTCGGTTCCGAAGGATCCCATCCGACCTCGTCGAGCAGAGGCACCCCGGTGCATTCCACCATGGCCCCGAAGGCGAGCCCGTCACCGAGCACCAGGATGTGCTCGGCCTCCCTGTCCTCCTTGTCGAACCTGTATTCCGAGACCCAAGAGCCGGCCGCCGCCCGGCGGGGGTCCTTCCCTTCGGCGACGGCAGCCGCCCACGCGGCCGAGGTCCGACAGTAGAGCGGGAGCGGCTCGCGCATCCCTCGCTGGAACACCTCGACCAACGTCTGCAGATGCGACTCGGCCGCTTCCCGGCGGCTGGGGGCGTCGGGGCCGAGCGACGGAATCGTCGACACGGAGACAGTCGACCGGTTGCCCTGACTGCGCCCGACCGTGAGCGCAGAGAACGCCCGCTCGGGCCAGGTCGCGGTCAGCGCGAGCAGTCGCACCCAGGCAATCAGACGAGCGGCCGGTCCGAGTCTCGAGTACGTCACGGTGTGCACGACCTCGCCCCGTACGCCGGGAACGGTGCCCACGACGCTGAGCACATCGGACAGGTCGACATGCACGTCGAGCGACTCCGCTGGCTCGCTGTGCTGTCCGATGGCCACCAGGTCGTCGAGCGGAGCGATGATCTGGAGCAGCTCCGGGTCGGCCAACTGCCCGGGCGGCAATGCGCCCCGGGCTCTTTCGGCGCCCAGGCACGCGTCAAGGTCTGCGCCCTCAAGTCGCGCCTGGAGCACGCGGTCGGCGATCTGCCATCTCTCCAACGCATCGAGGTCGATCGGGATCGCGTCCTCGAAGTCCCTCGTTTTGTCCCGCAGGGAGATGCCGAGCCGCTCGCGCAAGAAAGCCCGCACGGGATGACGCAGAAAGCGTTCGAGCTGGTCGAGTTCGATCGGGTTCGACACGTAGGGCTCGAGCGGGCGGTCGAGGAACAAAGGTACGTCGTTTCGCGGGGCGAGAACGGCCCGGGCACCGGCCAGCTGGAGCGAGTCGAAACTCCACGGGCTGTCCGGAACGAGCGCGTGCCGCTCGAAGTTTCGCGCGTCGAACGGCTGCAGGGGGTGCTTGAGCACGATGGCATCGCGGGCTCGACCAGTCGGGGTCCTCGCGGTGTGATCCACCACGTCGAGGAGTTCGCCCACCGGAACGGCTGGTGGGCGAGGGAGGTTGGAGCGTTCGTCGCGACCCGAGTACGTGACCACGAGATGATCACGTGCCGCGAGCAGTGCGTCGAGGAGGAGTTGGCGATCCTCGCTCCGTAGATCGCGATCACCGACCCTCTGGTTGCGCGCCGTCAGATCGTCGCCGTCCCGCTCGATGTGACGCGGGAAACTTCCATCGTCCAACCCGAGCAGGCAGACGACCCGATGGGGGATGGAACGCATGGGCACCAAGGTGCACACCGTCAGGTGTCCGGTGCAGAAATTGGCCCTCGTCGGCCGTCCTTTCAGACGGTCGGACAGGATCGATCGAATGTCGTCACAGCTCAGGTCCACCCCGCTGACCGTCTGCTCTTCGGTGGCCTCGTCGACCAACTCGTCGAGGAGCGCTTTGAGCTGCCCTCGTTGCCAGGCGTCGGCGGGCAGCGTGGCCACCAGGGAATCGGCGATGTCCGCCAGCGTCTCCGCCCAGGCGTCGACCGGGCGGAAGCCGTCGAGTGCGTCCCGCGCGGCTCGGAGCCGGTCGAGGAATTCGGACAGCCGTCCCGCCAGATCGATGTCCCTGCTCTCGACGTCGTCCAACGGGAGCGTCGAAGCGAAGAGACGCTGGCGTTCCTCCGCCATCGTCACCCCGAGCAGGATCCGGTCGAGTCCCGCTTGCCATGTGTTCGCCTCGATGCCGTCGAGCTGGAACGAGCCTCGGTGTTCCGCATCGAACCCCCAGCGGACGAACGCGCCGTCCACCCATTCCTCCAGGCGGTAGAGGTCGTCGTCGCTGAAGTGGAACCGGCGGCGTACCGGATCGCGACCCGCCAGATCGAGAACCTCCGTCGCGGTGATCCTCGCCGAGGAGAGCTCGAGCACCTCGGCCAGCACTCCCATCACCGGGTTGGTCTGACGGAGCGAGCGGTCGGCCAGTCGGATTTCGAGCGTGCGCTCAGGGTCGCCGGATCCTCCGTCCATTCCCTGGCCGCCGAACGTTGCCTGAATGAGCGGGGCGAAGGTCTCAATGTCGGGGCACATCACGATGATGTCGCGTGGCTCCAGACTCGGATCGTCCTCCAGCAGGTGCAGGACGGCGTCACGCAGCACCTCGACCTGTCGCCCGCGTCCGTGACAGGAGTGGACCCGGATGCTGTCGTCATCGTGGGCGAGCAGCGCCCGCCGTTCGCTGCCGCCGCCGCTGCCCGCAGGTGCGCGGTCGGCGCGGACGTCGTCCTGGATCTGCCGCAGGAGGGTCGGGACCTCGATCGCCGGTGCCGACCTCGGATCTTCGTGGTGCGGAACGGCCGATCCCAGCACGAGTTGCATCTCTCGTGCGTCCCTGCCCCAGGACTGCAGGAGTGGGTGGCGCGGCGCGCTCGCCGTGGGGTCTTGCGCCCGGAGCAAGAACCGCGACGTCGGCCCCACGTGGGTCTCCAGCCGCTCCCACAGCGCGGGAGACGGGTGCAACAGGAAGAGGTGGACGTCCCGGCCGGCGCCCATCGCCTCCAACACGTCGAGGTAGCTCGCGGGCAACCGGGTCAACCCGAACAAGGACAGCCGCGGCGGGACTTCCAGGACTTCGGGCTCATCCCGCAGTCGTCGGCAGGCCTCGACCAGGCGCTCCGCCGGACCCGGCAGCCCGATCCGGACCCGCAGCAGCCGCCACAATTCCACCTGCCATTCCGCCTCGTCCTCGGCCGGCGAGCCGTCAGCCCAGCGTTGGAGCATTTCGGGGCGGTGCACGGCATAGCGGTCGAAGAGGTCGGCGACGTGCCGGATGCTCGAGAAGCGCTTGGACTCACGCACGGTCTCGGAATTGCGGATGTGCTGGGCCAGCGGCGCCAGCCACGGATCGTCAAAGTGCTCCTCGACGACCTCGAGCAGCGGCCAGACGGCGCGTTGTGGGAGCCAGGGATCGGTGTCGGGATCGATTCCGGCAGCCCTGGCCAGCGCCCCGTTGACCAACGTCCCGGGGAAGGGGAAATCGATGTTGGCGCACACCCCGTCCTGTCGGCCGGGCGTCGCTCCCAGTTGCGCCGACAGGCGCTGCGTCAGCCAGCGCTCGATGCCGCGGGTGGGAACCGAGACCACCTCAGGGGTCATGGGATCTTCGAGAGGCTCGGCGACCAGGTCACTCAACATGGCCACCAACGCATCAGCCCGCTCGGATCGGTGGACGTGCAGCACCCCGGCAGAGTACGTCGGCGTTGTTCTCGGAGGACGGGGTCGGCAAGCCTCCAGTTCGGAGGGCTGGCCTACGCCGAGGTGCCCGAGCTTGCGCCGCCCTCCGGCAAAGCCACGATGGTCGGCTGCCCGCCCTCGTCCTCGTCGAGACCGGGCTGATACGCCTGGAGAAGGCGGGGCGCCTTCTCGATCGGCGAGAGCTCGACGAGGTCGCCGTCCGACTGTGCCCCCACCACGCCGAGGCCCGAGAACTTGCGAGCCGAGACCAGGACCCGTGATTCGAAGGAGCCGACCGTCCTGTTGTAGGCCTCCACCGTCGCTGTGAGGCTGCGCTGTAGCGACTGGAGGTGCCCGGTCATGGTGCGCAGCCGCTCGTAGAGCTCAGCTCCGAGCTGGCGGACTTCGCGTGCGCTCTCTGCCAGCGTCTCCTGCTGCCAGGACAACGCGATGGTCTTCAATGCCGCAACCAGGGTATTCGGCGTGGCAAGCACGATGCCCTTGCCCAGCGCGTGATCCTGCAGCCCGGGATCGGCCTCGCAGGCGGCCGCGAGCAGGGACTCGCCGGGGACGAAGGCCACCACGAACTCGGGTGAGCGCTCGAACTGCCTCCAGTACTCCTTCTTGGCCAGCTGGTCCACGTGAGTGCGCAGTTGGCCGGCGTGCTTCTTGAGGAGCACCTTGCGCTCGTCCTCGTCGTCGGACTCGGTGAAATTCAAGAAGGCGTCGAGCGGGACCTTCGAGTCGATGACGACCTGGCCGCCGCCCGGCAGGTGCACGATCATGTCGGGCCTCAGAAGGCCGTCCTCGGTCGTCGTCGACCGCTGCTCTTCGAAGTCACAGTGCTCGGCCATGCCGGCCGCCTTGACCGCGTTGCGCAGCGTCATTTCGCCCCAGCGCCCGCGCGTCTGCGGGGACCGAAGTGCCGTGACCAGGTTTCTCGTCTCCTTCTGCAGCTGCTCGTGTCCGAGGTGCAGTGCCGCCACCCGCTCGTTCAACGTGGCGTAGGCACCCTTGCGCTCGACCTCCATGTCACGGAGTCCGCGCTCGTACCGGGCCAACGTCTCGCTGAGCGGGTCCAGCAGTTGGGCGATCGCCTGCTGGCGCTGCGTGAGGTCGCCCTGGGTGGCCGTGCGGACTTCGTTGAGCTTGGAGTCGGCGAGCGCCAGGAACTGCTCGTTGTTCTTCGCCAATGCCTGGGCCGACAACTCCGAGAAGGCTCCGGCCAGCCGGCCGCGCTCCTCTTCGGACCGGCGTGCCGTCTCGTGTTCGGACGCACGCAGCAGGTGGAGCTCCGATACCGCGACGGCACGGGCCGTCTCCGCAGCGGCCGCGGTCTCCGACACGGCTTTCAGCTCGGCCGCCAACGCCGCCGAACGCGCCTGCGCATCGGCCAAACGACCCTCGGCCAGGCGGGCGGCACCGGCGGTGCGGGCCGTGCGCGCCATGTGCCAGGCAAAGCTGACGGCGAAGCCGGCTGCGAGCCCGATGACCACTCCGAGGACCATGCGGCCAATGTAACGATGGGGTGTGTCGACAACGGGGACCGCCCACTCACCCTGCGTGCGGCGCTGGACCAGCCCGCAATTTGGGGGTCGTCAGCCCCGGAAAGGAGCCGGTAGCGTGACCGGGATGCCGTTCAAGCTCGGTGGCAGCACCAAAACGGTTCCAGAGCAGGTAGAAGCCGCGGATCTCCAGGCCCAGATCGGACCGCTCGTGACGGAGCAGCCGCTCTGGCCGCGCACCATGCCCGAGCCCCACGAGGTCGACCGGCTGTTCGCGCAGGCCTTCGCGCTGGTCGGTGAAGGGATTGCCGGTGCAACCCACGCGCTGCTGGCCGGCGATCGGGACGCGGCCAAGGAACTGGTCAAGCGCGACGAGGTGGTCGACAAGTTGATCGGGCAGATCTCGACCACGGTGCAACATCAGCTGGTGCACGGAGAGACGACGCCCGACGAGCGGCGCGAGTACGTGGCCATCCTGCGCATGCTCCCCGACATGGAGCGCAACGGCGACCTGGCCGAGCACATCGCACGCCGGGCCGCGCGCGGCCTCGGCGCCGAGATGTCAGCCCGAAGCAGAGGACTCGTGGAACGCATGGGTGAGGTGGCCACGACCATCTGGCGGGAGACTGCCGACGCCTTCGCCGAGCGCTCCGCGAATGCCGCATCCTCCATCGACGATCTCGACGACGAGCTCGACGACCTCCACGTCACCCTGACCGCCGAGCTCGTGGCGGGCACCATGCCGCTGCCGGTGGCGATCGAGCTCGCCATGGTGGCCCGCTTCTACGAGCGCTTCGGCGACCACGCCGTCAACCTGGCGCGCCGCATGTCCACTCTGGTGATCGGCGGTCCCGAGCCGGTCTCGTCGGGTCCCGACTGATCCCCTGGGATCAGGAGCGCCGCGCCAGGAGCTCTTCAGCGATCTGCACCACGTTGAGCGCGGCACCTTTGCGCAGGTTGTCACCGGAGACGAAGAGGGCCAATGCGTTGGGAGCACCGTGGGCCCGCCGGATGCGGCCGACATAGGAGACATCGCGGCCGGCCGCCAAAAGCGGCGTCGGGATCTCGGCCAGCTCGACCCCGGGGGCGGTCCGCAGGACCTCGGTGGCGCGCTCGGGGGTGATGGGTCGTTCGAACTCGCACACGATGGCGGCCGAGTGCCCGGTGAAGACCGGCACACGGACGCACGTCGTCGTCACCGCGAGCTCGGGCAACCCGAGGATCTTGCGGGCTTCGTTGCAGTATTTCTGCTCCTCGTCGGTCTCGAGCGAGCCGTCGTCGACGACCTCGAACTGGAGCGGTATGACGTTGTGGGCGATCGGGACCGGGTACACACGGCGCGGCGGGTAGTCGACGGACGAGCCGTCAAAGGTCAGGTCTTGCGCCCGGTCGACCGTCTTGGAGAGCTGCTCGGCCAGTTCGCGTACGGCTTCGACTCCTCCACCGGACACCGCCTGGTACGTCGCAACCACGAGCCGGCGCAGGCCGGCCTCGTCGTCGAGAGGCTTCAGGACCGGGATGGCAACCATGGTCGTGCAGTTGGGATTGGCCACGATGCCCTTGGGGATGGAGCGCAACGCGCCGGCGTTGGCCTCGGGCACGACGAGCGGGACCTCGGGGTCCATGCGCCAGGCGGAGGAGTTGTCTATGACGGTGGCACCCGCGGCGACCAGCCGCGGTGCCAGCACGCGCGACACGGAGGCCGGAGCGGAGCACAAGGCGAGGTCGATGCCGGTGAGGTCGGCCGTCTCGGCATCCTCCACGACGACTTCACCGTCGCCCCACGGGAGGGTCGAGCCGGCGGAGCGTGCCGAGGCGAGATACCGCATGGACTCCACCGGGAAATGGCGCTCGGCCAGGGTGCCGCGCAGAACCACACCCACCTGCCCAGTCGCTCCAACGATGGCGATCCGCACCCGCCAATTGTACGGGACGACCGGGCCGCCGCCGTCCGGGTGATCAGACCTCGAGTGGGCGGCGCCCCTCGAGCGCGCGCCCGAGTGTCAGTTCGTCGGCGTACTCGAGGTCCCCGCCGACCGGGAGCCCGCTCGCCAGTCGGGAAACCACGACTCCCCGCGGGGTGAGTTCGCGGGCCACCAGCATGGCGGTGGCCTCACCCTCGATGGTGGGGTTCGTGCAGACGATGGCCTCACGGATGACCCCGGCGTCGATGCGATCGAGTAGCTCGCGCAGGCGGAGCTGCTCCCGTCCGATGCCGTCGAGCGGGCTCAACGCACCGCCGAGCACGTGGTAGCGGCCCGCAAAACCGGTGCGCTCCACGGCGACGATGTCGCGAGGATCCTCGACCACACAGATGATCTCGGGATCGCGCCGGTCGTCGCTGCAGACCGCGCACTGCTCACCAGACTCCGCCACGTTGAAGCAGACTTCGCACAGCGTCGTGCGCTCCTTGACGGCGACGATGGCGTCCGCCAGACGACGGGCGTCCTGACCGGGGACCTTCAATATGTGGAAGGCGATGCGCTGGGCAGATTTGGGCCCGATGCCGGGCAGGCGACCGAGTTCGTCGATGAGGGAGCGGAGGGGCCCGGTGTACACCTAGCCGGCCACCTCGCTGGCGCCGGGGAACGCCTGGAAAAGGCGCGCCTCGGCATCCGACGCCTGGTCGGTGGATGCATCCTCCATCAGCTCGTGAGGATCTACGTCCTCGGCGTCGCCCCCCGGCGGGCCCGAGTCCGGAGGGGCAGCATCCGGTGATCGACCCGACGGGATCCCGGAGGAGCCGGAGCGTGGCGCCGGCGGAGCAGCTGCCTCGTCGATATCGAGGACAAGGGCGATCTTCGTCCCGAAGTGGGTCGTCAGCGCCGCCTCCACGACGACCTGCTGTTCGGCGCACTGGTCCCGGTGAGCGGAGTTGGGGAGGGCGAAGTGCACACCCTGGTCGTCCACCGAGACGAAGCGACCGCTGGCGTAGCGAGCCTTGGCCCGTGCCGGGAGGGACTGGAGTATGCCATCGCCCCAGGCCTCGGTGAGGCTGTCGCGATCGAGGCGGCGCCCCGCCACTGCCGCGCCCGGCGTCGCGCCACCGTCGTCGAGCGCGTCCGGTGCGGGCGCCGGCGACTCGGGGGCAGGTTCGGGAGCGGCGGACTCTGCATCGGGGGCCGTCGCTTTGGCCGACGGTGTCGGGTCGGCCGCTTGCTTGCTCCGACGCACCGCACCAATGGAGGGTCGCCTCGCCACCTCCCCCGCCGGGCGGTGAGCGGCCGGAGCCTCGGGCGCCGTGCTCGTCGGCGACGCCGAGCCGGTCGCGTCCAACCCCGGGGACGAGCCCCCCTGGGCGGGAGCGCCCGGCCGGGGGAATGCGGCCGCCCCGGACATCGAACGCTCCAGCACACTGACCCGTTCGGAAAGCGCCTCGGCTCCAGAGTCGAGGTCGGGTCGCACCGCTCGCACCGCAGCGATTTCGAGGACCACTTGCGCGTCGGGCGCCTCGCGCATGTCGACCAGCGCATGACCCAGAATCTCCATGCTGCGCACGACGCGGGCCAGCCCCATGGCCTCAGCAAGCTTACGGAACCGCTCAAGGGATGTTCCCGAGACCGTGCACAGCTCGGGTGCCAGTGCGGCGAGGAAGACCTGGCGCAGGTCGTCGATCAGCTCCGTGGCCAGTTGCTGGGGACCCCAACCACCGGCCAGCAGCGCGCTGAGCGCGACGAGCACGGAACCGACGTCTCCACCGGCCAGGGCCTCGAGCACTGCGGCGAGTTCGGGACGAGCGGCATCGGTGGACCCTGACGCCACCACCTGGTCCAGCGCCGAGAGCGCGTCACGGGCCGAGCCCCGGCCGCGTCGCACCGCCGCCTCGAGCGCCTCCTCGTCGAGATGGAGCCCGGCCTCTTCGTTGACCGAGTCGAGAAGATCGTGCAGCGTCTCCGCCCCGAGGAGCCGGAACTCCAGGTGCTGGGTGCGGCTGCGGATGGTCGGCGGGACCTTCTGGGGGTCGGTCGTGGCGAGGACGAACACCACGTGGCTCGGCGGCTCCTCCAGCGTCTTCAACAGCGCGTTGGCTGCCGCGGTGGAGAGCATGTGGACCTCGTCGACGATGTACACCTTCCAACGTCCGGGTGTCCCGAGCCCGGCGTGGGCCACGAGGTCGCGCATGGCATCGACGCCGTTGTTCGAGGCGGCATCGAGCTCGTGCACGTTGAGGGAGCTGCCCTGGGCGATCTCGCTACACGAGGTGCAGACACCGCATGGCTCGCCGTCGACCGGCGTCTCGCAGTTGAGCGCCTTGGCCAGTATCCGTGCCGAGGACGTCTTGCCCGTACCCCGCGGACCGCTGAACAGATAGGCATGCGACACCCGGTCGTCGCGGACGGCGCTACGGAGCGCCCGCACCACGTGGTCCTGACCTCTGAGCTCGTCGAATCGCCCCGGCCGGAAGCGCCGGTAAAGAGAGACGAAGGGTGCGTCGGCCATGGCCGCCGAGCCTACCCATGCGTTCGCGCACCGCCGCCCGGTGCTCGGTGCGGCGGCCAGGTTGGCTACGGCACCCGGCCATACCCGCTGAGAGCTGCTGCCTTCCGACCCTGACTCGATTCACGAGCGGCCGTTGCGCAGGACCCGGCCACCGCACCCAACATCGGGACGGCGAGACCGAACAGGCTAGCGGGTCGTCTCTTCTTGCTCCCGACACGGCCAGGGCGTCACACTCCACCCGGTCCATGACGCGGGGGCACGCTGGAAACCCCACGAGACCCGTCGTCCGTCTGGCGAGTGTCCACAATCGGGCCGCCTCTTCCACGACGCGCTGCGGCGTGATCGCTTTGCTGGGTCCGGCGGGCCGGAGCCTCCGGCCGGCTCGTGCCCCTGGCCTTGCTGCGGTGGACGGGCAAGGGCCTGGTCAGCGTTGCGACGGCCGGCGGGAGCGGCCGGCGGGAGCGGCCGGCGGGAGCGGCCGGCGGGAGCGGCCGTCTCCTGACACTATAAGCAGGCTCGTTTAGAGTTTTGAGAGACGTGGCCGTTGACTGCTTGGTAACTGCTTGGTCACCGAAGTCAAGACCCGTCCCGCCGTTGAGCTTTGCCCAGGGTTGGTTGGTAGGGGCCCGGATGGGCGCCGGTCTGGGGGCGTTCACCCGTTGACTGGGTGCTCGCCTAACTGGGTGCTCGACGAAGCGGGCCTCGTCCGCGACAACAACCTTGATTGGATGACCCCGCCGAAGGAGCGCGGTCGGCTCAGTGGTAGAAGGCCCGCCCGGCGAGGGTCGTGGCGGGTACGGCCGGGGCCACACATGGATTGTTAGCCTGACCAGGCTGCAATCTCGGAGGAGTGCGAGAGCGGCCGAATCGGCACGACTGGAAATCGTGTGTTGGGCAACCAACCGTGGGTTCAAATCCCACCTCCTCCGCTCACGGACCGGGACTCGACCGGGGTCCGCCTGACCGAGAGGTCAACGTGGACCCAGGGCCGGACACGGAGGCCGCATACTGGGGCATCCGATCCACCGACCCCACCCCGCTATCCGACGAAGACGCCATGGATCTCGCCCTGGCGCAGGCGCGGGCGGCCGCCGCAGACGGCGAGGTTCCCGTCGGTGCGATCACCCTGATGGAGGGGAAGGTCGTGGCCGCGCGCCACAACGAACGTGAAGGCGCCACCGATCCGACGGCCCACGCGGAGATCCTGGCGCTACGCGACACCGCGGCCGCAGTGGGTGGGTGGCGGCTCTCAGAGGTCACCTTGGTCGTCACGCTCGAACCCTGCCCGATGTGTGCCGGCGCTCTGGTAGCTGCAAGGTTGGGTCGGCTCGTCTACGGGGCGAGCGATCCGCGGGCGGGTGCCTGCGGCACGCTCTACAACCTCTGCGCCGACCCCCGGCTCAACCACGAGGTCGAGGTCAACGGGGGTGTCCGCGCCAGTGAATCCAGCGCTCTGTTGTCTTCCTTCTTCGCCGAGAAGCGGAGAGACGGTTGCGGGACCCCACACGAGCCGGGTCTCACCCCGGATGGCGCAAACTGATCGCGGTCCGGGGCCGCCAGCCGATTCCGCCACCCCCGTCCGGCCTGAGACGGGTCCCGAAGGACACGGCCGGGCAAAGCAGGGCACCATCCTCCTGACCTCGTTCTTCGCGACGGTGACGCCATCGAGGGGCATTCCCCGAGCTTCCGGACCAGGTCAGAGCGACTAGGATCTCTCTGGAGGAGTGCGAGAGCGGCCGAATCGGACGGTCTCGAAAACCGTTGTGCCTCATGGGTACCGTGGGTTCAAATCCCACCTCCTCCGCTCGGGGCCGAAGAGGCCCACCGCACGGCGGGTGCGGCAAGAACATCGGCAGGGCAAGCGCCTTGCCGGCAGCACCTGGTCGCTCCCTGGCGGCCGGAAAGGAGTGAACCGTGGCACGCGCACGTTCGACATTCGGAAAATTACAGCGCGACCAGGCCAAGAAGGACAGGGCCAAGGCGAAGATGGATGACCGCATTTCGCGGAAGGAGGACAAGGCGGCGGCAAGTGAGCAAGCCGATCCCACTCCCTCGGCCGACGAGGTCGACCAGACGCGACTCCTCGAGGAGTTCGCCGCACTGCATGAGGACCTGGCCGAAGGCCGCATCTCCCTGGACGATTTTGAGGTCCGCCAGGAGGAGCTCCGCGCCAAACTCGTCGTCTGACCCGGCCCCACCGGTGCCGGTGCCGGTGCCCAACCGGACCGGGGCACGACCCCTCCGGGCCTGTCAGGTCGTGGGAGCGGCGTCTCGTCCCTCGAGCCACCTGCGGAAGCCGGCCGCGTTGGAGTGGACGCCGTTCATGATGTCCAGCTTCTCCTTGTGCGCGGCGTCGATGTCGCCGAGCAGCGGGTCGAAGCGTTCGGACAGCGCATCCGCGATGTCGGCGCCCTCGCGGTAGGCCTTCTCCGCCGTCTCGGCCCATAGCCGCAGGGTCTCGTCGGCCTCGGCCAAGAGTTCTTCGGGCTGCTCCAGCAGACCGTAGTGCGCCAATGCGATTCCCGACGGCCGGCGCGCGCCGAACCTGGCCAGTGAGGCGAGTGCCTGCTCGAGGTCGAAGTCCGGAGGTGGTGTCGAAGGGCGCAGCACACCTCCGTCGGGCAGCTTGACCCCGACGGCATCACCGGCAAAGAGAACCCCGCTCAGCGAATCGTGCAACCCGACGTGGTGCTTTGCGTGCCCGGGCGAATCCACGGCGACAAGATGGCGCCCCGGGCCCACCTTGATCTGCTCCCCGTCCCCGAGCACATGGATGCGTTCCGGCGACGTGGGGTCGATACGGCCGTAGAGAGAGTCGAGGAGCGGGCCGTAGACACGTGCCGCGGAATCAATGAGACGCGAGGGGTCGGCGAGATGCCGCGCTCCCTTCGCGTGGACATAGACCGTGGCCGAAGGGAAGGCGCGGGCCACATCACCGACTCCACCCGCGTGATCGAGGTGAATGTGGGTCACCGCAACACCGGCCAGCTCGGCGGGGCCCACTCCAATCTGCTCGAGCGCGGCGAGCAGCACCGGCACCGACGTCTGGCTCCCGGTCTCGATCAACACGGGAGCGGGTCCCTCAATGAGATAGCCGGCGGTCACCCGCTCCCAACCGCCGAGCATGGTGTCGATCTCCAGCACACCCGTGGCAATTGGTCGTGGCGGGGGAACGGCGGGAATGGGATCGCCGTTTCCGGAGTCGTGCACGTGCAGGCCGGCATCAGGGTGGCGGTGCGCCCGACCTCCGTGTGCGTGCGTCCCGCTCATGTACGGCCCCCCTCAACGACGAACGTGTGGTCGACCGGCGGGCCTTCGCGTGCCTCCGAACAACGGTGAAGGGGGACACCGGGGGTGATGTTCACCGCACTGTCCCGGCCCGGCGTTTGACTGCGGCGCGACCGAGGCGCTTCATCCTCCCGACGGTCGCCGAGGTGAGGGTGTTGTCGACGAGGACACGTGAGCCGTCGTCGGCCAGGCCAAGCGGATCATTGCCGCTGAGGCGGAAGGCCGAATTGATCAAAGAGACGTGTGAGAAGGCCTGCGGAAAGTTGCCGACAAGTCGGCCGGCCAGCGGGTCGTACTCCTCCGACAGCAGTCCGAGGTCATTGCGCAAGGCCAACAGGCGCTCGAAGAGCTCCTCGGCTTCCTCGGCGCGTCCGATCATGTGCAGGCAGTCGACCAACCAGAACGAGCACGCCAGAAAGGCGCCTTCCCGGCCCGTCAACCCGTCGATCGCACCATCGTCGGTGGTGCGATAGCGCAGCACGAAGCCGTGTTCCATGAGGTCCCGCTGCACTGCCTCCACGGTGCTCACCACCCGCGGGTCGCGCGGTGGGAGGAAGCCGACGAGGGGGATCATGAGCACGCTCGCGTCCAACTGGTCTGAGCCGTAGTACTGGGTGAAGGCACCGACCTCCTTGTTGTAGCCCTTGTCGCAGACCTCGGTGAAGATGTCGTCCCGCAGCGAGCGCCACGACTCGAGCGGGCCGTCGAGGTCGGGCCACTCCTCCAAAGTGCGCACCGCCCGGTCGACAGCCACCCAGGCCATGACCTTGGAATGCGTGAAATGCCGGCGTGGCCCTCGCACCTCCCAGATGCCGTCGTCGGGCTGCTGCCAGCCTTTCTCGAGGAACTCGACAAGCTGCTTCTGCAGACCCCAGGTGGACCGGCTGTGCACACCTTCAGTCCGGGCGGACGAGTACAGGGCCGACATGACCTCGCCGTAGACGTCGAGCTGATACTGGTCGGAGGCCGCGTTCCCGATCCGGACGGGAGCCGAGCCCTCGTAGCCGGGGAGCCAGTCCGCCTCCCATTCGTCCAGCCGGCGTTCCCCGCCCGGCCCGTACATGATCTGCAATTTCGAGACGTCACCGGCGACGGCGCGCAGAAGCCAGTCGCGCCAGGCCAGGGCCTCCGTGTGGTAGCCGCCCCGCAGCAACGACTCGAGGGTGAGAGTTGCGTCCCGCAGCCAGCAGTACCGGTAATCCCAATTGCGGTTACCCCCGAGCGCCTCGGGAAGCGAAGTGGTGGCCGCGGCCACGATGCCGCCGGTCGGGTTGTAGGTCAAGGCCTTCAGCGTGATGAGGGAGCGGACCACAGCGTCCTTGTACGGCCCCACGTAGCAGCACTGCGTGGCCCATTCCGTCCAAAAGGCCTCGGTCAGGTGTACCGCGTAGTAGCTGTCCAGAGGCGGCGGCGGCTCCTCGTGCGAGGGATACCACACCAGGGTGAACGGATAACGCTGGTTCGCGGTCACGGTGAAGTCGGCGACAGTGCGCAGGTCCTTGCCCACGGCGTCGACCCGGTGCCAGAGTGCCACCGAATCGGGACCGGCGGTCAGGCGGGTCAAACCTTCGTGTGAGGTGACCCAGGGGACCACCTCGCCGTAGTCAAAGCGCACGGCGAGCTCCATGCGCATGTCGACGTTGCCGCTGACGCCCTCCACTGAACGAACGAGATGCGGATGATCTTCCCGCATGGGCATGCAATCGGTCACACGGACGGTTCCGGTGGCCGTGTCGTACTCGGTCTCGACGACGAGCGTGTCAGGGCGGTACCAGCGCCGCGTGGCGAGGATCACCGACGCGCCCCCGGCAGGCGCAATCTTCCAAAATCCGTTGTCCTCGTCCCCCAGGAGCCGCGCGAAGCACGACGGCGAGTCAAAGTGCGGCAGACACAGCCAGTCGATTGAGCCGTCGATACCTACCAGGGCTGCAGTGTGGAGGTCTCCGATGACGGCATAGTCCTCGATTCGCTGGCTCATGGCCTCATTCTTGCCGGTTCAGCCCGAGATGCATGGTCCGGTGCTGACGGCCGAACGGTGTCCCTCGGCTTGCTGTACACGAGTCAATACCCCCGGTGAGGTCAAGGCGTAGCCAACGTCCTGGTAGACGGTGGAGCGGGAGAAGACGACGCCGATGACCTGACCTCCCGGGCCAAGCAGTGGGCCACCGGAATTCCCCGGCAGGACGCTGGCATCGAGCGCGTAGACGCCTCTCGTGACCGACCCGCTGTTGTAGATGTCCTTGCCGATCGCCGTGACCTCTTCTGTCACGCCCGCCGCACCGATGCTCAGGCCCCTGTCTTCGGGGTAGCCCAAGATTGCTGCCTGCGTGCCCCGGGACACGATGTCGGGGCTGATCGTGAGGGCGGGACCGAGGGGCGCGTTGGTCCTGAGCACCGCCAGGTCGAAATCAGGGTCGAACAGCACGGGCGTGGCGTCGTACGCGCTGTTGCCAAGAAGGACCTGGGTGTTGCCATTGCTCTCGCCAGCCACGACGTGGGCATTGGTGGCGACGAGCCCCGGTCCGACCACGAACCCCGAGCCCTCCTGCTCGTTGCTGCAGGCCGCGCCGAGGATCTTGACCGTCGAGAACACGGCAGGGTCGGCGAGGGCACCGGTCTCAGCGTTCGTAGGAGTCGAGACCGCCGGCGTGGAGGGCGGGGTCAGCGTCGAGAAGGCCTGGGGAAATCCCTGGTTGTTCAGGAATGTCTGCAGGTCGTTGAAGATGGAGGGTGCCTGCGGCAGGACCCGGTCGATGGAGTGGAGGATGTCCGAGCGGGCCACGGCGGCGTCGAGCGACGTGAACCGACTGTTGGGGGTCAGCACCACTGCCGCCACGACCCAGACGGAGAGGAGGACGGCCAGGACCGCCACCCCGACGCCCAGGACGGCGTCCACATTGCCCAGATGATGCCGCCGCACCGTGACGTTGCTCCAGGTCCCGAGGACGCGACCGGCGTAGCCGCATACACAGGCGGTCAGCAGGACCAGCGAGACGACGACGATGGAGCGGGTGATGTCGCCGTGCCCGCCACGCAACAGCGGCACCCACACGAGCGTTCCGAGAAGGAAGCCCAGAAAGAACCCTCCGAACGTCAGGATCTGGACGAGGGCCCCGAGCCGGAGGCCGTGGACGGCCGCCAGCAGCATCAGCCCGATGATCAACAGATCGACCCAGTCCACCGGTGCGAGGGTAGCGAACGGTGCACGTAAAAATGCACCCCCCACCGCTATTGTCATCGTGCTGTGCTTCCACGCTCCGTGTCTCGACACTGGCGTGTCCGGCGACGCAGTGGCGGTCTGGCCATCCTTCTTGCTGCCGCAGCCGTCGCCGCGTCGGGCTGTGGGCTGTCCGGACACCCGAGTTCTTCCAAGGCCGCGCGCGTCCTCGGTGAGCCCCACGGCACGCCCCTCGCCGTTGGGCAGCCGGCCCCCCCGGGGACCGGAGAACTCACTGCGGTGGCGTGCGCGACGGCACGGCGCTGTTGGGCCGTGGGCGTCGCCGGGCCCAATCCGGCCCCGGCGACCGGTGTGTCGGTCATCGCCGCCACCACCAATGGCGGCCGGTCGTGGAAGGCGCAGGACGTCGCCGGGGGAAGTACGCCGCAGCTGAGCGCTGTCTCCTGCCCCACCGCCACCGAGTGCCTGGCGGTCGGATCCAACGGGGCGTCGTTGCCCGGAAGCGGCGTCGTCGTCTCGACGACCGATGCCGGCGCCACGTGGTCGGCCGCGTCGACACCGCGGAACGCTCTCGTGGTGTCGAGCGTGAGCTGCGCCAGCCCGCTCGACTGCACCGCAGTCGTGAGCGACGGCACCTCGACGTGGTCGGCCCACAGCGCCGACTTCGGTCAGAGCTGGACGCAGGAGGGCAACCTTCCGCAACTCTTCCTGCCCGGGAACGATCTCACGTGCATGGCGGGTGGTACCTGCATCGACGCCGGCTACGTCCCGACCAGCAACGGCCACGGGGAGGGAGCGGTCGCGGTGAGCGCAGACGGCGGGCAGACCTGGGCGTTGGCGACAGTGCCTTCGGGGCTTGGTGTGTTGCAGAGTACGGCCTGCCTCTCCGCCTCGGTCTGCCTTGCCGCGGGTACGACCGGGACGACGGTCAGCGACATCGTCCCCGCCAAGGGTGAGCTCCTCCGCAGCGCGGACGGGGGACATACGTGGGCGCCGGCGACCGGCGCAGTGCCGGTCGACGACGTCTACGGGTTGGCCTGTCCTTCGCCCACGCAATGCGCCATGGTCGGAACCAAATGGGCCGGTTCGCCCGCGGTCGGCACGGGCGCAGTGGCCCAGAGCATCGATGCCGGACAGAGCTTCCAGGACTCGGCCACGGCGTACGTCCCCATCACCTTGACCGCGGTGGCCTGCCCCTCGGCGGCCGGCTGCGTGGCCGTCGGGGGGGACACGGTGGCGCGGCTCGCCCTCCTCCAACCCAAGCGGCACCGCACGACTGCGCCGTCCGCAGGGGGGCAGCGCCGGTAGCGCTCCACACCAGGTGGAGACGCCCCGCGTCACCCGGAAACCAGGCGACAGCAACAGAAGGATCCCTAGTCAGAAGGGTCACACCCCCGTAGACTCGGAGGTGCCAGACGAGCAGTGATTTGGAAGCGTGCGGGGGTACGCGGACTCCCGTCGCCTCAAGGATGGAGGCGCCATGCCGCAGACCTGCCCGCAATGTCGGAGCGAAGCCGCCGACGATGCCAGGGCCTGCCCGAGCTGTGGTGCGTCACTGAGTGCTGGTGCGAGGGCGACCCAGGACGCTCCGTCCGTGAGCGCTCCGGCGCCGGCCGCCGGCCGCACCCAGCGCATCGGCAATGCCGGCATACAAGTTCGATGCGGCCCGCTGGTCCCTGGCGGACCGGATCGCCGGAGTGGCCACCGTCGTGCTGTTCATCTCGCTGTTCTTGTCGTGGTTCGGCGTCAGCGTCATCGGCATCACCGTGACCGCGAGCGGGGTATCGGCCCACGGGTATCTCTACATCGTGATGATCTTGTCGATCTTGATCATCGCCTACCTCGTGCTGCGCGCCGGCTGGGAGGAGCTGCCGGGAGGTATCAACCTTCCGCACCTCACGACGATGTTGGCGGCGACACTGGTCAACCTGGTCATCGTGTTCCTCGCCTTCATCTTCAAGCCAGGTGGTTCGGGCGTCGGCTGGGAGTTCGGTGCGTTCCTCGCCCTGATCGCGGCAATCGTTGCGGCGGCGCCCTTCGCGATTCCGCAGCTGCGCGCCAAGACGATGGGCTGATCGGGACGGCGAGCCGCGCCGCCCTGATGCGGTCGGACGCTCCTGCCACGGCATCGCCGCGATCAGACGTTCGGCAGCACTTCCTCGGAGAGCAGCTCGATGTGATCGAGATCGTCGAGATCAAGCACCTGGAGATAGATCGACTGAACGCCGATGGCGGCGAACTCCTGCAGACGGGCCACCACCTCGTCGGGCGTGCCCGCCACACCGTTGGCGCGCAGCTCATCCGGTTTGCGGCCGATGTTGGCGGCGCGGCGCTCGACCTCCGCGTCGTTGGCGCCGCAGCAGACCGTCTGCGCCGCTGAGAACCGCAGCGTCCCGGGATCACGCTCCCGGTCCGCGCAGGCGGCGCGGACTCTGCCGAACTGCGCCTCGGTGTCGGCCAGCGAGGAGAACGGCAGGTTGAACTCGTCGGCGTAGGTCGCAGCGAGGCGGGGCGTCCGCTTGGCGCCGCCGCCCCCGACGATGAGCGGAGGATGGGGGTGCTGGACGGGCTTGGGGAGCGCCGGGCTGTCCTGCAACTTGTAGTGGCGCCCGTCGAAGTCGAACGTCTCGCCGACGGGCGTGGCCCAGAGCCCGGTGAGGATGGCGAACTGCTCCTCGAGCCTCTCGAAGCGCTCGCCGAGGGGCTGGAAGGGCACGCCGTAGGCGGTGTGCTCCCCGTCGTACCATCCGGCGCCGAGACCGATCTCGACGCGGCCGCCACTCATGGCGTCCACCTGCGCCACCTCGATGGCGAGCAGTCCGGGCAGCCTGAACGTGGCCGAGGTCACCAGGGTGCCCAGGCGGATCCGGTCGGTCTCCCGGGCGATGCCCGCCAGTGCGAGCCAGGCGTCGGTCGGGCCGGGCAGGCCGTCGCCGCCCATGGCGAGGAAGTGGTCAGAGCGGAAGAACGCGTCGAAGCCGGCGGCCTCGGCCGCCTGCGCCATCCTGAACTGTTGGTCGTATGACGCGCCCTGCTGGGGCTCCACGAAGATGCGGACCTTCATCAGGCCAAGCTAATGGAACTGGCCAGGCCAGGCCCGGTCCAGCTTCGGGCTGCACCGCGGCGCCCGCGGGGCAAACTGCCGAGATGGACATCGGCGTGATCTTTCCCCAGACCGAAGCAGGCGGTGACCCCGGCGCGGTCCGCGCCATCGGGCAGGCGGTCGCGGACCTGGGTTATTCGCATCTGGCGGCCTACGACCACGTGTTGGGTGGGGACACCGCGGTGCTCGGTCAGCTCGGCGGCCCGTACACGATCGACGACACCTTTCGCGAACCGTTGACGATGTTCGCCTACCTGGCCGGCCGCACGAACTTGGCCTTCGCCACCTCGATCCTCATCGGGCCACAGCGCCAGACTGCGCTGCTGGCGAAGCAGGCGGCCGAGGTCGATCTGCTCTGCGGCGGGCGCTTCCGACTGGGACTCGGCATCGGCTGGAACAAGCTCGAATACGACGCGCTCGGCATGCCCTTCGAGCAGCGGGCGGCCATTCTGGAGGAGCAGGTCGCCGTGCTGCGCGCCCTGTGGACCGAACGGAGCGTGACGGTCGACGGCCGCTTCCACCACATCCGGGCGGCCGGACTCGCCCCGCCGCCGGTGCAGCGGCCGATCCCGATCTGGATCGGAGGCCACGCGCCAGCCGCGCTGCGACGGGTGGGTCGCATCGCCGACGGCTGGTTCCCCCAAGTCCGGCCGGGCGGCGGCTTGGAACCGGCACTCGAGGTCATCCGTGAGGGCGCCGCCGAGGCCGGACGTGACCTCTCGAATCTGCAGTTCGAGGGACGGCTGGAATACGCCACCCGGGACCACGACAAGATCGCCGAACACGCCCGCCGTTGGCAGGCCGCGGGGGCAACGCACCTGTCGCTCAACACCATGCACGCGGGACTCACCGGCACGGACGCGCACATCGGCGCGCTCGAGGAGATGGCGGAAGTCCTGCTCTAGTTCCGGGCGGGCCCGGCACGAGCGGTGCAGACACCGCTCACGCTATGGCACATTGGTGGGCGAATACGACATTGTGCGGAGCTCGAAACCGGGGCCACAAGGAGCCGCATGGAAGCTGCCCCAAGCAGGACCGCGATGTTGGCAGCGGTTGCACGCGGTCGCCTTCGCCTGGAAGAGGAACCGCCGTGGGTGCTCGATGACCCGTTCGCGCTGATCCTGACCGGACAATCATGGCGACAGATCAAAGAGCTCGGCGACTCGTTGTTCCCGCTCGAAGTTCAGCGCGAGGTGTTCGCAGGAATCGCCACCCGTTCGCGGTACGCGGAGGATCGCCTGACCCAGGCCCCTTTTGCACAGTACGTGGTGCTCGGCGCGGGTCTTGACTCGTTCGGATGGCGACGTCCCGACCTCTTGCGATCTCTGACGGTGTACGAGGTCGACCACCCGGCTTCGCAAGCACTGGAAGCGCGAGCGCATCGCCGATCTCGCGCTTCCAGTTGCAGACACCCAGATCTTCGTCCCGATTGACTTCGAGATCGAGTCACTGCGCCATGGCTTGGACCGGGCCGGATTCGACTGGCACCGACCCGCCATGTTCTCCTGGCTCGGAGTCACTCCATACCTGACCGCCGAGGTCATTGAGGCGACCTTGCGCACGATCGGCCACTGTGAGACCGGTTCAGAAGTCGTCTTTTCGTACTTCGCTGAAGACTCCCTCTTGGATGACAACGCGAAGAGGTTCCACGAGATCTTTTCCCAACTGGCAGCGGCGTCCGGTGAACCGGTCCAGGCTGGGTGGTCAGTTGCCGCGATCGAAGAGCTCATTGAGCGCTGCGACCTCGAGGTCGCCGATCATCCAACGCGTCACGACCTCATCGCCCGTTATTTTCGCGACAGATCCGATGGGCTCGTCCCGTATTGCGTTGAGACTTTGGTTGCCGCGAGGGTCCCCTGAAGGTCGGGGAATCAGGGTCACCAGCGGCCGGCAGATGGTGCCCGTGGCACCCGCCCGCCGAAGCTCCGCATGCGCCGACGCTGTGCCGACACGGGAAGAGGCCGCGGCTTTGACAGGATGGGTGGGTGAGCGAGCACAGCGGGTATCCCGGCGCGCCGCCCGGGTGGTACCCCGATCCCGCCGGCGGCCCGGGTCAGCGCTGGTGGGACGGCTACGCCTGGTCGGAGGCCACCGTGCTCCCACAGCAACCGCCACCGCCCCCGGGCACCCGTCGCCGCCGGGCACCGCGCCGCCACAGGGGCCGGCGACACAGGTGGCGCCCTGGGCCGGGGCCGCCGAGCGGCTCAACACGTCCACCGCGAGCCAGCGCGTGGACGTCGAGCGCCGCATGGTCCCACTGGCACGCTTCGCCGTGGCGGTGCCGGCCGTCTACTTCCTCGTCAGCCTCGTCCTCCAACGGGTGAACGCGGACCAGTTGCGCTCCGCCGGCCACCAGTTCCGCATCGACTTTCATGACGCGCAACACGGGCTCACGCCGCCCCCGTACCACGCGCCGAGCAACTCACTCGCCCCGGTCGGACTCCTCGTCGGCGTGATCACGCTCGCCGCGGTGGTCGTCGCCTGCATCTGGCAGCACCGGGCGGCATCGGCCGGACGCGCCCTCGGCATCCCGTCCCGCTCCTCGCCGGCCTGGGGCGTCGGTTCGTGGTTCGTGCCCGTCGTCAACCTGTGGATTCCCTACTCCGCCGTTCGCGACTGCCTCCCGCCCGGTCACCCACACCGGCGCCGCGTCCTGCACTGGTGGATCGCCTGGCTCCTCGCCGGATTCCTCAGCACGGTGACCGCTGCCAGTGCCCTGTTCTCGACCGGGACGGCCCTCGTGCTGTCCATCCCCGCCGCGCTCGCCTGCCTCGCCGTCGTCGCCTGGGCCCCCGGTATCGTGCTCGCGATCGCCGCGTCCCACCAGGAGGCCCTGGCCCAACAAGAGAGAGGAACCGGGTTGCTGCGGGGCTGACCGGGATCCCAGGCTGATTCTGAGCTCCTCAGCCACGGGTCGTCTTTCTCGAACGTAAACAAACGTTCACCTCGGGATAGCACTCCTGTTGCCTTGCGTTCACCTGGCCTGGCTACGTTCCTGGGCGTGGCCGACGGGCGACATCAACCGGACAAGTCTCAATCCCGTTACGACCGAGGTGCAGTCCGATGTCGACAGGGCGCTGCAGGCCCTCGATCCGGACGCGTTCCGTCCCGAGTGCGTCATGCGCTCCGTCAATCTGAATCTGGGCTTCTCGGGCCGAATCGTCCTCAACGACATCAACGTGGACCTGAAGCGAGGTTCGATCACCGCGCTGATCGGTCCCACCGGTTCGGGCAAGTCCACCTTTCTCCGCACTCTGAACCGGATGAACGACCGCGTGCCCGGCTTCACGCGCGAAGGGGACGTCATCCTCGACGACGAGAGCCTGTGGGCGCAGCACGTCGACCTGTTGACCCTGCGCCGGCGTGTCGGCATGTTGTTCCAGCGGCCGAACCCGTTCCCGATGTCGATCAAGGACAACGTGGTCGCCGGCGTCAAGGCGCACCGCATCGCCAAGGGCAAGCAGCTCGATGTGGTGTGCGAGCGCCGGCTGACCGAGGTCGGGTTGTGGGACGCCGTCAAGGACCGTCTCAACGACTCGCCCTTCCGGTTGTCGGGCGGTCAGCAACAGCTGCTCTGCCTGGCCCGCGCCCTCGCCGTGGGGCCGGAAGTCCTGCTGCTCGACGAGCCGACCTCGTCGCTCGACCCCGTCACGACGGAGTCCATCGAGGCACTGCTCAAGACGCTGACAGCCGGCGCTGACCCTGATCGTGGTGACCCACAACCTCGGCCAGGCCATGCGGGTGTCACACCAGACGATGTTCTTCTACCAGGGGGCTCTCGTCGAGTACGGAGCGACCGACGACTTGTTCAACAGGCCGTCGCACCCGGACACCGAGCGCTACGTCACGGGGCGGATGGGCTAGGCGGCAAATTTTCGGACTCTGTGAGGGGTGGGGTCCAGTGCACATCACAAGCCACATCAACCGACTCACCCAGAGCAACACCGACCAAACCACCACCACAAGGAGAGAACCTGTGACAAGACTGATGAGAGCGACGCGACTGCGGCGAGGAGTGATCACCGCCGTTGCGGCGGCGGGGCTCGCGCTGAGCTCGGTCGTCCTCAGCACGGCCGCGTCCGCCGCCAAGCTGCCCTCCGGCGGCGTGGAGAAGCCGGCCGGCGGCCAGGTGACGGAGACCGGGAGCACCCTCCTCTACCCACTCTTCAACCTGTGGGCGAGCGGGTACAACGAGAAGTACTCGAACACCACGATCCAGACGGCAGGGACGGGGTCCGGGCACCGGCATCTCGGACGCCACCAACGGGACGATCGACATCGGCGCCTCTGACGCCTACCTGTCGCCGGCCAATGTCCAGGCCAGCCCGCACCTGAAGAACATCCCGCTGGCGATCTCGGCCCAGCTCGTGGCCTACAACATCCCGGGCATCACGGCGCACCTGAAGCTGAGCGGGAAGCTGCTGTCGCAGATCTACTCGGGCACCGTCACCAACTGGAACGCCTCGCAGATCGCCAGCGCCAACCCCGGGGTGACGCTGCCCAACCTGCCGATCGTCACGTTGCACCGGTCGGACAGCAGCGGTGACACGTTCCTGTTCACCACCTACCTGTCCAAGGCCGACCCGTCGGGTTGGGGTGCCAAGATCGGCTTCAACACGACCGTCCCGTGGCCGAACGCGCCGGGTGCGCTGGGCGAGAGCGGCAACTCGGGCATGGTCTCGGGCTGCAAGGCCACGCCGGGCTGCGTCGCCTACATCGGCATCAGCTACCAGACGCAGGTCCTGCAGGCCGGTCTCGGCTACGCCGCACTCGGCAACGCCAAGGACCAATACGTCCTGCCGACGCAGACGTCGATCGCCGCCGAGGCCGCCGGCTTCGTGAAGAAGACCCCGGCCAACGGGACCATCTCCCTCATCTACGGCAACATCGACCAGGGCTACCCGATCGTCAACTACGAGTACGCCATCGTGTCGAACGACCAGTCGTCCTCCTCGGACGCCAAGAACATCCGGTCCGTGCTCGAGTGGGCGATCAACCCGAAGCAGGGCTCGGCGAGCTCGTACCTGTCGCAGGTCGACTTCCAGCCGCTGCCGACCAAGGTCACGGCGCAGTCGGTCAAGCAGATCCTGAGCATCAAGTAGCGATGGCAACCGTCGGCGGCGTGGCGGGGCGTGTCCCCGCCACGCCGCAAGCGGGATCGATGGGCAAGCCCCCGGCGCCTCGGCGGTTGCTGGACTTCGCCCGTCGCAACGAGGAGCACGCCTGGCGCAGCTCGGCCTGGATCGCCGTGCTGTTGCCCTTGGCGGCCCTCGTGTTCGCCGTCTCGGTGCTGGCCGTCAAGGCGTGGCCGGCCATCCGGGTCAACGGCTGGTACTTCCTCTACGGGCGCAACTGGACGTACGGCAACGGATACGGCACCATCGCCCACACCAACGGCGTGGCCCATCCGATGGGGGCCCAATTCGGCGCCTGGGCCATCATCTGGGGGACGGTGGTCTCCTCCGCTCATCGCCATCGTCATCGCCGTGCCGCTCTCCATCGGCGCCGCCTTCGCGCTGACCGAGCGGATGCCCACGTGGATCTCGAAGCCGCTGGGCTTCACCATTGAGATCCTGGCCGGCATCCCGAGCGTGGTCATCGGTCTGTGGGGCATCCTCACCTTCGGCCCGTGGCTGGCCAAGAACGTCTTCCCGGCCATCGCCAACAACGTGCCCGACGTCCCGGTTCTGCGCTACTTCCGGAACCCGACCGGCACCGGGGAAGGCCTCCTGGCGGCGGGCATCGTGCTCGCCCTCATGATCGTCCCCATCATCGCCTCGACCACCCGCGACCTGTTCCAGCAGGTCCCCCCGCTCCCCAAGGAGGGGGCGTCCGCGCTCGGCATGACCGACTGGGAGGTGGCGAACAAGGTGACGCTCCCGTGGGTGCGCTCCGGCATCATCGGCGCCACCGTGCTCGGCCTCGGGCGGGCGCTGGGCGAGACCATCGCCATCGCCATGATCGGCGGTGCCTCGCTGCACATCCCGCCGACGATCTACCTCCCCTTCACCACGGTGGCGGCCACCATCCTCACCCAGCTCGACGGCGCCCTCACCGACGGCACGGGCTTCGCCGTGGCCACCCTGGCCGAGCTGGCCCTCGTGCTGGCCGTCATCTCGGTCGGGGTCAACCTGCTCGCCCGCATGATCATCAGGCGGACAGGGCGCGTGGGCGCTCCGGTCGGGGGCGCCTGATGGCGTCCACCACGCTGGCCGGCGGGCCCGCCACCCGCCGCCGCCGCGTTTCGACCGTCACGTGGCAGGCTCCTCACCTACCTGGCGCTGGTGCTGATCATGGCCCCGGCCGCCTGGCTGCTGCTGGGCGTCCTCACGAGGGCCTGGTCGCACTGGCAGTGGAGCGTCCTGTGGACCCAGCTCACCCCCACCGGGGGCGGCCTGCGGGACCAGATTCTGGGCACCTTGATCCTCATGGTGGGCGTCTTCATCATCGCCGGCACCATCGGCGTGCTGGCCGGCATCCACCTGGCCGAGTTCACCCAGCCGAAGAAGATCGGCGGCCGGCTCAGCGGCCCGCTCCGCACCGCCTCGGACATCCTGTCGGGCTTTCCCTCCATCGTGCTCGGCTACGTGGGCTACGTAGCGCTCGTCGTCGGGCTCCACTGGGGCTTCTCGCTGGCCTCGGCGCTCATCATCCTCTCCATCATGGTGATCCCCTACATCGCCAAGACCACCGAGAACTCGCTGCGCCAGGTGCCGACGGGCTACCGGGAGGGCGCGGCCGCCCTGGGCATGTCGGCCGGCTACGGCCTGCGCAAGGTCGTGCTGAAGAGCGCCCTGCCCGGCATCGCCACCGGGCTGCTCCTGGCCCTGGCCATCGCCTGTGGCGAGACGGCGCCCCTCATCTACACGGCCGGGTTCTCCAACACGCTGCCGCACTCGCTGACCCACGCGCAGTTCCCCTACCTCACCTACGTGGTGTTCACGTACTACAACGACCCGTCGGTGCAGAAGCACTACATCTCGTACGACGCCGCGCTCATCCTGATCGTCATCGTCCTCCTCCTGCTGGTGTCGAGCCGCATCGTCGTGGCCCGCACCCAGCGCCACTCCGAGAGCGCCCCCCAGGGGGGGCGTGGGTTCTTCACCCGCTTTCGCAGCGTGACCAACGCCCTCCCCCACGGCGCCCGCCGGCGTCACACCGGAGGAGGTGCCGGGGCAGGAACCCGATCTCGGCACCTTTCCGTCGCATTAGCCGCCACGCTCTGCCTCCCACGACCCGGCGGTGGGCCCACGGGTTTCTGCCGTCCGGCGCCACCTTCTAAGGTGGCGCGGAGCTGGCGCACCACCCGAGCGGCGAGGAGGACCGAGCGTTGAGCGCAGGACCTGAATGGGGCCCCCTGGCCCGGCTGGCGGGAGTGTGGGAAGGCGAGCAGGGCGACGACGTTGCGTACGGGAACGAGGAGGGGAGGATCGGCCTCACCCCGTACCGCGAGCACATCGATTTCAAGCCGTTCGGTCCGGTGGAGAACCGGAGCCAGGTGCTCTACGGGCTCGACTACCGGAGGGCGGCCTGGCGGGGCACCGAGGAGAATCCGTCTCAGACCGAGGTCGGGTACTGGCTCTGGGACGCCCGTGACAACGAGGTGGTCCGCTGCATCCTCGTCCCGCGGGGCTCCGCCATCGTGGCGGGCGCCACGGTGGCGGCTGAGGCAACCACCTACAGCCTGGAGGCGAATGTCGGCAGCCAGACCTACGGCATTCTGTCGAACAACTGGCTGGACAAGAACGCCCGAGCCATCCGGTACGAGGTGACCGTCGACACCGGCGTCGACGGCGAGTTCACCTACTCGGAGACGACGGTGTTCCACCACGCCGGGACGCCCGAACAGGTCGTCCACACCGACCGCAACACGCTGAAGCGGATCGCCGACGCCTAGGGCGGACCTGTAGGGTCGGCACCGGCGGGGCCCGGCGGACGCCTGAGGCCCCCGGGGAGGCAGTCATGTTCGAGTGGTCCGAAGAGCAACTGGCGATCCGCGACGCCGTACGGCGGTTCGTCGACGAAGAGGTCAAGCCGAACGTCGACGACCTCGAGCACGGTGACACGCCGCCGTACGAGGTGATCCGCAAGCTGTACCGGACCTTCGGCCTCGACGCCCTGGCCCGCGATTCCTTCAAGCGGGCGCTCGAGCGCAAGACGTCGGGCGCGGCCCCGTCCGAGCGCTCCGAGGGCGGCGGCAACGCGGCCATGACGCTCATCCCGATCATCGAGCTGTGCCACTACTGCCCGGGCATCGTGACGGCCCTCGGGGTCAGCACCGGCCTGGCCGGCGGCACCATCATGAAGGGAGGCACCCCAGCCCAGATGGAACGCTGGGGCCTTGACCTCATGACGCTGGACAAGGTCGGGGCCTGGGCCATCACCGAGCCCGACTCGGGTTCCGACGCCCTCGGCGGCATGAAGTCATCCGCCCTACGGGACGGCGAGGAGTACGTGCTCAACGGCAACAAGACGTTCATCACCAACGGCCCGTACGCCGACACGATCGTCTTCTACGCCAAGCTCGACGACGGCACTGAGACGGCGCTGCGCTCGCGCCCCGTCCTCACCTTCATCCTCGACCGCGGCATGCCCGGTCTCGAGCAGTCCAAACCGTTCCGCAAAATGGGACTGCACTCGTCGCCGACAGGCGAGCTGTTCCTCACGGACGTGCGCGTGGGCAAGGACCGCCTCCTCGGCGAGAGCGAGGGCAAGGGTGGGAGCGAAGGTCGCGACAGCGCCAAGGGGAACTTCGTCACCGAGCGGGCCGGGGTGGCCGCCATGTCGCTCGGCCTCATCGAAGAGTGCCTGAAGCTGTCGGTGCAGTACGCCAAGGACCGTCTCCTGTGGGAACGGCCCATCGCAGAGTTCCAGCTCATTCAGCTGAAGCTGGCCCGCATGGAGATCGCCCGCCTCAACGTGGAGAACCTCGTGTTCCGCCACATCGAGATGAGCTCGGCCGGCAAGAGCCTCACCCTGGCCGAGGCCTCGGCCATGAAGCTCTACTCGGCCCAAGCCGCCTCGGAGGTCGCCATGGAGGCGGTCCAGCTCTTCGGCGGCAACGGGTACATGTCCGAGTTCCGGGTGGAGCAGCTGGCGCGCGACGCCAAGGTCTTCCAGATCTACGCGGGCACCGACGAGATCCAGGTGACGCACATCGCCCGCGACCTCCTCGGCCGTTGACGTGAGCGAGCTCTTCGGTGCGGCCCCGGCCGACACCGTGTTCGACGACATGGTCGACCTGCGGCACGTGTTGCACCGCCGGCCCGAGCTGGCGTTCGCCGAGCACGACACCACGGCGCTGATCCGCGACCACATGGCCTCGCTCGGCATTGACGAGGCGATCAGAGTGACCGAGACCGGCGGCATCTTCGCCATGGAGGGCGGTCGGCCCGGGCGCAGCGTCGTCCTTCGGGGCGACATCGACGGGCTGCCGGTGCAAGAGGACGAGGCGCGGGTCGTCCACTCGGAGATCGAGGGTGTCATGCACGCCTGCGGGCACGACGTCCACGTGGCCTCCATGCTCGGAGCGGCCTCACTCCTCGCGGCGCGGCGGGAGGACCTGCCGGGCCGCTACGTCTTCTTGTTCCAGCCGGCCGAGGAGGCGATGTGCGGGGCCAAGGCCATGCTCGACCGGGGCGCGCTGACCGCCATGGAAGGGGCGCGCCTCGTCGGCTTCCACGTCACCTCCCAGGCACCCTCGGGCTTCATCGCGCTGCGGTCGGGCATCGCCATGTCCGAGGCCAATTCCTTCCGCATCACGATCAGCGGGCCAGGGCGGCACGGCGCCATGCCCTCGGCCCACGGCGACGTCATCCGGGCGACGGCCGAGCTGGTCAGCCGGCTGGGCGAGGCCGCATCGGGCCTGCACTACGAAGGCACCGACTGCGTCTGCAGCGCGGGCACGATCAACGCGGGCACCGCCGTCGAACGTGGTGCCCACCTCGGCCCGGGTGACCGGGACGCTGCGCACCTTCACCGAGGCCCAGCATCAAGAGGCCCTGGCCCGACTGCAGGGCCTGTGCGACGCCGTCGGCGACGACCAGGGCGTGCACGTCGAGCTCGAGGTGCCCGAGCACACGCGTGCCGTCGTGAACGACGAGACGGCCACGGCGGTGGTGGAGGCGGAGGCGAGCGTGGTCATCGGCCCCGACCAGGTCTTCCGCATGCCGCCGGCCGCTCCCAGCGACGACGTGAGCGAGTTCCTGCACCACCTGCCCGGCTGTTATTTCTTCGTCGGCGGCGCGGCGGCCGACGGCTCGAGCGGCAATCACCACAGCCCCTCCTTCCTGGTCGAGGACGAGTCGCTGCGCGTCGGCACCGCCGTTCTCGTGCGGAGCGCGCTGGCATTGGCCGCCCCGTGAGCCCGCCGGGCACAATGGACCGATGACCGCATCGAACCTCTTCGACATCGCCGGGAAGACGGCACTCGTCACCGGCGGAAGCCGTGGCATCGGCAAGATGATCGCCGAGGGCTTCGTCGATGCCGGCGTGAAGGTCTACATCTCGTCGCGCAAAGCGGACGTCCTCGAGGAGGTGGCCGCCGAGCTGTCGGCCAAGGGGACCTGCGTCGCCCTTCAGGCCGACCTGTCGACCGAGGACGAATGCCGGCGTCTGGCTGACGAAGTGGCGGGGCGCGAGGGCGCGCTCGACATCTTGGTGAACAACGCCGGCGCCACCTGGGGCACGCCGCTGGCGGACTTCGACGAGGCCGCCTTCGAGCGCGTGCTCGCCCTCAACGTCAAGGGCGTCTTCCACCTGACCAAGTTCCTCGTCCCGCTGCTCGAAAAGGCGGGGACGGTCGACGAGCCCTCCCGGGTCATCAACATCGGGTCGATCGACGGGATCGGGGTGCCTGCCCTCGAGACGTACTCCTACTCTGCCTCCAAGGCCGCCGTGCATCAGCTGACCCGCCACCTGGCCAAGCGCCTGGCGCCGCTCGTCACCGTCAACGCCATTGCACCGGGGCCTTTCGAGTCCAAGATGATGGCGGCCACGCTGGAGGCCTTCGGTGCCCAGATCGCCGCCAGCGCGCCGCTCAAGCGCATCGGCCGGCCCGACGACATGGCCGGCGCCGCCATCTACCTCTCGTCGCGAGCGGGGGCGTACCTGACCGGCGCCATCATCCCGGTGGACGGGGGGATCGCCACCACCCGTTAGCCCGTTCACGCTTCAGTCCGCTCGCCCGTGGCAACCTCGCCATGGGCTCTCGATACAGGGGGTACACACCGTGTTGCTGCTGCACCAGGTCCACCGCGTCGCCGGCGCCGAGGAGGACGCCTTCGACGACGCCTTCCGCGACGAGTATCTCCCGGCGCTGGCCAAGTCGGACGGGAGCAGGCTGCTCTGGTACCTGCGCCTGGCCCACGGCAGCGGGCAGGCCTACACGGTGGTCTCCATCACCGGCTGCCGCGACGCCACGGCGTGGGAGGAGCTGGCCGAGCGCGTGCGCGGGAGGTGACCTCGCGGCATGGTCGGCCAAGGTCGACGCCATGCGCCACTCCAGCGAGGCCAAGGTGATGCAGCCCGTGCCCTGGTCCCCGCTGCAGGAGATCGACCTCGCCACCGTGCCGGTGAACGGCGAGACTCACAAGAACTCGCTGTTCATGGAGGACACCGCCTGGCCCTACGCCGGCGGGCTCGAGGCCTACCTCCAGAAGGCGGGCACGCTCTACGACCACACGCTGAGCAGCCAGAAGGAGGAGGGCACGGGCATGATCGAGCTCGAGGCCGCCTTCCAGCCCGTCTACGGGACCCACATGACGACCGAGGTGATCCTCTGGCAGCGCGTGGTCAACACGAAGGCCGTCATGTGGATGCTGGGCCACGACCTCCCGCCCGAGGCGTCGGCGCCGGGGACATGGCTGCACGACGCCCTCGAAGTGCGCGACCGTTGGGAGAGCCGCCTGCTGCGCAGCGCCGCATGGTCGCCGCTGTATTGAGCCCAGGGGCCGGTCGATGAGCGACGAGCAGTCCGGTGCCCTCGACGCCTTCGACCTCACCCGCACCTTCGTCCACCTGGGCCGGGATTCCACCGCGACCCCGCTGCCCGACTTCGAGTGGTCTGCGGAGCACGTCGAGGCCTATCGCCGCAGGTTCGCCTCCGACGGGAAGGAGGGGCGGCTGGTCTGCATCATCGCCCAGGACGCGACATGGGACGGCTGGGAACGCCACCCGGCCGGGGAAGAGGTCGTCGTCCTGCTCTCAGGTCGCGTCGACATCGTGCAGGAGCTCGACGGCACCGACCACGTCGTCGAGCTGCGACCGGGCGAGGCCATGGTCAATCCTGCGAACGTGTGGCACACGGCCCGGGTCCACGAGCCAGGTTCGGCGCTCTTCATCACGCCCGGCGACGGCACGGAGCATCGCCCGCTCGCCTGAGCCTCAACGAACAGGTGCCAGGTCGTGCGGGCCTTGG
The DNA here is from genome assembly GCA_963840245.1 of uncultured Acidimicrobiaceae bacterium. Taxonomy (GTDB): domain Bacteria; phylum Actinomycetota; class Acidimicrobiia; order Acidimicrobiales; family RAAP-2; genus Bog-473. Next base: position 100,273 of record CAWIYI010000020.1, read on the forward strand.
GGCGGGTATCCCCCGGCGTCCCGTATCGCCTGGCCCCACGGGACGAGAAGGGCGAGCAACTCGTCGAACGAGTCACCGAGGGCATGGACGATGACGTCGCACTGGGCGTCGGTCGCCACCTCGACCGACTCGCGCAACGCTCGCCCCTCGGCCGTGAACGCGCCCTCGGCGACCAGGCCCCGATCCGCCAGCCGGGCCTCCGCCGCATCGAGCTGATCGGCCGACCACGCACGCGTCCGGATGTAACTCCGCATCGGGAGGCCCCAGTAGAGCTCGGTGAGCAGTCCGACCTCGGTCGCGTCGAGGCCGGCCGATGTCCAGGCCGCCGTGTGGGCGTCGCCCCGGTACTCACGCAACAGGTCCGCGAGACGCCACATGTCGCCCATCGGGTCCCCGGGCAGTCCGGCGCTCAGGAGGCCGGCGAAGAGCGGCTTGCCCTCGGGACGCAGCGGCGCCACCGCCGCGGCCAACAGCTCCGTCGCGCGCTCCAGACCGGCAGGTTCGGTGCCGAGGACCCGCACCAACTGGCCGACCGCACCACGGGTACGCGCCGCACAGACGGTGGCCGCGTCCACCTTGGTCCAGCCGAACTCGACCGCCGGCACCACCGCGTCGGGGTTGAAGACCGCGAACGCGGCGGCGACCACCTCGCCGGGCACCTGACCCATCACAGAACCACGGCTCGTGAAGTAGGCCGGCCCGTCGGGGAGCTGCACGCCACCGGGGAGCGACCCCGGGCTGGGCGAGAAGCCGAGCTCGGCGTAGGCCGCGTGGCATTCGGGGGAGAAGTACACCTGGCCGGCGACGGGCTCCAGCGCCATGGCCAGCTTTCTTGTCGAGGAACTGCGCAACCGGGTCACATTTGCCACCCTAGGTCGGGGCGTTCCCTTAACGTCGTATCCGTGACGACGGGGGGCGAACAGCTCTGGCTCCACCCTTCCCCGGGCCTGTGGCGGATGCGGCGGGCCGAGGTGGTGACGATCTCGGTGGTGCTCGCGGCGTTCTTCGGGCTGGTCTTCGTGGCCGCCGTCAGCCTGTTGGCCGGGCTCATCAGCGTCGTGGTGGTGGTGGCACTGGGCGCGACGCTTTCATGGTTCCTGCGCCGTCGCTTCCGGGCCTGGCGCTACCAGGAGCGCAACGAGGACCTCATCGTCGCCCGCGGGGTCATGGTGCAACGGCTCTCCGTCGTGCCCTACGGAAGGATGCAGTTCGTCGAAGTCACGGCCGGACCGGTCGAGCGCCTCTTCCAGCTGTCGACGGTCAAACTCCACACGGCGGCGGCGGCCAGCGACGCCCGCATCCCCGGGCTCGAGCGGGCCGAGGCGGCGCGCCTCCGCGACCGGCTCACCGAGCTGGGCGAGTCGATGGCGGCGGGGATGTGACCGAGGTCGTCCCTGAACCTGTCGACCCGGACGACGACTGGCAGCGTCTCCACCCGCTCACGCCCCTGGCCCGAGTGGGCCGGTTCGCCCCGGCCCTCGTCCTCCTCTTCCTGGTGTCGACGCTCCACTCGAAGGCCGAGAACGGCCAGGCCCAGACCGTCTATCTCGTGGTGATCACCCTGGCTTCCGCCGTCTACGGCTACGTCCACTGGATCGTGACCCGTTGGCGCCTCGAGGGGGACACGCTCAGGATCGAGACCGGGCTCGTCAAGAAGGACTCCCGACGGCTCCCGCTGGCCCGCATCCAGGCGGTCGACATCGTCCGTCCCCTCCTGGCGCGCCTGCTCGGCGTCTCGGAGTTGCGCATCCGCCTGGCGGGATCGGGGTCGACCGACGGCAAGCTCGCCTACCTGTCCGAGGCGCAGGCGGCCGAGTTGCGCCTGGTGCTGCTGGCGGGCCACGTCGACGCCGACGTCGCCGTGTCGAGCAACACCGGCCTGCCGATGGCCACCGTGGACACGGGTCGCCTGCTCGCGTCCGTCTTCCTCTCCCTGATCACGATCCTGCTCATCGGCACAGTGGCCGCGCTGGCCGTGCTCGACCAGTTCGAACCGAAGACGGCGGCCGCCGCGGCGGGGTTCCTCGTCGTCTACCTCCTCAGCGCCGCCGGCGTCATCTGGCGCCGGCTCTCGGGTCAGTTCGCCTTCATTGCCGTCGAGGCTCCCGAGGGCGTGCGCATCCGGCGCGGGTTGCTGCAGACCACCTCTGAGACCGTGCCCTACGGCAGGATCCAGGCGGTGCGCCAGGTGGAGCCCCTGCTGTGGCGACCCTTCGGGTGGTGCCGTCTCGAAGTGGACGTGGCGGGCTCCACCGCGCGCAACCAGCGGGGCGAGGGCACGAACGTGGTCCGCAAAGCGCTGCTCCCCGTGGGGTCGCAGCAGGACTCCTGGCACCTCCTGGCCCGCCTGCTCGGCGCACCGGATCCGGAGCGGACGGCACCGCCGGGGCGGGCCCGCCTGAAGGCCCCGCTGAGCTTCCACTTCCTCTCCGCCGGACACGACGGCGCGCACGCCGTGTGCGTGACGGGTCGCCTCAACCGGGCCACCACCTGGGTGCCCTTGGAGAAGACGCAGAGCATCCGGCGGGTCCAGGGCCCGCTGCAGCGACCCCTCGGCCTGGCCACCGTCCACGTCGACGTCGCCGGGAAGCGGGCGCGGGCCGAGTTCCGGGACCGCGGGGTCGAGGAGGCGGACCGGCTCGTGACCGAGCTGACCGCCCTGAGCCGGTCGGCCCGGCTGCGCGAGCGCAGGAACAGCTCGGCGTCGCGCCCCGACGACGCCCCGTCAGGCTGGTACCCGGACCCCGCGGGACGCCACGAACTGCGCTACTGGCACGAGGGCCGCTGGACCGAGCAGGTGGCCGACGGCGGTCGGCGGAGTGCCGATGCGGCTACGCCCGCGCCGTGAGGCGCATCGGGAAGTGGTCGATGGAGCGGATGCCAGCCGTGTAGACGAGCGTGTGGCCCGGCACGACCTCGTAGTCGGGGATCCGCTTGTGCCACTCCCGCAATGCCACCCGCAGCTCGAGGCGGGCCAGGTGCGAGCCCAGGCATCGATGGATGCCGCCGCCAAAGGCGATGTGCGGGTTGACCTCGCGGTCGAAGCGCACGACGTCACCGTCGGGGAATTCGGCCTGGTCGGTGTTCGCCGAGCCGATCATGACCATGAGCTGGTCCCCGGCGTGCACGGGACAGCCGCCGAGCTCGGTGTCGGTCACGGCGACACGGGCGATGCTCATGACCGGGGTCTCCCAGCGCAGCAGCTCTTCGATGGCGTTCGGGATGATCGAAGGGTCATCCACCAGCTGGCGCCGGTGGTCCGCGTTCTGGGCCAGGAAGGAGAACATGCAGTCGAGTGTGGCGGTCACGGTGTCGAGGCCGGCAATGAGGAAGAGGAAGCAGATGTCGAGGATGTCCTCGCGGGTCAGCCGTTCGCCCTCCATATCGGCGTCGAGGAAGAGCGAGAGCAGGTCGTCCTGGCGTTCTTGCTCACGCTTGTCGAGCACCTGGTTGAAGTAGTCGTAGACCGAGTCCGCGATCTTCTGCTGGTAGTCGCTGGCCTCCTTCGAGTCCCGGGGCTTGCCGGTGACGTGGTCCGGTCGGATGATGCCGTCCTTCATGGTGAGGAAGGTGTCGAGGTCCTCCGGAGGCAGTCCGAGGAGCGTGAGGAAGACCACGGAGGGAAACGGGACCGAGAACTCCTTGGCGAAGTCCACCTCGTCCTTGTCGATGAAACCATCGATCAGGTTGTTGACGAGAGCCGACACCTCGGCGTCCATCGCCTGCATCTTGCGGGGAGCGAAGATCGGGTCGAGGAGCTTGCGGAACTTCTTGTGGTCGGGAGGGTCGATCTGCAGCGGAATCATCGGCCGCTTGTTCTTGAGGTCGACCGCGTCCATGTTGGACGAGAAGATCTCGGGGTGCCGGAGGGCCTCCATGATGTCTTCCTTGCGCGACAGCATCACGGCTCGGCTCGAAAGCATCCCGTCGATCGGCAAGACCGGCATGTCGTCGCGCAGCATCTTCCAGACGGGCTGCGGGTTGGCGGCCATCTCGGGACCCATGTTCAGCGTCGAGCTCGAGTCGTCGCCGTGGCCGGCGTCCCCCTGGTTGGTCTCCAAAGTCTCTGACATCTGCTTACTCCGATCTGATCTGCAAAATGCGGTTGACTGACTGCACGAGCGAGGCGTCGTCCGTCTCGGGGATGATCCAGCTCGACGCGAAGAGGCGGACGATGACGTCGGCCAGCTGCTCGCGGCCGAGCGAGCCCGCCGCCACGGCTGGCACCGCGTCGAGGGCGTCCCCGAGCCGCAGCACGAGTTCTCCCCGCAACGACGGCAGGTGGTCGAGCAGGTAGCGCATGACGAAGCCGGACTCGGACTCGAAGAGAGGACGGCAGGGGTGTGTGCGGATGAAGTCGAAGGCATAGGCCATGAAGGCGGTGATGCGCTCCTCGGGAGAGACCGCGGCGGACAGCACGTCGTCGATCCCGTCGGAGAAGCGCTGCGCGTCGAAGGCGGCCGCCGCCTCCAGCACGTGCTCCTTGCTGGGGAAGTACCGGTACAGGGTGCCCCGCGAGACCCCGGCCGCCTCGGCGATCTCCCGCATGCCGAGCCGGCGCACGCCGCGCCGGCCGATGAGCCCGAGCGCGGCGGTGAGGATCCGCTCCTCGGTCGAGTTGGACGACCCGCCGGAGGCGCCGTCGGGGGCGCGACCGGGGCCGACGTTCTGGAGCACCGCCGTCATCGAGAGTACATATTAGACACTTTCTGTATCTTTTGTCTCTCCCCCGACGGTCGCCGGGCAGGACCGCCCTCCGCAACGGCGATCAGGCTCTCCTCCTGGCCCTCCAGCTCCGGAGGGTCGGCACGACGAACAGCCCCGCCAGAGCCACCACTCCGACCAGGGAGGCCAACAACCCGAGAACATCGGCACCCGATGTCCCGTAGGTCAGCGACACGTCGTGACTGGTCGGCACGACCACCATGAGGTTGGGCGTCACCCGCCACGGACCGTCGGCCCCGCTGGCGTGCCAGTTCGGGAAGTAGGAGACCTTGACGAGCACCGGCGTCCCCACCTTCGAGACATGGAAGCTGATGGACGAGTCGGTCTGCGACACCGCAGTCACCCGGGTCGTCCCGACGTGCTTGACCGGCGGCCGGATGTCGTCCACGGGGGTCCGGGGCCACTCCGGCGGGCCGCTCTGGGCAAGCTCGACGTCCCATTTGCTCGGGTCGGTGTACCACTGCAGAGCCGGCCCCTCTTTCGTCGCGCTCCCCAGCCAGCTCGAGGGCCCCGGCTCCACCCCCGAGAGGACGACCGGGTCGTTGGCGAGGGGAGTGACGAGGGGCGAGTCCTTCACCAGGTAGATGTTCCAGGTGGTGTGCGTGACGGCCCCGCTGTAGTCGTAGGTCCACGGACCGGTCTTGGCGACGAGCTGCAGGTCCGGGTCGGCCGCGGCCTCCTGTTCGACCTCAGGGGTCTCCGCCATGAAGTACTTCACCCCGAGCAGTTGCAGGTGCTGCACCCCGAGCGTCACATTGAGGGAGCCGTAGGGGAGGCCGACTTCTGGCTCGGACGGGCCGGCGGACAGCTCCGCCTGATTGAGGAAGTGGTACGGCGTCGTGGTCGAGGACTCGAAGAGGAGGCCTTCCATGGAGTCGATGCAGCCGTTCGTCTCGTAGGGCAGGAGCATGAGTGCCTCGGGGGTGCCGAAGCGATTCTCGCTGGCGCTGTACTCCCACATCGCCCGTCCGCAGCCATAGCGTTTCCCGACGGCCGCCATCGTCTGCATGAGGGAGTGGAACTCCGGGTAGGAGGTCTGGCCCTGATATCCCTCGTAGTTGTAGTTGGACCAGTTCGTCACCTCGTTCGGCCCCACGGTGACCGGCAGCGACGACGCCGGGAGGATGAACGGCGGTACGACGGCCGCCATGACGGCCAACAGCCCGAGGATGGCGCCACCGACGGCACCCGGGCCCCAGCGCCGGGACGGCATCGCGGCTTCTTCCCAGGCCGGCTCGGCTGCGACCCGCCGGCGACGGTCTTGCGCCCGACGCCACGCCGTCGCCACTGCGATGCAGCCCGTCCCGAAGGCCCAGGCCGCCATGAGGTAGACGGAGATGAACCAGAGGGGCAGGAGGCGGACGTTGTAGAGGCTGCCCTGCGGGTCGAGCGCGGTCGCCAATGCCGACACGATGCCCAACACCGTCACGGTGATGCCGAAGCGGCTCCGGGTCACGAACGCGGTGATGGCGCCGATGCCCGCGAGGACGAGGGCCCAGGCATCGGCCTCCCGGAAGTACTGGGCCCAGCCTTCGACGTTGGTGTAGCCCATCGACGACGAGTACGCGTGCTCCAGCCCGAAGGGCACCAGCCACCACCCGGAGAGCAGCACCCCGATCGCCACCGTCGAGCCGGCCCACCACAGGGTGCGCGCCCGCGGCACCGGCTCCGCGGCAGCGTCGTTCCGCCAGATCCGCAGGGCCGAATCGTCGATGCCCCAGCGTCTCGGCAGCAGCTCGACGACAGTGAGGACGGCCGCTCCGCCCAGCGCGTACATCCCCGGGACGATGTGCGACAGGATGCAGCCGGCGAGCACGACCGCGGCCCAGCCGCGGTACCTACCCTCCCTCACCGCGCAGGCGAAGAGCCCGAGGAACAGCACCGCCAACGAGAGACTGAAGGAATACGCGTACTCTCCGGCCAACGTCGAGAACAGGTTGCCGCCGTAGATGGTGAACGTGTAGTCGAAGAGGAAGGGCAGCGTGGCGGCGGCCAACAGGGTGGGGAGCGGGGCGCGGAGCCGGAAGAACCGGCCGCAGGCCCACGCACAGACGGGGAGCATGACCGAGCCGAGGATCGTGCCCAGCTTGAACGCGACGCCATAGGGGATCACCCACCCGCCGATCGCGATGAACAGGTCGGGAATGGTGAAGTAGAAGGTGTAGAGCGGGAAGCCGTCGTACCAGCCCGGATCCCAGCCCGTGAGGTGGCCATGGCTGATCAGACTCTCGAGGAACTTGGGCATTGCGATGTGCGCGCCCGTGTCACCGCCGGTGGTCGTCGTGTTCGTGAGCAACATGCCCGGGTGGAGCTGCGAGAGCGTGACGACGATGACGCTGGCGATCGTGATCACCGTGATGGCTCCCGGCACCCACCACCAACTGCCGCGGGACGAGGTCCGGCCGGTTCGAGGAGCGGGGTCTGCCGCCGGCGGAACCTGCTCCATGACGGCCTCGACCCCGGATGGTTCAGTCACGCGCAACCGGGTACCGGCCGGCGCGGCGCACGGCACCCGTCACACCGCGGTCGTTCGGCCACATCGGGCTTACGTTACCGGCCCGGCCTCCGTTTGAGGGATCAGGCCAACGGTGGACCAGTGGCGGCGTCGCGCAAGAAAAGACGGGCCCTGAACAGGGAAGATGCCCGGATCAGCGCAGTCAGCGCACCGCCTCGACGTGCTCCGTGCCGCCGCGGGCACGACCCTCGCCGCGGAGGGCGTATCGCACCGGACGGAACACCGGAGAGAGCCCTCGGTCTCCGGAGGTCCGCGCCGAGTCGATGTCGGCCACGACCCGGTGCAGGGTCTCGTGCAGCCGCTTGCGCCTGAGACCACCGTTCTCCGTGTCGAAGTAGTAAGCCACCCCGAAACCGAGAGCGGAGACCACAACCCTCCCTGTGGCCCTCCTCCCTCGACGTACCCGCCTGCTTGCTGAACGCAACAGTCTCTGCCGGTTGATCTGCATCGCGCAGCCTCCCTCGAACAGAGCAATACCCGGGGGACAGCGTGCAAAAACTCGTGATTGCCATCGCCCCCGTCCGCATTGGGGCAAGCGACGGCGATGAGTTCAGTCGATCTCCTCGAGCTCGCGTTCGATGTTGGAGAGCTCAGCCTCGATCTTCCCCAACTCGGCCTCGTCGCCCTGCACGATCGGTCCCTTGAACCACTTGTGGGCGCTCACCAGCCAGTAGATGCCGGCGAAGGCGATCACAACGCCCACCGCGACCGGGGCGTAGTTGAACGTGTCCCGGTTGATCGGGCTGACTTGGGGGAGCATGAAGAGCACCGTGATGATCGCCACCCAGGTCACGCCGAGCCACCCGATGAACGGACTGAGTTTGCCGAGGTTCCAGGGCCCAACCGACCACTCGGATCCGCGCAGGCGCCTGAGCAGCGTGGGAATGACGTACGCGATGTAGAGGCCGATGACGGCGATCGATGTGACGGCGAAGTAGGCGGTGCTGCTCCACAGGTAGGGCAGGCCCAAAATGAAGGCGAACACCACGCAGAACCAGATGGAGTTGGTCGGCGTCCTGGTCCGTGGATTGATGCGGTGCCAGAAGCGATGCCCGGGGACGGCCCCGTCACGGCTGAAGGCGTAAACCATCCGGGAGTTGGCGGTGACCGATGCCATGCCGCAGAACCCCTGGGCCACGATGATCACGAGGAGAAGGAACTCTGCCCCGTGGTTGCCCAACGCGCTCTGGAAGATCACGCCGGGTGCCACGGGATTGGCCGAGGCGGCGGCGTAGATGCCCGTGTTGGAGATGGCCCACGTCACGCCGACGATGAGCACAAACCCCGCGACGAGTGAGACCCAGATGGAGCTGACGATGCCCCGCGGCCCCGATATCGAGGGATCGCGCGTCTCTTCGGTCATATGGGCGGAAGCGTCGTAGCCGGTGAAGGTGTACTGCGCCATGAGGAGCCCGATGAGAACGACGTACAAGCCCGAATGGAACCCTGTCTGATTGACAAACTTGGTGAAGACGAAGACTGGACGACGCGTGGTGCGTCGGCACGAAGGCCAACACGGCGACGATCACGACCACGCCGATGACGTGCCACCACACGCTGATGTCGGAGAGCAGGGCGACGACCCGGACCCCGAAGGTGTTCAACAGTCCGTGGACGATCAGGATCGCGGCAAAGAGGTAGATCGTGTGACTGTGCGCGAGCGACCATCCCGTCGTGATGTTGAGCAGGAAGTTGAGGAAGAGAGCGAAGCCGAAGTCGATGCCGGCGGTGACGGCCACCTGGCCCAGGAGATTGAACCAGCCGGTGAACCAGGACCACACCGGACCGCTGTTGCCCTTGGCCAGCTTGGCCGACCAGTAGTACAGGCCGCCGGCGGTCGGGTACGCCGAACAGATCTCGGCCATGCCCAGCCCCACCACGAGGGTCATACCTCCGACGAAGACCCAGCCCCAGACCATCTCGACCGGTCCGCCGGTGTTCATCCCGAAGGAGTACAGCGTCAGACATCCCGACAGGATCGAGATGATGGTGAAGGACACGGCGAAGTTGGAGAAGCCGCCCATCCTTCTCCGGAGCTCCTGCGCGTAACCGAGCCTGTGCAGCTGGGCAACGTCGCTCTCGACCGGAGCCGTGCTCATGAGTCCTCCCCGTGTTGCCCTCGGAAGGCCGGCTCACCGGCCCTCTGTAGCCCGAGCAGATCGGATCAGGAATCAACCCCGATGTCAAGCATTTGCGGAGGAAGACGTCACGAATTCCCGGCGTGGCCACGGATCCCGCCCGTCCGGGCCGCTTGGGGACGCGAAAAGCGGCACCGCGAACGGGTGCCGCTTATCACTGGATTGATGTTCTGGCACTATCAACGAACTCGTTGATAGTTTCAGAAACATCCCCCGATGCGCCGGCCCGGCCCGGCGCGGGTGCTGTCCGACTCAGGACATCTCGGCCAGGATTTTCGCCTTCTGGGCGTCGAACTCGGCCTCGGTCAGGATGCCCTGGTCCTTGAGGTTGGCGAGCTCCTTCAGCTTGTTGATGGAATCGTCGGAGTCCGGCGCGGCAGCGGCGGGAGCGGCCTCCGGCGGCGGTGCCGCTTGCTGCGCCGCGGCATCCTGATCGGCATATTTCTGCTGCTGGTGGCGGTTCACCCCGCCGGCCACCGCGCTCGCCGTCCCGGCGATCACGGCCGTTCTCGCCACGGTCCGCATCACGGGACGTCGTCGCATCATGGGCATGGTGTGCTCCTTCTCTCTTCGATCTTCGATCTCCGGGTGCTCAGCTCTTCAGCGCCAGGGCCAGATCCTCGAGCGCCGCCTCCATCAGCGGGCCAGGAATCCGGGCGCTGTCGACGAGCACCCCGCCCGACTCGCGCATCGCCTCCACCAGCGGCACCGCCCAGAGGTCCTCCCACAGGATCACCAGGGCAGAGTTGCCTTCCGGCAGGTTCGCGGCCACGTGGTCGAGGTCCTCCATGTTCACCAGCCCACCGACCTCCCCGTCGATGTCCGCGAAGGCCGCCAGCTCGTCCATCTGGTCGAACTCGAGGCTGAGGGTGTCACCCTGCTCGTCCTTGGCGACGAAGACGAGGTCGAGTATGCGCACCGTGCCGCTCTCCACCAGCTTCGCGACCTCGGGGGCGATGTTCCCGTTGAAACGATTACCCGGGAAGGCGATCACCGTATAGCTGACTGGTCCGATGCTCATTGCGTCTCCTCTTCTCCTCTACTCATCTGGCTTGTCCTGTGCGGATCTTCGGCCCGGCTTCCGTCACCGCCCGCGACCGTTCTGCCGCCGGTGCGCTCAGCTGGCCAGGATCTTCGCCTTCTGGGCGTCGAATTCGGCATCGGTGAGCACACCCTGTGACTTGAGGTCGGCCAGCTTCGAGAGCTGGTCAGCGCTGGTGTCACCGCTCGCGCCGGCGGTCTGCTTCACGTAGTCGTCGAATGCCTTCTGCTGTTGCGCCGCCTCGTTCGCGGCCCGCTCGTGCATCTTGCCGCCCCGGGCGATCAGGTAGACGAAGACGCCGAGGAACGGGAGAACGATGACGAAGATGACCCACAGCGCCTTGACCCAGCCACTGATGTCGTGGCTGCGGAAGATGTCGATGAACACCGTGATCAGCAGCCAGATCCAGATGATGAAGAGGAAGAAGTACAGCATCGTCAGGAAGAAATCGAGGATCGGGTATTGGTAGGTGGCGGCAAGCATGCAGACTCCTTCTCACTCGGGAACTGGTGACCCAGGCGCCGTTCAGGGCGACTTCGTACGACGCCTTAGCATCGCACATCCCCGCAATGCGGGTAGGGCCCGAGGGTGCTCACAGAGATGTCATTTCTGTGACGGTTCTCGGGGCCGAGGTGGGGCACGGCGCGGAGTCGGCGATCGGGACCACCGCGCCTAGATACCCACTTCGGCGTGGATCCGGCCACTCTTGCAGGCTTCCGCGAACGTCTCGTAGTCCCGCTCGTTCTGGTCCGCGTAGGACTCGGCGAACTTGGCCAGGGCCTTCTCGAAGGTGGGGTTGTTCCCGAGGTACGCCGCCATGGCGAAGCGGTCACCCGAACGGGCATGGGCCCGGGCGAGTGTGAGCGCACACAGCTTTCCGTACGCTTCCAGCCCCTGCGGGAGCATGGTCTCGGTGTCGATCGACCCCTTCCAGTCCTGCAGCTGGCGCAGGTAGTAGTCACGGCTGATGCCGTCGACGCCCTCGGCGCGCTGCCACCCGAGGAAGATGTCGCTGCTCGCCTGCATCAGGCGCTGGCCGGCGACCACCCGCGCGCCATGGTTGCCGTACGCGCTCTTCTTGGTGAAGCGCTCCAGGACCGACGCCTCCGCCTCCTTGGCCTGCAGGAAGAGGACGTCCTCATGGCTCGCGCCGTGCAAGAGGATCACCCAGGCCCGGGTGCCGACGCTGCCCACCCCGACCACCTTGCGGGCCATCTGGCTGAACCGGTACTGCTCCAGCAGGTGCCGGCGGTCGGTCGGCAGGCTCTGGCGGTACCGGCGCAGGATGTCCCGGAACAGGTGGACCACCTGTTCGTACTCGACCTCGGGGGCGAGCTCCTCTATCGGCACCAGCAGGGGGGGATCGCTGATGATGACGCGCTCGCCGTCGACCACATGGGTCAACTTGTCGAGGGCCTTCATGCTGTCCTTGGTCCGCGCCTTCTCGACCGCCTTCGACGCGTTCGCCACCATGCGCGCCTGCGCCTTCGAGCCTGAGGCTGCCGCCTGGGACTGCAACCCCGTGATGACCTCCTCCACGTTCACGTGGGAGTACCAGACCTCCAGGTTCGACATGGTGGCCATCTGGCGCATCGACTCGCGGTACACCTGACCGAGCCCCACGATCGCCGCGGTCCGCACCGACTTGGCGTGGCCCCTGCTGCGGCCGGCGATCACGACGCTCGCCGCCAGGCGCTTGATGTCCCACTCCCAAGGCCCCGGATGTGTCTCGTCGAAGTCGTTGCAGTCGAAGACGAGCTGCCGCTCGGGCGATCCGAACACGCCGAAGTTGGCGAGGTGGGCGTCCCCGCAGATCTGAGCGTTGAGCCCCGAGTGCGGCGTGCTCGACAGATCCGACGCCATGACCAGGGCCGCGCCGCGGAAGAAGGTGAACGGGGAGACCAGCATGCGGCCGTAGCGGATGGGCACCAGCGCGGGCACCCTGGTCGTCGCCTGTTCTTCGAGCAACGACACCGGGTCGGGTCGGTCCGCGGCCGGTTCGAACGTGGCGTGGCTGGCCCGGGGCGTCTTGACCCGGGCCTCCTTGCCCCTCGTCTTGCTCTCGGCCTCGGTCCTGTGCGGAACGATCGATACCGGCCGCTCTGCCAAGCGGATCTCCTCGTCCTCAGCCATGCCCGGCCACCTCCCCGACACGTCGCCGCGCCATTGTTCCGGGTCCGAGGCTACGACCACTCACCTTCTCTTCGCACAAACGGGCCGCGGGCCGGCGCCCGCCGGGTCCCGGGCGCTCAGGTCCGGATAACGTTTGACCCTTTCCCCACCCTCCGCGCGGAGTCACAATGGCGGAGTCGGGATGCGCCGCGCCGGAAGCGACCGCGGGGCGAACACAACCGCCCGGTGACCCGCGTCGGGCCGGGATGAGGGGCGCAGAGTGAAGGTGGACCACGAGGATCGGAGTGCAGGGGACGGCTCCGGACCCTCGGGATCTCCCGAACCGGGCCTCGTTCCCGCCACCAACGCCACCACCACCGCCACCCGCCGCGAGCGCATCGGCGCGTTGATCGGACGGCTCACCGAAGCCATCCGGCGCGGCGACGACAAGGCCGTCGAGCAGGCCGTGCTCCAGCTGAGCCGGCGTCGGCGGTGGCTCGCCCCGCTGGGCCTGATCGTGGGCGCCTTCCTCATGCTCTTCCAGGGCATCAAGCTCCTCTACACCAACTGGCGCCTCACCCTGGTCCAGATCGTGCCGGCCATGTGGATCTGGATCGCCATGCTGGACATCAAGCTCCACGTCTTCCACGGCAAGCAGTTCCACGTCATCCGCGGCCCGTTGCTCATCCCCTGCGTGCTCGGGGTGACCGCGCTCACCGCCGCCAGCTTCTACCTGAACGGCGTATTCGCCTTCGCCATCTCGGTGCCCGGGCAGCCGCAAATCCGCCCCGCCTTCGGCCGGGCCAACCAGCACCTCCGGACCATCCTGGCCTGGGGGTGCACCATCGGTCTCGCGCTGTCGTTCTCCGCGCTGATCGCGACCCGCTGGGGTCACTGGCCGTTCGTCATCAGCCAGAGCATCGTCGTCGGCATCATGACGCTCTGCTACCTCGCCGTGCCGGCCCGCATCGTCGGGATCGAGAAGAAGAACCAGTCCCGCCGGGACGCGCTGGCGGCGACTGCGGTCGGCGGGGCGGTGGGTGCCGTGGTCTGCTCCCCGCCGTACATGCTGGGCCGCCTGGGCATCCTCATGCTGGGCTGGCCCTACGTCTTCTGGCTCGGCATCATATTGATCGTGATCGGGGCCGCCCTGCAGACGGGGGCGACGAGTGCGGTCAAGGCGGTCAAGTTCTCCGCCAAGCTGGTGGGCCATCCGGGCGACGTCGCCGAGCCGGTCGCCGGATGATCACGCCATGGCGCTGACGACGCTGGAGTGGTTCGGGACCGCCACCTTCCGGGTGCGCCACGCCGGACTGGACCTCTTCTTCGATGCCTACCTCGACCGCCTGCCGGGCCTCGATCCCGTGGGCCTCACGACCGCCGAGGTCGAGAAGGCCGACTTCGTCTTCGTGAGCCATGCCCACTTCGACCATCTCTACGGGGCCGACGCCATCGCACGCAACACCGGGGCCACGGTCGTCGCCTCGCCCGAGTCGGCCCGGTGCCTGCGCGAGCGGGGCGTGCCCGACGAGCAGCTGCTCGTCGTGACCGGGGGCGAGACGGTGCAGTGCGGGCCGACCACGCGGGTCCGTGTGCTGCCCGCCCTCCATTCATGCCTGTTCGCCCACAGTGACGCCGACACGTCCGTCGCCTGTCTCGGCGATCTCGGCGTGAGCGCCCAGGAGCGTGCCGCCACGGTGCGCACGCTGTTCGAGGCCATGGACGCGGCCCCGGCGCCCGCCGGGCCGGCCCTCATCGCCATGAACGAGTCGTGTTCCCGCCATGACGGCGGGCAGCTGGCCTACCTCCTCCTGACCGCCGGCGGTTCGGTGCTGGTCAGCGGCAGCGCGGGGTACTGGCGCGGCATCTTCGACGGGCTGCGCCCCGACGTCGCCCTGCTCTCCCTCGGTGGCCGGCCGAACGTCGACGGCGAACCCTTCCAGGGTTCCTCGGTCGAGTTCATGCTCGAGCAGGTGCGGGCGCTGCGCGCCGGGCGGGTCGCCTTCTGTCACCACGACCCGCTCTTCCCCGGCCTGCCGGGCGTGGACATCGGGCCGGCGGCGGCGGCCCTCCGCGCGCCGGGTGCGCCCAGCGGCTACTTCGAGCTGGAGTACGCCGTGCCGGTTCCCCTCCTGGGCTGATCACGGTGCCCCCGGCGTCGGACGCGGATCCGGGCCGGCGTCACACCCTCGCGAGCGGCTTGATGCTGTACCCGGCGGCGGCCCAGCGCTGGGTGTGGAGCAAATGATCGTCGAGCCAAAATGCATCGTTCTCGGTGACCACGAGCAGCTCCTCGAACTTGACCCCCACGCCGTCCCGGCCGATGTGCGGCTCGACCGCCCAGAGGCCCGGGGCGGCGGCGCAGTCGGAGAACGCGGTGTCGTTCCACACGGGGTACGAGCTCCCTCCCTTCTCGGCGGCGACCGCGGCCGCCAGGAGGCCTTCGGCTGCCGCGGTGCCGAAGCCGGGGAGCGGCGAGCGGCGATCCGGTTCGGCCTCCAGGGGGAAGACCAGATGGCCGAGCGCACGCTCGGGGTAGTGCTGATGGCAGTTCTCCCAGCCGTGCTGCGCCAGCAGGAAGTCGAGCTCGCAGTAGAGGTTCAGCATGGTCTCACCCGACCGGACCCCTTCCAGCAGGAAGGAGCGGATCTGGGCCAGCCCCCGGTCGAGGTCGTTGAACATCACGTTCGGGCCGAGCACACATGAATAACCGACATCCGAGGAGATGCCATTGACGGCTGGGGCCAGGTCCAAGATCAGCGGCGCGCCCTCGGCCAGTGCGGCGTCGGTCGGCAGGAAGGCGGGACTGGGCAGCCAACCGTCGTCCTCCCTCGCCAGGGCGCCACCGTCCTGGGGCGACCAGTCCGGCCCGAGCAGGGTGCGGCGTCCGAACCAGGCGTAGGGCTCGTGGAAGACCTGCACGATGTCGTTGCGAGCCTGCGCGGCCTTCATGAGCCGGCAGACTTCGATCTCGGTCATGCCCGGCTGGAGCTGGGACTCGACGCTGAGGGCGATGTCGTACGCCAGGCGCTGGACCTGACGGAATTGGTCGAGCTCCACGGCGGAGTACGGAAAGGGACTGCTGGCCACCTGGTGTTCCCCTGTCAGACGTTCGAAGCAAGAGCCAATGGGATCGCCCACCCACTGCGGATGACACTGCGTCACCCAGGATGTCACAGTCCCGATGACCCCTTCTCGTCAGGCCGGCGTCACCAGGGACCCCGAGACTTTAGCCCCCATGATTGGGGGTTGCCGGTCGGCGCCCCAGACTCCGGCACGGGTCGCCATCTGCCCAGACGAGGACCGTGAGAGGCAGGGCCAGAGATCACCAGTGGCGCGCTCGCGGAGGCGGCCGGAATCGTCCCTAGGACGCGCCGGCCCGTGCTGGACGGGCCGTGTGGTTGTCACGGAGCCGCTGCGCCGAGGTCAGGGCGCGGCCGGCCCGGTCAGGTCGCCAGTTGCGCGTTCGCGGGACGGGCGATGATGTAGATCAGCCCGCCGAGGAGAGGCACGATGAGGATCAGAATGGTCCAGCCCGCCTTGGCCAGACCGTGGTGGTCCCGGCGACGGAAGTTGTCGACGAAACACCAGATGACGAAGAACAGCAGCAGGAAGATCCCGGCGAACATCAGGAACGTCCAGAACAGGCTGAGCAGCGGCCACGTGTAAGCGAGCATCGTGTGCACCTCCGAGCTCGAAGCTACCGGGCGAGACGGTGACGCCGGTGGATGCCATGCGGTCTCAGCCGCCAGTCACCAGCGGCGTTCGTTTCTCATGTGGCAGGGTCGCCCGGGCAGCACCCAGGACGCGCGCCGTCCGTCCTGCGTTCCCTCAGCCCGCCGCCAGCGCCGTCCCGCCGGCGCCGGCTGCCCCACCCCCGTGCCCAGGTTTCCCGTAGCGGAGCCGGAAGGCGAGATACGCGAACGGTCCCACCAGGATGGGCAACCAGTAGGAGATGATCCGGTAGGCCAATGTCGCCACGACGGCGTCGCCGCCGGGCACCCCCGCCAGGATGAGCAACGCGCTCAATCCGGCCTCCACGATGCCGAGCCCCCCGGGCGTGATGGGGATCAGCGCCAACAACCCGGCGACTGCGTAGGCCAGCAGGACGACCGAGGGGTTCGGCCTGGCACCGGTGGCCCGGATGGTGGCCAGCAATGTGCCGAAGTCGAAGGCCAGCCGACCGCTGCTCAGGAGCATCGCCGCCTTCCAGCGTTGGCCCAGCACGTCTCGGATGCGATTGCGCTCGAAGACCAGGCGGTCCTGCAGACCGGTCATGGGCTCGGCCTTGCGCTTCAGCCGGTTGCGCGTGGACTGCACGATGCTGCCCACCCACCGGAGCGGTCGGTCCAACGTCAGCACAAGTGCGCCGAACCCGGCGAAGAGCACGAAGGCCACGATGCCCAGCAGCGCCGCGTGCAGGAGTCCGTTCTCGACTGGCGTGCCGGCAATGATGGCGGGCAGGACGAAGATCGGCAGGGCCAGCAGCCCGCCGATGCCGAGCAATGAGAAGGCGGTGAGCCCGGCCACCGCGGTCGCCGGATCGTTCCCCGCCGTGGCAAGCATGCGGAACTGCGTGGCCGCCCCGAACGCGGCGCCCCCGGGCACAATAAGGCTGATGGCATTGCCGGAGAGTTGCGACGTGGCGACCGAGAACCAGGCGTCGGTGCGGAGGGCGATCCGTTGCAGCGCGATGGTGCAGGTGAAATGCGCCACCTGGAGGACGACGGCGATCGAGAACCAGATCGGGTCGAGCGAGGTCAGTTTGGGGAAGGAGTCGAAGACCTCGGCCAGGCTCGGGAACACCAGGTAGAGGGTGATGCCGGCGACGACCACCAAGACGCTCTTCTTGGCGATGGACCGCCACGGCGGCGGTGACGCGACATCGTGCTCGATGCGAGTGGCCAGCCGCTGCGACAGCGCATCGCTCCCGGCGGGGCTCTCCCCCGGTGGGACCGGACGCGGCTCCTCGGGTTCGTGGTCCTCTGGCGTCGCCACCAGCGAGCTGCTCTCGGCGACGGGGCGAACGGCGGTCCTAGCTCGCCAGGATCTTGGCCTTCTGGGCGTCGAACTCGGCGTCGGTGAGCACACCCTGCGACTTGAGGTCGGCCAGCTTCGAGAGCTGGTCTGCGCTGGTGTCACTCGACCCCGCGGTCTGCTTGACGTACTGGTCGAAGGCCTTCTGCTGATCTGCCGCCTGCCGCGCCGCCCGCTCGTGCATCTTGCCGCCCCGGGCGATCAGGTACACGAACACGCCGAGGAACGGCAGGATGATGATGAAGATCACCCACAGCGCCTTGGCCACGCCGCCCATGTCGTGGCTGCGGAAGATATCCGTGAACACCATGATCAGCAGCCAGATCCAGATGATGAAGAGGAAGAAGTACAGCGTCGTCAGGAAGACATCGAGGATCGGGTAGTTGGTAGCGAGCATTGAAAGGAACTCCTTGTGATCAGTGGTCGGCGAGAACCCGACCTGCAATGTTTAGTCTCTGCACCTCGACCCGTGCTGGGATGACGCGCCCGGGCCTGCTGCTCGGGCAGCCGGCCTCGCTGCGCCGCCGGACCACCGCCCGAGTGCGTGACCGGTGCACGGCCGAGATCGTGACCTTCGTCACAGACCAGGAAGGACGTCCACCGAGGACAATGGCACCGGGCCCATGAACCACGGTCTCAACATCGAAGCGTTGGCCGTCGTCTCCGCCTGCGTCCTCATCTGGGGCCTCGTCTCGGCGCGCCTGGAACGCTGGGACGTGTCCGCCCCGATCGCCTTCGTCCTCCTCGGGGTGGTCGTGACGCACGGGCCGACCACGCTCTTCCACTTCAACCTGCACTCGTCGACGATCCGCTCGCTGGCGGAGGTCACCCTCGCTCTGGTGCTCTTCGCGGACGCCTCCCGCGTCAACGTCCACGCCTTGCGGACCGACGCCGCGTTGCCGGCCCGGCTCCTCGGCATCGGCCTGCCGCTCACGATCGGGGCCGGGGCCGGGGCCGCCGCCCTCCTCTTCGGCGGCAACGGGCTGTGGGTGGCCGCCGCCATCGGCGCCATCGTCGCTCCGACCGACGCCGCGCTCGGGGCCTCCATCATGGGGGACACGCGGGTGCCCTCGGGGGTTCGCCGCCTCCTCAACGTGGAGAGCGGCCTGAACGACGGCATCGCCACGCCGTTCGTCAACCTCTTCATCGCCGGCGCGGTCAGCACCGAGGCGGTGAGCGGCGTCCACCCGGCCACGGCTGCGCTCGATCTCCTCGGTGGGGCGGGTCTCGGCATTGCGGTCGGTGTCGTCGGCGCGACGCTCCTGGTCCTGGCCGGCCGCCACGGGTGGAGCGCAGCGGGCTTCCGGCCGATCGCCGTGCTGGCTCTGGCACTCTTCGCCTACTCGGCGTCCGTGGTCGCCGGCACCAACGGGTTCATCGCCGCCTTCGTCGCCGGCATGGCCTTCGGCACGGTCGACCGAGCGAAGGGCGAGGTCGACCTGCGCTTCACCGAAGAGGGCGGCACGCTCCTCTCACTGCTCGTCTGGTTCATGTTCGGCGCCGCCATGCTCGGCCCGGGCCTGGCCGACGTGGACTGGCGCGATGTGGTGTTCGCGCTCTTGGCCCTGACCGTCCTGCGCATGGTGCCGGTCGCCCTCGCACTGGCGGGCAGCGGCCTCGACCGGGCCACCGTCGCCTTCGTCGGCTGGTTCGGTCCCCGCGGACTGGCCTCGGTGGTGTTCGGCCTCATTGCCGTCGACTCGCTGGCGCCGGTGCAGTCCAAGGTCGTGCTGGGCGCGGTGACCCTGACCGTGGCCCTGAGCGTCCTGCTCCACGGGATCAGCGCGTCACCCTTGGCCGCACGCTACGGCGCGCGGGTGCGGCATCTCCACCCGGAGCGACCCGAGCACAGCGACGCCGTGCCGATCGGCACCCGCACGCTCCGCGGCGCTCGACCGGCGGCCGGCCGGCCGAACGCACCGGAGCCGGCCCGGAACGCTCGGCGGGCCGGTCCGGCGTCGGCGACCCGGCAGCCGGGCCGACCGGGCCCAACGGAGGACCGGACGCTTCGGCCCGAGGTCGCCGGGCACGCCGCCCCGGGACCCGGCGTGGACTGGTGGGCCCTGCAGATGCTTCACTGTGGTCATCGTTCCCGGCGGATCGTCGGGTTGTCGAAGCAACCGCGAGGAGAGGACCTTGGCCAGCGAGGGACTGCACGAGCCGCAGGAGCTGCTCGACGAAGCCACCATCGATCACCACCGGGCGATGACGTCACTGCGCGAGGAGCTCGAGGCGATCGACTGGTACGACCAGCGGGTACGGGCGACCTCGGACGAGAGCCTGGCGGCGATCCTGGCCTACAACCGGGATGACGAGAAGGAGCATGCGGCGATGGCGCTCGAATGGCTGCGCCGGCGTGACGTCGCCCTCGACGCCAATCTCCGAAAGTTCCTGTTCACGTCCGGCCCGATCACCGAGCTCGGTGACGCGGCCGACGGCGCCTCCGCCGGCGCATCCGACCCTGCCGCCTCCGACGCGTCGGGGTCGCTTGGCATCGGGAGCCTGAAAGGGGCCCTGCGGTGAACCATCTCCACCGCGAACTGGCACCGATCTCGGCCGAGGGCTGGGACATGATCGACGGGGAGGCCAGGTCGCGCCTCCCCACCTACCTCGCCGCCCGCAAGATGGTGGATTTCGGCGGCCCCTACGGGTGGTCCCACTCCGCCACCAATCTCGGCCGCATCTCGCCCGTCACCGGGCCGTCGGAGGGCGTCGCGGCGGCCCAGCGGATCGTCCTTCCCCTGGTGGAGCTGCGGACCGAGTTCAAGGTCTCGCGCGTGGAGCTCGACGACGTCGAGCGGGGCACGAACAACCCCGATCTGGCCGAGTTGGACGAGGCCGTGCGCCAGATTGCGTTGGGCGAGAACGTCACGGTCTTCCACGGCCACGAGGCCGCCGGGTTGCGGGGCATCACCGACAGCACCTCCCACGAGCCCATTGAGCTGGACGGGGACATGGCCCACGCCCCCGACGGCGTGGCCCGGGGCGTCAATGCGCTGCGTCAGGCGGGCGTCGACGGACCGTACGGGTTGGCCATCTGCCCCGACATGTACACGAGGATCGTCGAGAGCACCGAGTACGGGGGGCACCTGCTCTTCCACCATCTCCGCGAGATCCTGGGCGGGACCCTGGTGTGGGCGCCCGGCATCGTGGGCGGCGTCGTTCTCAGCCTCCGCGGCGGGGACTTCCAGATCGACTGCGGGCAGGACCTGTCCATCGGTTATCTCGACCACGACGCGGAGGTCGTACGGCTCTACATCGAGGAGAGCTTCAACTTCCGGGTGCTCGAGCCGGACGCCGCCATCGCGCTCCGCCTCGACGGCTGACGCCTGGCCTACCCGAGCGGAGTGCTTGGCGGTTGGACCCCACGACGAACGGGCGACCGT
This sequence comes from uncultured Acidimicrobiaceae bacterium, assembly GCA_963840245.1. Taxonomy (GTDB): domain Bacteria; phylum Actinomycetota; class Acidimicrobiia; order Acidimicrobiales; family RAAP-2; genus Bog-473. Next base: position 121,228 of record CAWIYI010000020.1, read on the forward strand.
TGACGGCCACCCGCTGGGACGGCTGAGCGCCCTCGACCACGACCACCGACCACCGTTCCCGAGCCGCGGGGTCGGGCGGTAGGCGGAAGCCTGGCCCGGCGCCTACACCGGATCGCCGGCGCCCGCTGTCTCGAGCAGCCGGGCCATCTCCGGCGCCAGGACCGGAGCGGAGAGGAGGAATCCCTGACCGTGGTCGCATTGCTCGGCAAGGAGCCCTTCGAGTTGCTCGTGCGTCTCGATACCCTCCGCCAGGGTCACGAGCCCGAGGGTGCGACCGAGCTCGATCAGCGTGTGGATCAGGGCGGCCGCATCGGAAGACCGGTTCATGTCCGCCACGAACGATCGGTCGATCTTCAGGACATCCACCGGGAACTGCCGGAGATAGGCGAGCGACGAATAGCCGGTGCCGAAGTCGTCGATCGCCACCTTGACACCCAACTGCTTGAGGCTGTGCAGCCTGGCAACGGTGGCGACGGAGTCCTTCATGAGCGTGGATTCCGTGACCTCGAGGATGAGCATGGCGGGATCGAGGTCGTGCGCCGCGAGGGCATCGCGCACATCGTCGAAGAGCCGATCAGACTCGAGCTGGCGCATGGAGACGTTCACCGAGATGCTCGTGTGATGTCCTTGCCGGTGCCAGGTCGCTGCTTCCCGGCAGGACTCGTTCAGCACCCACCGGCCGACGTCGACGATCAGCCCTCCCTCCTCGAGCACCGGGATGAAGACATCCGGCGTGATGGTGCCCTTGGTGGGGTGCTGCCACCGGAGGAGTGATTCGACGGCCTGGATCTCGATCCCGTCCAGGTCGAAGATCGGATGGAAGAGCAGCGTGAACTCGCCGTGGTCAAGTGCCGATTCGAGGTCTGACTTGAGGGCGAGCCGCTCCTTCGCTTCCGATTGCATGGCGCGCTCGAAGAGGACGGATTGGTCGCGACCAGCTCCCTTGGCCCGGTAGAGGGCGATGTCCGCGTCCCGCAGCAGATCCTCGGCGGACGGGCGATCCCCTACCGCGATGCCGATGCTGGCCGAGATGCTGATGGACATACCTTCGGTCCCGGGGAGATGGAAGGCCGGCTTGAGCACCTGGTGGACACGTTCGGCGATCATCTCTGGCCCGCTGGCGAACGAGACCCCTTCGGCCAAGATCACGAACTCGTCTCCGCCGAGCCGCCCGACCGTGTCGCCCGAGCGCAAAATGCCGAGCAGGCGTCCCGCGACCAGCTGGAGCAACTGGTCGCCGGCGCCATGCCCGAGTGAGTCGTTGGAATCTTTGAAGTTGTCCAGGTCGATGAACAACGCGGCCACCGGCACCCCGGTTCGACGTGCCCGCACCAGCATCTGCTGGGCTCTGTCGAGGATCAACTGGCGGTTCGCCAATCCCGTCAAGGGGTCGTGAAGGGCCCGATGTGCCAGCAGGGCCTCGAATTTCTTCCGCTCGGTGATGTCACGGATGTTGGCGACGTAGCCGGCAACCGAGGGGCGGTGCGTCTGGTTCGAGACCACCGCTTCTACGTCGCGGGCCGTGCCGTCCCTTCGCACCATCCGGAACTCGAGGATGGCCGTCCCCGGACGGGACTGAAACTCACCACCGAGCATTCGGCGGACGGAATCGAGGTCATCGGGGTGCACGAAGTCGGTCGAGTTACGTCCGATGAGCTCTTCCGGCTCGTAGTTCAGGAGGTCCTTGATGGCCGGGGAGACGTATCGGAACGCGCTCTCCTCGTCGAGGATCATCGTCACGTCGGATGAGTTCTGAATCAGCGAGCGGAATCGGTCCTCGCTCAACCGCAGCGTGCGCTCGGCCTCCTCCTTCTGCTCCATCATCGATTCGCTCTGCTCCATGATGGCTCCGGCCATCCGGATCACGAAGAAGAGGACGAAGGCCCCCATCACGGTCAACGAGGCGGACTGCGCTTTCGTCAGCTCCGACGGGAACCATCCCCGGGCGAGGCAGAACTCGCCGATTGCCATGCCGACGAGAATGCACAACACCATCGTCCGCCAGACACGGGATCCCGCCCGCGCCAGGTTCTCCAGTGCGATGAAGAAGTATGCGGCCCAAAGAACCGGACCCCACCCGGTGAGGTAGATGGCGACGGTCACCGACGCCACCTGGCTGATGACACGCAGGTCCCGGGACAGCGCGCTGGGATGCGTCTCGTAGAAGTGGTCGATCCCCCGGTTGACGATGACGATGGCGATGAACAAGCCGACCCACACCCAGGGCGACACCCGGTCGACGTAGCCGAACCGCGTGAGGAGCAGGACGACCGCCAAGGCCACCGGCCCGATCAAGTAGGCCAGCTTGGTCGGATTCATGCTCCGTCTTGGGTTCGTCGAAACCCGAACACGGGTTTCGGGCATGTCGGCGCGGCCGGGCCCATTCGCGCCATTCTGCGAAGGCGGCGGCATGTCCCCCTCTTTGTTTGGGCGAGCTCGACCTCGAGCTCGATCTCTGGTATCGACGATTCGGAGGCACAACTTAACGAAAACCCGAGGGGGCCCGGGAAAGTCGCGCCTGGGACGAGGCACGGTGGGCCTCGCCACCTGGACCGGCCAGGAAGAGCCGGAATCGGGAGTACCTCGCAGACTCCCATTCCATCTCCCATTCGATCCGGCGCCGGGCATCCACCAGCCGAGCGCTCTGCGTGGATGGAGGCTCAGAAACTCTTGGCGGTGCCGTCCGCCTCGACCAAGGTGTAGTCGTTGCCCGCGTTGGTGGTGAAGAGGCCGATGACGCTCGAAGCGAGCGAGGCTCCCCCGAGCGACCCGGCGAAGCGGACCGTCCCGAAGGAGAAGACGCCTCCGTCGGAGGCCACGAGCCAATAGCCGGCACCGCTCGGAGAGCTCGTTGCGCCGACGACGGGTTGGTCGAGGGGCTTGCCCCCCATGGAGCCGAAGAACGGGGCTCCGCCGAAGCTGAAGAGGCCCCCGTCCGCGGCGACCAGCCAGTACCCGCCAACGGGATCGGCCGTCATGGCGACGACCGGCCCGTTGAGGGGCGTGCCTCCCATGGAGCCCGAGAATTGGGCGTCGCCGAAAGCGAAGACGCCACCATCCGCGGCCACCAGCCAGTAGCCCCCGCCATCGGGGGTATCTGCGATGCCGACCACCGGCTTGTTGAGAGGCTTGCCGGCCATCGAGCCGAAGAAGGTGGCGTCGCCCAGGCTGAAGACTCCACCATCCGAACCAACCAGCCAGTAGCCACCTCCATCGGGCGTGACGGCGACCCCGACGATGTCGTCGACGTGAATACCCAGTCCAGGGAGTGAGCCGAAGAAGGGAGCGTTCCCGAAGGTGAAAACTCCTCCATCGGGATGGACGATCCAAAAGCCCCTCCCCATCGGGTCGGCGGCCAGACGGGCCCCGCCGGAGAGATCCGGCGTCTGGACGGTCAGGCTGAAGGATTGGGTGGCGGCGGGGGAAAGGCCGTTGGAGGCGGTGATCGTGAACGTGAAGGTCCCTTGGGTCGTGGCCGTCCCCGCCAAGGTGCCGGTACCGTTCCCGTTGTCGGTGAAGCCGATCCCTTGAGGCAGGCCGGTCTGGCCGGACCCGGTCGAGACACTCAGGGCGAGGGACGGGGGCGAGCCGGGGCTCGTCGTGACGGCGAAGCTGCCGTGGGTCCCGGCCGTGAAGGTCGTGTTGTCCGCGCTGGTGATGGTGGGGGCGCTCCCGGGAGTGGCGCTGGCCTCGTTCGAGGGCGCCGAGGCGCCCACGGTGTTCACGGCCTCGACCGTGTAGAAGTAGGTCTGTCCCGGGGTCACGACCGTGTCGGTGAAGCTCGGGGTGCTCGCCGTGGCGTAGGAGGCCTCGGTCCCCGAGGACGTACCCCGCAGAATCACGTAACTGGTGAGCGCGGGCACCCCGACCACAGTGGGGGGCGACCAGGCGAGGGCCACGCTGGCGGCCGCCGGGGTCGCGGTGAGCGCGCTGGGCGCTCCCGGAGGACCTTGGACGGTGAGGGTGAAGTCCTGGGTGGCGGCGGGGGACACGCCGTTGGAGGCGGTGATCGTGAACGTGAAGGTCCCTTGGGTGGACGCGGTCCCGGCCAGGGTGCCGGTGCCGTCTCCGTTGTCGGTGAAGCCGATCCCCTGGGGAGGCCCGCTCTGGCCCGAACCCGTCGAGACGCTCAGGGCGACTGTCGGGGGATTGGCGTTACCCGTCGTGATCGTAAACGTGCCGTTGGTCCCGGTCGTGAAGGTGGTGTTGTCCGCGCTGGTGATGGTGGGTGCGCTCCCCGTATTGGCACTGACCTCGTTGGAGGGCGCCGAGGCGCCCACCGTGTTCATGGCCTCGACCGTGTAGAAGAAGGTCTGTCCCGGCGGAACGAACGGGTCGAGGAACCCCGGGCCGCTCGCCGCGGCGTAGAAGGTCTCGGCTCCCGAGGACGTTCCCCGGAAGACCGAATAACTGGTAAACGGTGGCACCCCGACCACGGTGGGGGGCGACCAGGCGAGGGTCACGCTGGTGCCCATCACGGTCGCGGTGAGCCCGCTGGGTGGTCCCGGAGGACCTGGGACGGTGAGGGTGAAGTCCTGGGTGGCGGGAGGCGACACGCCGTTGGAGGCGGTGATCGTGAACGTGAAGGTCCCTTGGGTGGTGGCCGTCCCCGCCAAGGTACCGGTGCCGTCTCCGTTGTCGGTGAAGCCGACCCCTTGGGGAGGCCCGCTCTGGCCCGAACCGGTCGAGACGCTCAGGGCCACGGGCGTGGGCAGGCCGGGGCTCGTCGTGACGGTGAAGGTGCCGCGGGTCCCCGCCGTGAAAGTGGTGTTGTTGACGCTCGTGATCGTCGGGGCGGTCCCCGGTGCCGCCTCGACGGCCCCGATGGTGCAGTTCGGACCCGGATCCGGCCGCGGCAGGCCGCGCTGGTCAATTGCGCCCGGGCCACAGACCGCCACCCCGTTCAACGTGGTTGGGGAGGGGATCACGCCGACCGCGGGACTGCCGGAAGCGGGCAGCGTGGTCTCGGTCGGGCCGCCGTTGGCGGCCAACGGGCCGAGGTCGGAGGCGACGTTGACCTTGTCGGTGGGCTGGGTGAACCCACAGCCTGTCCCGGTTGTGTCGTCGGTCAGGTTGTAGCCAGCGCTCACGAACGACGAACCGGAGCAGTTGTTCGTCGCCCCGTGCCCCGTGTTCGCCGCGACGATGGTGGCCCCGGCGGTGACCATTCCACCGTCGGAGGAAATGCCGCCAGCTGGTGTTCGTTCCCGATGACGTGTTGCCCGCGATGGTGGCGTCGGTCAGGACGACGGTGCCCTGGTTGAAAATGCCTCCACCTTCGGGAGTGCGTCCGGACACGGAGTTGTCGGAGATTGTGGTGTCGGTGATCGTCAGGGTGCCGCTGTTCCAGATGCCGCCGCCCTGGGCCGTGCCCACGATCGCCGAAACAGTGTTGTCGGTGATGCTCGAGTCGGTAATGGTGGCGCTCCCGTCATTGACGACGCCGCTGCCGGTGGCACCTGAACTACTCGCGGCCTCGTTGCCCGTGATCGTGGAGTCGGTGATGCTGACTGTGCCGTCATTCACGATTCCGCCCCCGGACGGTGTGATACCGGGGCCAGACGGTGGTGGTGCCGCGCCTCCCGTGAGCGTGAGGGCGTCGAGCGTCACGTCTGCACCGGCGGCAACGACGAAGACGGAGTTGCTCCGCCCCGTGGCGTCGACCACGGCCGCGGCCTGGCCCGGCCACTGCTCGATGGTCACCGTCTTCGAGACGGCGACCACGTCCTTGATGGTCCCTGCCACCTCGACTGTGCCGACACCTTGGGGCAGCGAGAGGGCGTGGGAGATGGTGGCGCAGGGGGCGGTGGCGATACACGCGTTGCGGTTGTTCCCGGTGGCGGATACGAACCGCGCCAGCCCCACGGTGAGGGTGAAGTCTTGCGTGGCTGCGGGGGCCAAGCCGTTGGCAGCGGAGATGGTGAAGGTGAAGGTCCCTTGACCGGTGGCGATCCCGGACAGCGTGGCGGTGCCGTTCCCATTGTCGGTGAAGGTGACGCCTTGGGGCAGGCCGGTCTGCCCAGTCCCGGTGGAGACGCTCAAAGCGGGAGGCGGAAGGCCGCCGGTCGTGACGGTGAAGGTGTCGTTGGTCCCGACGCTGAACGTGGCGCTGTTCGCGCTGGCGATGCTGGGAGCGGTGCCGGGCGCCGGCTCGGTCGCCCCGATGGAGCACTTGGGACCCGGACTCGGGCGGGGCGCCCCGCGCTGGTCGAAGGCCCCCGGGCCACAGACCGCCACCCCGTTCAACGTCGTGGGCAGGGGGATCGCGCCGATCGCAGGACTGCCGGAAGCGGGCAGCATGGTCTCGGTCGGCCCGCCGTTGGGGGCCAAGGGGCCGAGGTCTGGGGCAACGTTGACCGTGTCGGTGGACCGGAGGAACCCGCACGCCGTGCCGGTGGTGTCGTCTGTCAGGTTGTAACCGGCGCTCCCGGGCGGTGGCGGAGGGGCACCGAAAACAGGCGGTGGCGAAGGGGGAATGCGGCAGTTGTCCGTCGTACCGTTGTTCGAGTTGGCGGCAACGATGGTGGCGCCCAGAGTGAGGGTGCCGCGGTCGAAGACGCCGGCGCCGCCGGTCGTGGTCTCCGTCGTCGTGTTTCCGGAGATCGTGGCGTCGGTGATCGTGGCGGAGGCGCCGGTATCGACGAAGACGCCGCTACCCTGGAGTGGTCCGGTGCCGGTGTTGCCGGTGATCGTGGCGTCGGTGACGGTCAGGATTCCGCCCGTGCTGTACACGCCGGCGCCTTCGGCCGAAAGCAGGTCGTCCCCCAACGTGTTGCCGGTGATCGTGGTATCGGCGACCGTGACGATGCCGCCATTGTTGAAGAGGCCGCCCCCCCGGGGGAAATTGCCCGACGCACGGTTGCCGGCGATGGTGGTGTCACTGACCGTGAGAGTGCCGCTGTTGGCAATGCCGCCGCCCAGCTCTGCGGCTCCCGTGGTGTTGCCGGTGATCGTGGTATTCGTGACCGTGACGCTGCCGCCGTTGTTGGAGAGGCCGCCGCCCTCAGCGGCTCCCCCGGTCACGGTGAGCCCCTGGAGCGTGACGGTCGCTCCCGAGGAGACGGCGAAGACGGATTTCCTGAGCCCCGTGGCATCGACCACCGCCGGCGCACGGCCGGGCCACTGCTCGATGGTGACCGTCGTCGAGACGCTGACGGCGTCGTCGACGGTCCCCGCCACTTCGATGGTGGCGCCGGAGCCGGCCACTGAGAGGGCATGGGAGATGGTCTTGCAGGGACGGACGGTGGAACACGGATTGTTGTCGTTCCCAGTGGAGCCCGTCACGAAGAGCGTTGTCGCCGCGCCCGCCGGAACCGCCGTGACGAGGCTGACCCCGAGACTCCCGACGAGGCCGAGCATGCCGACGGCCAAGACGAGCACGAGACGGAGACGACTTCCTTTCGTCGTTCCGAGGCCGGGCTCTGGGCCTCTCTTCAGACCAGGAAACTTCCACGGCATGCGGCGACCTCCCGCTCGTGCCACCGCCTGTCTGATCGACGGACATCCCCATCGTATCGAAGTGTGCAAGTCGAATCGAACGAGTCGACGTCGTGTCGTTCAAGCGGGATGGGATTTGCTGTGGTTCGTCGACATAGGGCGCCCAACGTTTGCTTGGCTGCAGTCGCCTTTTGTGAGCTTTCGCCGGTCGGAAGGCCTGCGCTGAGCCCACTCGAGCCGCTTCAGACTCTCGTCAGGAGCAGCCACGGTTTGCCGAACCTTCTCAACGTCAGCACTTTGCTCGTTCTGCGGCTCGGTACAACTGGCTGAGATCCGAGAGGGCGGGCGTTACTCCCTTCGCTGCGGAGCTAAGGAGCACGTCACTGCCACAATCGCGTGCTGGATCTGGCCCTGCGCCCAGGCACCCGGGCGGACCGTTCTGACGTCTTCCTCGTCTGAGGAGCTCGGTCGACAGAGGGGCACGACGAATGTGTGTCTCACGTTCGTGCCAGGGAGTGACGCCGCCATCTGATCAATCGACGGGCGACTTCCGCGGTGAGACTGACAACGAAGGCCAGACCGAGGGCGAGAACGAGGCCGAGCCAGGGCCGGCTGGCAAATGTCGTTCCGCCGATGCGCCCGATGGCAAAGGCATAGGTTGCCCAGATCACACCGGACAGCGCGGTCACCGGCAGGAAACGACGCCACGGGTAACCCACTGCTCCACAGGTAAGAGTGACCACGGTCCGTCCCCCCGGGATGAACCGGCAGACGATGATCAGACGAGCGCCGAAGCGCTCGAGGGTCTTCTGCGCCCAGGCCCGACGTCGGACGCCTCGCTCGCTCGCAAAGAATCGCCGGTCGACCCACGGACCGAAGTGTCGCCCGATCATGTAGCACGCGTTGTCGCCGACGAACGCGCCAGCTGCGGCCAGGATCACCAAGAGAACCAGGCGCGGGTCAATGCTCCCCGCCGTCGCGACACCCAGGGCAACGATCGCGGTCTCACTCGGCAACACCGGGAGCACGCCGTCGAGTGCCGGAAACAGAAAGGCGATGAGATAGGAGAGTACCGAGTCGGGTTGTAGATCGGAGAGGTGATTCACGATCCCACTTCAATGGATTCCTGGACCTCGATCGGTCCGGGCGCAGCACGCCGCTCATGCCAGAGACTGGCGGCGATCGAAGCGCCGATGACCACGATGATGACAGCCACGCTGGCGAGAATGGGAACGGTGAGAAATGGCTCCAGCAACATCTTGCAGCCGATGAACACAAGGAGCGCGGCGAGGCCGAAGTTGACGTAGGTGAAGCGATCCATCGCACCGACCAGGACGAAGTACAGCGCCCTTAGACCCAGTACGGCGAAGGCATTCGCCGTGAAGATCACAAAGACATTGCTTGTGATCCCGAAGGCCGCAGGTATCGAATCCATCGCGAAGACGAGATCGGTGATCTCGATTGCCAGGAGAGCGACCAGCAGAGGCGTTGCCATCAGCACCCCGTTCACGCGGTGCACGAAGCTCTGCCCGATGTAGTCGGGCGTTACGGGGAGAAGGCGGCGAAGGAGCCGAATCGCGATGTTTCGATCGACATCGACGAGCTCGCTACCCCGGGCCATGCGTACCCCCGAGAGAATCAAGAGGGCGCCGAGGATAAAGAGGACGAAGCCGAAATGGTCGACCAGCGATGCGCCGACTGCGATCAGCAGACCACGGAAGGCCAGCGCTCCGAACACGCCGTAGAACAGGACGCGGCGCTGATACGCCGCGGGCACGGCGAAGGCACTGAGGAGAATGGCAAAAACAAAGATGTTGTCGATGCTGAGCGACTTCTCGGTCAGATAGACGCCGAAGTACTCCCCTGCACTCTCCCAATTGCCGATGACACCCAGCACCACCCCAAAGACCACGCTCACGCCGACCCAGGCGCTGCTGACAATCAGGGCCTTGCGCAGAGTGGATTTACGATCTCCGCGGTGCACCACGAAGTCCACCGCGAGAAGGAGCAAGATCAATGCACCGGCCGCGAGCCACCACCATAAGGGGATCTGCACGAAGGTCGCTCCTTAGAAGGACAGAGAGGGAATGCTTGTTCCCTCGTTCACTGCTCCCGTCCCCGGGGTGGGACGAGATGTCCGACTCGCAGAAGCCCTGACGGAGAGGGTCGAGGGCGCAAGAGTTGCGCTCGACACCACGCCGGATCGAACCAGCTCGGTCACAAGACACGGGGGCAACGAGCCCACGGGCTTGCCGATCACGCTCCAGACTTCTGTCCTCCGTGTCGTCGAATCCACCGTCTGATCCTCTCGAAGCGATGCTCCCATGCGCTCACATACACCCAACCACGGCGCAGTGAAGCGGGGATGTGCGTGATGTGGAGACGATGTGAACATCGTTGCAACACCACCGGGATCGGCCAGAAGTGCCTGAGACGCTCTGCCCCACCCGGCTCGACACTGGGCGATCCGACCGTGTCCCTTTTCTGGACTCCGGCGTCCCGATATGAATCTCCACGCGACGTGCACATGGCAGCCACCGGGGCTTCACATGACAGGAGTTTGATGACATCTCCAAGCTCCACACTTAAGGATCAGGTCATGGCCATTCATCAGTGCCCTCGCTGCGAACTCCGCTTCATGTCGAGCTCGGAGCTCGAGTGGCACCTCGTCGAGGATCACGGCAGCCCGCCGCTCGCAACGCCTTCGGCTGCGTCAAGGCCGGGGTCCACGCGGTCTCCGCCCCGGGCCAGTGGATCCTGAAGCCGACTTGAGCGGCTCCACCGAGAAGGGCCCGGCGATCGAGAACACCGTGCGGTACGTCATTCTGATCGGCGCCGTCGGTGTCTCGATCGTCGCCTGTGGCGGGCTGCTCGGGGGTCGCATCGGCGCCGTTCTCGGCATTGGCCTTGCCGTGTTCGTCGCAGGCGGATCCTGGTGGTTCTCAGATCGACTCGTGATCCGAGCATGTGGCGCCCAGTACTGCCACGCAACCACGACCTCGGCCATGCTCGCTGAGCTCTCCAGACGGGCGGCGATGCCTCCCCCGCAGCTCTACGTGGCACCGAATCCCCAGCCAAATGCGTTCGCAATTGGACGAACTCCAAGACGCGCGGCGATCGTGGTGACCGAGGGACTCCTGTCCCTTCTCGAACCCGCAGAGGTCCGAGCCGTCCTTGCCCACGAACTGGCCCACATTCGCCGTCGTGACACTCTGGTGACATCCATTGCAGGCGCAACGGCGAGTGAGGTGCTCGGCGCCGCCGCTCTGCTGAGGCGCTCTCGCTCAGCCCGAACGAAAGGGGACGAGGAGGATGCGGGGGCCGTGGTGACTTCGGGCACGCGCGTGGTGGCACGTCTGCTCCGGTTCGCCCTCCCACGTGATCGAGAGAGCGGCGCCGATCGTGGTGGATCTGATCTGACCGGGGACCCCGAGGCACTGGCCCGGGCTTTGACGCGGATCGAAGGATACGTACAGGTGGTGCCGATGGAAGCGATGCTCGCTCAGCTCTCGGCGTGGGTCGTCAATCCTCTCGGAGACAGGGCCAAAACCACCTGGCTCTTTTCGACTGATCCGCCGGTGGCGAAACGAATCGATCGTCTCCGGGTGATCCCCGGACCCAGGGTGGCCACATGATTGCCGGCCCCCGGTGGAGAATGGCGGGATGGAGGCGTTTCGATGACGACCACCGTGCTGGTCGTCGAGGACGAAGCCAAGCTTCGGGATCTCTTGCGTTCCTATTTCGAACGCGAGGGCATGGTGGTGCTCTCCACGGCCTCTGGTAGCGAAGCCATCGACCTCGCGCAGCGCGGCCGGCCAGACCTCGTCGTCCTCGACCTCGGACTTCCCGACGTCCCTGGGGAGGACGTCGCGCAGGATCTGCGGAGGTTCATGGACGTGCCCATCCTCATGCTGACGGCAAAGGCGTCAGAGAGTGACCGCATCAGAGGGCTCGAGCTCGGCGCAGACGACTACATGACAAAGCCTTTCAGTCCGCGGGAGTTGGTTCTGCGTGCCCAAGCAATACTGCGCCGTGGGCGAGATGCTTCCCCCCACGGCGATCGCTTCTCATTCGGGGACGGCGCGCTCGTCATCGACGAAGCCCGAAGAGAGGTGCTGCTCGACGGCAATCGGGTTGACCTGACGCCGACAGAGTGGGGCCTGCTCATAGCCCTGGCCACCACCCCGGGTCGTGTCTACTCCCGCTTCGAGCTCATCAATCGCACCCGGGGCTATGAGTTCGAGGGCTATGAACGCACCATCGATTCACACGTAAAGAACCTTCGCCGCAAAATCGAATCCGATCCTGGATCTCCTCGAATCATTGAGACGGTCCTCGGCGCCGGTTACCGGCTCGGTCTTGCCCGGGATGAGTGAGATCCGCGGCACGAGCACCCCCGGGGTGACATCGTCGCCGGAGCCTCTGGCGCCGTTGCCAGCACCCCGTCGAGGCGACCAATTCTCTCCGATTGCACGGCGGCTGGCGCTCCTCATTGCACTGGTCGCTCTGGTCGCTCTCGCCCTTCTGGCTACCGCAACATTGGTGTTCGCCAACAATGACGTCACGACCCTCAGTGCTCGGCAGCGGGTCGATCTGGGCCATGCCGTGGCGAGCGCGGCGAAGCTGAGCTACGAGCAGGGCCAAACGTGGAATACCGCAGATCTGTCCTCAGCACTGGCACTGGCAAGTCAAGCCGGCATTGCCGTTGAGGTGCGTGATCAGTCGGGCGCGTTGGTGGATTCCGCGATTCCGCGCGGGATTCGCCCGAGCACGCTCGGGACTCCGCTTCGAGTCCCAATTGATGCAGACGGAGTCCCGGTGGGAACCGTGTCTGTGCGAACGAGCACGGCGGGAATCGGGGCTGCCGACAGCTCGCTACGACGCGCCTTGGCCACCGGAATCGGATGGAGTGCCCTGGTACTGGCGATTATGGCCGTCATCGCGGGCGTGGTCTTCGCCCGCCGGATCACCCGACCCGTCGCCGCCCTGACAGGGGCGGCAAGGGCCATGGCATCCGGTCAGCGGGGTGTCCGGGTGGCCGATGTCGACGCCCCGGGAGAACTTGGTGAACTGTCGAGGACGTTCAACCACATGGCCGACACTCTCGAACTGGAGGATCAGCTCCGACGGGTTCTCGTCTCCGATGTTGCTCACGAGCTACGGACTCCTCTGGCCATACTGCAAGCCACCACCGAGGCCATGGCCGATGGCATCACGGAGCCGACCGCGGCGACGTTGTCCTCTCTCCACGAAGAGACTCTGCGGCTTGGGCGCATCGTGGAAGACCTCGAGGTCCTCGCGTCTGCCGAAGCCGCCGGATTGGCCTTGGAGCTCAAGCCCGTGGATCTCGCTCTCGTCGCGAAAGAGGCGACCGAAGCGCTCCAACCGCAGCTGGAGCGTGCCGGGCTCTCCCTGACCCGTGATCTGCAACCTGCGGTAGTACGTGGCGACAAGAACCGGTTGCACCAGATAGTGACCAACCTACTGACCAATGCCATCAAGTTCACTCCAACGACCGGGACGGTCAAAGTGTCAGTTTTCTCCCGTGACCGCGAAGCCAGGATCGTTGTCGAGGATTCGGGGATGGGGATTCCCAAAGAGGACTTAGGTCACGTATTCGATCGATTTTGGAGGGGACCCGGAGTCCGAAACACCACCGGGAGTGGAGTTGGCCTGGCCGTCGTCCAGGAACTGGTTCACGCCCACAACGGACATGTCACCGCTGCGAGCGAGGAAGGGCACGGAGCTCGGTTCGTCGTCAAGATCCCCAGCGCATAGCCCGGGAAGTCACTATCTCCACGCCACCTCCACATCGACACGACAGGGACTGCACCGGTGCGGGATTAACTGACGGTATGACAGCGCTTTGGTTCCGACACATGGAGTTGTGGCTTCTGAACGGGACCGACGCTGTCCGGCCGACCCAGAGAAATGGAGACGCATGGATACCCCAGTTGGCACACAGATCACGCGAGACGAGTTGCGCGTTGGGACTCGGGTTGACGTCCACACGCGGTACGAAGTCGGGAGGTGGGCTCCGGGATTCACGATCGCCGAGGTGCGGCCCGATGGCTATCGGATAAGGCGCGCTTCAGACGGTGCCGTTCTTGGCGAGACGATCCGCGCCGAAGAAATCCGAGTGGTCGCTCCGAGTCCCAGCATCGGAATGGACCAATGACGACCGCCGCGCCGCCGTTCACCAGGGCCACCCACGCCCTGAGCGGGCCCTTGGCGACATCCACAGATCCGTCCGACATTGCTCTCCGACGTCTCGATGTCCTCGTTCTCGAGTCGTGCCACAGCACATGGATCTTCGATCCTCGGCGGTTGGAATTCTGCCGCATCCTGAAAGGCGTCGAGGTCGAAAATCGATCCGTCGTGACCAAGTGGCGTCCCTACTGGCAGGTTCAGCTGAATCCCGAGTCCGAAGGCTTCACCGTCCACCTCAACGCCGCTGGGACGCGCCTGATCCGCTCGTGGCGACACGCAACGAACTGCACGCAGTGCGGGGCGTCGGACACCGCAGAGTTGTCTCTGCAGGACGTCCACCGCATAGTCCATCGGTAGCGCAATTGAGGTCCCGTGAGATGAGCGCATCCCGATGATGGAGTCTCTCTACGGCAATGGTCTCGTACTCTTGGGCCTCTGGGTCTCGATGAGCCTGGTCATGCTGTTCATTTGGGGCCTGCTGGCCTGGGCAGTTGTGAACATTCTCTCGCGGCGGAGATTCAGAAGGACATGGGCGGGCGCCACCGGCTACCGAAATTCTCACCACTTCCACCAGGCCGTCGGCGATGACTCGAGGCGTTGCTCTCAGGCCCCGTGAAGACGGTGCTCCCTTGATGAAGAGTCCACAGCCCGACTGGATACGCTCGTGCCGCCGAACAGCGCTGCACGATCTCGTGAGGGTGGACGAGATCGGGCGGCGTCCGTGGCCGTGATGCGTCGCACGGGAGGGACGGCGTGTCAAACCGTGGGGCCGGGTGTCTTGACGAAAGCGGCGAAAGGCGGCTCTTCCCCGGCCGGCGGCGGCGCAGCAGTCGAGATGCTGCCACGAGGTTCCACGGTTTCCAGAGTCTTGTTCTCACGGCGGTTCTTACGAAACGAGTGAGAGCGACGTGCCCTAACGGTTTGAAAATCGGATACGTGCGCCACGCGAGCGCTGTTCATATTGGCTGAGCCAAGCCAACTCAACGAGGGTGAGGACTGGCGGGTGTTCCCCTCCCTCGGGCCCGGAAGGTCCACCGGGTCGAGGCCGCCGGCGCTCAGCTCGTCGGCGTGGGAGGTTCCGGCGCCGGCGTGGGAGGTTGGGGCGCCGCAGTATCCGTCGCGGACGGCGGCCCGGCTGCCGGAACGACGGTCGTCCCAGGCGGCGTCACTCCAGCATTCCCAGGGTTGAGGGTCGTGGTGTTGGCGGTGTTTGCTACCGCCTTTATCCCGAAGTACGCGGTTGTCAGGGTGCCGATAGCGGTAAATCCACTCGTAATGATCGACACCACCGATGTTGAATCAGTACCGCCACCCTTCACCCAGTACACCCCTAAAATCGCCGCGACCGCGATCACGACATCCCCAAGCGCGACCGCCCACAGCCCAGTCCAAGATCGGGTCCTTTCGACTTGAGCCTGGAGGCCGCTCATTCCTCCAATACTTTGAGCCTGCGAACCCCCGTCGTCCGTCGAAGTTGCTGCCACTATCCATCACCTCCACGACGATACTCATGGCCACCTGAACCGCTGTTCGCTTTTTAGCACCGCCCGGCGACACTTGAGGGGATCCCAGTTCAACGAATGAAGCACCCGGCATGGTTGCGACATTTTCGTAAACCGTTCCAGAGATTTCATACCTCCGGTAGATGGTGCTCTGTTTTCCAGCGGTCTGACGCACATCCGCTATCAGAGGCACAGCTCCAGAGAGGATGTCCAAGATGGAGACCATGGAGAAATGAAGCCTGCGCAGGAACTGAACGCACGACAGCGGGTTACCTGGTTCACTGCTCCACGGTCAACGACGCTTCACGACTGGTTGGCACTCGCGTCGGAGACAGGCCGGCTCGGGCGCTGGCCAAAGCGAAGCGGTGCGCGTCGCGTACGGCACATCCTCCGTGGTCATTGTTGAAGTAGACATAGACGTCCTCGCTCTCGTCCCACATCTCGGCGAGACGGGAGGCCCAAGTGGCGAGGGCGTTCCGTCCATAGCAGGGCGCCGGGTTGGCTCGCCCCTGGTGCAGCCGCAGATAGCACCATTCAGCTGTGCGCCACAGAGGGGACTTGCGCTGCGGGGTGTCGCTGAGGCACAGGGCCGCTTGGTGTTGCGTCAATATGTCGGCAACCTCGTCGCTGTACCAGGACTCGTGGCGCGGCTCGAAGGCCACCCTGACGTTTGACGGAAAGGCACCGAGAGTCGAAGCCAGCAATGTCGGATTGGCTTGGAAATTGGCGGGAAGTTGCAGGAGCACCGGTCCCGCTTTGTGACCCAGTCCACTCGAACGCCCGAGCAGCCTCCGGACTGGCTCCGCCGGCCTGCTCAGGCGGAGCACATGGGTCAGATAGCGGCTCGCCTTGAGGCTGAACACGAAGTCGTCAGGCGTGGAGGCATTCCAGCGTTCGAAGGTGGACTTCTCAGGGAGGCGGTAGAAGACGTTGTTGACCTCGACCGATTGAAACCGTTCGGCGTAGAACGACAGCCAGTTGGTCTGGGCGAGGGCAGCTGGGTACAGGCGACCCCGCCAATCGGCGTACTGCCAACCCGACGTCCCGATGATCACACCCACGGTGAGCAGCTACCCCCGCCTTGGCCTGTGAAACCCACACCTTCTGAGCTCATGGTCACCAACATGGCTCGAGCCCGAAGGGGCCCAGGCATTTTGGGTGACGATGCCGGGTCGCCGGTCCGAGGATCGGGAGATCCGACGGAATGAGACGCAACTCGACGCCCGCAACAGCGTCGAGTATGCAGCCATCCTCCCTGATCGCTTGGGCATTCTGGAGCCGCATCGGCGCGCCGAGTCATCCATCAGCTGGCGAAGGCGAGTTGTCTCAGCGCGGTGGCAAAACCCCCTTCACACCGACCTGTCAACCGAGCGCTGGTCTGCACCCGAATCCGAGTCGAGCGGATGACCGTGGCACCAGAGGCGTCCAGCCGCCGCAGGAGCAACCGGTCCTCATGGACGGCCAGCGGAGGAAACCCACCGGCGCTGAGGTAGGCGCTGCCGCGAACCCCAAGGTTGGCACCATGGACATGGGGATGATCCCAACGGCGACCGACACTCAGCGCGTACCTGACCTTGAAATCCCTACCCAGGACACTCATCTCATCGGAGAGGCCCACCGTGCCCACGACAGCGTCAGCGCCGGCCATGGCAAGGTCGAGCTGGTCACGTAGCCAGATGGCGGGGACGACCGAGTCGGCATCCGTATTGGATAGCCAGATGGCATCGGTGTCAGCCACACCGGACAGCAGGGCAGAGGCGCCGACGTGGCGGGCCAGCCCTACGGATCGGGCTCTCACGGCAAGGAGGTCGACGGGGAAAGCTCGGCAGATCCGCTCCGTCCGGTCACCGCAGTCGTCCAGTACCACCATGACCGTCACCGGGAGTGACACAGCCTGGGCGGCACGGCCGATGGATTCAAGGCAGCGAGCCACGACCAGTTCCTCATCGTGAGCGGGGACGACAACGCCGATCCGACGGATCGCCACGCTCACTCCTGGATCGGGTCCTGATGGGGCACGCCAGTCCGCAGTGCCACCGATCGCGCGTCGTGGCTCCAGACGTCGAGACGGAAGTCGTATTCGACGTGCTCGACCAGATGCGTCATTCCCGCTGTTGAGCAACTATCCGCGAGGATCCGGTGTACCTCGTCCCCGGAAAGCGGGTATTCGTCCACGGGATGACGCCAGTGCACGGCGACGAGGTCCGTCGAGCTCGCGGCAGCACGCTGACCGAGGCGACGACAATCATGCGCATCGAGGTAGTACCCCACCTCGGAGAGAACAACGAGCTCGAATGATTCCGTCGGCCAGTCTGCTGGCACGGCTCC
The DNA here is from genome assembly GCA_963840245.1 of uncultured Acidimicrobiaceae bacterium. Lineage (GTDB taxonomy): Bacteria > Actinomycetota > Acidimicrobiia > Acidimicrobiales > RAAP-2 > Bog-473. The sequence continues at coordinate 138,705 of CAWIYI010000020.1, forward strand.
CTGGCGAAGCTCGACATTGGGCGGCACGGCTTCCCTGGCCGATGCGAGCGCGAGCGCAGAGAGGTCCATGGAGAGGACCTCGTCGCTTCGAGCGGCGAGGTCTGAGGTCAGGACACCGATGGAACATCCTGGCTCGAAGGCGGTCGAGTAGTGGGCTTCGGGAAGGCAGGCCAGCGTCAAGGCCCGCTTTCGGACCTCATACGGCCGAGACCGGAAGTCCCAAGGATCCGGCTCGAATTCATAGAGGCGGTCAAAGTAGGGGGCTTCAAGAGTCATGGGGACACGAACACTTCAAAATCCCTCGTGAGTCGGCGTACGGCACGGGAGCTCAGAATGGGTTGCGGGCCCGCGAGTTGCGATACAAAGCACTGCACGGCCTGGCGCTTTCGCTTGGCGACGGCATCATCGAGTTCGACCCGGCAGGCCTTCTCCCACGGCAGCTCGCCTGGTTGAGCCCAATGCCAAGCCCAGACCAGGTACGCCAGGAGGCGCGCTCCAGCTTCCGCACACGCACATTGAGCGGCCCAGCCCACCTCGTCGTGGTCGGGATGACCATCGTGAGCCCACGGTGCGAGGACAAGGTCGCCGGGCTCGAGAAGAGGGACCAACAAAGCCTCGACGTCGTGAGCACGGACGCGACCATCGGGGAGCCCGAGTGCGTAGGAGAGAGAGGGCGTCGTTCCGAGCGCCGCCGCCGCCCGCCGCGGATTCCCTGGGGCGAAGCTTCCGCAGTTCTTCGGCTCGACCGGGAGCGCTTGCCTCGCCATCTGTGACTGCAACCAACACGATTCTTGCGCCTTCGAGGCCCAAGGTCGCCGTGGTGCCCCCGGCTCCCAATACCTCATCGTCTGGGTGTGGCGCGATCACGACCACCCGGCCCGAGCTCGGCAGTTCCAGCGAGCAGGGGTCGAGACGGCGTAATTCAGGGCACGTCAACCAGACGGATTCGTCCGTCCCGCGGCCTTCGAGCGAGCGGGCTTTCAGATCGGCCACGTCGCGTGTCCCTCGACCAGGTCGCGACCGAGGCACTCCAGATCCCGTTCGGCATGGTCTTGGCGGATGTAGACCTCCAGGTCGTGCACCGCCTCCGCATGGCGTTTGTCGTAAGCCAACGGTCGAGGTCCAAGCGCACGGCCTACCCGGTCGAGGACCACTGTTGCATTGCGTTCAACGCTGTGACGAACGGCGCGGGCCAGTACCGCGCGATCGGCGGCGGGCTCCAGGTCTATGGCCCGGCCCGCTTCGCGGAGTATGGACCTGTTCTGGAGGAGCGTCGCGTAGACAGCGCCGAGGTGGACGAGTGCGTGGGCGTCAGATTTCGTCTCAACTGAAGCGCGTAGGGCTTCGGCCACCGCCACCGTGCCGCCATGCCAACATGCAGCGACCCCGACCGCCCCCGCCCAGAAGCCCGGCCGGGAGAGATATTGGCCCGGCTCTCCAATCGCTGTAGCCGCCACGTTCAGGAACTCCGCGCGACGAGTGTCAGCTCGCCTCATGCCAGGGCCGGCCCAGTCCTGTCGCGCCCAGGCGACCCCCGGATGAGAAAGATCGACCTCGAAGAGCCGTTGCCCGTCGCCGGTGGAGGCATCGATCAGTGCGTGCGTCACCAGGCCGGCGCCCGAACACCAATCCTTCGTGCCCGAAATACGCCATCCGTCGACCCCATGGATGGCCACTACCCCTTGAGGCGGCCCGGCCGCCCAGACCCCCCAACGACGTTCGGCGCCTGAACCCGGGTCGGGCTCGACGTTCGCCCTGAGCTCGGACAAGATCGCCAGCGCGTCTGCGTGTGCTTCAACCAAACGCCCCAACACGAGGTCCTTCGCAGAACAGCTGGCGAGGAGCTCGAGTCTGCGGTCGGTAGAACCCTGCCCGGGGAGTGGCCAACTTTCGACCTCCCGGCAGACCTGGACGAAAGTCCGTCGCAAGTCCGAGTCTTCGGTTCGCGGCACCGCTCGAGACATGTGGACAACTCCACCCCGTGCCGCTGGCAGCGGTCCTGCGTTGCGAAAAACACTTCTGGCGTCTTCACCCACGGAATACGTCACCTTCCGAGACCACCTGCCTTTCCCTTCGAAACCGGCCCAGGCAGATCTCAGAGCCGTTCGCCTACACAGGGCCGAGGCACTCCGAGCCGAGTCCGCAACCGAACCGCCTGAGAAGGACAGCAGACCGCCAAGGCAGGAAAGTGCGTGCGGAAACGATGAGCGTGGCCCTACCGGCGGAGCGATCTACGACTCGCGCCTTCCCCTCTGCTGAGTGCGAAGCTCGCAACCCACACGATCGCCAAGACAACCGCGGCAATCCACAAAAGGTGGATTGCGAAACCGGCCCCGAACAGGATCAGGACCAGAAGAGCTAACAGGATTATTGCCATCGATCGTTTCCTCTCTTCTTTCTTTGGTGCCGGGAATCGACACTCTTCATGAACAGCAGTCGTGATGTGGATTGGCGGTTCTCATGCCTATGACCACGAGTTGGAGCGCTACTTCCGGACAGCGTCCTTCACCTTTTCTCCGGCCTGCTTCAAGTTGCCGGATGTTTTGTCCTTCTTGCCCTTTGCTTCCCGCGACCGGTCATTGGTCGCTTTGCCGGCGGCCTCTTCAACCCGGCCCTTTGCTTCTTGAGCTTTGTTCTTGGCTTTGTCTACCGTTGACATACAGTCCTTTCGTCGTTGGGGACGTTGGATCATCGAAACCAGAAGACACTGGTTCGACGTTGGGCGTCTCGTGGCACCTCACACATACCCGTGTGAAAAGCAGCGAAACGGGGGATCCTCGCGGCGCGGGACGATGAGCACGTTTCGCATGAAGCTCACAGCGGGTTGCCTGTCGAGCCACCAACGGCACGCCCGCATGTCGGCTAAGGACTTGTGGAACCGCAGACCCGCCGACGTCGATCAGGCTGAAGCGCCTGAATACTTGCCATTTCGGTATGCGAACTCGGATCTCTGAGCCAGGATATGACAAGTGCTTGCACAGCAGAATGACCCGGTTCTCGTTTGAGGACAACGACAGCCGACGATGCCAATGGATCCGCCTGCGGTTTCAAAAAAATAGCCCGATCGGGTGATCCGAGAAGGCCACTGGTCGGGATTCGCCACGGGGAGTTGGAGCAGAGCGGGGATTATGGACGGCATCGGGAGAGTGCGCGACCGCTCACGTTCAAGAGCGCGCTCCTGCCCCCTAGCCCGACCACTTCGGTTGCCAATCAGTGACCCACATGTCGAGTCCCGTGGGCTCAAGAACCCGACGGACGGCCGGTCGGGGACGTGACACACGAGCGTCCTTCGTTCCTGTTGGCTACGCGCCGGCGACGGACTGAAACGGCGTGAGACGCCGTGCAACACGGTTGTTGGGACCAGCGCCATTTCCGTTGGGTCATTAGTGAAGAACCAACTCGAGACCATCCGCCTCGGACCGCGTGCTCCTCGTCTACGCCCCCCTCACGCACGACTGGAACACTGCTCATCCGAGAGAAAACGCTATGAAACCGAGCCGACGCAAAGATCGATCATCCACGCAATCCGAATCCGACGCGCAGCTTGGCGCTTGACCAAGAACTCAGTGGCCTCCGCAAGAGGAAGCCTTGAGGTACCCAGACGATGAAGTACGCGCGCATCGCGGAGGCCCGAACCGTGTAAAGCATCACCCTTAGACCGTTGTAGTCACACGACCCGAAGGAACGATTGTTTGGCGGCTGGGAGCGACCGGACGGGGGCGGGTGTGAGAAAGTGTGGGTCGATGTCCGGCGTTGAAGGTCTCGGTGAGACGTTCGGAGTGCTGCTTCGCCGTTATCGGGTCGAGGCCAGTATGAGCCAGGAGTCGTTGGCCGAGAAGGCCGCTGTCAGCTCTAAGGCGGTGGCCGCTCTCGAGCAGGGCCGGCGTCGCTCCCCCCGGCTCTCGACGGTGCGGAAGTTGGCGGAGGCGCTCGATTTGGACCCGGCCAAGCAGGCTGTGTTGGCTCAGGCGGCGACAGGCAGTGTCGTCAATGAGGGGCTCGGACGGTCATGGTCGGGCCCGGCAGGGCGGCCGGCCCCGTTGCCGTTGCCCACGGCGGTGTCCCGGCGGCATCGGTCGGCGTTCGTTGGCCGCCGAGAAGAGCTGGGTCGGTTGGTGGATGCGTGGCGGGCGCGTGACCGCTTCAGCTTGGTGCTGGGCGAGGCGGGTGTCGGCAAGAGTCGGTTGGTCTGCGAGGCGGCGATCTCTCTTCATGCCGGCGGGACGACGGTGTTGTGGGGGCGCTGCAGCGAGGCCCGCCTGGGCCGCTACGCCCCCGTCGTCGAGGCCCTCCGGGACCTCCTCGCGGCGGTCCCGGCCGCGGCGTTGGCGGACTTGCCGGCGCGCTGCGGCGAACTGATCCGACTGCTGCCCGACCTGGCGGTACGTGTCCCGACTCTCGCCGGGCCGACCCGGGCCGACGCTGGAACCGAGCAGCGATTGTTGTTCGAGGGCGTCGTGGCCGTCCTGCAACGGTGCGAGCCGGCTCTGGTCGTGCTCGACGACCTCCAGTGGGCTGATGTGGGAACCCTGGACCTGGTGAGCTACCTGGCCACTGCCGGTGATCTCGATGACGTCGTGATGGTGGGAACGGCCCGGCCGGTGGACTTGCGCCCCGAGGTGTCGGGGCGGCTCGCCGAGCTGGCTCGTCACGTCGACACCACCCGGATGCATCTCGACGGTCTGCCCGCCCCGGAGGTACGGGAACTGGTGGGGCGCGTGTGCAACGCGGTGCTGTCGGAGGAGTTGGTGGAAGCGGTCACACGGGCTGCGGAGGGCAACCCGCTGTTCGTCGAGGAGCTGACCGCCCATCTGGTCGACACCGGCGCCGCAGAGCGGGTCGCCGCCGGGGAAGCCGTGGAGATGCTGAGGGCAGAGATACCACAGACGAGTGCGTGACATGGTGGGCCACCGGGTGGCGAAGTTGGCGTCGCCGACTTCGGCCATGGTCCGCGCTGGAGCGGTTTTCGGGCGGGAGTTCAACGTCGCCATGGCTGCTGAGGCTGCGGGGCTGGCCGGCGACGCGGTAGTGCCGGCCGCCGACGAGGCGTTGGGGTGCGGTGTGGTGGTCGAGTCGGACCCGGGCATGCTGGCCTTTACACATTCCCTGATTCACAACGCCGTCGTCGGGCAGTTGTCCCGCCTGGCCCGGGCCGACTTGCACCGCCGGGCGGCCGGGATCCTCGAAGAACGTGTCGGGTCAGACTCCGGAGGCCGCGGCCGAGATATCCCGGCACTGGGACGACGTCGCCGAGACCGACCCAGCGGCGCAGGCCAGCGCCGCTGTCTGGGCGGTGCGTGCCGGTGACGCTGCTCTGGCCGCGGCCGCGGCCGAAGAGGCCATCGCCCGCTACGACGACGCGTGCCGCTGGTGGGCCGCCTCGACTGCGGGCCATTGCGACGCCATGATCCGTTCCGGCCATGCACTACGCCACTGCGGACGGATGGCCGAAGCCGACGAACGCTTCCGCCAGGCCCTCCACCTGGCCACGGCGCTCGATGACCCCGAGCTGCGCGGCCGGGCCGCGGTTGGCTTCGGGATGATGTTCCGTTTCGGGACCTCCGACCCCGAACGTGTCGCCGCCGTCGAGGGCGCCCGCCGCTGTCTCGACCCCGCCGACCGCCGCTGGCGGCCCCTACTGACGGGCCTCCTTGCGTCTCACATGATCTTTGACACCGCCCCGACGGCGGTGGCGCGGCGGCGGGCGCTCGCGGCGGAGGTGACCGCGACGGTCGAGGATCCAGCCACACCTGGCGAGGTCCTGGTCGATTTGGCCCGGTGCCGGCTGTTCCTGTCGATCGCGGAGCCAGCCCGACTGGACCGGGTCATGCGGCGCATCGCCGGGCCTGCTGAGGCTCGGCGCGACCTGACAGCGATGTTCGAGGTGTGGTTCGCCCTCGCCTGGGCTGCACTGGAGCAGGGGGACATGCACCGGCTGGAGGAGGCGGTGGGGGAGATGGCCGCTGTCAACGAGCAGGCCCACTCGCCTCACAACGGGGCGTTCGTTGCCCTGATCCGGGGGGCGATGGCGATCATCGCCGGACGGTACGAGGAGGCGGAGAAGCTGGGCCTGCGAGCCCGTGCGTTGTTCGAGCTGTCCGGCAATCCCAACACGAGCCGTTTGTTTGGGAGCCAGGTGATGGTGCGGGCCTTCGACGACGGCCGGGCGGGCGACGTCTTGCCGTTCCTCCGACAAGCTGCGGCCGAGGTGGACTTGCCGCCCCTGGCGGCCACGACGGCCCTAGCGGCTGCCTTGGCTGGACAGGCGGAAGAGGCCCGGGAGATTCTGGAGCGCCTGGCGACGGTGGACTTCCGTCCCGTGGCCGAGAGTGTCGAGCGGGGCTCGTCCCTGGCATTTCTGGCCCACGCGGCCGCGGTGGTCGGGGCGGTCGAGCACGCCCCCCGCCTCTACGAGTTGCTTGCCGTCCATCCGGTACCGGTCATTCGGGTGGCCGCCGTGGCCGCATGGTGGGGGCCGACCGAACACCACTTGGGGGTCCTGGCCAGACTCTTGGGCCGTCTGGCCGCGGCCGAGCAGCACCTGAGCCGAGCTCTGCGCCTGGAACAGACCATGGGGGCCGGCCCTTTCACGGCCCGCACCCGTGTCGAGCTCGTCCGGGTAGAGGCGCTGGGCGATCCGGTGCGCGGCCGGACGGCGGGCCGCCGGGTGGCGCAAGCCGTCCTCGCCGAAGCCGACCGCTGCGGCTGGGCCGGGATCGCTCGCGAGGCGCACACGGTGGTCGACGCGCTGGCCTGACGGTCCGATTGTGGGGGCGATGTGGGGGTGATGTGGCTGGAGCCGGCCCGCGGGTGGGCGCATAGTCAACCTGTCATCCGCAAAGAGGTTCGACATGACGGCAACGACGGGGGTGTGGCGAGCGACGGTTCCTGGGCCTGATGGAAGGGAGCCGACCCGTCGGCCTCGGCACCGGGGCCGCTCCGCTCGGGTGGCGACTTTGGTTCGGACGGGCACCGGTGGACCCGACGGCCACCCCTTCCCTTTTTCGAGACGGCGATGAGGGACTGCCTCAACGGCAAGACAATGGCCTGGCGTGTCGTCTGCGGGGCCGTGAATCGCCGCCGGCGACCGATCGTGGTGCGCCCGCTACTGGCGCTTGGTCTGACGCTTGGTCTGGCGGTACCCGTGACTGGTGTGGGGTTGGTTCTGCCGTTTATGGCGGCGCCCGCGGGAGCCGCCACCACTGGATCGTGGTCGTTCGGCTTTACCGGCCAGCCGCAGCCGTTCCAGGTACCGGCCGGGGTGCACCAGCTATCCGTGATGGCGATCGGCGGGCCGGGTGGCCAGCCGAACTCGAACGTGGGTGCCGGTGGCATGTCGAGCCTGGTGCTGGCCACGGTGGGGGTCGATCCGGGTGAGGCGCTGACGGTGTGGGTCGGGCGCAACGGCGGCTCGGAGGGTGGTTGGGGTCTGGGCTGCGGCGGGCGGCGGGGCGATTCCGGGCCGGCGGGGTCTGACGGTGGGGGTGGCGGTGGCGCTTCCGGGGTCACGGCGGGTTCGCTGACCCTGGCCGCCTCGGACTGTGCGACACGACCGGCGCGGGCGGCGGTGCTCGTCGTGGCCGCCGGTGGAGGCGGCGGCGGCGGAGACCTGAGCAACGGATTGGATCCTCCGTTCCCGGGTGGCGCCGGCGGGGCGGGCGGTCTGCCGGCGGGCAACGGCGGGGGCGGCACCAACGCCGATAAGGACGATGTCCCCGGCGGAACGGGGGGGTCGGTCACCACGACGTTCAACGGCACCTCCGGTGACGGCTGCTCCGCCCTGGCCTGTGGCGGTGGCGCCGGCGGCGGCGGCGGCGGCTGGGATGGGGGGTCGGGCGGTGATACCGGAGCGCCCGGCAACGCCGCGTCGGGCGGCGGGGGCGGGGGCGGGGCGAGCCACACCGTTGGCGGCGCGCAGAATGTCACGCTCCTGCCCGGCAACGGATTGGGCGACGGTTCGGTGACGTTGTCGACCTACGCCGACGTGGGATTCAACTGCACCGGCAAGAACCAGAAGCAGCCGACAACTGTCCCGGACGGTGTGGCCTTGGCCCGGGTGATGGCGATCGGAGCCCGGGGCGGCCAGGTCGGGTCGGACAGCGGGACGGGAGGCTTTCCGGGCTTCGCCGACGCGACGGTGGCGGTGACGCCGGGGCAGGTGCTCGGGGTGTACACAGCCTGTCACGGGCACGCGCACGGCGGATGGGGTTACGGCACCGGCGGCACACACGGCATCGCCACTGATCCGCTGCCCAAGGACGGTGCGGGTGGTGGTGGGAGCAGCGCGGTCGTGTTTCCCGGTGGCGGGCTGATCGAGGCCGGTGGCGGCGGTGGTGGTGGAGGTGACGCCGATCCGGTCGACGGTGTCGACGGCGGCGGCGGCGGCAACGGGGGCTTTCCACCGACGGCCGGCGGCGACGGCGACGGCGTCCCGAGCGGGGCCGGCGGCGGCGGGTGCGGCGGATGCAAGTCCGGGCCGAGCGGTCACCACGGGCACGCCACGGACCGGGCCAGCGAGGGCGGCGGCGGCGGCGGAAGCGGCGCAGGCTTTCTCGCCGGCGGCGGCGGCGACGGTGGCGACTTCCCCGGCGGTGGTGGTGGTGGTGGCGGCGGCGGGTCGTCCGCGGTTGTCGGTATCGCATCCGGCGACGTGCAGCTAGGGACGGCGTCGGCGGTGTCGGACGGTTCGGTGGTGATCGTCTACATGCCCGACGAGCCCACCGCGGTCGTCCCTCAAGGCGGCTCGGGCCAGAGCACGACGATCGGCACGGTGTTCGCCGACCCGTTGCAGGCCTTGGTGGTCGACGTCGCCGGGCGGCCGCAGCCCAACGTGCCCGTCAGCTTTGCCCTGCCAGACAGCGGCGCCTCCGGCGTCTTCGCAGATGGGGCCACCACCGAGCAGGTGACCACCGGCGCGGATGGTGTCGCGACCACAGCCCCCATCACGGCGAACGCCACCATGGGGGTATACGGGGCGACCGCCACCGTGGCCGGGGTCGCGCAACCAGCGATCTTCGAGCTGTCCAACAACCCGGCCCCGACGCGGCTGGAGGTCAGGGCCACGCCCAACCCCGCGACCTCGAGCGAAGCCATCACCCTCTCCGCCGCCCCGATACCGAGCACGCCCACCGGTGGCTTTCCGACCGGCAACGTGACCTTCGACGTGCCCGGTCAAGGGCAGAACCAGGCGACGCTCGTCAACGGCGTCGCCACCTTCACCATCCGCGCCGAGCTGAACCCCGGGCCCGGCAGCTACACAGTGGCCGCGTCGTACCCCGGAGACGGAAACTACGGGCCCAGCGACGGGAACACGCCGCTGAGTGTCCAGCCAACGCCGACCGCGCTCCTGCTGACCTCGTCGGTCAACCCGTCCCACATCGGCGCCCCGGTCACCTTCACCGCCACGCTCACGGTGCCACCGGGCAACACTCTCCCCTCCGGCTGCTGCATCGACTTGCAGATCGGTTCGCAGTTCCACGCCGCCCTCCTCAACAGTGAAGGAGTGGCCACGTTCGCACCAATCAGCGACCTGAGCTTGGGCAGCCATCCAGTCACCGCGAGTTTCGGGCCGAGCCCGCCCTTCCTGTCCAGCAGCGCCTCCATGGTGCAGATCGTCGACCCGAACGCCACCGCGGTCACCGTCACCTCGTCCGCCAACCCGGTGCAGTTCGGGGTCCCATTCGAGCTGCGGGCCACGGTGACCGGGGCGGCGCCGTCATCGTCGGTACCGACAGGGACGGTAGCCTTCACCGCCGACGGCGCTCCCAGCTGTCAGGCCGCCTTGCAAGCCGGCGCCACGGCCTGCGCCGTATCCGGTCTGCTCGCTCCGGGGGCCCATCAGATCGCCGGCACCTACAGCGGGGACGCCGACTTCGCCCCCAGTACCGGCACCACCGTCGAGCAGATCATTCCGGCCTCGACGACGACGGCGGTCGTGGGCATCCCCGAACACCAGTCCGTCTACGGGCTGCCGATCCGGTTCCGGGCCGTTGTCCAGCGGGCAACCGCAGGCGGCGGCGCACCGACCGGCACCGTGCAGTTCGCGCTCGACGGCGCCCCCCTCGGCGGGCCGGTGAATGTGGCAGGCGACCCCTCCGCCACGTCGATCCCCGTCCTGGCCGCCGCTGGCACGCACATCGTCAGCGCCGCCTATTCCGGCGACCCGGAATTTCCTTTCCAGCATCGCCACCACCACCTACCTGGTCGTTGCCGCCCCGACCAAGACCACCGTGACCGCCTCACCCGAACCGTCCGTCGTCGGTCAGCCAGTCTCGTTGACCGCCACCGTCAGCTCGGCCGCCGTCTTGCAGCCCGTCACCGGCCAGGTCCGCTTCCAGGTCGACGGGGTCGAGATCGGCGGCCCGGTACCGCTGACAGACGGCACAGCGGCCTCGCCGCCCATCACAACCATCCGGCCCGGTGACCACGCAGTGGCCGCGACCTACCTGCCGGACAACGACTTCGCGACCTCGAGCGGGTCCGCCACTCACACCGTCAACCAGCCCACCAGCACGATCCTCGCCGCGTCCCAAGACCCATCCCGGGTGGGCACACCCGTGACAGTCATCGGGCACGTCGGCCCATCGGGGGCGGCCCAGCTCGCCACCGCCCGCCTCGGCACCAGCGAACCGATCACGATCACCGGCGCCCTCACCTTCGGCCTCGATGGCCATGCCATCGCCAGCTGCCTTGCAGAGCCCGTCCATGACGGGCTTGCGACGTGCCAGCTTCCCGAGCTCAACACCGGGCGCCACGAGGTCACTGCCGACTACTCCGGCGCGACCTTCCTTGAACCATCACGAGGGACCCTCGGTCTCACCGTAGACGCCGACCCACCCGCACCACCCCCGGACCCACCTCTGCCGCCGGTACCGCCCGCCCCTCCGACGCCCCCTGCACCACCCCTGCCTCCCGCTCAGCCGGGAGCGCCACAGCCGTCCGGGTTCGTTGGATCACTCCTGCCGTTCACCGGTATGGACGTGCTCCGGCAGCTGATCCTCGGCGGCGGTCTGCTCACCGGCGGCGCCGCACTCTGTCTGGTCGCCGGTCGTCGGCGACACGCGCGTCACTGACGCGAAGGTCGGCATGAGAGCGAGACTGAACGACGCCGGGGAGATGGTCATCCGGCGGGCACCCGCGTCCACGCCGCTCCGCCTCAGCGCGCAGGCTCCGCCTCGTCGCATGCCAGTTGAAGCGACCACGGCGATCAAGCTGTGGAGGCGGCTTCCGGAGGCCCTCGGCCTCATAACGGGCCGGCCAGGAGTGCACCGTGACTCGATGCACGCCGAACTTCTCGGCTACCACGCTGACCCGCATCCCTTCTCTGATGACGGCCAAGACGGCGTCATATCGCTGTTCCACCTCGCTGAGCTTCTGAGTATTCGGCCAGTCGGGGCCTCCGGTCGCTCTAGTCTCGGCCACTGATGTCTACGTTCCGGCGGATGGTCGACATCTTCGGGCGGGTTCTGATCGGTGTCGGTGTCTTGCTGCTCCTGTTCACCGCGTACCAGATCTGGGGCACCTCGGTGCAGGAGTCCCGCACCCAGTCCGGGCTGCGCACCCAGCTGCAACAGGAGACCGACAACGACGCCATCCGGAAAGCGCTCCCTCAGGAGTCCGCGCCCGACACGCTGCCGACCGGACCTCCCGTGGCGGCACCGCGGACGACACCTCCCGCTGAGGGCAACCCGATCGGGGACATCGTGATCCCGGTGATCGGCCTCGACCAGGTCGTGGTGGAGGGCACGAACACGCCCGATCTCCACAAGGGGCCGGGGCACTACACCGGAACGCCCATGCCGGGCCAGGCGGGCAACGCCGCCGTGGCCGGGCACCGCACCACCTACGGTCACCCCTTCTACAACCTCGACGCGGTGAAGGTCGGCGACCCGATCGTCTTCACCACGCTCCAGGGCATCTTCGTCTACGACACCACCAAGAGCTTCGTCGTCTCGCCGAGTGACACGGCCGTCGTCGACGCGGTCCTGGGCAACCAGCTCACCCTCACCACGTGCAATCCGCGCTTCAGCGCCACGACTCGCCTCGTCGTCCAGGCCACGCTGGCCCACTCCCAGCTGTTCCAGAATACGGGCCTCCCGGTGAACACGGGCAAGCTCCACGCGGTTCCGGAGAGCCAGAGCCTGGCCGGCAACTCCAACGTCGGGCCCACCGACACACTCTTCTGGGGATTCGTGACTGCTCTTGTCGTGGCGGGCGTCTTCTACGCGGCCTACCGCTACCGACGGCAGCGTTGGGCCATCTACGGCGTGGGCGCGCTCGGCACCCTGGTGCTGCTCTGGTTCTTCTTCGGGGCCATCAGCCCGCTGCTCCCCGCCAGCTTCTAGCGGCCGTGTTCGTCGAAGAACCGCTGTCCGACCACTTCCGGGGCTTCGCCGGCTCATGGGGCTATCGATGACCTCAGGAGCGGCGTCAAGCAGTTGATGCGCCCATGCCACCAGGCGCGCTTCAGTTCGCAGTGGTAGGCAGGGTCGCGCGGGCGCCTTGTGAAGGAAGTTTCCGTGGGTCGGGTCAAGCCCACAAAGGCGCGCTCGGAGGGATTCGAACCCCCAACCTTCTGATCCGTAGTCAGATGCTCTAGTCCGTTGAGCTACGAGCGCTGGGTGAGTCACCCAGTGTACAGGAGAGCGGCTCGCCGCCCCGTGGGCGGAGAATCCCTGATCACACGCTGATCGGGAGCTTCGAGTAGCCGCGGACCGTGCTGGTGTGGAGCGGCACCGCCCCGTCCATGTTGCACGGACCACTCGGGGAAGCGCTTGAAGGTCTCCTCCAGCGCGATGCGCCCCTCGGTCCGGGCCAGCGCCGCCCCGAGGCAGAAGTGGATCCCGTAGCCGAAAGACAGGTGATGGTCGAACTTCCGGTGGATGTCGAAGCGGTCGGCGTCCGGGTAGGCCCGCTCGTCGCGTCCCGCCGATCCGGTGATCATGACGACCTTCGACCGCGCCGGGATGGTGCCCCCGTGCACCTCCACGTCCGCGGTGCACCAGCGGCTCTGCACGGGTGACGGCGCCTCGTAGCGGAGGAGCTCTTCCACGCAGTTCGGGATCAGGCCGGGGTCAGCCGCGAGCTCGGCCCGCTGCTCGGGGTTGTTGTCGAGGGTGAGGGCCGCCCAGCCGAGCATGCGGGCCACGGTCTCGGTACCCGCGCTGCCGATCAGCGCGGCGAAGTTGACCGCCTGCTCGAGGGTGAGGCGGCGCGGCGCGCCGTCCTCCTCCACGATCTCGAGGTTCACGAGGTCCGTGAACATGTCGTCGCGCGGATTCTTCTGGCGGTCGGCCAGCGTGGCGCCGAGATAGTCCATGAAGCTGAACATGGCCGCCGCCGATACGTCGTTCGACATCCCGGTCTCGGGATCGAGGTGGAACGACTCGTCGATCCAGCCCCGCACCGTGTCGCGGTCCTCGGGCGGTACGCCGAGGAGCGCCGCGATCACGTACGCCGGCACCCGGGCCCCGAAGTCCTGCACGTAGTCGAACGACGTCCGACCGACCAGATCGTCGAGCAGGTTGGCGCAGAGCGTCCGGATGTCCTCCTCGAGGAGCTTCATGCGCCGCGGCGTGAACGCCTTGGACACCAGCCGCCGGTAACGGGTGTGCTCCGGCGGGTCCATGAAGATCATCATCTGCATGTCGATCGGATCCGCCGTGATCATCTCCATGACGGTGCCGTGCGAGGAACAGAACGTCTTGGGATCCCGGCTGAAGGCGTCCACGTCGGCGAAACGGCTCACCGCGTAGAAGTCGTACTGCTCGTTGTAATAGAGCGGCTGCTCATCACGCAGGCGCTTCCAGATCGCGTGCGGGTCCCCTTTGTACTTCTCGTTCAGCGGATCCCAGGCCAGTGGCTCGGCGTCGACAGCGGTCATGGTGCTCCCCCTTCAGACGCCGACGTGATGGCCCTCCCAGAGCCTGATCCCGCCGAGGATGCCCGCCTTGTTGTCCACCACCGTGATGCGTTCGAGCACGTCACCGAGCTCGCGCCGGTTGACCCGCGGGGCGTTGCCGCCGCCGATGTAGAGGTGGTCGAAGAAGCAGAGCGCATCGAGATAGGCGATGGCCTTGCGCACCCGCTTGTTCCAACGCTCGTCGCCGATCTTCTTGCGTGCCGGCTCGCCGAGCTGCTCGTTGAACGACGCACCCTTCCGGAACTCCAGGTGGGCGAACTCGAGGTGGGGCATCAGGCTGCCGTTCATGAAGAACGCGGTGCCGAAGCCGGTGCCGAGCGTGATCACCGCCTCGAAGCCGTCCCCCTGCACCACCGCCGCCCCCTGGACGTCAGCGTCGTTGGCCACGCGGCACGGCTTGCCGATCGACTGGGCGAGCGCCCCCGCCAGATCGAAATCCGACCAGGCCTTCACTAGTTCGGGGTCGAGCTTGCTCCCCGGTCCCTTCGTCGTGACGAAGTGCGATGCACTCAGCACGTGACCCTCGCGGACCATGCCGGGGAAGCCGCACGAGACGCGGTCCCCCTCGGGGAGCTTGCTCACCAGCGTGGTCAAGGTGGTCACCATGAGCTCGGGTGGCATCGGATACGTCGTGGAGACGCGCACCCGACCCGCCACGGGCCGGCCGGACTTGTCGAGGACGTCGGCCTTCAGACCGGTGCCGCCCACGTCGATGGCGATCGTGAACGGGTGCTCGGGCGGCGAGTCGGCGGACGTGTCGGTCACCGCAAGGAACTGTAGCCACCTGCGGCGGATTTCGGGCCGGAGGTACCGGTCCGTCATCCCTCCAGGACGTCGTGGAGGACGTCGCGGAGCATCCTCTCCAATTCCTGGTTGGTCGTCGCGGCGAAGGCCTCGCCGGAGAGGAAGAGGCTCGAGAAGACCACGCCGAACGAGGCCGCCATGCGCACCCGGTCGCGCAGGGGGATCCTGGTGTCGGCCAGCACCCGGCGGAACTGGTTCTGGAGGTCCTCGTGCTCGGCTTCGTGGTCCTCACGGTGCAGCTTCTCGAGGGCGGCCTGGTTCCGCTCGTGCATGAGGAAGATCTTGCGCTGGGCCAGCATCTGGTCGACGACCTCGTCGAGCAGCTCGCCCCACAGCTCCAGCGTGACGGGCTCCTCGCCCATCCGCATGATGGCCACCCGGCCGAACTCGTGCAGGCGCAGGTGGAGCGCCATGAGGATGTCGTCCTTCGATTCGAAGTGGTAATAGAGGGCCGCCTTGGTGACGCCCAGCTGCTCGGCGATCTGCCGCAGGCTGGTGCCGTCGAAGCCCTGCTCGATGAAGAGGTCGAGTGCCACATCGAGGATCCGTTGCCGGGTGTCGAGGGGCTCGGTCGCTCCAGGGTCGGGTCCGGCGGCGGAGGCGGCGTCGGGTCCGGGCTCGGCGACGCTGTCGATGAGGGCCTGCTCGTGACCCTCGTCGTCTGCCTGGGCTTCTGCGGGTGGGGCCTGTGTCATCGATGCCTTGTTCCAAATCTACTTGACGGCCGGTTAGTGACCGGTTTACTCTATCGCTTGAGACCAGTCTACTGACCGACAGGTAAGGAAGTCCATGACTGAAGAGCTGATGATCCAGGCGCAGGGCCTGACCAAGCGCTACGGAGAGACCCAGGCGCTGGCCGGCGTGGACATATCCGTCCCGGCCGGCACGATCCTCGGGCTACTGGGGCCGAACGGCGCCGGCAAGACGACGGCGGTACGTGTGTTGACGACGCTGGCGCGGCCGGACTCGGGATCGGCGACGGTTGCCGGGATCGACGTGCTGAAGCATCCGGCCGAGGTGCGGCGTCACATCGGCGTGGCCGCCCAGGACGCGACTCTCGATCCCCTGCTGACGGGCCGCCAGAACCTGGTGCTGATCGGCGAGCTGTCCGACCTGGGCCGAGCCGATTCCCGGGCCCGGGCGAAGGAGTTGCTGGCGCAGTTCGAGCTGACCGACGCCGCCGACCGCGTCGTGAAGGGCTACTCGGGCGGCATGCGCCGCCGGCTCGACCTCGCCGGTTCGCTCATGACGCGGCCGCCGGTGCTGTTCCTGGACGAGCCCACGACGGGACTGGACCCGACGAGCCGGCAGCGGGTCTGGGAGGCCCTCCGGGAACTGCTCGGCGAGGGTGTCACGGTGCTCCTGACGACGCAGTACCTGGAAGAAGCCGACGAACTGGCCCACGACATCGTGGTCGTCGACCACGGCCGGGTCATTGCCGAGGGGACGCCGCAGGAACTGAAGGAGGCGAGCCGCGGCGCACGCCTCGAAGTGACGTTGGCCGAGCCGCATGCATCCGCTGTGGGTGCGATGGCGCCACTGGTGTCCGGCCCGGTCTCGGTGAGCGACGACGGACGGCAGCTGAGCGCCGGCGTGGACTCGTCGACCGGGTTGGCGACCTTGGTCGTTCGAGCGCTCGACGACGCCGGGGTGCTCGTGGACAACATCGAGGTGCGGCAGCCGTCGCTCGACGACGTGTTCTTCTCACTCACGGGTGGGCACATCGAAGAAGAAGCTGCCGGCGGCACCGATGATGTCGACGGCGAGGGAGCGGGTGACGTGGCCTCCCGTTCTGCTGGTCCCGTCGGATCCGGCGAGGGCCGTCACGAACTGGAAGGGGTACGCGCATGACGACGACCATCTTGACGCCATCGGCAACCGGGTTCGACCGGCCTCACGCGGGCGGGAACGTTCTCGGTTCCCTGGCCGACATCTGGGCCATGACGCGACGGAACATCGTCCACATCTCTCGGGAGCCCATGCAGCTGTCGGACGTGACGATCCAACCGTTGCTGTTCACGGTGTTGTTCGTCTACATCTTCGGCGGCGCCATTCCGATCCCGGGCGGTGGGAGCTACGTCGACTTCCTCCTCGCCGGCATTCTGGCCCTGAACCTGACCACTTCGACCATGGGCACGGCGGTGGGTCTCAGTACCGACCTGCACGAGGGCATGATCGACCGCTTCCGCACGCTGCCCATGTGGCGCTCCGCGGTGTTGGTCGGACGCTCCGCGGCCGACTTCCTGACGTCCGTGGTGTGCGCCGCCATCGTCGCCCTCACCGGGCTCGCGGTGGGTTGGCGCCCCGGCTCGGACGCCATCTCGGTGGTCGGTGGGTTCGCGCTGCTGTTGTTCTTCGCCTACGCGGTGTCGTGGGTTTCGGCGTGCGTCGGTCTGAACTCCAAGAGTCCCGAGTCGGCCGCTTCGTTCGGCTTTATCGTGCTCTTCCCGCTGACATTCGTGTCGAACGCGTTCGTGCCGACTCAGCACATGCCCGGCTGGCTGCAGGCCATCGCGAACTGGAATCCGGTGAGCGCCGTCGTGGCTGGAGCCCGCGACCTGTGGGGCAACCCGAACCCGTCCAGCACAATTCAGGCCTGGCCCATGCAGCATCCGGTCGAGGCGGCGCTGATCTGGTCGGTGGCCATCCTGGCCATCGCGGCGCCCCTGGCGGCGCACTTCTTCCGGCAACGGACGACCGAATAAGAGCGACAGCGAAGGCGTCTCGATTCTGGGTCGGTTTCGTACGTGTCGATTGGAACGTGTCGGGTTTGCGTGCGTCGGATTCGAACGAGCGCCGAGCTGACGTACGACAACGCGTCCGTTCCGGTCTCGCTCTATTGACTCCGGCTTGGCGCAGGCTTACCATCCAAGCTCAAGAGGTACGGCGCGCTCTCCAAGAAGGCAACTGGAGGGCTCGCTCACGGGGTCCATGGCTTTTCGCTCCGTGAAGGCGAGTCGGACCTCCGGCAGGCGGAAGTGATTGCAGAAGTTCGAAGACGAAGACCGCTGCGACATCTGTTCACTGAACACCAGACCACACACGAAGCCGATTGGAGCCGTCATGCCCACTCCTCCGACCATTTCCGAGGGCGCCACCGGGGACAACGTCAGGTGGGCGCAGTACCTCCTCACTCGCCGGACACTCAGCGACAACCAGATCGACGGCGTCTTCGGTCCGGTGACCAAGACTGGGGTCGAGGAATTTCAGAGCTATTCCGGGCTGACGGTGGACGGCGTCGTCGGGCCGCACACCTGGGCCGCGCTGGGAGGGGATGGTCCGCAGCCACCGACCCTGTCTCAAGGATCTCAGGGAGGCGTGGTCGAGAAACTTCAGACTGCGCTCAACGAGGGACGCGGTGACTTCGCCCCGAGCTCGAACCCGGTCCTGACCGTCGACGGGGACTACGGCCCCATCACAGCCGGCGCCGTCAAGGGGGCGCAGCAGTCCGGGGGCATCCAAGCGGACGGCGTCGTCGGCTTGCAGACGTGGGCCCTTCCCATTCATGCCGCCGGTCAGGTGCTGGCCAATCTCTGTGGAGTGCCCGGCCCAGGCTGACGTTGCAGAGGGCCGGTCCGACGAGGTGGGCGATGGACGGTCGCTCTCCGGGCCAGCCGAGCGAGGTTTGGGTAGCCTGCGATCGTGACGGGTGAACCATGGTTGGGAGACGCCTGCTCCCTGGTCGACGCCTACCGGGCGGGGACGATCTCACCCACCGAGGCGCTCGAGGGGTCGCTCGCCGCGATCGAAGGGTCGAAGCTCAACGCGGTCTGTTTCGTCGACGCGGAGCGCGCCACGGAGACGGCAGCGTCCGCTGATGTGAACCTGCCCTTCGGCGGTGTGCCGATGGGTGTGAAGGAGC
>CAWIYI010000021.1:0-32341 GCA_963840245.1 uncultured Acidimicrobiaceae bacterium
TCCACGCACACATCGGCAGCCAGGTCTTCGAGGCCTCGTCGTTCGAGCAGGCGGCCGAGGTGCTGGGTGCGTTCTTCGCGCCGCTCGAACTGCCCGAGCTGGTCGTGGGAGGTGGCCTCGGCGTTCCGTACGTCAACGGCGAGTCGGCTCCGAGCCAGGCGGACTGGGTCGAGGCCACGCTGGGCGCCTGCGCACGGGCGGGCGTGGATCCGGCCACGCGGGTCTCGGCCGAGCCCGGGCGCTCCATCGTGGCCACCGCCGGCATCACCCTCTACACGGTGGGGACTGTGAAGCACCTCCCGGGCATCAGGACCTACGTGAGCGTCGATGGCGGCATGAGCGACAACCCTCGGCCCGTCCTCTACGGCAGCGGCTACGAGGCCTTCCTCCCGCGTGCGGTCGGGTCACCGCGCCCGCGGCCGGTGCGCGTGGTGGGCAAGCACTGCGAGAGCGGTGATCTCGTGGTGCCCGACGCCTACGTGCCCGAGAACCTGGAGGTGGGCGACATCTTGGCCACGCCGGTCACCGGTGCCTACGGCTATGCCATGGCATCCAACTACAACAAGGTGCCCCGTCCGGCAGTCGTCTTCGTGTCCGACGGCACCGCGCGGGTTGTGGTGCGCCGGGAGACGTTCGACGATCTCACCCGGCTGGACGCCTGAACGACGCCGGCCAGGGGCTCGTGATCGGCCACCGACGCGCATGGGCAGTTGGCAGCGCGGCACCTTGTACCGTTTGGAGGTGACTGCCGACCAGGCCAGCGCATCGTCGCACGCCCATCAGGCTCCGACCGTGCGCGTCGGCCTGCTCGGTTGCGGCAACGTCGGGGGCGCCCTGGCCGAGATCCTGCTCACCCGCTCCGACGACATCGCCGCCCGCACGGGCATCCGCCTGGAGCTGGTCGGGATCGCCGTGGCCCACCCGGAGCGGCCTCGGCCGGGGGTCATCCCCGCCGACCTCATCGGCACGGATGCCGCCGCGTTGGTCCAACGCGCCGACGTCGACGTCGTCGTGGAGGTCATCGGGGGGATCCATCCCGCGCACGAGCTGATTCAGGCCGCCCTGCGCAACGGCAAGCCCGTCGTCACCGCCAACAAGGCGCTCCTGGCCACGGCCGGCGCCGAGCTGGCCGAGGTGGCCGCGGCGGCGGGCGTGGACCTGCTCTACGAGGCGGCGGTCGCCGGGGCCATCCCCGTGATCCGGCCCTTGCGCGAGTCGCTGGCCGGGGAGCAGATCGTCCGGGTCATGGGGATCGTCAACGGCACGACGAACTACATCCTCACCCGGATGGAGGAGGAGGGCGCCGCCTATGACGACGTCCTCCGCGAGGCGCAGGAACTCGGTCTGGCCGAGCGTGATCCGACGGCCGACGTGGATGGGCACGACGCGGCGGCCAAGGCCGCCATCCTCGCCGCGCTGGCCTTCGGCAGCGACGTCGTCGACGCCGACGTGCACCGGGAGGGCATCACCACGATCAGCGCGGCCGATGTCACCTACGCCAGCCGGCTCGGGTACTCGGTCAAGCTGCTGGCCATCGCGGAGCTGATCGACGGCGGCCCCGAGGTGTCCGTGCGTGTGCACCCGGCCATGGTCCCCAAGACGCACCCCCTGGCGTCGGTCCGCGGCGCCTTCAACGCCGTCTTCGTGGAGGGCGCGGTGAGCGGCGAGCTCATGCTCTACGGCCGTGGCGCCGGGGGCGGACCGACCGCGAGCGCCATGCTCGGTGACCTCGTCGACGCCTCGAGGAACCTGCTGGCGGGCGCGCCGGCGCCGGCGCCGAAGCGCACGAGCACGACGGTGTTCGCTCAGGACGACATGCACTCGGCCTTCTACCTCAGCATGGACGTGGCGGACCGGCCCGGCGTCCTGGCCGCCGTGGCCAAGATCTTCGGGGACCACGACGTCTCCATCCGGGCCATGGAGCAAGTGGGCCTGGCGGAGGAGGCCCGGCTGATCTTCCTGACCCACGTGGCCCGCGAGGGGAACCTGCTCGCCACCATCGACGAGCTACGCCGGCACCAGGCGGTGGACCGGGTCAGCGGGGTGCTCCGGGTCATCGGCGAGCGTGATGAGGACGGGCGAGGGAGCGTCCCGTGACGGCCGGCTGGCGCGGCGTCATGGAGGAGTACCGCGACTTCCTCCCCATCACCGAGAAGACCCCGGTCGTGACGCTGCTCGAGGGCGGGACGCCGCTGGTGCCCGCCCCCAGGCTCTCCGAGCGCGTCGGCGCGGAGGTCTGGCTGAAGGTCGAGGGGGCAAACCCGACGGGCAGCTTCAAGGACCGCGGCATGACCATGGCGATCTCCTTGGCGGTGGACGAGGGGGCCAAGGCGGTCGTGTGCGCGTCCACCGGCAACACGTCGGCTTCGGCGGCGGCCTACGCGTCGCGGGCCGGCCTGGCCTGCGTGGTCCTGATCCCCGAAGGCCACATCGCGCTGGGCAAGCTGGCGCAGGCGCTGATGCACGGGGCCCGCGTGCTGCAGGTGCGGGGGAACTTCGACCAACTGCTCACCATCGTGCGCGACCTGCCGAACCACGCGCCGATCACCGTCGTCAACTCCGTGAACCCGCACCGGATCGAGGGGCAGATGACGGGCGCGTTCGAGATCGTCGACGTCCTGGGCGACGCCCCCGACGTGCACTGCATCCCTGTGGGCAACGCCGGGAATATCTCCGCCTACTGGCGGGGTTATCTCAAGTACAAGGAGGCCGGTCGTTCGACCAAGCTGCCTCGCATGTTGGGATTCCAGGCGGCAGGCGCCGCGCCCATCGTGTTGGGCCACCCGGTCGAGAACCCCGAGACGATCGCCACCGCGATCCGCATCGGGAACCCGGCCAGTTGGTACTCGGCCACGGCCGCCGCGTCCGAGTCCGGCGGGTCCATCACGGCGGTCACCGACGAAGAGATCATGGAGGCGTACACGCTCCTGGCCCAGCAGGAATCCGTCTTCTGTGAGGCGGCGTCCTCGGCCTCGGTAGCCGGGTTGATCAAGCGCGGCGTGCCCGAGGGCTCCACGGTGGTGTGCGTGCTGACGGGGCACGGGCTCAAGGATCCCGACCTCGCGATCAAGGCGATCTCGGTCCCTTCGGTGATCGACCTCGAGCTCGAGTCGGTCCTGGCCGAGATCTCCCTGTAGAATGGGATTGCTGGGGTGGGCCGAGAGCCACTGACCTGCGGGAAAGCGGGGTGTGTTGGCATGACCCATCCCCTCCAGCTAAACTACAGATATCCCCACTGCGCTTCGTAGCGCTCTCCGCGGGTACATGCGGTCCCAGGAGAGCATCACGCAGAGGTGGTTCGGGGAAGGGTATTGGATTCACACGCGAATCCCTTCTCGTCCTTGAATTCCCTTGCCACGCGCGGACGAACCCGGGCTGGCGATAACCCTCTTGGAAGAGGAGCCGATGACTGCGGAACAGCAGCTCGAACGATCAGTACTCGAAGGCAAGGAGCGAGATGAGCTCAGTGCCATCGCCCAGGCCATGTCGCTCAAGACGACGAGCCGGACGAAGAAGGCCGACATCATCGATCAGATACTCGACGCCACCGGCGTGACCTCAGGGTCCAGCGCGGGCGGGCAGAGCAACGGCGATGCGGAGCAGGCCGGGACCAACGGCGCCAAGCCGGCTCGTCGCTCCCGGGCGGCTGCCGCCGCCAGGGGCGCGGCGGACGCCACGTCCTTCGTCGCCGGTCAGGCTGAGGCCGGCGGTGCCGTTTCCCCAGATGCGGCGGACAGCGCCCGAGGCCGACAGCGCCCCGGCCGACACCGCCCCGGCGGGTGCCACGACAACGGAGGCGGCGAGCAACGGGGACTCCGGTCCGGCCGTGTTCGTCGAGCCGCCCGAGCTGGCCGACGGCGCCGACCCCGCGCCGCGGCAGAACGGGCAGCCCCAGAGTCACAACAACCAGAACAACCAGACCAACCAGACCAACCAGCAGGGCAACCGGAACCAGAACCGGAACAACCAGGGCAACCGGAACCAGAACAACCAGTCCGACGGCGACGTCGGCAACCGCCGCAGTCGTCGGCGCCGCGGCCGTGACCGCCCGCAGGGCGGCGAGCTCCAGGGTGGCGGCCAGGAGCAGCCCTACTCGGGCGAGCTGGTCGAGGTGAGCGGGATGCTCGACCTGCGCGACGAGGGCTACGGCTTCTTGCGCTGTGACGGCTACCTGGCTTCGTCCAAGGACGTGTACGTCTCCATCAGTCAGGCACGGAAGTTCGCGCTGCGCCGCGGCGACTACGTCGAGGGCGCGTGCCGGCCGGCGTCGAACAACGAGAAGTACCCGGCGCTGCTGCGCATCGACAAGATCTCGACCATGGACCCCGACGAGGCGCGCAACCGGCCCCGGTTCGAGGACCTGACCCCGCTCTTCCCGGACTCGCGGCTGAACCTCGAGATGCCGGGAGACAAGGACAACCTGACCGCCCGGATCGTGGACCTGCTCTCGCCGATCGGCAAGGGACAGCGCGGCATGATCGTGTCGCCGCCCAAGGCCGGCAAGACGACGGTGATGAAGCAGATCGCCCACTCGATCGAGGCCAACAATCCCGACGTGCACCTCATGGTCCTGCTCGTCGACGAGCGGCCCGAAGAAGTCACGGACATGCGGCGCTCGGTGAAGGGCGAGGTCATCGCCTCGACCTTCGACCGCCCCTCCGACGAGCACACGCAGGTGGCCGAGCTGGCGATCGAGCGGGCCAAGCGGCTCGTGGAGATGGGCCGTGACGTCGTCATCATCCTCGACGGCATCACCCGGCTGGCCCGGGCCTACAACCTGGCCGCGCCGGCGACCGGTCGCATCATGTCGGGTGGTGTCGACTCCGGTGCGCTGTACCCCCCCAAGAAGTTCTTCGGCGCAGCGCGCAACGTGGAGGAGGGCGGCTCGCTGACGATCCTGGCCTCGGCGCTCGTGGAGACCGGCTCCAAGATGGACGAGGTCATCTTCGAGGAGTTCAAGGGCACCGGGAACATGGAGCTGCGACTCGACCGGCGGCTCTCGGAGCGCCGGCTCTACCCGGCCATCGACGTCAACGCCAGCTCGACGCGGCACGAGGAGCTGCTCTTCGAGCGGGGCCAACTGCAGCAGGTCTGGAAGCTGCGCCGGGTGCTGAACGCGCTGGCCAGCGACGGCAAGGACGCCGCCGGCCTGGAGCTGCTCATGGACAAGATCCGCACCACGCAGAGCAACGACGAGTTCCTCGCCGAGATCGCCAAGGGCCCGGGCACCTGACCGGAGGCACCGGCACGACCCCTACACTTGACCGACCCACGCCACACACTGGAGACACCATGAAGACGGACATTCACCCCAACTACGTAGACGCCACGGTCAAGTGCTCGTGTGGGAACACGTTCGTCACCCACTCCACCAAGTCGGACCTCCACGTCGAGCTCTGCAACGAGTGCCACCCCTTCTTCACCGGCAAGCAGAAGCTGGTCGACTCCGGTGGAAGGGTGGAGCGCTTCCAGCGCCGCTACGGCGAGCGCAAGGGCAAGGCCAAGTCCGCGCCGGCGGCGCAGGACTGACCAGGCCGGGACCGGCGTCGCCCGCCGCGTCCCCGCCCTCACGAGGAGCCCCGGAAACGCATGTTGGACGACCGGATGGCCGCGCTCGAGACGGAGTTCAACGCCATCGAGACCGAGCTGGCCGATCCGGCCACCCTCTCCGATCCCGATCGTCTGCGCGACCTGTCGCGGCGCCACAAGGAGCTCGGTGAGATCGTCCGCACCTGGCACGAGCTGACCGCCGCCCGCGAGGACGTCACGACCGCCCGCGAGATGCTGACCGAGACCTCGGGCGACGAGCGCGAGCTCATGCGCCAGGAGGTCGACGAGTTCGAAGCGCTGGTGCTCACGCTCGAGGAGCGCATGGAGACGCTCCTGCTGCCGAAGGACCCCAACGAGGGCCGCAACGTGATCATGGAGATCCGGGGCGCGGTCGGAGGCGACGAGGCGAACCTCTTCGCCCGCGTGCTCTACGACATGTACCTGCGCTATGCGGCCATCAAGAAATGGAAGGTGGAGGTCCTCTCGGAGGACGCGTCGGACAAGGACGGCATCAACGAGGCGGTCTTCCTCGTGAAGGGTCCCGATGCCTACATCCGCCTGGAGCACGAGGGCGGCACGCACCGCGTGCAACGGGTGCCCGTGACCGAGGCCAAGGGGAGGATCCACACCTCGACCGCCACCGTGACGGTCCTGCCCGAGGCGGAGGAGGTCGAGATCGCCATCGACCCCAACGACCTCAAGATCGATGTCTACCGCTCGACCGGCCCGGGGGGGCAGTCGGTCAACACGACCGACTCGGCCGTGCGGATCACCCACCTCCCGACCGGGACCGTGGTGGCCATGCAGGACGAGAAGAGCCAGATACAGAACCGGGCCAAGGCCATGGTGGTGCTGCGGTCCCGCCTGCTCAAGGCGGAGCAGGACCGCCAGTCCGCCGCCATGTCGGCCCAGCGGCGCGATCAGGTGGGGGCGGGCAACCGCACCGACAAGATCCGCACCTACAACTTCAAGGAGAACCGGGTCACCGACCACCGGATCAACCTGACCCTCTACAAGCTCGACCAGGTGCTGGCAGGCGACCTCGACGAGCTCACCGACGCGCTGATGGCCGACAAGCGGGGGCGCCAGCTCGGCGGCGAGGAGGACGGCGGGCGGTGAGCGCCGGGGCGGGCGCGGCGGGAGCCTCCGCCGGCCCGATGCCGGAACGGCAGGCCGCTGCCGCGCCGGGCAGCGTGGCGACCCGTGCGCTCGTGGAGGAGCTGACGGCCGTGGTCGGCGGGGCGCGCCACGAGGCCCGCTTCATCGTCGACGAGGTGCTCCCGCCGGCCCCCGGTGGGGCGCGGCCCGCGATGGTGGCGCCCGGTCCGGCCGCAGCAGCCCGGGCCATGGCGGCGCGCCGTGCGGCGGGGGAGCCGCTGCAGTACATCTTCGGCCACTGGCCGTTCCGCCGGCTCGACCTGCGCGTCGATCCCCGGGTCCTGATTCCGCGGCCCGAGACCGAGCAGGTGGTCGAGGTGGCGCTGGGTGAGGCCCGGCGCCTGCACGGGGTCCGCCCGGGGACGGGACTGGTGGCCGTCGACGCGGGGACCGGCTCGGGCGCCATCGCGCTGGCGCTGGCGACCGAGCTCGGGGCCGGAGTCTGTGGACCAGGTGTGGGCCACCGACACCAGCGCCGGCGCACTCGAAGTGGCGGCCGCCAACCTCGAGGCTTGCCGAGGCATGGGCGGCATGGGCGGCATGGGCGGGGCGGGGCGAGGGCCTTCCTCGCGTCGAGCTGGTCGAAGGGAGCTGGCTGACGCCCTTGCCCGGGGGGCTGCGCGGCCACGTCGACCTGGTGGTGTCGAACCCGCCCTACGTGACCGCGGACGAGTGGGCCGAGCTGGCGCCCGAAGTGCGCGCCGAGCCGAGGCAGGCCCTCGTCGCCGGGCCGGGCATCGAGGGCACCGCGGGTCTGGCCGACGTGGAAACCGTGCTGGAGCAGGCCTTGCGCTGGCTCGCACGGCCCGGGGCGGTGATCGTCGAGCTGGCGCCGGCGCAGGCCGAGTCCGCCCTTCGATGGGCGCGGCAGCTCGGGTACGACGAGGTGCGGGTCGAGCCTGACCTCGTCGGGAGGCCGCGCGCGCTCGTGGCGCGGCTCCGCGGCTCAGAATAGATCCCATGGACGACGATCACGCTGCCCGTCCGCCCTCGTCGGAGCCGGGGCAACGGCGGTGGTGGACGCGCTGGGAGCCGGCGCCGTCGTCGCCGTGCCCAACGTCGGCGGCTACTGCCTCGCCGTGCGTGCAGGGTCCTTCGACGGCGAGGCGAGGCTGGTCGAGCTGGCCGCCGATCCTGACGGTCCGCACTACGCGGTCGGGCGGATCGACGACCTTCGGGCGCTGACCTCGGCCTGGAGTGACGAACTGGGCACGCTGCTGCAGCGTTGCTGGCCCGGACCGGTCGAGGTGTTCCTCCCGTGGCGCCGGGACGCCGCCCACGAGCCCGTCCCCGAGGGCCGGGACGGCGCGCCCACCGACCCCCAAGATGGTGCGGACGTCCTTGGCGCGTGGGCAGCCGTCGTGGGCATGCCCGACGGACGGGCCCTGCGTCGCCTGTGTCGCGAGCAGGGTCCTTGGCGGACCATCCCGCTCTCGTATAACGAGGCCGATGAGGTCGCGCAGGCTTTCGGTGTCGACGACGTGGCTGTCGTGGTCGACGGCGGCCGGCGGGATGGCCCACACCCGACGCTGGTGGACGCGACGGTGACCCCGATCAGGGTGCTGCGCGAGGGCGCGCTGCCGGCGTCGTTCATTGAGGGCACCATGCTCATGAGCACGCGGCGGCGGCTGTTCTCCCGGTCGAAGCGGACTGACATCGGCTGATCCACTCCAGGGCGTCGCGCCCCGGGGTTGTTTTCGGACAATGCCCAAAAACTATAAGCCGATCCGTTTATAGTCTGAACAGATGGCCTCGTCGCCCACGCTCACGTCGTCGCCATGCCGTCGCCCATGCCGTCGCCCAGCGTCGCCCATGCGCGTCGCCCTGCGCCACGCTCACGGCGCCTTCGACCCGGGCGGCCTACGCCCCGGCGTCGACCCGCTCGACGGCCGGCAGGTTGCTCACTGAGCGCCGGGCCGCCCAATGGCTACGGTGCCCGAGGGCGGCGAAGTGCGCCGGTCGGTCGGCCAGCGCGTAGGTAGCCAGCCACAGCCGCTTCAGGTGTCGCTTGTAGCCGTTCGCCACGTCGTCCTCGTAAGCGGTGCGGCCATGGAGCACGTGGTAGTTGTTGATGAACTGCATCTCGCCCGGCTGCAGGTCCATGTAGACGTTGAAGTCCGGGTCGTTGGCCAGCGCCGAGGCCGCGGCGATGGCCTCCCGTGCAGTCGGGCTGAGGCGAGGCGCGTCGGGATGGCGTTGCGAGGCCAGGATGTACTGGGGGATGAACCGCACGAAGAGGCGCCCGGCGTGCTCCGTGAACGCCGGTACCGAGTAGAAGGCCCGCGCTCCATCGGGCTGCTCGCCCCGGGCGTCGTAGGGCAGCGGTTCGTAGAGCGCCGCCGCCAGGTCCGGTCGCTCGCGCACGAGCTGGTTGTGGATCGCCACGGCGTTGGCCACGCAGGAGAGGCCGCCGCTGCGGGCGGCGCGCAGGCAGAGCAGCCCGACCAGGTCGGACCCGTCGGTGTGGTAGTCGAGCGCGATGCCGCCGAGCTCGTTTCCGCGCACCGTGGGATCGTCGATCGTCTTGCCCTGGTCGGTGACGTCGCCGAGCACGTGGCCATACTTGTTCTGGGCCCAGGGCTCGCCGAGATGCAGGCCGATACCCCAGTACAGGAGGGTGAGGTCGTCGTCGCTGTAGCGCGCCGTCTCGAGAGTGGCGATGCGGGCGAAGCCGCGCCCGTTCAGGAGGATGTCGACCACCTCCCGGAGCTTGGCCTCCAGACCATCGAGGGGGAAGTCGTCGCGCTCGAGCTCGAGCGGGTCGGCGCTCTTGCGCTTGGCCACGGCCAGGGCGGCGGCGAGCTCGGCGTGATCTGCCGCGTCCAGGCGCAGGGTCCAGGACGCAGGGTCGGCGACGTCGCCGGCGCGCCACTCGGCCGCCGGCTCCAGCTCGTGCAGGGTGCTGGCGTTCATGTCGGCTCCTCTCGGTTCCATGGCGTGCGGTGTGCGGTGCGCCGAGGTCACGACGCCAGTCGGGTCCCGGCCGTGTCGCGTCCCGCCCGCACCAGTCGTCCGGGCAGCGCGCCGGTGGGCTCTCCTTCCCGGTACGTGACCACGCCGGCCACGACCGTGGCGCGGTAGCCCCGCGCCCCCTGCAGGAGCCGCTTGCCCCCGGCGGGCAGGTCGTAGGCCATGACCGGCGCCTCGCAGCGCAGGTGGTCGAAGTCGATGACGTTGACGTCCGCCCGCATGCCCTCGGCCAGGACGCCGCGGTCGCCGAGCCCGACAGCGTTGGCGGTGGCACTGGTCAGCTGCTCCACGATCCGGCCCACCTCCATGCGGCCGTGCGCGCGGTCGCGGCCCCAGTGGGAGAGCGCGTAGGTCGGGAAGCTGGCGTCGGAGATGACGCCGACGTGGGCGCCGCCGTCGCCCAGTCCGAAGACCGTGTCGGGGTGGGCCAGCATCTCGCCGCAGGCGTCGAGGTTCCCGTCGGCATAGT
This sequence comes from uncultured Acidimicrobiaceae bacterium, assembly GCA_963840245.1. Classification (GTDB taxonomy): domain Bacteria; phylum Actinomycetota; class Acidimicrobiia; order Acidimicrobiales; family RAAP-2; genus Bog-473. The sequence goes on from CAWIYI010000021.1 coordinate 10,148, forward strand.
TCGAGAACGGGGTGTAGAGGAAGTTCCGCCCGTCGTTCTCGGACAGCAGGTCCAGCAGGAGCTCCGCCGGGTCGACGCCCCGCGCCGCGGCCAGCCGCAAGATGCTCGTCTCGGGCGCGGGCTCGTAGTCGGGCACCTCGCCGAGTGGGTAGAGGCGCCCGTAGTCGATCCGGCGCCGCCGCCTTCCGGCCCCGGCAGCGGTGTCGGCGGGGGCGTTGGCGTCGGCGTCGGCGTCGAGCTCGGCCAGCAACCGGGCGCGGCACGTGGGGTCGCGCAGGGCACGGGCCTGCCCGGCCACCGGCAGTTCGGCGACCTCCCGGTACGCGGGGAAGGCCAGAAGGGGGTTGTACGAGGACTGCAGGCCGACCAGCAGCCCGACCGGGCGCGGCGCGACCTGGGCCCGGATCGGCAGCCCCTCGGCCACTGCGGCCTCGATACGGGCCAGCAGCTCACGCCAGGCCTCGGGCCGGCGGTGGCTCTGGGCCAGCGAGAGCGAGAGCGGCACACCGGTGCGCTCCACCATGGCGCGGATCAGCTCGAACTCGCCGTCGGTGTCGGGCCAGAAGTCGGAGATCAGCTCGACCACCCCGTGGCCGGCGTCCGCCACGCCCAGGGCGATGGCCTCGAGCTCGTCGGCGCCGGCCCTCAGCGATGGCGTCGGGTCTCCCGTGGCGGTTCGGTGGTTGAGCGTGCGCGAGGTCGAGAATCCGATCGCACCCGCCCGCATGGCGTCGGTCGCCAGGCTGCGCATGGCCGCCGCGTCCTCCGCCGTCGCCTCCTCCAGGCGGGCGGCCCGCTCTCCCATGACGTAGAGGCGCAGCGCGCCGTGGGGGAGCTGCGCGCACAGGTCGATGTCGTGTGGTCGCCGCTCGACCGCGTCGAGATACTCGCCGAAGGTCTCCCACGACCAGTCGATCCCCTCGTCGAGCACGGCGCCGGGGATGTCCTCCACGCCCTCCATGAGCGAGATGAGCCGGTTGTGCGCATCAGGCCGCACCGGCGCGAAGCCGACGCCGCAGTTGCCCATGACCGCGGTGGTGACACCGTGCCAGCTCGACGGCGTGATCCGCCCGTCCCATGTGGCCTGGCCGTCGTAGTGCGTGTGGATGTCCACGAAGCCAGGCGTGACCAGCAGGCCGCCGGCGTCGATCTCCTCGCTGCCCCGGCCCGGCACGGTTCCCACGGCGGTGACGGTGCCGGCGTCCACCGCCACGTCGGCCGTGACCGGCTCGCCGCCCCGCCCGTCGGCCACATGGCCGCCCCGGATCACGAGGTCGTGTGCCTTCTGTGCCATGCCCTGCCCCTGACCCTCCCCCGTCGAGGCGGGGAGATAGTTAGACCAATCTAACTACATGCCGGGCCAGTGGCGAACCGGAAGAAGGTCGCCGGCGCTTTGGTGCGTCTGCGCGCACCGGTCAGCGCGGCACCGGTCAGCGCGGCACCGGTCAGCGCGACACCGGTCAGGGCGCCCTTGTCGGCGCGCACAGTCGACGAGCGACGCCTACGTCAAGGCGAGAGTGCCGTCGGGCGCCAGGACGCCGGTGCGACCGATGCCCTCTTCGGCGCAGAGCAGGGCCAGCGCATCGGGGTCGGTGACGTTGCCCCAGGCCCGGCTGCCGGCGGCGGTGCGGCAGGCGAGGATGCCCAGTTCGGGTGCACCCTCGCGGCCGAAGGTCACGGTGTAGGTCTCGACGCTGACCGGGCCCTTGGCTTCCGGATCGACCGGGCAGCGCGGGAGCGCGTCGATCGCCGGCTGCACATCGCGCCAGGCGAAGGGTCGCCCGCCGCCGTGCTCCGGCGGGCGTGAGGCATAGACCCCGAGAGAGTGCTTGGTGGCGTACCAGCCCAGCCCGCTGACGAGGGCGGTGCTACCCGGTGTGCGGCGCAGCGCGTCCACGGCGCGGGCGATGCCGTGCGACGTGTAGTTGTTGCCCGGCCCCCCGCCGAAGGTCAGCCCGCCGGTCAGTGTCAGGGGACGCCCCGGTTCGTCGACCGCGAGCCCGAGCTCGCGGGCCGCCATCTCGACCACGACCGGGAAGCACGAGTACAGGTCGATCCAGGCGACGTCGTCGATGCCGATGCCGGCTTGCTCGAGAGCGGCCGCACCGGCGAGCCGGATGGCGGGGGAGCGATGCAGCTCCGGCCGCTCGGAGATGTACCAGTGGTCGTTGCCGTCGGCGCCGGCGAGCGGGAAGACCCAGCGCTCCTCGGGCACACCGGCGGCACGCGCCGCCTCGGCGGAGCACACGATGGCGGCGGCCCCCTGGTCCACCTGCATGTTGGCCGTGCACAGCTTGGGGTAGGGGAACGAGACCATCCGGTTCCCCGGCGTCGGCGTCGTGATCTCCTCGGGCGTCCGGGCCTGGCGGATCCAGGCGTGCGGATTGCCCGCCGCCACCTCGCTGAAGCGGGACCAGAGCCCGCCGATGCGGGCGGCGTGCTCCTGGAGCGTCCAGCCGTTGGCGGCGCGCAGCGCGTTCTCGAACAGCGGATAGGCGTGGACGGGGAGGGCCACGCCACGCTGCATCTCGAGCTCGGTCGCCCCCGCCTTCTCCACGCCGAAGACGACGGGGGGCGGTGTCCCCTCGGGCTGGCTGGCCCACTCCAGCCACGGGCGCGCCGGGTCGCGACGCGCCAGGGCGCGGGCGTACATGGCCTCGGCGCCCGTCACGAGGACGATGTCGAGGTCGCCCCGGCTGATGGCCTGACAGGCCTGGTGCATGAGGGCCTGGGGGTTGTTGCCTCCGATGGAGGAGACCATGAGCTCCGCCGGTTCGTGACCCTCGGCGAAGCCGAGACGCGCCGCCACCAATCGCGCAGGGTTGCGGGTCTGCCAGCCCAGGGAGGCGACGACGCGGATGCTGTCGGCCCGGTCGATGAGAGAGCGGCCCGCCGGGGCCCGTCCACCGGCCGGGACGCCGTCACAGTCCTCCGCCGCGGCCAGCAGCGCGGCCACCATGAGCTCCAGCGGTTCGGGCCTCGCCGCGGGCTCGAGGCCGGCGTCGGGCGGCGTGGCGACCTGGCCGACACCGACCACGACCGGGGTCCGGGGGTCGAGCGCCATGGCCCGAGCAGCGTACCGGTTGACGCCTCGGGCGCTCCCCGGCACATCGGTAGACTCGGTCTCCATGCGTGTCGCCGTCGGCTCGGGCCGCGCCGGGTTCGACCTCGAGGAGATCCCGAGAGCCGGAAATAACCCCCATAGTCCAGTCGAAGGGACTCCATGAGCAGCTACGAGACCGCGCTGGCCGCCGACCCCGAGGTGGCGTACCTCGTCGGCGAGGAGCTCAACCGTCAGCAGACGACGTTGCAGCTGATCGCCTCGGAGAACTTCACCTCGCCGGCGGTGTTGGCCGCCACGGGCTCGGTGCTGACCAACAAGTACGCGGAGGGGTACCCCGGCCGGCGCTACTACGGCGGCAACCGGATCATCGACGAGGTGGAGGAGCTCGCCCGCACCCGGGCCACCGCCCTCTTCGGCGCGGACCACGCCAACGTGCAGCCGCACGCCGGGGCCAACGCCAACCTCGCCGTCTACCAGGCCCTGCTCGAGCCCGGAGCGACCGTCCTCGCCATGCGGCTCGACCACGGCGGCCACCTGACCCACGGTTCACCCGCCTCCATCGTCTCGAAGTTCTGGCGCTTCGTGTCCTACGGCGTGACACCGCAGTCACACGACGAAGCGAACCCCGGCGAGGTCATCGACTTCGATCAGGTGGCCCACCTCGCCAAGACGGAGAAGCCGGCGCTGATCGTCGCCGGCTCGACGGCCTACGCGCGCGTCATCGACCCCCAGCCCTTCCGCGAGATCGCCGATTCCGTGGGGGCGCTCTTCATGTTCGACGCGGCCCACCCCGCCGGCCTCATCGCCGGTGGCGCGCACCCGAGCCCAGTGGGCGTGGCCCACGTCGTCACGCTCACCACGCACAAGACGCTGCGCGGCCCGCGCGGCGGCGCCATCCTCTGCGGGGACGAGCTGGCCAAGAAGATCGACAGCGCGGTGTTCCCTGGTCTCCAGGGCGGCCCACTCGAGCACGTCATCGCGGCCAAGGCGGTGGCCTTCGCCGAGGCGGCGACGCCGGAGTTCCGCCGGTACGCCGAGGGAGTCGTCGCCAACGCGGCAGCCCTGGCCGAGGCGCTGGCCGGGCACGGGTTCCGGCTCGTCTCGGGCGGCACGGACAACCACATGCTGCTGGTCGACCTGCAGACGTTCGACCGGGACCTGACCGGAAAGGAAGCCCAGGAGGTCCTGGACCGGGCAGGCATCACCTGCAACCGCAACACCATTCCCGACGACCCCCGGTCCCCCTTCCTGACTTCGGGCCTCCGCCTGGGGACGGCCGCAGAGACGACGGCGGGCATGGGGCCCGGCGAGATGCAGGTGGTGGCGGACCTCATCGCGCGCACGCTCAAGGCCCGGACCGACGAGGGGGAGATCGCCGCGGTGCGCTCGGAGGTCGCGATGCTCTGCGCCGCCTTCCCGCCGTATCCCGATCTCCTGGCCTAGCGCATGCCCGACATCGGCTGGTACGGCCTGGTCCTGGTGATTGCGGCGGGTGCCACTGCCGCACTGACCGTCCCCGCCAAGCGGGTCGCACTGCGGGTGGGCTACGTCGCCCATCCCGGCGAGCGCACGGTGCACACCAAGCCGATCCCCTACGGAGGCGGCGCCTCGATGTTCCTGGGGTTCCTGGTTGCCGTGCTGTGCGCCGCCGCGGTGCCGCACCTGCGCCCGATCTTCCAGGGCTCGCCGGAAATGGTCGGTGTCGTGCTCGCCGGGGGCGCCATGTTCGCGGTCGGGCTGATCGACGACGCGCGCGACATGTCGGCCCCGGCCAAGATGGCCGGCCAGGTTCTGGCGGCCAGCATCCTCTACTTCAGCGGCGTGACGATGTACGAGCTCAAGATCCCGTTGGCGGGGTTCTTCGTCCTGACCCCGGGCATCGTCCCGCTCATCACCGCGGCGTGGGTGATTGCGCTGACCAATGCGGTGAACCTGATCGACGGCCTGGACGGGCTCGCCGCCGGCGTGGTGGCGATCGGAGGGGGCGCCCTCGCGCTCTACGGAATCCGCCTCATGGGACTGGGACTTCTCCCGAGTGACAACATCGGACCATTGGTGGCCGTCGTGGCGTGCGGGATCTGCCTCGGCTTCCTGCCCTTCAATTTCAATCCGGCGCGCATCTTCATGGGTGATGCCGGCGCGCTCTTCTTGGGCCTCCTCATGGCCGCGTCCACCATGGTGATCGGCGGCCGGGTCCCGACCGCCGTTCCCATCAGCGGTGTCACCTATTTCTTCTTCGCCCCCCTGTTCATCCCGATCCTCATCCTCGGCGTACCGCTGGTCGACATGGCGTTCGCCTTCGTGCGGCGCACCGCACGGGGGACGGGCTTCGACACCCCGGACAAGGAGCACATCCACCACCGCTTGCTGCGTCTCGGCCATGGCCCCCGGCGCAGCGTCATCATCCTCTGGGCCTGGACGGCCATTCTCTCGAGCTTCCTCCTCTTCCCCCTCTTCGTGCACCAGGTCAACGCCTTCATCCCGATCGGGGCCGCCGCCCTCGGGGTCGGCCTCTACACGTTCTTCCACCCCGGGCTGCGGCGGGGGAACGGCGACGACGAGGACGAGGGGCGCGACCAGGGAATTCCCCTCCCCCGCCAGGGGGCGGAGCGGGTCAGCGAGGTGGTCCGGTTCCCTTCCTGACCGTTTGGACGCCATCTGGGCCGGGATGCGATGATGATGCCTGTGTACCCCGTCCACCTCGCCTCGTCCGACGCTGCCGTCCCGGCAGCCTCGCCGACGACGGACTCCGGCGCGCCACGCACCGCATAAGGGGGCAGCAGTCGCATGCGTGGTCAAGTGAGCGTCGACGTGCGCGCCCGTCCGGGTGAGCGAGTCGGACCGACCCCCCCCGCCCCAGGAGCCCAAGCCGCTCCCTGGCGCCATGGCATTTCTCAGCATGGGGCTGTCCGCTGCCGTCTGCGTGGGCGTCGGGCTCGGCATCGGCCTCTGGGTGGACAGCGCGCTCCACACCGCGCCGGCGTTCCTGCTGGTGGGCCTGGCGCTGGGCCTCGCCGTGGCCGCCCTGAGCGTCATCAAGCAGATCCGCACGTACCTGTAGAGGTCCACCCGTGAACATGCTCGACGGGCTCTCGGGTCTCGGGGGCAACGCGTTGGCCAAGGTGCTCCGCCGCACCATCGTCTCCGCCATTGTGGTCGGGGCGGCGGCCGTCCTGATCGCGCTGTTGCTCTCGGTGCCGTGGGCCGCTCTCGGTCTGGCCATCGGGCTGACCATCGCCGTCCTCAATCTGCGCTTCCTCGACGCCGGTGTGGCCAAGCTCAACACGGCAGGCGAGACCAACAACAAGGTCCTCCGGCGCGCCATAGGGACCAAGAGCGTGACGCGCCTCGGCATCATCACCCTGATCTGCGTGGGCCTGCTGCTGCTGAACGGCGCGCTGGGCATCGGTGCCGTGGCCGGCCTCGTCATCTTCCAACTGCTCTTCGTGGTCAACGTGGGGCGCGTCATCATCTCGCAGGGGATCCAATGAGGAACAGCTTCGTGCTCGCCAGCGGCAACATCACGATCGGCGACCACCACGGCGTCGTCCACGTGGGTGGGCTGACCATCTACCTCGACGTCGTGTGGACCACGCTCCTGGCGGCCGGCATCGTCCTGGCCTTCGGGTTCCGCATGCGGGCCAAGGTCACCTCGGGGGTGCCCGGGAAGCTGCAGCTCTTCTGGGAGACGCTGGTCGAACAGGTCTCCGACCTGGCCGCGTCGGCCATCGGGCCCGAGGGGATGCCCTTCGTCGGCCTGGGAGTCACGGTCTTCTTCTTCATCCTGATCTGCAACTGGCTGGCCTTCGTGCCCAGCGGCGATCCGGGGTTCCTGGCCCCGCCGACGGGAGACGTCAACCTCCCGCTGGCCCTGGCCCTCACCGTGTTCTTCCTGGTGCACTACAACTCGGTCAAGGCGCGGGGCGTGAAGGGCTACTTCAAGCACTACGCCGAGCCGTACGCCGCGCTCACCCCGATCAACATCATCGAGGAGATCACCAAGCCGATCACGCTGACGTTCCGGCTCTTCGGCAACATCTTCTCGGGCGTGCTGATGGTCGCAGTGATCGTCGCCCTGATCCCGCCCTACCTGTCGTGGATCGGGTTGCTCATCTGGAAGCCGTTCGACGAGCTGTTCATCGGCGCCATCCAGGCCTTCATCTTCGCCCTCCTGACCATCATGTACCTCGGCATGGGCATGGCCAGGGATTCTCACTGACAATTCAGGTAACCGACCTACATTTCGAAACACGATCTCGACAAAGGAGAGGAAACATGGCAAACGACATTGAAGGGGCGGTACGAATCGCCGGCGCCCTGGTCGGTGGCGGGCTCGCGCTCGGCGGAGGCGCCATCGGGGCCGCGGTCGGCGACGGCCTCGCCGGTTCGCAGACCATCGCCGCCATCGCACGTCAGCCGGAGATCGAGGCCAAGGCCCGTCAGTACTTCTTCCTGACCGTCGGTCTGGTGGAGGCCATGTACTTCATCAACCTGCTGTTCATGGTGGTGTTCGTCTACGTGTTCGCCGCCAAGTCCATCGCCTAGCCGGCTCGCCGGCTCGCTCGGTCCAACCCACCGCCTCCCTCACGGAGACACTCCGGAAACAGAGAGCATCATGACCACCGCAGGCATTTTCCTACTGCCCAATGGGACCTTCTTCATTGAGCTGATCGTCTCGATCATTCTGATCCTGGCCATCTACAAGTGGGTGCTCCCCCCCATCAACAAAGCGATGGAGGAGCGCCAGGAGAAGATCAGGGAGTCGCTGGAGGCCGCCGACCGGGCGCGCGCCGACGCCTTGGCGGCGGACGACGAACGGCGGACCGTGCTGGAAGAAGCGCGCCAGCAGGCCCGCGAGATCGTCGCCACGGCCAATCGCACGGCGGAGCAGGTGCGCACCGAACGCGCAGGCGCGCGGGCAGGGCGACTACGAGCGCATCGTCGGGAATGCCGACGCCGAGATCGCCCTGGCCCGTCAGCGGGCAGTCGAGGAAGCGGCGGCGCGCATGGGTGAGATCGTGATGGAGGTGGTGGAGCGGGTCATCGGACGCGAGGTGAACGCCGAGGCCCACCGCGACCTCATCGACGAGGCCGTCGCCGCACTGCGCGCCGACACGGCTGGTGGCGCGGCCGCCGCCGGGGCCGGGGCCGGGGCGCGCCAGTGAACCCGACGCTTCAGGGGTACACGGCCGCGGTGGCCGAGGCGGCCGACCCGGCCGCGCTCGGGGGTCTCGCCGCCGACCTCGAGGCGATCGAGCAGCTCGTGCTGGCCAACACCCAGCTCCGGGCTGCCCTCACCGACACCGCCGTCCACGGGCTGGCCCGCCGGGCCGTCGTGCTCGACCTGCTGGACGGGAGGGTCATGCCCGAGGCGCGCCGGCTGGCGGCGTTCGCCTGCATGGTGGTCGGCGCACCCGAGGTGCCCGCCGCGCTCGGCTGGGTCAGCACCCACGTGCGCCACCTCACCGAGGGCCAGGACGAGGAACCGGGTCTCAGCCTGCTGCAGTCCCGCCAGCGCGTCGGTGGCTTCGCCACCGCGGTGCACGAGGACATGTCCAATGCCGAGCTGGAGTCGCTCGAGGACGACCTGTTCCGCTTCGCCCGGATCGTGGCCGCGACGCCGGCCCTCCGCTCCGCCCTGACCAACCGTGAACTCGACGTGGCGGCGCGCCAGGGCCTGGTCACCCAGTTGCTGGAGCGCAAGGTTCCCGCCGCCACCCTGTCGCTGGCCCGTTACGCCGTGACCGGGGGCCGGGCCCGGGACATCGTCGGCACCCTGGACTTCCTGGTCGAGCTGACGGCCCAGGCCCGGGGCTGGCGCATCGCCCGGGTGCAGTCGGCGGCGCCGATCGACGACGCGCAGCGGACGGAGCTGACCGATTCGCTCGGCACGCTGGCCGGCGCGCCGGTGGAGTTGCAGGTGGAGGTGGACGAGTCGCTCTTGAGCGGCGCGTTGATCCGCATCGGCGACCTCCAGGTCGACGCGACCGCACGGGGGCGGATCGACGCGCTGCGTGAGCATTTCACCCCGAGCGGCTGGGAACCGGCCGGATTCGGCCGAGGCCACAGTTCGATGGATCAGACAGAGGCAGCAGACGTAGCAGAGGGAGCAGAGTGATGGCAGAGCTCACGATCGACGCCAGCGAGATCACCGAGGCGCTGGAGCGCCACGTCGAGGAGTACACCCCGGCGGTGGGCACCGAGCAGATCGGGCGCATCGTCGAGGTCGGTGACGGCATCGCCCGGGTGTCCGGGCTCCCCGGCGCCGCGGTGAACGAGCTGCTCGAGTTCGAGGACGGGACCCTGGGCCTCGCGCTGAACCTCGACGAGGACACCATCGGTGCCGTCGTGCTGGGCGAGGTCGACAACATCGAGGAGGAGCAGACGGTCAAGGCCACCGGGCGCATCCAGACCGTGCCCGTCGGCGACGCACTGCTCGGACGCGTGGTGAACGCACTGGGCGAGCCGCTCGACGGCAAGGGGCCGATCGACACCACCGAGACCCGCCGCATGGAGGTCCAGGCCCCGGGCATCGTGGGGCGCCAGCCCGTGAGCGAGCCGTTGCAGACGGGCATCAAGGCCATCGACTCCATGACGCCGATCGGTCGCGGCCAGCGCGAGCTCATCATCGGCGACCGCAAGACCGGTAAGACCACGGTCGCCATCGACACCATCATCAACCAGGCCGGCCAGGGCGTGAAGTGCATCTACGTCGCCATCGGGCAGAAGAACTCGTCCGTGGCGCAGGCGGTCGCCACACTGGAGGACCACCAGGCGCTCGAGTACACCGTCGTCGTGGTCGCCTCGGCGGGGGATCCCGCTCCCTACAAGTACCTGGCGCCCTATGCCGGCTGCGCCATGGGCCAGCACTGGATGGAGAACGGCGAGCACGCGCTCATCATCTACGACGACCTGTCCAAGCAGGCGGAGGCCTACCGGTCCGTCTCGCTCCTGCTCCGGCGGCCGCCGGGCCGCGAGGCGTACCCCGGTGACGTGTTCTACCTGCACTCGCGGCTGCTCGAGCGGGCCGCCAAGCTCTCCGACGAGCGCGGGGGCGGGTCGCTCACCGCGCTGCCCGTCATCGAGACCAAGGCGGGCGACATCTCGGCCTACATCCCGACCAACGTCATCTCCATCACCGACGGCCAGGTCTTCTTGGAGACCGACCTGTTCAACTCGGGCATCCGGCCGGCCATCAACGTCGGCAACTCGGTGAGCCGGGTGGGCAGCGCCGCCCAGGTCAAGGCGATGAAGCAGGTCTCGGGGACGCTCAAGCTCGACCTGGCCCAGTTCCGCGAGCTCGAGTCGTTCGCCACCTTCGGCTCGGAGCTCGACCGCGTGTCGCAGGCCCAGCTCGACCGCGGCTACCGCCTGACGGAGCTGCTCAAGCAGCACCAGAACGAGCCGATGCCGGTCGAAGAGCAGGTCGTGGTGATCTACGCCGGGACCAAGGGCTGGACGGACTCGGTCCCGGTGCCCGAGGTGAGCCGCTTCGCGACCGAGCTCATCGAGTTCTTCAAGGCGAACCACCCCGCCGTGCTCGAGACGATCCGCACCACCGGCGCCATGCCCGAGGGTGACGAGCTCGACAAGGGCATGACCACCTTCCTCGAGGGCTTCGACACCGGGAAGGTCGACTGACGCATGGCCGGAGGCCAAGAGCGCATTCTGCGGCGGCGCATCCGCAGCGTGCAGTCCACGAGGAAGATCACCAAGGCGATGGAGCTCATCGCCGCCTCGCGGATCGTGCGCGCCCAGAACCGGATCGCGGCGAACCGCCCCTTCCGCGAGGGCATGGAGCGCGTGCTGCGCCTGGCGGCCGCGGCCGACCCCGTCGCGGCCACCAAGCTCCTCGGCACGCCCGAGTCGCCCGGCCACGTCGGCATCCTGGCCATCGCCGGTGACCGGGGCCTCGCCGGGTCCTACAACTCCGGCGTCCTGCGCCAGACCGAGCGCCTGGTGGCCGACTACCGTGCCAACGGCACCGAGGTCACCGTGTGGTCCGTGGGCAAGAAGGCGCCGTCCTACCTGCGCTACCGCGGCACCGAGGTCGCGCAGTCGTTCACCGGCGTGGCCGACCGTCCCGAGTTCGGCGACGCCCGGCGCATCGCGGCCATCGTGGCCGCACCGTTCGTTGCCGGTGAGATCGACCTCGTGCAGATGGTGTCCACCCGCTTCATCTCCGCCGGGACCCAGCGCGTCGAGCCGATGCAGATGCTGCCGCTGCCGCTGCCCGAGGCGGACGAGGAGGCCGAGGAAGCCGCCGACGAGGGGCGCCTCGAGGGCTACACCGAGTTCGAGCCGGAGCCCGAGAAGCTCCTGGCCGAGTTGGCCCCCCGGGCCCTGGAGGCGGAGATCTTCGCCGCTTTGCTCGAAGGCGCCGCCGCGTTCTTCACCGCCCAACAGCGCGCCATGGCCGCCGCCACCGAGAACGCGGACGAGCTCGTCCGCACCCTGACCCGTGTCATGAACCGCGCCCGTCAGGACGCCATCACCACCGAGATCATGGAGATCGTCGGCGGGGCCGAGGCGCTCCGCCAATCGAAGGGAGCTTGACCGCATGACCAGCACCGCCAGCACCGCAGAAAGGGACGCCACCGCGGGACGCGCGCTCGAAGAGGGCCGGGTCGTCGCCATCGCCGGGCCTGTCATCGACGTCGAGTTCCCCCCGCACGCCCTGCCCGAGATCAACTTCGAGGTCGAGTTCGACATCGAGCTCGACGGGTCCACCCACACTGTGGCGGCCGAGGTGGCCCAGCAGATCGGTGACGGGCGGGTCCGCTGCATCTGCATGCAGCAGACGGACGGACTGGTGCGCGGCGCGGCGGTGCGCAACCTCGGGCGCGGCATCACCGTCCCGGTCGGCAACGGCGTGCTCGGCCACGTGTTCAACGTGCTGGGCGAGCCGCTCGACACCGACAAGATCGAGGGGATCGAGGAGCGCTGGGAGATCCACCGCAGTGCCCCCGCCTTCGACCAGCTGGAGCCAAGGTCGCTCATGTTCGAGACGGGGATCAAGGTCATCGACCTCCTGGAGCCCTACGTGCAGGGCGGCAAGATCGGTCTCTTCGGTGGGGCCGGCGTCGGCAAGACGGTCATCATCCAGGAGATGATCAACCGCGTGGCCCAGCAGTACAGCGGGGTCTCGGTCTTCGCCGGCGTGGGGGAGCGCACCCGAGAGGGCACGGACATGTGGCTCGAGATGCAGGAGTCGGGCGTCATCGACAAGGCCGCCCTTGTCTACGGCCAGATGGACGAGCCGCCCGGTGTTCGCCTGCGGGTCGGGCTGGCCGCGCTGACCATGGCCGAGTACTTCCGCGACGTGCAGAACCAGGACGTGCTGCTGTTCATCGACAACATCTTCCGTTTCGTCCAGGCCGGCTCCGAGGTCTCCACCCTGCTCGGCCGCATGCCCTCCGCCGTGGGCTACCAGCCGACGCTGGCCGACGAGATGGGTGAGCTGCAGGAGCGGATCACCTCCACCAAGGGGAAGTCGATCACCTCACTGCAGGCCGTGTACGTCCCGGCGGACGACTACACGGACCCGGCGCCGTTCACGACGTTCACCCACCTCGACGCCACGACAGAGCTGTCCCGCCAGATCGCCGCGTTGGGCATCTACCCGGCGGTGGACCCACTGGCGTCGACGTCGAACATCCTGGCGCCCGAGATCGTGGGCGAGCGGCACTACGCGGTGGCCCGCCGGGTCCAGGAGATCCTGCAGCGCTACAAGGAGCTGCAGGACATCATCGCCATCCTCGGCATGGACGAGCTGTCGGAAGAGGACCGGGTGACGGTGAGCCGCGCCCGCAAGGTGCAGCGCTTCTTGTCCCAGCCCTTCTTCGTCGCCGAGGTGTTCACCGGGGTGCCGGGGATCTTCGTGCCGATCGACGAGACGGTGGAGTCGTTCGAGGCGCTGGCCAACGGCGACCTCGACAACGTGCCCGAGCAAGCCTTCCTCAACGTCGGCGGCGTGGAGTCCGTGCTCGAGAAGGCGCGCACCCTCGAGGCCGAGGCGGGCTAGTGGCCGACGGTGTCTTCGGGCTGGAGATCGTCACGCCCGAGCAGTCCCTCTACGCAGGCGGTGCGAGGTCCGTCGTGCTGGCCACCTCCGAGGGTGCGCTCACGGTCCTCGACGGCCACACGCCGCTGGTGGGCGACGTGGTGCGCGGCGAGGTCAAGGTCGAGGAGGCCGAGGGGACCGTGGTGCGCCTGGCGGTGCACGGCGGGTTCGTCCAGGTCGACACCAGCCCCGGCGCGGCCGAAGGCCTGGCCGAGGGCGACGGACCGCTGGCCGGGATGTCCACGCGGGTGACGGTCCTCGCCGGCGTGGCCGAGCTGGCGTCGGAGATCGACGTGCCCCGGGCCGAGCAGGCCCGCGAGAGCGCGGCCCAGCGGGTCAGCGAGCTCGGGGCCGGCCGGGGGCCGGTCTCGGAGGATCTCGAGGAGGACGTGGAGCTGGCCGAGGCGGAGGGCGCCCTGGCGCGGGCCGAGCTGCGGCTGGCCGTGGCCGCCGACAGCGCGGCCTAGACCCGTTCCGGCGGGCGTGCGCCGGCCCACCGGGCCCGGCTCAGCCGAACGAGATCGAGCTGTACTCGGCCAGCTTGGCCAGGGCGTGGTTGGCGTCGATCTTGCGCAGCGTCCCTGACTTGGACCGCATGACCAGGGACTGGGTGGTGGCTCCGAACTCGTGGTACTGCACGCCCTGGAGCAACTCGCCGTCGGTGATGCCGGTGGCAGCGAAGAAGCAGTTGTTCCCCTGGACGAGGTCGTCGGTCGTCAGCACGGCGTCGAGGGCGTAGCCCGCCTCGATCGCCGCCGCCCTCTCCTGCTCGTTGCGGGGGTAGAGCCGGCCCTGGATCTCGGCGCCCATGCACTTGAGCGCGGCCGCGGCCAGCACGCCCTCGGGCGTCCCCCCGATGCCGAAGAGGATGTCGGTGCCCGCCCCGGGCCAGCCGGTGGCGATCGCACCGGCCACGTCGCCGTCGGTGATGAGGCGGATCCGGGCTCCGGTCGACCGCACCTCGGCGACGAGGGCGTCGTGTCGGGGCCGGTCCAAGATCACGGCGGTCAGGTCGCGCACGGGGCGCCCCAGGGCCTCCGAAAGGGCGTGGAGGTTCTCGGTCGGCGTGCGCCGGATGTCGCAGGCGCCCTTGGCCCGGGGCCCCACGGCCAGCTTCTCCATGTAGACGCAGGGGCCGGGGTCGAACATGGCGCCCCGTTCGGCGACCGCGATGACGGCCAGCGCGCCGCCCCTGCCCTGCGCGGTGAGCGTGGTGCCGTCGATGGGGTCGACGGCGATGTCCGTCAGCGGGGGAGTGCCGTCGCCGATCTTCTCCCCGTTGAAGAGCATGGGCGCGTTGTCCTTCTCCCCCTCGCCGATGACGACGATCCCGTCCATCGGCACGCTGGCCAGGACGGTCCGCATCGCCTCGACGGCGGCCCCGTCGGCGCCCAGCTTGTCCCCCCGTCCCATCCAGCGACTGGCGGCCATCGCCGCCGCCTCGGTCGTGCGGACGAGGTCCATGGCGAGGTTCCGGTCGGGGGCTTGGATCGACGTCGCCATCGGCCCCGACCATAGTGGGTGGCGGATCGTCGCTTGCCGGTCGGGCTGCCCTCCAGCGGCGATACTTGGGGCCGTGGATCAGATCGTGGTCGAGCCCAACGGACCGCTCCAGGGCACCGTCCGTGCAGGCGGTGCGAAGAACTCGGCGCTCAAGCTGATGGCGGCCTGCCTCCTCGCCGAGGGTTGCACCGTGCTGTCCAACGTCCCTCGGATCTCCGATGTCGACTCCATGGCCAACGTGCTGCGCGCCATGGGGGCGCGGGTGGAACGCCTCGACAACGGTGATGTCGCCGTGACCACCCCGCCCGTCGCGGACCTGGTTCCCGCGGGTCCGTTCGAGCTCTTCGAGCGGATGCGGGCCTCGGTCGTCGTCCTGGGTCTCCTCCTGTCCCGCTGTGGCGCCGTGCGGGTGCCGTTGCCCGGTGGGGACGACTTCGGGGCCCGGCCGATCGACTTCCACCTCAACGGGCTCAGTGCCATGGGCGCCCGCTTCGAGTCGTCCCACGGCGAGGTGCAGGGAACGGTGCCGGGCGGGCGTCTGGTCGGCACCCGGGTCGTCCTGGAGTACCCGAGCCACACGGCGACCGACAACCTGCTCATGGCCGCGGTCCTCGCCAAGGGCACGACGGTGATCGAGAACGCGGCGAAGGAGCCCGAGGTGGCCGACCTGGGCTCCATGCTGCGCGACATGGGAGCGGTGGTGCGCGGCGACGGCACCTCCCGGATCGAGGTCGAGGGTGTGGAAACCCTGCGGCCCACTCGCCACGCGGTCGTCCCCGACCGGGTGGTCGCCGCCACCTATCTCGCCGCCGTCGGCATGGCCGGTGGCGACGTCACGATCGCCGACGCCCGGCCCGAGCACATGGAAATGCTCCTGCGCAAGGTCAACCAGATGGGCGTGGCCACGGACATGGGCCCGCACGGGCTGCGGGCCAGCGCGCACGAGCGGCTGACGGCGGCCGATGTCGCCACCCTCCCGTACCCGGGTGTCGCCACCGACTACAGCCCCCTGCTGGTGGCCATGCTCACGGTGTCCGACGGCGTCGGCATCCTCACCGAGAACCTCTTCTCCGGGCGGTTCCGCTACGTGGAGGAGCTGCGGCGGATGGGCGCGGACATCCGTACCGAGGGTCACCACGCCGTCGTACGCGGCGCGCCCCGGCTCTCGGGCGCCCCCGTGCGCGCCCCGGACATCCGGGCCGGCGTGGCGCTCGTGCTGGCCGGGCTCGTCGCCGAAGGGGAGACGGTCGTGAGCGGCGCCCACCACATCGGTCGCGGCTACGAGGACCTGGCCGGTGCTTTGTGCTCCCTCGGAGCGCGGGTGACCCACCGGTGAGCCCGCTGCCGACCGATCCGGCGGCGCTGCTGGACCGGGCCAGCGACGGCGACCGCGTGGCGCTGGCGCGCCTGCTCTCGTACGTCGAGCGGGGCGGTGAGACGGCGGTCGCGGTGGCGCACCTCGCCTACCGGTCCGAGATGCCCTACACCGTCGGGCTGACGGGCGCACCCGGAGCCGGGAAGTCCACGCTGACCGACGGCCTGATCACCGAGGTCCGTGGCGGCTGGCCCGGGGCGCTGGCCGTCCCGCAGGTGGCGGTGTTGGCCGTCGACCCGACGTCGCCGTTCAGCGGCGGCGCCATCCTGGGTGACCGCGTGCGGATGGGGCAGCACGCGCTCGACCCGACGGTGTTCATCCGGTCGATGGCGACGCGGGGCCACCTCGGCGGCCTCTCCCTCGCCGTCCCCGACGCCGTGCGCGTGCTCGGCGCCGCGGGCATCGGCGTGGTCATCGTCGAGACGGTCGGGGTCGGGCAGATGGAGGTCGAGATCGCGTCGGCGGCCGATACCACCGTCGTCATCGTGACGCCCGGCTGGGGCGACTCCATGCAGGCGAGCAAGGCCGGTCTCCTCGAGGTCGCCGACGTGTTCGTGATCAACAAGGCGGACCGGCCAGGAGTGCGGGAGGCCCGCCGCGACCTCGAGCAGATGCTGGACCTGGCGCGGCCGGGAGCATGGCGGCCCGAGATCATCGAGACGACGGCCACGGCGGTCGAGGGGGTCGCCGATCTCTGGGGTGCCATGGCCCGCCACCGCGACCACCTGGTGAGCTCGGGACAGCTGGCGGTCAGGCGGAGCGACCGCGTGTCCCAGGAGCTGCGCCGGGTGCTCCTCGCCCGCACCGAGGTCCGGGTCGACGAGCTGGTCGCCGGGGAGGAGTTCGCAACAGCCGTCAAGGCCCTCGCCGCGGGCGAGCTCGACCCCTATCAGGCGGCCGAAGGACTGCTCGGCGAATGAGCCCTCCTGGGCCGGTTCCGGTACGGTGCGGCCATGGGTGAGACCTTCGTCACCGTGGAGCGGCGCCCCGACGACGTCGCACTCGTGCGGCTGGACCGGCCGAAGGCCAACGCGCTCTCGGCCGCCGTGCTGGCGCAGCTGCACGCGGCGGCCACGGAGCTCCACGACGACCCGCCCGGTGCGGTCGTGCTGTGGGGCGGGAGGCGGATCTTCGCCGCCGGGGCCGACATCGTCGAGCTCGGCGACAACGGGGCCGGGGTCGTCGGTGCGAGCTTCGCCGCGGCGCTCGGCGCATTGGCCTCGGTGCCCCGGGCCACCATCGCCGCCGTCAACGGGTACGCCCTCGGCGGCGGGCTCGAGCTGGCCCTGGCCTGTGACTTCCGCGTGTGCGCCGAAGACTCCCGTTTCGGGTTCCCGGAGGTGCTGCTCGGGGTGATCCCGGGCGGTGGCGGCACGCAGCGCCTGCCTCGGCTCATCGGATCGTCCCGGGCCAAGGAATTGATCCTCTCCGGTCGCCAGGTGCGCTCCGAAGAGGCGCTGTCGATCGGACTGGTGAACCGGGCCGTGGCGCCCGACGACGTCCTGGAGGCAGCCCTGACCTGGGCGGCCGAGCTCGCCGCCGGCCCGTTGGTGGCGCACGGCCTGGCCAAGTCCGCGATCGACCGTGGCCTCGAGACGACGCTGGCCGAGGGGCTGGCCATCGAAGGCGAGGCCTTCGTCGGCGCAGCCGGCACCGAGGACGCGGCGCGTGGGATCGCGTCGTTCCGCGAGAATGGTCCCGGCAGGGCAACGTTCGTCGGGCGGTGACGCGTTGAGCTCGCCACCCATCCCCGTCAGCTCCAACGAGGGCGTCTTCGACCCCTCGGTGCGTTGGTTCCAGCACGCCGTCTTCTACGAGGTGCTCATCCGGGGCTATCACGACGGCAACGACGACGGCACCGGCGACCTGCGCGGCCTGCGCCAGAAGCTCGACTACATGGAGTGGCTCGGTATCGACTGCATCTGGATGCTGCCGTTCTACCCGTCGCCCTTTCGCGACGGCGGCTACGACATCAGCGACTTCTTCAACGTGCACCCCGACTACGGGAGCATCAGCGATCTCGTTGCTTTCCTGGAGGACGCCCACCGCCGCGGCATCCGAGTCATCGCCGACCTCGTGATGAACCACACGAGCGACGAACATCCGTGGTTCACTGAGTCGCGCTCGTCGCGCGACAACGCGAAGGCTGATTGGTACGTCTGGAACGACGACGACCAGAAGTGGCCGGACGCCCGCGTCGTGTTCACCGATGTCGAGCGATCGAACTGGACATGGGACGATACGCGCCAGCAGTACTACTGGCACCGCTTCTACCACCACCAACCGGACCTCAACTACGAGAACCCCGAGGTCGCCGACACCATGATCGACCTGGTGCGGTTCTGGCTCGATCTGGGCTTCGACGGGTTCCGTCTCGACGCCGTGCCCTATCTGTACCAGCGCGACGAGACGTCCGGGGAGCACCTGCCCGAGACGCACGCGTTCATCAAGCGCATCCGCAAGCAGATCGACGCCGACTACCCGGGCCGCATCCTGCTGGCCGAGGCCAACGGCTGGCCGAGCGACGTGGCCGACTATTTCGGGGACGGTGACGAGTGCCACCTGTGCTTCCACTTCCCCCTCATGCCGCGCCTCTTCATGGCCGTCCGGCGGGAGCAGCGCTACCCCATCACCGAGATCCTGGCCCAGACCCCGGTGATCGACGACGCCTGCCAGTGGGCGATCTTCCTGCGCAATCACGACGAGCTGACCCTCGAGCAGGTCAGCGAAGAGGAGCGGGACTACCTCATGGCCGAGTACGCCAAGGACCCGAGGATGAAGCGCCACATGGGGATCGGGCGCCGTCTGGCCCCGCTCCTCGACAATGACCGGCGCACGGCCGAGCTGCTCTACGCCCTGATCCTCTCGCTGCCCGGCAGCCCGGTCATCTACTACGGGGACGAGCTGCTGATGGGTGACAACATCTACCTCGGTGACCGGGACTCCGTGCGCACGCCCATGCAGTGGTCGCCCGACCGGAACGGCGGGTTCTCCAAGGCGGACTTCGCCCAGCTGTACCTGCCGCCGCTCATGGATCCGGTCTACGGCTTCAGCGCACTCAACGTGGAGGCCCAGCTGCGCAACCAGGGATCGTTCCTGCACTGGCTGCGCCGCATGCTGACGGAGCGGCGGGCGTTGCCGGTCATGGGGGTGGGCACCATGGAGGTGCTGCCCTGCGCCAACCCGTCGGTGCTGGCCTACATGCGGTCGGGCGAGGTGGTCGACATCCTGACCGGCTCGACCACGACGCCGCCGTCCGTGAGCCCCGCGGTCGGCGCTGCCCTGGACTGGGGGCACTCCACCGTGCTCGCCCGCACCGTCCCGGCCGGGAACGAGAGCGAGGGCGACGAGGCCGTCCACCGGCACCAGGCCGTGCTGTGCGTCCACAACCTGAGCCGGTTCGCGCAGCCGGCCGAGTTGGCGCTCGCCAAGTGGGCCGGCGCGACTCCCTACGAGGTGCTGGGGCGCGTGCCCTTCCCCGTCATCACCGAGGAGCCCTACGCCGTCACACTGCCGCCGTACGGGTTCCTGTGGTTCGACCTTGCCCTCGAGGAGGGGCGACCGCAGGAATGACGCCCACACGCGACCAGGCGCTGCGCACGCTGACCGAGGCGTGGCTGGGTCTGCGCCGGACCCCGTCAGAGAGCCCGATCGTGATTGAGCGGGCCGAAGTGCTCCTGGCCGGCCGGCCGGGCCTGATCGACATCGTGGCCCGGGTGGGGGAGCGGCGGGCGCATCTCGTCGCGGGGTTGCGGGGAGTGGCCGACCAGCCTCACTTCCTCCGCGCTGGTGACGAGTCGGCGCTCGGCCTGCTCGACGACGAGGACGGGCTGGCCGTGTGCACCGACGCGCTGCGTGACGCCCAGCTGGCCGCGCTGCTGCTCGCCGTGGTGCGCGGCGTGGCGCCCCGCCCCGGGCCGGTGGCGGTGCTGCGCGATGACGACGACGCAACCGTCCTCGACTGCGGCGACCGGGGCGACCTCCTCTTCTTCCCGTGGCTCGATGTGGCGCCTCGCCCCGACGTCGATCTCATGGTGGCGCTCGAGGCATCCGGCTTCAACCACATCGCCGCCCCGCTGGTGCGCTGGACCTGGGAGCGGAGCGATCTCGGGGTGGTGCAAGAGCCGCTGGCCGACCGCTCGGGGGGCTGGGCGCTCGCCCTGACGTCGCTCCGCGACTTCTACGCGGCCGGCGGCGCGCCCGAGGTCGCCGGCGGCGACTTCGGGGCCGAGGCCCGGGCGCTGGGCACCATGACGGCCCGGATGCACCTGGCGCTCGACCGCGCCTTCCTGCGCGAGCACGAGCCGGTGGTGGACTGGGTCGATCCGGCCGAAGCGGCGATCGCAGGGTCCGACCCGTCGCTGCTGGACGCACCGGGCGTCACCGAGCTGGTGAAGTGGCTCCGTGAGTCCGAGGCCCGGCTCCCTGTCATCCGCACCCACGGCGACTTCCATCTGGGGCGCACAGCTCGGACGGACCAGGGATGGGTGGTCAGTGATTGCGCGCCCGGCGGCATCCTGACGGGGGAGTCGACCGTGCGCCGGCGCACCCCCCTCGGCGACGTGGCGGACCTGCTGTGGTCGATGCACCGGGCCAGCAGGGTCGCCGCCGACGAGCGCGACCCCGCGGGCAGGCTCGGGCTCGCCGCGTTGGGCCAGGCCTGGGAAATGAGGAACCGCCGGGCCTTCGTGACGGGTTATCTCGGCACGGCGGGCATCAGCGGCCTGGTCGGCCCCGATCGGGATCTGGTGCGGCGCCTGGTGTCGTTCCTCGAGCTGGCCCGCTCGGTGCGGGAGACCTCGGCTTAGACGGCCAGGGCGGAGACCTTGAGGGTCTCCGCCGCCTCCTCGGGGGAGATGACGTTGATGGCCACTCCTGTGCCGAGCTCGAACCCGGCCGTCGTCGTGGCTTTCGGCCAGATATGGGCGTGCCAGTGGTACGGCTCACCCACTCGGTACGGCGCGGAGTGGAAGACGACGTTGTAGGCGACATCGCCGACCGACTCGGCGAGCTGCTGCAGGGACCGGCGGATGGCTTCGCCGACCGCGACGAGGTCTTCGGTCGAGCTCCGGTGGAGATGCGGGTTGTGCTCCCTGGGCATCACCAGCATCTCGTAGGGGACGGCGCTCCAGAAGGGGCAGACCACCACCGCCCGGTCATTGGCGTAGATCACCCGCTGCGTCGAGTCCTCTTCAGCGTCGATCGTGGTGCAGAGGAGGCATGAACCGACGAAGCGCGCGAAGCGAGCCTGCTCCTCGGCAAGTTCGCGGGGGATGAAGGACATGCCGAGCAGCTGACCGTGCGGGTGCTCGAGCGAGGCACCCGCCTCGCGGCCCGAGTTCACGATGGCCTGGGTGTAACGCAGGTTGGGCTGCGAGGCGTGCTCCTCGAGGCGGTCGCGCAACGCTGCCATCACGAGCTCGACCTGGTCCTGGCTGAGTTGCCCGAGGGTCGCGTCGTGCTCGGGCGAGAAGATGAGGATCTCGTGGATGCCGCCGGCGGAGGCCTGCGTGAAGACCGGGCCTCGGTTGGCGACCACGAACGGCTCGTCGCCCTCGAAGGCCGGGTAGAGGTTGGGGACCACCCGGACCAGCCAGCGGCCGGTCGGCCCGTAGGTCTCGAGGGCGGGCGGCGTGTCCTCCTCATTGCCGGGACAGAACGGGCAGGGACGATCGAGGGCCTCCGGGCGCCACGCTGTGCGGGTCATGAAGGAGTAGGGCCGCTCGGAACGACCCGGGCTCACAACCACCCAGCGGCCCGACAACGGATCGAGGCGCAACTGGTTCATGGGTTCACTCTCTCGGGCGCTTCCCGGCCCGGCGGCGTCTCGAATACCTTCATTCCGTTCCCTCCACCTCTACGGTACAGGTTTCGCTCGCCACGAGAACGCCACCGTCGCGGGGCGATCACGCGGTTTCCGGGACATAGGAGAACATGTCGGCCATGCATCACCAGCCGGACGGAGCGGCCTTCGACATCGTGCTGCTCCTCCACGTGGGCTGCGTGGTGGTGGGATTGGTGACGACGGCGACGGCTGCGGCCACCGCCACTCGGCTCCGCCGGCTCCTCGGGTCGCCGGTGCCCCTGCCCGAGCCTCTGCGGCGTTACTTCGCGCCGGGGATCAACTGGGCCGGGCGCACGGTCTACGGCATCCCCGTCTTCGGGTTCGCCCTGTTGGCCCTCAGCCGC
>CAWIYI010000022.1:0-103380 GCA_963840245.1 uncultured Acidimicrobiaceae bacterium
CCTTCGACTACGTCGGGCCGAACATGGCGGCGAACACGATGAACGTGTACACCCCGCCGCCGGCCGGGTCGCAGCTCTTTAGTCCGAGGAGAGAGCGGTCCCGAGGCCGCGCCGGCGCCGCCGAGCATCCAGACGCAGGAGACCGCCGTCCACGCCATCGCCTCCGCTGTCGGCGCGACGCACCTCGTCGAGCTCGACAACCCGGCGCTCGGCCTGCAGAACCCGAGCGCGGACGGCCGCCAATGGGACGGCCCGATCTACGTGGCGACCCCGGCCCTCCTGCGGGCCTACGGCGTCAACCCTTCGTCGATCCCGTCCAACGTCGACATCCTGAGCTCGCGGCCAGGGCTGGCGGGCTCGGGCGTGCAGCTCACCTATGGCGGCGGCGGGAAGGGTGGCAACGGCTTCCAGGGCCTGGGCGCGGGCGGAAACAACACCAACTCTTGTCCACCCGGCTCGTGTCTCGCCCGCCCGGTGGTCCAGGAGGAGAGCCAACTGCCCACGGGCACGTCGGCACCCAACACGGTGATCACCGAGAGCGCGTTGCGCCGGCTGCACTTGGCGGACCAGAACAGCCTCGACGGCTGGATGATCCTGACCAACAGCCCAATCACCACGGCGCAACTTACGAGCGCCAACTCGCTGGCGGCGTCCGCGGACCTGAGCACCGAGTCGAAGAACGACGCGCCGAATTCGGCCGAGATCGTGAACTGGGCGACCGTCTTCGGCATCGCTCTCGCCCTGGGTGTCCTCGCCATGAGCGTGGGCCTCATCCGCAGTGAGACGGCGAGCGAGCTGCGCACGCTCACCGCCACCGGTGCGAGCTCGCGCACCCGGCGCAGTCTGACGGCCGTCACTGCGGGAGGCCTCGCCTTCCTGGGCGCGCTGCTCGGAACCGTGGCGGCCTACGTCGGTCTCTTCGGTTGGTTCCGCTCGAATCAACTGCGAGGGTGGCGTCTCGGACATCATCAATCACGTCCCGTGGGACAACCTGTTCTTCATCTTGATTGCCATGCCGGTCGCGGCCATGCTCATCGGCTGGGTGCTGGCGGGACGGGAGCCGACGGGGATCGCCACCCGCCCGATGGAGTAGGCGACATGACCATCCACAGCGAAACCGACTCGACGGGAAGCGAGCCCCTTTCGCCGTCACCGGGCGCTGCGGTGGCCCAGGGACGCCGGATGCGAGCCCGGTTCGCAGTCCACCTCGGCCTGCTGGCAGCCTTCGCCGCCTCGCTTGCCACCGTCACGTTGATCACCGAGGGGTGGCCCCACCTGGTCGTCGGGCTGGCGTTCGTGGCGCTGGCCGGTGTGCACTTGGTGCAACGCCGCCACACCGTGGCGCGGTTGCTCGGGAATCTGGGCCGCGTCCACGTGTGGTTCCGCCACCGGGGGCGGCTGGCTTGGTCGGACGTAATCCTGGCCCTGTTGACCCTCAACGTGCTCGTGTCCGGGACCTACGACCTTGCCTCAGGCAATCAGGTGATCCTCCACCCGCGCAGCGTCGGGATCCCGTTCCGCGACATCGGGTGGCATGTGGCGTCGGCCCTCGTGCTGCTCGTGTACCTCTTCGTGCACGTGGCGCGCCGCTGGGGCCGCATCCGCCGTTCCGCCATCCGCTGATCCGCCTCGCTGGCCGCGGGGGAGGGGGCCGCCTATGACTCGGACGCCACACAGACGCGCCCGCTGCAAGAGGAGAGTCCCGTTCTACGCTTGACGGGGTCTCACTCGGTCGCAAAACGGGCTTGCCGGGCACCGTCCAGCCTGGCCAGTCGGGCAACGGGGTGGAAACCGAGGTCGCGCCGACGATCTTGAAGCTTCTCGGAATCTCTCCGATCTGGCTTCAGGCCGTCCAGCGAGAGGGTACGCAGGTCCTGCCCGCACTTCGCAACGGGTATCAAACCGTTTCGGGGAGGCGGTTCAGTTCAGTGACATGCGGTTCGATTCAAGATTGGCCCACGTTCCGGGGGCGCACCGGGGCCAGGTGTACGAGTGCGTTATAGGTCACCACGGCGATGGCCAGGTGCATGCACATCAACACTGCCACTGCTTTCGGGGGCTGACCCTGCTTCAAGATGTAAAGGTCGGGAAGGAACAAGATAAGCGTGACGACAATCGCCAGTCTGAAAAAGAGCCATCTCGGCGCAGACGAGATACGGGTCACGATCGGCCACGCCACACAGGCGATGATCACCCCGATAATGGTCAGCTTGGAGTAATCGCCGAATTGGAAGTGAGAGTAGCCCTTGATGGACGGAAGCAGGGCTTCGCCGATTGCCACAAGGACAGCGTCAACGGCTAGCGATCCGACCAGGGAAACCACGGTGGCGAGTACCACACGGGCACCCGAAGGCTGGCTGTGGGTGGGAGCGAAGTCGACCTTTACGAGATCCAAGCAACGGTCGAGAATCGTGTCTTGTGCCAATGTTCCCCTTTCTCCACCTCGCCAGGCGCTGGCACGGTGGACCTTGCATTTCCCATACCGGGCTCAACCGGGCTCGGGCTCCTTTGACATCAGGTGGACGACACCGTCATCTGACCTGAACCAACGAACGCTTACGTCAAAATTGAGATGCACTACGGCTCATACCGCCCAGCGAAGGCTCCTGGATATCTGGACGAGCGATCGCCAAGTATGAGACGAACAGCAAGACGGCGACGGTGAAGACCAGTGCGGTAGGACCGTCACCGAAGCCAAGCCCGCTGGTATTCACCGGCCGGCTGATGTAGTCGGCGACGGACGCTCCGAGAGGACGCGTCACCACGTAGGCCATCCAAAATGCCGCGACGCTGTTCAGACCAAGACGCCACCACGCGAGGGCCGGGATCAAGATGACCACTCCGAAGAGGATGCTCGAGGCCAGGTAGCCCAGGCCCAGCGTGGTTGCGGTGAAGTCCCCTAGTGCAGTTCCGAGCGCGAACGTCGCGAACACTGTCGCCCAGTAGAACGCTTCACGTCGTTGTGTTGTGATGCTGTGGATGGACAGCGTTCCTTCCTTGGAGTGCCAGACCCAGAAGATTGCAGCCAGCACGGCCGCCCACAGCAATGTCGTCCCGGCGTAGGGAATGCCGACGTCGAGGTGAAGGAAGTCTGAGACCCCGGTGCCGAAGATCGCGATCGCATAGGCCAAGAACCAGTAGGCGAAGGCCCGGTACCGGCGTGTCCCGAACTGAACGACGAGTCCCGCAATGAACAGGAGGATCTCAGTCCCGCCGCCCCAGATGTTGCCCAAGGTCTTGAAGTAGTCGGACGTGGCTTCTCCGCCCGCGGTGGTGAGGATCTTGACGATCCAGAAGACGAAGATGACCTCGGGCACCTTGGCGGCAACCGGTGCGGGGAAGAATCGACGAACCACAGGTACCGTGCCGCCGGCGTACCGACTGCCTTTCGACGAACGCGAAGAGGCAGGTGTCCGTGCGTCGGCGTCATCCATCGATCTGGTCACTTCCTTCCCCCTGAATCGGTCAACTTCGAGAGCGCCACTCAGGCCGTGACGTCCTTTCGCACAAAGACCACGGTCGCCACCGCCCCGGCGATCACGAGATAGACGGTGCTCAGAATCAGTGAGTGGGCGAATCCGTCTGGGGCGAGGCCGCCCGCCGCAACGGCCTGAAGAAGTTGACCAGGCAGCCAGGTCGCGGTGTGGGGCGCGATTCGTGTCACGACTGCTTCGATAGGAATCAGGTAGGCAAAGCCAACGATGATGGCGGTGACCGAAGACCGGAACAGAAGGCCGACGACCAGACCGAGGGTGGTGAATCCCACTGTGGCCAAGAGGAGGTCCCCCAGTGCACGTGCCAGGTCGCTGACCCCGGCGCCCGAGGTCCATGCCGCCGTGGGCACATGGCGGACGTGGGCCATCACGACCGAGACGACGCTGGCCACGACGGAAGAGAAGACCACGGCACCGAGCATGAACGCGAGCACGGCGAGAAACTTTCCAGCCAACAGGACGGGGCGTCGCGGTTGACGGACAAGAAGCTGACGCAGCGTACCGAGGCTGTACTCACCGGCGATCTGCGTGGCAGCGATCCCAAAGGCCACGATGCCGAGAAGCACGGCCGCCCTGTTCACGCCATGGATCAGCCCGTTCGGTTGAGCGAGCTGCCTGAGGCTCGGAAGTCCCCCGCCATTTCCACTTGTCGGAGCCTGCGCGAAGAGGAGAACGGCGAATAGGGACGCGGCAAGTGCCAGCCCGACATAGCATCCGACGAGCAGGTTCCGTCGTCTTAGCTTGATCCACTCGCTGCGGAAGGCGGCCAAGATCATCGGATCACCCCCAGCGCACCCCTGTCTTCGACATCTCCCGAGTGCGCTCCCGTCAGAGCGAAGTACGCCTCCTCGAGACTCGGCTCCCGCTCAGCCAGATGAGTGATGGTCACTCCTGACTCAAGGGCGACTCGATTGAGCTCACCGGCAATTGCGCCGCCGTCGGTCACGATCACGGAACAGGTCGCCTCCTCTATGGCGACGTCCGATCCCCGATCCGAGATCAGTCGAGCGAGGAGGCCGAGGTGTGCCGGGTCCTCTGGTCGAAGAACGAGTTCCGCCGTTCGCAGCCCGCGCAGCTCGGCAACAGACCCCTGAAACACGCTCCGCCCGCCCCGAATCATCACGACGTGATCACAGATGTGCTCGATTTCGGAGAGCAGGTGGCTCGAGACGAAGAGGGTCATGCCCTCGTCGGCCAACGATCGAATGAGGCTGCGCATCTCGACGATCCCGGCCGGGTCCAGTCCGTTGGTCGGCTCGTCCAGGATGAGCAACGAGGGGTCGGCCAACAGGGCGGCAGCGATGCCAAGCCGTTGCTTCATCCCCAACGAATATCGGCTGTAGCGGTCTCCGGCGCGGTCGGCCAATCCCACCCGTTCCAAGACACCGTGAATGGTCGACGTGGGGAGTTGTCCCAGCTGCGTGAGCACCAGGAGGTTGTCACGCCCACTCAGTGGGGGATAGAACGCCGGGGACTCGATCAAGGCCCCGACTCGGGCCAGGTAGGAGGGCGGATCGTGGAGGTCGCCGGACAGGATGCGGCCCTCACCACTGGTCGGACGGATAAGGCCGAGCAGCATGCGGATGGTGGTGGTCTTGCCGGCGCCATTGGGGCCCACGAAGCCGCATACCGATCCGCTGGGGATGGTGAGGTCAAGACCGTCGACCACCTTGCGATCGCCAAACACCTTCGTCAGACCCGTTGTGAGCACGGCCATGCCGGGTGAATCGACCGTCACGAGACCCAGGGCTTCCCCACTGCGAGCATGGGTCGAAATCTAGGAATCCGCACGCTCTTTGTCGACCTGCGCTGGGATGATTTCCACGGATCCTGACTCATCCTTTCGGTGAATACCAGTACCTCATGGAGCCACGCGACAATGAGGCATGACGATCTCCACAACTGATCGGGCCTTTCCCTCGGAGTGGCACTTTGAGCGCATCCGGGTCTGGTGGGACCGGTTCCGAGAATGGGACATTGACCATCAGATGTGGAGCGATACCGGCGTTGTCTTCGTGCTCTTGGTGACCTGTCTCGCCTTTCCCGACGGATTCGTCCAGCACGGCCCCAAGGAGATCCTCTTCCAAGCTGCACTTGTTCTTCCCCTGATATGGCGCCGAAGAGCTCCGTCCTTGGTGTTCTCGCTCATCGCCGGAGTGGCCTTTGTCCAGTGGCTCACATTCGTCCCCCTGCCGGCCGATGTGGCGTTGCTCGTCGCGCTGTTCACCTTGGCCGTCCATGCCGATCCCCGACGTGCACTTCTCGGAGCCGGCGTCGTCTTCGCCGGCGTGCTGATGGCATCCGTCCGCTGGAGCCCAGTTGGGGATGTGGTCAAGTCCATTGTCTTTCTGACCGGGCTGCTCGTCGCCGCGCTCTTCGTTGGCATTGCCCTGCGTACCTGGCACTCATACATGGATTCGCTGCTGGAGCGGACGAAGCGGCTCGAACACGAGCGTGATCAGCAAGCAATGCTGGCCGCAGCGACTGAGCGGTCACGTATCGCACGGGAAATGCACGACGTCATCGCCCACAGCGTCTCCATCATGGTCACACTCGCCGACGGCGCGCTGGCCACCGTGGACAGCCAACCCAAGAGAGCGAGGGAGGCCATGGCCGATGTCTCGGCGACCGGTCGTCTGGCGCTCACCGACATGCGCCACCTCCTCGGCGTACTTCGATCAGATGGTTTGGCCGCCGATCGGGAACCCCAGCCCCAGCTGTCCGGTCTGCCCCGGCTCCTCGAGGGTGTCCGGGGCACCGGACTGGAAGTCACGTTCGAACAAGTGGGTGCGCCGTTCGAGGTCCCGCCGGGGGTAGAGCTCACTGTCTTCAGGATCGTGCAGGAATCACTGACCAACGTCTTGAAACACGCTTGGGAGCCGACCGTCGCCCAAGTCACGCTCACCTTCGACGCGCCGTTCGTCGACGTGCGAGTTCTCGACGATGGAACGTCGACGAAACCATGTTCGGAGGGCCATGGATTGGGCGGCATGAAAGAACGGGCGACGATCAGTGGCGGGACACTCAAGGCCGGGCCGAACCAAGACGGCGGCTGGGAGGTGAGGGCTCGGGTGAGGGCCGACCGGTGACCATTCGAGTGCTCTTAGTCGACGACCAGGCGCTCTTGAGAAAAGGGTTCCGCATGATCCTCGAGGAAGAGGCAGGAATCGAGGTGGTCGGTGAGGCATCAGGCGGTGAAGAGGCGGTCGCTCTGACTCATCAGCTTCACCCTGACGTTGTGCTCATGGACGTGCGGATGCCCGATATGGACGGGATCGAAGCCACGTCACAAATCGTCGGTTCTGGCACCGAGGCCCGGGTCCTTATCCTCACAACGTTCGACCTCGACGAGTATGCATTCGCGGGGCTTCGGGCAGGTGCCAGCGGCTTCCTGCTGAAAGACGTGCCTCCGGCAGGATTGATCTCCGCGATCCAGGTCGTTGCTCGGGGTGACGCAGTGGTCTCTCCACGGATTACCCGGAGGCTGCTGGACACCTTTGCGCACGAGTTACCGGCCAACGCTTCTGGTCCGGAAGGCCATGAGACCGAGCTGGACGAGTTGACCGAACGTGAGCGAGAGGTGCTCGTTCAGATGGCCGAAGGGTTCTCCAACGCTGAGATCGCTGAACATCTCTTCGTGTCCGAGGCGACCGTGAAATCCCACGTCGGAAAGATCTTGACGAAACTGGGCCTGCGAGATCGAGTGCAGGCAGCAGTGTTCGCCTTTCAGGTCGGTCTGGTCAAACCGTCTCGCTAGACCCACCTCGCCTTCACCTGTCCGGAGTCGCAGGGCGATTTCATCCCAGAGACTGATGTAATCCGTTGCCGAGTTCCTTAGCCTCTGGCGCATGAATCACAGCCGAGCCGCCGTTGATGGTGGCGGCTCGAGGGTCCGTGAGCGATGGTTTCGCGCCAGGGCGACATGGCGGTCGTCGGTCCGTCAAGGATCCGAATCTGAGGAGTAACTGTGGAGCACTTTCTGGAGACCTGGGGCTATGTCGCGGTCTTCGCCTTGAGTTTCATCTCCTCGATGGGCCTTCCGGTCGGGGCCGAAGTCGCCATCATCTACGGCGGAGTTTTGGCCAGCGGTCAGGTCCCGGGCGAACCACATCACCTGAATGTGGTGGTCGTGATCCTGATCGCCACCCTGGCCGAGGTCTTGGGCTCACTGGCCGGCTACCTCATCGGCTTCTTCGGAGGTCGGCCCGTGGTCGATCGCTTCGGAAAATACGTGCTCCTCACGCACAGAGACCTCGACCGTGCCGAAGCGTGGTTCGCCAAACGGGGCGACTCAGTCGTCCTGTTCGGGCGTTTCATTCCGCTACTCCGTTCCTTTGTCTCCTTCGCCGCCGGGCTCGGCGAGATGCCCATCGCGAAATTCTTGACGTTCACGATCATCGGCTGCACCATCTGGTGCACCGTCCTCACCGGTGTGGGTTATTCCCTTGGATCCAGCTACAACCACGCGCTCCAAGCCTTCAGCTACGCCGGATACGTGGTCGGCGCGCTCGCCCTCGTCGTCGTAGCGGTCCTGTGCTGGCACCGCCTCCGGGTTCTCCGATCGGAACGGTCCAAATGACCCGACGGCCATGATGAAATCTTGGAATCGTTTCGGGTGGCTCGGTCACCGTCCCCGGCTGGCCCGACGAAGAGACACCGCGATGAGGGCGACAACCACCACGGGCAAGACCCAGTACCAGTTTCGCCCGTGGTGGGTGGCAAACCAGGTCGCAGCGAGGGCTACGACAACGCCGAGCGCGACCGTCCAATCATCGCCTGCTACGAAATCGACCCAGAAGCGACAGAATCGACGCAGATAGGTCATGCGCGAACTCGAGGGCTGACGGACTGCCCGTGCTGCCATCGAAGAGCACGAACAAGAAGAAGACTCGTACCCGCCATCAGCGCGACGAGCACCAGAATGGCACTTTCGCCGCCCGGCCAGGAGACCCCCGCCCCCTCGGCCGACCAGAACATTCCGAAGGACGTCAGGAGTATCCCGACGATGAATTTCAACGTGTTCTCGGGCACGCGACTCAGTGGTCGGTGAACGAGGACTCCAACCGCCGCGACGGCGACCGCCGTCAATGTTGCGACAAACGCACTCAGTGCGATCCGGTGTTGCGTGGCGCCGAACGTCAGAACGATGAAGACCACCTCGAGTCCCTCAAGGAAGACGCCCTTGAGGGCAATGGTGAACGCGTAGCTGTCGAAGGATGTACCTCGAGGTGCCTGGTCGGCTGAAGCGCGAGTCGAGTCGAAGATAGCGTCCTCGTCGTGCAACGCCTTGTAGCCACTGGAGCGAAGAATGGCTTTGCGGATCCATTGAAGACCAAATATCAGGAGCAGGCCCCCAACGACAAGGCGCAACGGTGTCAGTGGGAGACGGCTGACCGCCGGACCGACTGCCACCACCACGATCCCGAGCGCCGCGAGCGCAACTGCCACGCCCGCCAGGGTGGAGCGCCACCCGCGTGTTACTCCCACGGCGAGCACGATCGTCAGGGCTTCGACCATCTCGACGGCAGTCGCCAGGGCGACCGCCAGAAGGAGCAGTGTTTCGTTCTTCACGTTCAACCTCGTCGCAGGCTGTAGTATTTGCTACATATGGTGTCAGACTCTGATCTAAAGACTACATCCTCGACCTTGGCCGCACGGTCGGCAAGCCTGACCAGCCCGGTCGAGCGGTCCGTGGTTGAGTTTCTGCTGGCGGCCGGACCACGTGCGGGGGCGATGTCGGCTCGCGAGATTGCCCTCGCGGTCGGGACGAGCGACGCAACGGTGATCCGCACCGCCCGGTCTCTCGGATTTGAGGGTTTCCGAGATCTGAAGCGATTCGTGGCGAGTCAGAGCGCCGAGGTGCCCATCGGCGAACGACTGCGCAAAAGCCTCGATGACGTGCAAGATCCCGATGCTGAGCTTCGAGCCAATGTCGAACGTCAGAGCGGGGACCTCATGGCAATGGCTGAGAGAATCACCGAGTCAGAGTTTCACGAAGCAAACCAGATCATCGAACGTGCCTCGCACGTCTGGTGGAGCGGTGTTGGGCCTTCAGCGTTTCTCGCCGAATATGGCGCGTTTCTCTTCCGGCGGCTCGGCAAGGCTTCTGGCTCATTGACTCATGCGGGATTTGACGGCGCGGACGAACTGTTGAGCGTGAAGCCCGGGCATGCCGTCATCGTGCTTGCCTATGGGAGGCTCCACCGGCATGTCCGAGTGCTCCTCGAGAGATCACGGGAGGTCGGATGCGACGTCGTCTTCGTCACAGATCTCGTGTCCTTGGCTCCCGAATGGAAGGTCCGGGTACGTCTGTTGAGTGGGCGAGGACGTCAGGGAATGTTCGCCTCGCATGCCACGACGCTCGTGCTCATCGAATCCTTTGCACTTTCCATGGCGGCGAAACGACCTGAACAGGCGCAGGAATCGCTCGAGCAGCTCAACGCCCTACGTGGCGCAATCGCTGGTCGGCCCCTGGCAGTGCACGCCTGACGTTCGTCGCCGAGCGAAGTTGCAGCAGCGATCTTCTCACTCGCTCGGGAGGCAAGCGCATTGGTTCTTATACGGGTGCGGAATGACGTCGGACTCCGCCGAAAGGATGGCCCGTCTTGCACCCGAATCATCCCAAAGGCGTAGGAGTGACTCTAGATGCCTCGACAGGCGATCGTTAGGCTTAAGGAGTGGCGCCCAGTAGCCGGTTCGCTGACCATACCTCCGTTTCCGATGCCTCACCCGATCTAGCGACACCTTCTCAGGATCCGGAAGTCCCAGAGCAAGTTCGCGACCCGGCACGGAGGCGGAGACGGAGACGGAGGCTCACTCGCCGGGGCAGACTCATTCGCGCACTCATCGTGTTGCCGCTCGTCGTCGTGCTGTTATGGGCGAGCGCTTCGTATACGGTTTGGATGCTGAGGCCCACCAGCCTCTCATGGAGCGTGAACAGCGTTGAATGGGTGCGGTACAACGTCCCTTTCGGCATCGGCAACTGGGTCGCCGACCACGTCGAGCAGGTCTACTACAGCAGCCAAGCACCCAAAAAGGGTGGGCCGCAGTTGAAGAGCCTGCCGAAGGTGGGGGTACGACACTCCACGGCCCCAGCGACGACTCCGACGACTCCGACGACTTCGACGCCTGCGACGACTGCATGGCCGCCGGCGATCGCTCCGGTCTTCTCCAACCCGCTTCCCGGCGAAGGGGTCTGGCAGCCGACCGGACCATCGGTCGATGGTGGAGCCCCCATACTGGTCACGACATATCGTCCTGACCCGAACTACCCACAGATCGTGGCGTACGTCGCCTGGTTCGACCACTCACGGACGGAGCTCGGGTATTACCCAGGCCGCTATGAGCCGCCGAACGCGGCGGTACGCGGACCGGCGATGGTCCCCTACAGCCAGCGCTCTCGTTTGCTCGCGACCTTCAATGGCGGGTTCACCTACGTCGATGGCGACAACGGGTCGGCGGACAACGGCCAAACGAACGAGCCCCTGAAGGACGGCAACGCGACACTTATTGGCTATTCGGATGGTCGCGTGGACATCGTGGATTGGAGTGGCGGCCCGGACCCCGGCCCCGGCGTCGCGTGGGCCCGGCAGAGCCTGGCTCCGATCGTATGGAATAGCCAGCTGAATCCCACGTTGAACACCGATCCGAACAGCCCGCAGTGGGGATACACGCTTGGCGGAGTCACTCGCGTCTGGCGCACCGGCGTTGGCATCGACGCTCGGGGCAACCTCATCTACGCCGCTGCTGACGATCAGACAGTGGTCAGCATCGCGCAGATCCTTCAGCATGCCGGAGCACTGCGGGCGATGGAGTTCGATATCAACCCGGAATGGCACACTCTCAACACCTACAACCCCCCCGGTCTCAACCCCACGATGGTTGGGCCCAACCCCAATCAGTCAACCGATCGCTACCTTGTCCCCGATGACCGTGACTTCTTTGCCGTCTACCGACCGATGCCCGGTCCGGTAACTGTCCCCTTCGGGTAACGATCGCATCGCCTGCGACCACGTACATCGCATTCGCCCCGCAACACGACTCAACTCCGCGCTTAAGTGACGGAACGCATCGGGTAGGTGGGACGATTTGACGCGCTCGCGACATCCACGTCGTGGCTGCTCGCTGCCCAATGCAGTGGCGTCTCAGAACCCGGTTCGGGTCTCGGTGGTTTGGGTCCGCTCCCGCCAGGAGCGTTCGGGCAATCTCGGGATCGTTGGGGAAATAGCCCGGCCAGTCTGTGACGATGTGCCAAGCGGTGCGGGTCTCTAACGGTCCGGCAAGGGGACCATTGACAAGTTCAGGGGAGGCAGCGACAAGACAGCGGACCGATTCGACGTCGCCACCGTGAATGGCACGAGCAGTTCTGCCGCGGCGTCAAGGTCGGGCGCGGCCACGCTGCTTGTCGGGGAGGTTGGTGCAGCAGCAGTCGGGATCGCCGCAACGCTCGACGACCTCTCCACGGTCTACGAGGCATCCGCAGTCTGCGCAACGCCTTTCCATAGGGGCCATTGTCCCACGGGACTGCTGTTCCTCGCGTCGGCCATGAATCCAGCTAAGGCCTCGCTATGTGCCCTTTCATCACCCCCGGCGCTCACTAGGACGAAGGCGGCGTCGCGTCTTGCCGAAAGGATCGGGTTCACCACCGGGGCGATGACGACCGTCCTTGACAGGTTGGAAGCAGCCGGTCATGTCGAACGGACCCCGGACAGGCGGACCGGCGCCAGATCCTCGTGAGAGCGACGGCGGCGGAGAAACGATGGAACAAACTCTGGGATCCGATCCACGCCGAAGGACAACGGAGCCTGGAGCAGTATTCGAACAACGAGCTTCCTGCGATCGCCAGCCTCCTCCGCGGCGGCCGCGAACACAACGAACGATTGATTGCACAGTTGCGGTCATCGTGATGACGTCCCGTCACATGGATATGGCGGCCTGAGGACGTGTTGAAGGCTGGCATTCGTCGGTCGACGGAGGCAAAGAAGATCGGTCGGGGGATCGCAGCCTTAGACCCGAGGTCCTCCGAACCGGCGCAGGCCCGTCAGCTCTTCGAGCTGGCCCGGACACGTCCACCCACTGAACCAGCGGTCCCTCTAGATTAAGAAGAGCAAGTGGGTCCCGGCAGCTCGTCGGCGCTCAACGTTGTCAAGTGGGGGGTGCACCATGAACGAACGGGGCCACGGCTGGATTCTCTTCGCCGCCATCGTGCTGGGGGTGGCGGGCGTCATGCGCATCTTCGATGCGATCTGGGCCTTTCGGTACCACGGGGTTGTTCCCCAGCACCTCGAAGACGCTCTCTTCGGCACCAGCCTCAAGACGTACGGCTGGGTGTACCTGATCGTCGGCATCATCTTGATCCTGTGCGGCCTCGCTGTTATGGGTCGTTCCCAGATCGGACGCTGGGTCGGCATCGCGGCCGGCGCCATCGGCGCCATCAGCGCCATCTGGTGGATGCCCTACTATCCGATCTGGTCCTTGACCTATATCGCCCTCGGTGTCTTCGTGATCTACGCGCTCGCTGCCTATGGCGGCGACACGGAGGCGACTCTCACTCAACAAGAGCTGAGCCGCCTCTAACACTGAGCATCTGGCTCTCAGCCGCACTCGACTTCGAGGAGCATTGCTGGTTCGGGACCGATGAAAGCCGTTTTTGATGACGTGCGATGCTCCCGGGAACTGGATCGACGGGCGAGGGGCTTCGCATCGCATTGGCCCAAGGCATGCCAAGCCACGATCCATAGGACTCACTCGCTCCTGGTCTTGGGGCGAGTATGTCTTTGCGTCGCGTGCGGATCACTCATCGTGATTGGAATCCTCGTTCGGCTGTGGATACTCGGGAATGCCCCATGAGTTCGGACGAGGCGACTCCTGGTCTGGTGGCGCACAGGTCAGAAGGACAGCAAGGACGCCGAAGAGCAGCAGTGCCAGAGCTTCGAGGTGAGTGGCATGTTGCGCGTTCGCGGCGGCTGCCAGATCGTCGGACCCGGGCTGGACCTGAACGGTCGGCCCGAACTGACCGCTGACCGAACGAAGGAAGCGAGAGAGGTTGGCGTTGCCTCCCTTCAGTCGGTAACTGAGACCGACACCGGCATTACCGATCTCTGTTCCATAGTGTTGATAGAAGGCTGGCGTGAAGAGCATCTCGTCCTGACCCTCGAACACGACACCGGGGGCGGCCGGTGCGACGCTCAGGTCACTAGGAGTCCGCACTACTCCAACGACGCGAACAGAGACCTTTTGGCCGGTCGGCGTCTGGTCCAATCCCTCCAGTACCCGCTGAGCGCTCGACTGGTTAAAGGCACGCAGATGAACGGTGCTCCCGACGTGGAGGTGCTCGTCGATTGCGGCCGACGGGTTCACCACCACCTCATTCATCTGGTTGGCTCGAGGAAGACGTCCGGCCACGACGAGGGGGCGGCTGAAGTCAAGGTGGTCGAGCACAGCAACGGTGCTGACCTCGTACGAGTGATCAACGCGCGCCTTCCTATCGAGGGGCTCAAGCAGCATGAAAGCGCCCGCCTCGGTAGCCGCAACCTCGGGCAGTCTGGAAATGGCGACAAAGTCGCTCGACGGAGCCTCGATCTGACCCTGGGCCGGACCGAAGTAGGTGACGAATCGACCGATCGCACTGTCGGTTCTGCGGGCACCCGCCAGCGCAGCCAGGGAGACCCCGCCCGCCAAGGCAATGACGAATGCCATCGCAAGAGCGGACCGAAGCCGACCTCGCAGGCTCGACCGTGCGAACGCCCAGATCGACGCCATGACGGATATTGAGCCAGATCCCGTGGGGAGGCGCCAATCGTGATGGCACCAAGTGCCGTGCTCGTCCTAGTACTACTGAAGTTGAAGGGGACCGAGCTACCCCGCTACATTGCCCGTCCTTGAACGTCCGACATGTCGACGATTTGCGGGTCGGACCGTCCTCGGAATCCTAGGGCCGTGACCACGAGGTATGAGGTCATGCAGGAGGTTCGAGCGCGCGAGCTCGATCGGGCGACCTCCCCTGTACATCGCGGAGCTGAGATTCGCGTTTACCCTGTCGGCGGCCGTGACAGTGACGTTGGATGCGCTCATTTGTCACAATGACGCTGGGAACCGAGGAGGCGAAAGTGGCCGAGGACCACACCACACTGGCTCTGGCGCTCGAATCGCTTCGAGACGGCCTTGAGGAGGGGGCCCGGGAGAAGGGGGACGGCCGGAGGGTCCGATTCGAGGTGAACGAGGTCACGCCACCACCGAGACCGAGCTGCGCAGGAACACCGTGGTCCCGAGCGGAGTGCGCTGGTACGACCTCCAGGACGGTGCGACGAGAACGACAGGTTCAGGCGCCACCCTGGCCCGGGTGCTCACCTTGACTCCTGGCCTCTACGACGAGAAGGGCAATTGCTCCGCCCTGAACATGGACACCGACCAGCCACGGCCGGGTCGCTGAGGCGATCGGGCAATGGCGAGACTCTGGGCCGACCGCCTGGCCGAGGTGTGGGCCGAACCCGGACGGACGGGTTCGGGCGTCGTCCTCGGGGACCACGGGATCCTGACCGCTCGCCACGTTGTCGAAGACGCGCGTGGCGAGAACGATGTCGTGGCTCGAGTTGTCCGTCCGGGCGCCGTGACCGCCGCCTGGACGCCGATGGAGATCGCCTGGGAGGACCCCGACTGGGACCTCGCTCTTCTCGTCGTCGACGAGCCCGAGCACGAGAACTGGTCGGCGCCCCAGAGCCCTTCCCCCTCCTTCGTCACCCTCGGCACCGCCGAGGAAGCCGGCTGCGAGACGGTCGGCTTCCCTGACGTCGCTTTCCTGCGCACGAGCAGCGGTGACCCCGTCGACCTGGTCCACCAGTCCGAGCAGGCCGTGGGAACGTTGCTGCCCTCCGCCATGGCGAAGCGCTCGACGGCCTCGGACCAACCCAGGCGCGTGGTGCCCTTCGACGTCGACGTCGCCCATCCGGAGACGACAGCGGGATGGAAGGGCATCGCGAGCGCTGCTGTCGTGCTCGCCGACGGCCGCATCGCCGGCGTGGTCGTCGAAGCCGCGCACGAACAACACGAGCACCAAGAGCGCCGGCTCTCTGTCGTCCCGGTCGCCGAGGCACTTCGCGACTCTTCGACCTTTGCCGCTGCACTCACCGAGATCCTCGGCGCTCCGGCCGACGTCGAGATCCGAGACGCGGAGCGCTTCCGAGACGTGCTGAAGAAGTCCTGCCTCGGCGCTGACAGAGCCCCACTCCGGGTCGCCGACGCTGACCTCGGCGCCTTCGGAGTTACGCGCGCCGACGTACCGGGTGAGTCCCCCTACCTCGACTACATCGAGCGCGACGGCGACGCCGCATTGAGGACCGCCCTCGTCACCGCTGAGTACGAAGGCCGAATCGTCCTGATCGTCGGCGACTCGGCCGGAGGCAAATCGCGCTCCGCGGCCGAGGCGGTTCGCCAGGAGGCGGGTGGCCGCCTCTTGCTTTCCCCTCGAGCCGGGCGTCTGGCCCGTCTCGAACACCTCGGCGTCGAGGACTGGGGACGGGCTCTCGTCTGGCTCGACGACCTCGAGCGATACAACGAGGCAGGGGCTCCGGACACCCTTGATTGGTTGCGAGACAGAGGTGCGCTCGTCGTCGCCACGATCCGGGAGACCCAGTTGGCCTCGCTGGCGCCCCACGGCGACTATCGCGACCCGCTCGGCGACGCCCTCGCGGATGGAGACCGCGTGACCGAAGTGCGCTGGAGGGACTGGAACCCCGACGAGCTGGCGAGGGTCCAGGGCCACGTGCACGACCC
This sequence comes from uncultured Acidimicrobiaceae bacterium, assembly GCA_963840245.1. GTDB lineage: Bacteria > Actinomycetota > Acidimicrobiia > Acidimicrobiales > RAAP-2 > Bog-473. The sequence continues at coordinate 16,266 of CAWIYI010000022.1, forward strand.
GGAGCTCACGGCCTGGGTGGCCGAGGGCGGATCGCCGAGCGCGTGGCTGGTGGCCGGCCCTCAGCTGGTCAAAAAGTTCGACTCCTCCCGGGACGACGAAGACCACCCGGTCCGGTACGCCTTGGTGCGCACAGTGCTCGATTGGTACTCGACCGGCATCGGCCAACCAATGCCCGAGGACCTGGCCCGAACGCTCAGTACGGTCATGCTCGGCGAACGACCTCGGAGCGGCGAATTCAAAAAGTCCCTGAAATGGGCCCGTCGTTCGGTGGTCGGATCGGGGCGCTCGGTCCAAGCGATCCTCTCCAGGGTCGGTTCAGGTACCGACCTTACGGTGCACCAGTACCTCCAAGACGCCGACGCCAAGGGTCCACGATCGGTTGTGACCGACCCGATCTGGCGGGCCGCCCTCGAGCACGCAGCGAGCGATTCGGGACGGAGCAGAATCGGATATGCGGCAGCCGTCAACGCGAACGCACCCATGGCCTACGAGGCCTGGCTCCCGTTGGCCGAGCAAGGCGACGTCGGCGCCATGTACAACCTCGGGGTGCTGCTCAAAGACGACGACCCCGTCGAGGCCCGGCGCTGGTACGAGCGGGCGGCCGCGCACGACCACGTCGGCGCCATGTTCGGTCTCGGGGTCCTGCTCAACGACAGCGACCGGGTGGAGGCCCGACGCTCGTACGAGCGGGCGGCCGGTCACGACCACGCCGGCGCCATGTACAACCTTGGGATCCTGCTCAATGACAGCGACCCGGTCGAGGCCCGGCGCTGGTACGAGCGGGCGGCCGCGCACGACCACGCCGGCGCCATGTACAACCTCGGAGTCCTGCTCGAAGACGACGATCCCTTCGAGGCCCGACACTGGTACGAGCGGGCAGCCGGGCACGAGCACACCGGTGCCATGTACAACCTCGGGGTCCTGCTCAGAGACAGCGACCCCATCGAGGCCCGGCGATGGTGGGAGCGGGCGGCTGATCACGACCATGTCGGCGCCATGTTCGGTCTCGGGCTCCTGCTCGAAGACGACGAGCCTGTCGAGGCGCGGCGCTGGTACGAGCGGGCAGCCGCGCACGACCACACCGATGCCATGTTCCGTCTCGGGGCCTTTCTCCAATACGACGACCCCGACGAGGCCCGGCGCTGGTGGGAGCGGGCGGCCGAGCATGACCACGGCGGCGCCATGTACAACCTCGGGATCTTGCTCAACGACAGCGACCCGGTCGAGGCCCGGCGCTGGTACGAGCGGGCGGCCGCGCACGACCACTCCGGCGCCATGTTCGCTCTCGGGGTCCTGCTCGAAGGCGACGATCCCGCAGAGGCCCGGCGCTGGTACGAACGGGCGGCCGCCTACGACCACGCCGGCGCCATGTACAACCTCGGGGTCCTGCTCGAAGGCGACGACCTCGTGGAGGCCCGGCGCTGGTGGGAGTGGGCGGCTTGGCACGACCATGCCGGCGCGATGTACAAGCTCGGGATCCTGCTCAACGACAGCGACCCGACCCAGGCTCGGCGCTGGTACGAGCGGGCGGCCGCGCACGACCACGCCGGCGCCATGTACAACCTGGGGATCCTGCTCGAGGACAGCGACCCCGCCGAGGCTCGGCGCTGGTACGAGCGGGCGGCGGCGCACGACCACGCCGGGGCCATGTACACCCTCGGGGTCCTGCTCGAGGACAGCGACCCCGCCGAGGCGCGGCGATGGTGGGAACGGGCGGGTGAACGCGACCACGCCGGGGCCATGTACAACCTCGGTGTCCTGGTCGAAGACAGCGACCCCGCCGAGGCCCGGCGCTGGTGGGAACGGGCGGGTGAACGCGACCACGCCGGCGCCATGTACAACCTCGGGGTCCTGCTCGAAGACGACGACCCCGCTGAGGCCCGGCGCTGGTACGAGCGGGCCGCTGATCACGAGCACACCGGCGCCATGTACAACCTCGGGGCCTTGCTCAAGGACGATGACCCCGCGGAGGCCCGGCGCTGGTGGGAACGGGCGGCCGGACACGATCACACCGGTGCCATGTTCGGTCTCGGTGTCCTGCTCGAGGACGACGACCCCGCGGAGGCCCGGCGCTGGTACGAACGGGCGGCCGCGCACGACCACGCCGACGCCATGTACAACCTCGGGATCCTGCTCGAGGACGACGACCCCGCCGAGGCTCGGCGCTGGTACGAGCGGGCGGCGGGGCACGACCACGCCGACGCCATGTACAACCTCGGGGTCCTGCTCGAAGACGATGACCCTGCGGAGGCCCGGCGCTGGTACGAGCGGGCAGCGGAGCACGAGCACGCCGACGCCATGTACAACCTCGGGGTCCTGCTCGAGGACAGTGACCCCGTCGAGGCCCGGCGCTGGTGGGAGGAGGCGGCCGGGCATGAGCACGCCGGCGCCATGTTCGGTCTCGGTGTCCTGCTCAACGAGAGTGACCCCGCCGAGGCCCGGCGCTGGTACGAGCGGGCCGCTGATCACGGGCACACCGACGCCATGTACAACCTCGGAGCCCTGCTCAACGAGACTGACCCCGCCGAGGCCCGGCGCTGGTACGAGCGGGCGGCCGCGCACGACCACGTCGGCGCCATGTACAACCTCGGGGTCCTACTCAAAGACAGCGACCCCGTCGAGGCCCGGCGCTGGTGGGAGCGGGCAGCCGCGCACGAGCACGCCGACGCCATGTACAACCTCGGGGTCCTGCTCGAAAGACGACGACCCGGTCGAGGCCCGACGCTGGTACGAGCGGGCTGCCGCGGCACGACCACGCCGGCGCCATGTTCGGTCTCGGGGTCCTGCTCAAAGACGACGATCCTGCCGAGGCCCGGCGCTGGTGGGAGCGGTCGGCTGATCACGAGCATGCCGACGCCATGTACAACCTCGGAGTCCTGCTCAACGAGAGTGACCCCGTCGAGGCCCGGCGCTGGTACGAGCGGGCAGTTGATCACGAGGACACCGGCGCCATGAACAACCTCGGGTCCCTGCTCAAAGACAGCGACCCCTCCGAGGCCCGCCGTTGTTGGGAGAGGGCAGCCGCGCACGACCACGCCGGCGCCATGTTCAATCTCGGGTCCCTGCTCAAAGGCAGCGACCCCGACGAGGCGCGCCGCTGGTGGGAGAGGGCAGCCGAGCACGACAACGCCGACGCCATGTACAACCTCGGTGTTCTGGTCGAAGGCAGCGACCCCACCGAGGCACGCCGCTGGTGGGAGGAGGCAGCCGCGCACGACCACGCCGGCGCCATGTTCAATCTCGGGTCCCTGCTCAAAGGCAGCGACCCCGACGAGGCACGCCGCTGGTGGGAGAGGGCAGCCGAGCATGACAACGCCGACGCCATGTACAACCTCGGAGTTCTGGTCGAAGACAGCGACCCCGCCGAGGCATGCCGCTGGTGGGAGAAGGCAGCCGAGCACGACCACGCCGACGCCATGTACAACCTCGGCGTCCTCCTCAACGAGAGTGACCCCGCCGAGGCCCGACGCTGGTTGGAACGGGCGGCTGATCACGACCATGCCGGCGCAATGTTCAACCTCGGGTTCCTGCTCAAAGACAGCGACCCCGCGGAGGCCCGATGCTGGTGGGAGCGAGCGGCCAAGTACGACAACGCCGACGCCATGAACAATCTCGGGGTCCTGCTCAACGACAGCGACCCGGCCCAGGCCCGGCACTGGTTGGAGCAGGCGGCTGGGCGCGACCACGCTGACGCCATGTACAACCTCGGGGCGGTGCTCAACGACAGCGACACCGCGGAGGCCCGGCGCTGGTGGGAGCGGGCGGCCGGTCACGACCACGCCGAGGCCATGAACGACCTCGGGGTCCTGCTCAACGACAGCGACCCCGCGGAGGCCCGGCGCTGGTTGGAGCGGGCAGCGGGTTGCGACCACGCCGACGCCATGTACAACCTCGGGGTCCTGCTCGAGGACAGCGACCCCGCGGAGGCCCGGCGCTGGTACGAGCGGGCGGCGGATCACGACCACGCCGGCGCCATGTTCGGTCTCGGGGTCCTGCTCAAAGACGACGATCCTGGCGAGGCTCGGCGCTGGTGGGAGCGGGCGGCCGAGCACGAGAACGCCGACGCCATGTTCAATCTCGGTGTCCTGCTCGAGGACAGCGACCCCGCCGAGGCCCGGCGCTGGTACGAGCGGGCGGCCGCGCACGACCACACCGACGCCATGTTCGGCCTCGGGGCCTTGCTCATGGACGACGATCCCACCGAAGCCCGGCGATGGTGGGAGCGGGCAGCTTCTCGCGACCACACCGGCGCCATGTTCGGTCTCGGGGCCCTGCTCAAGGACGACGAGCCCGCCGAGGCCCGGCGCTGGTACGAGCGGGCGGCCGCGCACGACCGTCCCGACGCGATGTTCGGTCTCGGCGTCCTGCTGGAAGACAACGACCCCGCCGAGGCCCGCCGCTGGTACGAGCGGGCGGCGGAGCACGACCACACCGGCGCCATGTACAACCTCGGGGTCCTGCTCAGACGACAGCGACCCCGCCGAGGCCCGGCGCTGGTGGGAGCGGGCGGCCGATGCACGACCACGCCGGCGCCATGTTCAGCCTCGGGGTCCTGGTCGCGAAGACGACGACCCCGCCGAGGCCCGGCGCTGGTACGAGCGGGCGGCCGCGCACGAACAACGCCGACGCCATGTTCGGTCTCGGGGTCCTGCTCAGCGGACAGCGACCCCGCCGAGGCCCGGCGCTGGTACGAGCGGGCGGCCGCGCACGACCACGCCGACGCCATGTACAACCTCGGGGTCCTGCTCAAAGACAGCGACCCCGCCGAGGCCCGGCGCTGGTACGAGCGGGCGGCCGCGCACGACACGCCGACGCCATGTTCAACCTCGGGGTCCTGTCCAAGGACAGCGACCCCGCCGAGGCCCGGCGCTGGTACGAGCGGGCGGCCGCGCACGAGCACGCCGGCGCCATGTACAACCTCGGGGTCCTGTCCAAGGACGACGACCCCGCCGAGGCCCGGCGCTGGTACGAGCGGGCGGCCGCGCACGACCATCCCGACGCGATGTTCAGTCTCGGCGTCCTGCTCGAAGACGACGACCCCGCCGAGGCCCGGCGCTGGTACGAGCGGGCGGCCGCGCACGACCACGCCCGCGCCATGTACAACCTCGGGGTCCTGCTCAAAGACAGCGACCCCGACGAGGCCCGGCGCTGGTGGGAGCGGGCGGCCGCGCACGACCACGCCGGCGCCATGTTCAACCTCGGGGTCCTGTCCAAGGACGATGACCCCATCGAGGCCCGGCGCTGGTGGGAGAGGGCAGCCGAGCACGACAACGCCGGCGCCATGTTCGGTCTCGGGGTCCTGCTCAAAGACAGCGACCCCATCGAGGCCCGGCGCTGGTACGAGCGGGCGGCCGCGCACGACCACGCTGGCGCCATGTTCAATCTCGGGTTCCTGCTCAAAGACAGCGACCCCGACGAGGCCCGGCGTTGGTGGCAGCGGGCAGCGGATCGTGGCAGCGCCAACGCGCGTGACGCCCTTCAAAAAGGCACTTGATCCGAATGCAGGTCGCGGTCCATCGCATGTGACAGTTGCGTCGAGTCGCGGGCCGGCGTTCGTCTTTCCGGCCTGCAGTAGGTACCCGCCTGCAACTTCGATGGGAGCCAGGGATCCCTTGACCCTCAGCCATTCGCGCTGGTACGAGCGACGGCGGCATTTCAACGACCGCGATGCGGGGCTAGTGGCTCGTGGCCACGTCTGCGGCGAGTCCAGCCATGGAGGCACGTCTGTGCTCGGTCGGATGTCGCCTCCTGCTGACGTCACGGATCTCCGCCCTGCGCTTCCGGAATCCTGCCTTCCGCTTATGGTAGCCTAACCGGAACAGGGCGTTCCGTCTCTGGCGATCGGATCTGCATGGCGAGAACACAGACCCACTACGCAGTCACCTTCGCCGTACTCGGCACCGCCGCGCTCGCCTTCAGCCTGCTGCAGTCGCTGATCATCCCCGCCATCCCACAGCTGGAGCAGACGTTGCACACATCGGAGAGCGGGGCGAGTTGGCTCCTCACCGCGTACCTGTTGAGTGCCGCCATCGCGACGCCGATCCTCGGTCGTGTGGGGGACATGGTCGGCAAGGAGAAGATCATCGTCGCCGTTCTCATCGCCCTCACCGTGGGGTCGTTGATCAGCGCGTTGGCGACCACCCTGCCCGTGATGTTGGTCGGCCGGGTCATCCAGGGCGCGGGCGGGGCCGTGTTCCCGCTCGCCTTCGGGATCATCCGCGACGAGTTCCCCGCCGAGCGGGTGGCGGGAGCCATCGGTGTCATGTCGGCCATCCTCGGAGCGGGAGCCGGCGCCGGGATCGTGCTGGCCGGTCCGATCCTCGTGCACTTGAACTACCACTGGCTCTTCTGGATCCCCATGATCATGTCGGCCGCGGCGACCATCGCGACCTTCGTGTTCGTACCCGAGTCGCCCGTGCGGGCGCCGGGCCGCATCAACTGGCTCGGGGCGGGCCTGATGTCGGCCTGGCTGGTGACCGGGCTGCTCGCCATCTCGTATGCACCGACGTGGGGCTGGGGCAACGCGTCGGTCATCGGCTTGTTGGTCGCCACTGCGGTCCTGATCGTGCTGTGGGCGGTGTCGGAGAACCGCTCCGACTCGCCGCTGGTGGACATGAAGATGATGCGCATTCCTGCTGTCTGGAGCACCAACCTCGCGGCGTTGCTCTTCGGGTTCGGCATGTTCGCCATGTTCATCACGCTCCCGCAGTTCACCGAGACGCCCGTCCGGGTTGGCTACGGATTCGGGGCATCGGTCACGCAGTCGGGTCTCTACCTGGCGCCGTTCGCGGTCGCCATGGTGATCGTCGCTCCGATGACCGGGCGCCTCTCGAGGGCGGTCGGCTCGAAGATGGTGTTGGTGGCCGGGTCGCTCTTCGCCGCCTCGAGCTACCTTCTCCTCGTCCTGATCCACGACCAGCAATGGTCGATCTATGCGGCTTCGGGGCTCCTCGGCATCGGGATCGCCCTGGGGTTCGCCAGCATGGCGAACCTGATCATCGAGGCCGTACCGGCGGAGCAGACCGGCGTGGCCACGGGGATGAACACCAACATCCGCAATATCGGTGCCGCCCTCGGGAGCGGGATCGCCACCAGCCTCGTCGTGAGCGGTCTGCTGCCGGACGGCTTTCCCAAGGAGGGCGGGTACGTGCTTGCCTTCGCGGTCAGTGGCCTCGCGCTGGTCGTCGCCGCGCTCGCCGCGCTCACCATCCCGAAGCGGACGACGCCCTCCATCGTTGCGCGCGAGCCCCACCCGGCGTTCACTGCGGAGGCCGAAGTCATCGTCGGCGCCATCGCCTTCGGGCCCGAGGACCTCGTGTGACACAGCGCGGCGTGACCGTTCCCGGGCGAGAGGAGAGACCGGTCACGGCCGAGACGCGACCGCTGCGGCGCGACGCCGAGGTCAATCTGAGCCGGATCCTGGCCGCGGCGCGCGACGTCTTCGCGGAGGAGGGCTACGAGGCCTCCATGGAAGGCATTGCCATGCGTGCCGAAGTCGGCGTCGGAACGCTCTACCGCCGGTTCCCGAACAAGGCCGACCTCCTCAATGCCGTCGTGGAGGCGGCGCACGAGCGCAACCGGCAGATCGCCGAGGCGGTCCTCGCCGACGTGCCCGCCGAGGACTGCGTCTTCGAATTCCTGCGGCGTTGCATCGCCTTCCCCAGCTGTTGGCGCGCCACGATCTCCGCCCCGCCATGGCGCTCGAAGGGGACGGGACTCGAGCAGCTGGCCCCATTGCTGCGCGAGATCCTCGACCGCAGCCAGGAGGCGGGGACGGTCCGATCCGACGTCGACGTGTCCGACATCGTCGTGGTCCTGATGTCGGTGCGCTCGATTGCGGACGTCTGCGACACGAAATCCTCCAAGCCGTCGCGACGCTTCCTGGAACTCCTGCTCGACGGCTTGCGCCCCGGCCATGATCCGGTGGCGCACGACCCACTCACGGTCGCCCAGCTGGACAGGATCCTGCGCCAGCGCTGACCGGACGCGGTGACGGCGGTGCTCAGGCGGACGGGTCGAGCGCGGTCAGGGCAGCGGCGAGTTCGTCCCGGAGTTGGTCGGTTGGGCCGGATCTGTACAGCGGCCCAGTCCCGTCGGTCAGGAGCTGCCGGACCTGTCGCCACACCCCGCACGTCGACGGGTCCGGTGGTCACGAGGCGATCGGCCACTGCCGCCAGCTCGGCGCGCGCCATGTGCACGGCCGGGCGGCAAACCGGCGCCTTGAGTCGACTTCCAGCCGGTGCGGTCGAGGCGGCAGCGATCCGCGTCAGGCTGCGGGCGAGCACGCGTCGCTGGGCAGGATTGCAGAGGCGCCCGGCATGCACCGCGAGGGCCACGTTCGATTCAGGGGAGGCCCCGGTCGCCAGTTCCTGGTCCAGCGCAGAAGCCCGGGCCCGCACGAGCACATGGTTCCACCAGCGCACCCGACGCAGGCCCAGACCGGCGTCCTGCTCCAGTACCACGATCATGATGCGTCTCCGGGCGCCGTGTACGTGACCACCAAAATCATTATGGTCGTCACGGAAAGACCAGTCAAGTAGGTTTACCGGTCACTTTCCTTGCTACGATGGTTGGGTGGCGCTCCCGACGTGGGTCCCCGACGACGAGACGAAGCCGGCGCCCATGCCGCTTCTCGTGGTGCAGTCCTTCGTGAACACCTGGGAGGCCGACTCCGGGGTGGACCTGCTGACGGATCCGGTTGCCGGCCCGCAGTGGCTGGTTCAGACAGGGCTCGCGGACGGACCTGTAGACCTGGTGGAGGCTCGGGAGATCCGGGAGAGCATCCGGGCTCTGCTGGTCCAGAACAGCGACGGCCAGGCCCCGGACCCTGTTCGCCTGCGACCCTTACGCGGCCTCGCCGACCGTGTCCGCCTGCACGCCGCCGTGCGCGACGACGGGAGCGTGGACGTGCAGCCCGACCAGGACATGGCGGCGCCCTTGGTCCCGCTGCTCCTCATCATGCGGGACGCGCAGCGTGACGGATCGTGGGAACGACTGAAGGCCTGCCGCAATCCGGACTGCCGTTGGGCTTACTACGACCGGTCCCACGCGGGCCGGGGCGCCTGGTGCGACATGGCCGTATGCGGCAACCGTATGAAGAACCGGAACCTCCGAGCCCGTCGCTCGGCTGACCACACCCGCCCTGCACCGTGAGCAGACCGGAGGAGCGGCACGTCGGGCGGCGGAGACGGGCGAGGACCGCTGCAGGGTCCGGGCCGTCCATCTCCCGTCCCCCGGCCGACGAGGTCACCCACGATGAACAGCCAGGTGAGCACACCCCAATTGCGGCCGCGACCTGACCCCGGGCCCTCCCAATTGACGCCCGGCTGGGAACAGATAAGGTGCGCCGATGCACACTCAAAAGATCCACGAGGTGCTTGCGGAGGCGATTGTCGGGCGTCACTTGCTCACGCACCCCTTTTACCGTCGCTGGGAAGCTGGCATCCTCAGCGACGGTGAGTTGGCCGCATACGCGGAGCAGTACCGGCACATCGAGCGGGATCTCCCGGTGACGCTGGCGGCAATTGCCGCGGCGCTGCCGCCCGGGCGTGCCCGCGAGCTCGTCGAGGCGAATCTCGCCGATGAGCTCGGTTCCCCCGAACCCCACGCGGAGCTCTTCGAGTCGTTCGCGGGCCCGGCTGGAGCGGCACCGGACGCTCCGGCGACGCCGTCGACCGCCGCGCTGCTGGCCGTGGTACGGACCACCGCCGCCAACGACCCGGTGGCCGCGCTGGCCATGGTCGCCGCCTATGAGGTCCAGGCCGCCGACATCGCAGGCTCGAAGGGCGACGGGTTACGCCGCCACTACGGCTTCGACGCCGACGGCACCCGCTTCTGGGACGTACACCGCACTCAGGAAATCGACCACGCCGGGTGGTCGATGGAGGCACTCGCCGCCCTCGATGCCGACCTCGACGTCGTGCAGGCCGCCGCGACGGTCTCCGCGGACTCGTGGTGGCTGTTCCTCAGCGAGCGTGAGGAGCTGGCGCCGGCCGACGCACCTTGCTGACGCTGCTCAGCTGAGCGTCCCGTGGCGGCCAACGGCCGCAGCAAAGGCGGCCGCGCGCTCCCGGTAGTCACCGAAGCGGCCGAAGCTCGGCGCGGCCGGGGAGAGCAGCACCACACCGCCGGCAGGTGTCCACTCGACCGCGGCCGCGACCGCGGCCTCCAGGCTGGCGGCATCGATCACCTCGATACGCCCCTCGGAGGCGCTGCGCACCTCCTTGCCGATGCGCGGGCCGTTGTCGGGCATGGTGACCACGAGTGTCGGGGCCTGGCGGTGCGCGATCGTCCGGCCGAGCGGCGCGTAGTCGAGACCCCGGTCGTGTCCACCGACGAGGAGTGCGACGGGTCGGTCCCCGAAGGCCTGCAACGCGGCCTGCGCCGGCAACACGTTGGTCGAAAGGCTGTCGTCGACGAACTCGACCGTCCCGACCGAGCCGAGCGAACGGCAGCGGCTCGGCAGCCCGGCGAAGTCACCCGCCGCGTCGGCGAGCCGGTCGGTGTCGGATGCGCCCGGGATGCCCAGGCCTTCGAGCACGGCCCGCGCCATGGAGGCATTGCGCGCGTTGTGGGGTCCGGTGAGTCCGAGCGCCTGCGACCAGGCAGCGTCCCGCGCCACCTCGGCGCCGGTGACCCAGCGGAGGTGCGGGCCCAGCTCGCCCGCATGGGCGCGCAGCTCTTTGTCGCTGCCGTCGGCCAGCGCCAGGGCGACACCCGGCTTCGTCGCCAGTGAGAGCTTGTCGGCGTAGTAGCGCTCCACCTTCCCGTGCCAGTCCAGGTGGTCCGGTGACAGCGAGGTGACAGCGACCACCCGGGGCGCGTTGTCCAGGTCCGGCACCTGGAAGCTCGAGGTCTCGATGATCCAGTAGTCCGGTGCCGGACCGGACGTGGGGTCCCAGGGCGGCCGGCCGATGTTCCCGCCCGCCCGGGCGTCGAGTCCGAGCCCCCTGACCAGGTGGACGGCCAGCGCGGTCGTCGTGCTCTTGCCCTTCGTCCCGGTGATGCAGGCGACGCGGGTCGGATCGGCCTCCGCCATGAAGAGGCCGAGGCCGCCGCATACCGCCACGCCCGCCTCTTCGAGCTCCGCCACCTCCGGTCGGTAGCGGCTGATGCCCGGGCTCTTCACCACGACGTCGCAGCTCAGCAGCGCGTGGAGGCCCCCGGACCCCGTTGCCAGCACCTCGTGCCCGTCGATAGCCGGGGCATGGGGCGCGTCGTCGACCAGGACCGCGGCGGCGCGGCCCATCGATCGGAGCCGTCGGATGCTGGCCTGCCCCTCGACGCCGAGGCCCCAGACGCCGACGGAGGCGTCAGCGAGCGCGGACCAGGAGATCGGTCGGCGCATAGCGATCCGGGATGCGGTGGGTCCCGCGCGGCTGGAGCAATGCCGTGGGATCGGTGGGCGTGGCTTCGGACAGGTCGGCGCGCAACCGCGCCAGCAGCTCGGAGCCGGTGCGGTCCTCACGTTGCGCCGCGAGCAGCGCGGCGGCCCGGCACTCCTCCATGTCCCCCACGCACTCGAAGGGCTTGGTCCCGGTGCCCAGGCCGAGCAGCGCCCGGAACCGGTTCTCGTTGGCCGGGTTCTGTAGGGGCTCGTCGCCGGCGAACACGGCTTCCAATTCTGTGCGGTCCATGAAGGGGGCAAGGACGAGGTCGATGAAGCAGCACTTGTCGCAGCGGCCGCACCAGTGGTCGAGCCGTTCTGTCGGGTCCTGGTGAAAAGCGCGGTTGCAGCTGCGAAAGACGCGGTGGTACGGGGTCAGCTGCGCGAACTGCTGGGCGACCCACAGCTCGCTCCGCGGCCGGAGGTAGGAGAACACCGAGATGTCCGGGCCTAGCGACGAGTCGACGAACTCGGCGAACTCGCGCTCGAACTCCTGCCCCTTGGACCACTGGTGGTTCACGGCGACCCCGTCGGCCACCACGGTGGGCACGGAGGCCGACCACTCGTTCGAGAGCACCACGGCGTCGCGCCCCTCGAGGACCGCGGCCACGAGGGCAGCGGCCGTGATGACCGCGGTGACGGGCACGTGCCCGTTGAGGAACCCGAGCTCGGCCGAGCGGCGGACGAGGGGGTCGAGGTGGCGATCGACGCGCGTCACCGGCAGCCCGGTCACTGCCGCGGCGTCCTCAATGGCGGCGAAGCGCTCGCCGGGGGGCTGGACGACGCACAGCGCGGCGCCCGGATGATCACGACGCAACGACTCCACCGTCACGATGGAGTCGATGCCCCCGCCGAAGGGGATCAGGGGATGACCCGGGGCGGCCTCGTAGGAGACGGGCGGCGTGGGCGCATCGGGGCCCTCGAGGTGCATGTCGCGAAGGTCGAGGCCGTTGCGGTAGGCGAATTCCCCCAGACCATTGACGTAGTAGCTGCGGAGGAAGTCCCGCTCGGGCTCCGACGTCGGGTGGTCGACCAGATCGATCAGGGCGGCGGCCGAGGTCTTGTAATACGACACGCCGGCCAGCAGATACAGGATGCGTACAGCGGCCACGACAGCGGGGTCCTCCCAGTTGCCGGTGTGGTCGAAGGTGAAGCGCTCCGTGAACGAGTGGCCGGCGGTCGAGTAGCGGCAGGTGACGGTCGAGTCCGCCGGGTCGATGGCGAAGCCGTCGTAGCGGAACCGGTCGGGTGGAGGCATGCAGGTCGAGGGTGGCCCGGCGGTCCGGGCCTGCCCATGCTACGGCGCAGCCGGCCCTGCACCGGCCCAATGTGATCAGCCGACGAGGCGGGCCAGGAGGGCGAACCTTCCGCAGGGCCGCTGGGCACGGTCGCTGAAGAAGCCCTCGTCAGCCGTGGTGGCGCCGCTGTCGGTGATGTGGTCGACCGGCACCCCGCCCGCCAGGAGCTGCTGACGGTTGGCGGCATTGAGATCGACCAGCCAATGGTCGGGACCGTCGGGTCGTGCCACGGCGCGATGGAGGGCCGCCGGATGGACCGCAGCCGACAGTGCCCGCGGCACCTCGTCGGAGACCTGGTAGCGGTCGGGTGGCACTGCCGGCCCCACGAACGCCCGCACCCGCCCGGGCCGGGCGCCGGAAGCCGCCATGGCGGACAGGGCGCAGCCGACCGCGCCGGCGGCCGTTCCGCGCCAGCCGGCGTGGACGGCAGCCAGGACACCTGCGTGGGGATCGACGAGGGCGAGCGGGACACAATCGGCGACCAGGATGGCGAGCGTGACTCCGGGCGTGGACGTCACGAGGATGTCGACGTCGGGCAGCGCATCGGCTTCGGAGCGGGTGCCGCGACCGCGATCCTCGGGCCCGACGACGACCGCCCCCGCGCCGTGGACCTGGCGGGCGAAGACCATCGTGTCGAGGTCGACGCCGAACGCCGCCGCGGCCCGGGTCCGGTTGTCGATGACGGCCTCGGGCCGATCGCCCACGTGCAGACCGAGGTTGAGGGTGTCGTAGGGGGCCACCGATCCGCCGCCGTACCGTGTCGTGACCGCCACCGCCGCCCCGTGGTCCGGAGCCTCGTCCCAGCGCAGCAAGGGGACGGCCGGGGGATCGGGCACCGACGCGACCCTACCGAGCACACGGCCGCGATCACCTACTGTCAAGTGTGACGAGAAGTCCGAGACGAAAGGGGTGCGGTGATGGGACTGAATCTCGATGCGGTGGGGGTCACCTCCGAGCCCTCCGAGCGGTCGTGGAGCCACAAGGACGCCCTGCTGTACGCGCTCGGCGTGGGTGCCGGCGCGCTCGACCCGACCGGCTTCGAGCTCGAGTTCACCACCGAGAACTCCGACGGCGTGACGCAGCGGGTCCTGCCGACGTTCACCACCATCATCGGGCAGGGGGGAGCCGCGGTCTCTCTCGGCGACTACGACCCGGCGATGCTGGTCCACGGCGAGCAGTCGATCCGGCTGCACGGCGAGCTCCCCGCGGCAGGGACGGTGTCGACCACCACACGGGTCGCCGGCATGTACGACAAGGGCGCGGCCGGCCTGGTCGTGCTCGAGAGCGAGTCGCGACATGCCGGCAGTGGCGAGCCGGCCTTCACCAGCCGCTCCGCCCTCTTCATCCGCGGTGTCGGTGGTTTCGGCGGCCCGCGCAACCCGGAAGGGGACGAGGAGAGCGCGCTGGCCGCCGAGCCGTTGCCGACGCGCGAACCCGACGAGATCGTCTCGTACACGACGCGCCCCGATCAGGCGCTCCTCTACCGGCTCAGCGGCGACCGCAACCCGCTGCACTCCGACCCGACCTTCGCCAAGCGGGCAGGCTTCGACCAGCCGATCCTGCACGGCCTGTGCACCTACGGCTTCACCGGGCGCGCCCTGCTCCACGCCCTCTGCGCCTCGGATCCGACGCGCTTCGGCGCCATGCGCGCCCGCTTCTCCAAGCCGACGATGCCCGGCGACACGCTGACCGTCTCACTGTGGGACATCGGCGACCGCGTGCAGGGCGCCTACCGGTTCCGCACCGAGACGCAGCGTGGGGAGACCGTGATGGACGCCGGACTGTTCCTGCGAGCCGGCTGACGCGGCCGCCTGATCCGGTCGCGGCGGGTCAGGCGCGGCAGTCGGCACACACGCCGAAGATCTCGACCGTGTGCGTCACGTCGCTGTAGCCGAGGTCCGACGCCGTCGTCTCGGCCCACCGCTCCAGGTCGGGGAGCTCCACCTCGGTGCCGCGGCCGCAGCGCCGGCACACCACGTGGTGGTGGTGGCTCTCACTGTGGCAGCGCCGGTAGACGAGCTCGCCGTCGGCGGTCTGGAGGGCATCGAGCCGGCCCTCGTCGGTGAGCAGGGCCAGGTGCCGGTAGACCGTCGTCAGGCCAACCGTCTCGCCCGAGGCCCGCAGCGCGGCGTGGATGTCCTGCGCGCTGCGGAAGTTGTCCGAGCCCAGCACGACGTTGAGCACGGCGTCCCCCTGGCGCGTCCGCCGCGACGAGCGGGCCGGGCGCTCGACGTGCTCAACCACGGTCCAACTCTGCCAGGTCCGGCGCCGCCATACGGTCCCTCCGCCGGGAGGCGACGGCGGGGCCGACGAGGCGGGCCACGACGTAGAACGCGAAGCTGATGGCCACGATCAGCACACTCGGCTTGACCGTCGGGAACTGGAAGCTGAGCAGCAGCCCGCCGTCGGCCGCCAGCACGGCCATGACGACGGAGAGGACCGTGACCACGAAGGGGTTGGCGCTCAGCCGTTGGGCCGCCGCCGCCGGTGTGATGGCCAGGCTGAGCACCAGGAGCGTGCCCACTATCTGGGCCGCCTCGGTCACGGTGATGGCGAGGACGAAGAGAAAGACGATGCCGAGGAGACCCGTCGGCACGCCGCTGGCCCGGGCGACGTCGGGGTCGATGGAGGCGAAGAGCAGTGGCCGCCGGATGGCGGTGAGGACGATGGCCACCACCACGGCGATGACGCCGAGGAGGAGAATCTGACCCGAGCTGATGCCGAAGATGTTGCCGAAGAGGATGTTCAGCGCCTCACTGGCGTAGCCGTGGTAGTAGCCGAGGAGGAACACGCCGAGCCCGAGGCCCGCGGCGAGGATCACGCCGATGGTCGAGTCGCGCTCGGCGGGGCGTTGCCCGAGCAGGCCGATGAGCGTGGCCACGATCAGGGCGCCGACCAGGGCGCCGGCGAGCGGGTTGTCCGCGACGAGCAACCCGGCCACGGCACCTGTGAAGGCGAGCTCGCTCGTGCCGTGCACGGCGAATGACATGGTGCGGGTGATGACGAAGGGGCCGATGAGGCCGCAACTGACGGCGACGAGGAAGGCCGCCTCGAGCGCGTGCTGGGCGAAGCCGAACTGGAGATAGAACCCGAGGCCCATCAGTGCGCGTGGCGGTGGTGCGCGTGGGCGCCGGGCTCGGTCGGGAGCTCGTCCTCCGCACTGACGACGAGATAGCGGTCGCGCACCTTGATCACGTCGACATCGATCCCGTAGAGGGCGCTGAGCCGCTCGCTGGTCAGGATCTCGGCTGGTGTGCCCATGGCCCACTTCCCACGCACCAGATAGAGGATGCGGTCGACGTAGGGCAGCACCGGGTTGACCTCATGGGTCACGAACACGACGGGCGTTCCCGCCTGGCGCCGCCGTTCGTCGATGAGGCGCGTCACGCTCTGCTGACTCGCCGGGTCGAGGGCGAGGAGCGGCTCGTCGCACAGGAGGACCTTGGGGTCGTCGAGGAGCGCCTGGGCGATGCGGAGTCGCTGCTGCTCGCCGCCGGAAAGGAGCCCGACCGGGGCGTCGGCGTAGTCGGTGGCGCCGACGGCCTCGAGTGCCTCGTCCACCCGGGCGCGAATGGCCCGGGGGTGGCGCGGCAGTCCCCAGTGATGGCCGTCGATGCCGAAGCGCACGAGGTCGCGGCCGCGGATCGGCAGGGAGCGGTCGAAGGCCCGCTGCTGGGGGACGTAGCCGAGCTCGTGGTTGCCGACCCTGGGTTCGACGCCGTTGACGCGCACCGTGCCGGCGGCCAGTGGCACGAGGCCGAGCAGCACCTTGAGCAAGGTGGTCTTGCCGGACCCGTTGGGACCGAGGACCGCCAGGAACTCACCCTCGCCGAGGCCGAGGTCGAGCTGCGACCACAAGGTGCGCGAACCCATCCGGACGGCGGCGCCCCGCAGCTCGACGAGGGGGGTGGTCACGGGTTGCGGCTCGATTCGAGGGCGTGGAGCAGGTTCGTGAGCTGGGACTGCTGCCACTGCTGGTAGTTGGCCGCGCCGGCGGGCATGGTCTCTGAGACGCCGACCACGGGGATGCCGTGGTGACGGGCCAGGGCGCGGATCTGCGACGTGACGGGCGTCACGGTCTGCACGTTGTAGAGCAGCACGTTGATGTCGTGGTTGTCGAGCAACTGCTGCATGGCGAGCGTGTCCGCCGGGCCGGGGTCCACGCCGTCCTCGATCGACCGGGCGAAGCCGGGCGGTGTCTTGACGTCGAGATGGGCGACCGCCAGCGCGTAGCCGGGCACCCGCTCGGTGTAGGCGACCGGCACGTTGTGGAAGTGCGTGCGGATGGTGGCCAGCGTGGCGTCGAGCGGGGCGAGAGACCGGTCGAAGGCGGCCAGATTCGCCCTGAAGGTCGGGGCGTCCTGCGGCGCCGCCTTCACGAGTGCGGCCGTGATGGCGGCCGCCACGGTGGGCACGCGGGGGATGTCGTACCAGAGATGGGGGTTGGGGTCGCTGCCACTGACGTGGAGCACGGTCGCCGCGTTCACGAGACGTGGGTGCCCGCTGTCCGCGCCGAGGAGCGAGCTCATCCAGGTGTCGTAGCCGGCGCCGTTCTCGATCACGACCTGGGCCTGGGCCAGCGTGGCGGCGTCAGCCGCGTCCGTCTCGAAGAGGTGGGGGTCGGCGTTGGGATTTGTGATGAGCGAGGTGACGTCGACGTCCCGTCCGCCCAGCTGGCTCGTGATGTTGCCCCAGAAGTTCTCCGCCGCCACGACGTGGACGACACCGGGCCCGCCACTGTCGGCAGCGGCAGCTGGAGCGGCCGCTCCGCCGCCCGCCAAACCGAGGGTGGCCGCGGCGATGGCGACACCGACCAGGGCCGGCCGGAGCGGGTTGGGTCTCACAACGGTAACGGTAATCATTTCGGATTACATCGGCAAGTGGGGCTGTCGGGACCGATATCGGGGCACCTCCGGAAACTCTCAACGGGTTTGTTTAGAGTTTCTGGAGCAATGCCGCCCGCTGCCTGGGCGCGGGAGGGCCCGGAGGGCCGGGTTGGACCGAGCCGCTCCTCAGCCGCCGAAGAGCAACGAGTAGTCGGCGCCGCGCCGCAGGTGGTGGCCACCGTCGACGCCCAGGGCCTCCCCGGTGACGAAGGAGGACTCCGGTCCCATCAGGTAGCGGACGGCGCCGGCCACGTCCTCGACGGTGCCGACGCGCCCGAGCGGCATCTGGGCCAGGTAGTCGTCGAGCAGTGGCCCTCCGGCGGTGATGAAGGCCATCAGCTCGTCCGCGATGATCCCAGGCGCCACCGCGTTGACGCGGATGCCGAGCGGGCCGAGCTCCTCGGCGGCCGTCGCCGCGAGGAAGCCGATGCCGGCCTTCGCCACGCCGTAGGCCCACAGGTGCGGATGGGGGAAGCGGCCCGCGCCCGAGGACATGAGGACGATGGAGCCGGGCCCGCCCTGGGCCTGCATGGCGGCGGCGCCGTGCTTCACGCAGATCACCGAGCCCATCAGGTTGAGGTCGATGGTGGCCCGCACCGCGGCCACGTCAGCGGTCAGGACCGAGCCGAGGTGCAGCGAGCCGCCCGCGCAGGCGAACAGACCGTCGATGCGGCCGGTGGCCTCGGCGGTGGCCGCCACGGCGGCTGCGACCTGCTCCTCGACGGTGACGTCGGCGACGACACAGCGGGCGGTGGCGCCGCCGGTGGCCGCCGCGGTGATGCGCTGGGTGGCGTCGAGAAGCTTCTGCTCGGTGCGGCCGCAGATCGTCACGTGCGCACCCTCGGCGGCGAAGCGCTCGGCCGTGGCGAGCCCGATGCCGCTCCCGCCACCGGTGACGAGGATGGACCAGCCGGCGATGCCGGCCGGCACGTCGTCGGCGCTGGGCATCAGACGGGGCCGATGCCGAGGGGCGCACTCGGCGTGAACGCCACGGGCATCTCCTCGATCCCCGAGATGAAGTTGGCCTTGCGGCGCGGCAGGGCAGCTCGCTCGGTGGCCAGTTGGAGGTCCGGGAGGCGGGCCAAGACGCGTTCGACCATGACCCGGAGCTCCAGGCGGGCCAGCTGGTTGCCCAGGCAGAAGTGCGCTCCGAAGCCGAATGCCACGTGCGGGTTCGGGTTGCGGGTGATGTCGAAGGTGTCCGGGTCCTCGAAGACGGCCTCGTCGCGGTTGGCCGACGGATACAGGAGGAGGAGCTCCTGGCCGGCCTTGATCTGCGCTCCCGCCAGCTCGACGTCGCGGGTGGCCGTGCGGGCCATGTTCTTGATCGGCGAGACCCAGCGCAGCATCTCCTCGACCGCACCCGGCATCAGCCCGGCCGGGTCGGCCGACAAGCGCGCCACCTGGTCCGGATGGGCCAGCAGCTCCTCCACGCCCCCGCTGATGACGTGGCGGGTCGTCTCGTCGCCGCCGATCAGGATCAACAGTGTCTCGTGGACGAGCGAGTCGTCGTCGAGCGAGTCGCCGTCTATCTCGGCATGGCAGAGCACCCCGACGAGGTCGTCGCCGTTGCCACTGGTTCGCCGGTCCTCGAAGACCGGATGGATGTACTCCGAGTACTCGACGAACGCGTTCGTCGCGTTGACCATGGCGTCGGGGTCGGGGGAGCCCTGACCCTTGAGCATGTCGTCGGACCACCGCAGGAGGTCGTCGCGGTCGTCCGGCGCCACGCCGAGCATGTCGCCGATCATGATGATGGGCAGCGGTGCCGCGATGTCCCGGACGAAGTCGCAGCGGCCTTCAGCGCAGACCTTGTCGATGAGGGCGTCGCAGACCATCCGGAGCTTGTCCTCCATGGCCCGCACCCGCTTGGGAGTGAAGCCCTCCGAGACGAGCCGTCGCCGGCGCACGTGCTCGGGCGCATCGAAGTCGATCATCATCGGCAGGGGCGGGAACTTGGGCCGGATGCCCGAGGCGTTGGAGAACGCCTCGGTGTCGACGGACGCCTCCTTGACGGCGGCGTAGCTCGCCGCGGCCCACAGGTCGTTCGGCTCGTCGTAGTAGACCGGGGCGTTGGCCCGCATCCAGGCAAAGGCGTCGTGGGGCTCCCGGGCGAAGAAGGGGCCGCTCATCAGGTCGATCCCGAGATGTGCTGGTGCGGTGGTCACGGCCGAGACGATATCTCCGGGTGGATAGGGTTGTTCCATGGCAGACCAGGCGACCTTCACCGACGTCGCCATGGAATTCATGCCCGGCCTCTATTCCGCCGCCCTCAGGATGACCCGCAACCGGGCCGACGCCGAGGACCTGGTGCAGGAGACCTATCTGAAGGCGTACCGCTCCTACGGCTCATTCACCGAGGGGACCAACCTGCGGGCCTGGCTGTACCGCATCCTCACCAACACCTACATCAACAACTACCGGGCGGCCCAGCGGCGCCCGGAGGTGTCCGACGTCGAGGACGTCGAGGACCTCTATCTCTACAAACGGCTGGCCGGTTCGGGGGGCAGCGATCCCGGGCGATCGGCCGAGGACGAGGCGCTGGAGCGGTTCACCGACGAGGACGTCAAGGCCGCGCTCGAGGCGCTGCCCGAGGCGTTCCGTATGGCCGTGCTCCTGGCTGACGTGGAGGGATTCAGCTACAAGGAGATCTCCGAGATCACCGATGTCCCCATCGGCACCGTCATGAGCAGGATCCACCGGGGAAGAAAGGCCCTCCAAAAGGCGTTGCACGATGTGGCTGAAGCGCGCGGCCTCGTCGGTAGCGTGCCGGGGTCGGGAGAATGAGCGAAGACGTGGACAAGAGCGAGCACACTGAGCGCGGGACCGTCGACGCGGGCGGCCTGTTCGGGGTGTCCGTCGACTGCGAGGAAGCGGTGCACGAGCTGTACCACTATCTCGACGGTGAGCTGACGGAGGAGCGGCGCGAAGAGATCCGTGTCCACCTCGACTGGTGCGGGCCCTGCAGCGGTGCGGCTGCGTTCGAAGCGGAGTTGCGCAGGGTCATCGCCAACCGCTGCAAGGACCGGGTGCCCGAGAGCCTCATGCGGCGCGTGGCCGAGGCAATCGACGAAGAAAGCCGACAGCACCACGGCGAGCACTGACGTCTCGCCGACGAACCCGGAAGCCGTCACCGACCCTCCGGCCATGGTGGACTGGGCCCTGGCCCAGCGAGTGGCGGCGCGCGCCCTCATTCTCAAGCCCGCACCCGCGACGTACCGCTCCCGCGATCTGCAGGGCCAGTTCGACGACCTGACGGCGCGGGCGGAGACGTTGGTGAGCGAGGCCACCGGACTGCACTCGGCCCACGGCACGGCGAGGGCCAAGGTGACCGACCGCAGCGATTGGGCCGCCGCCAACGTGCGGTCCGTGGAGCGTCTCGTGGGGCCCGCCATGCTGGAGCTGCAGGCCAAGCGCGGGGCCAAGTTCGGGGGCCCGTCCCTCGTCGTCGGCCGCGCCGTCGCCGGGACGCAGCTCGGCCTGATGCTCGCGTACATGGCGACACGGGTGCTCGGCCAGTACGACTTGTTGATCAACGACGAGGCGCCCGAGGACCAGGACCTGGTCTCCTACGTCGGCCCGAACATCGTCGCGGTCGAAGCGCAGTACGGGTTCGAGCCGAGCGAGTTCCGCCTGTGGCTCGCGCTGCACGAGGTGACCCACCGCCTGCAGTTCACCGCCGTGCCGTGGCTGCGCGACCACTTCGTCGGCCTGGTCACCCAGTTGCTGGGCCCGCTCTCGGGCGATCCGGCCGGGTTGGCCGAGATGGTGCGCCGGGCCGCGGTCGAGCTGCGGGCCGGGCGCAACCCCACCAACGACGGCGGCGTGGTCGGCATGCTGGCCACCCCGGAGCAGCGGCTCGCCCTGTCGAAGATCTCCGGGATGATGAGCCTGCTCGAGGGCCACGGCGACGTCACGATGGACCGGGCGGGGGCCGGCGAGGTGCCCGGGGCGGCGCACTTCTCCCAGGTGCTGCACGAGCGCCGGACCCAGGCGCGGGGGCTGGCCAAGCTGATGTCGAAACTCCTGGGCCTCGACGCCAAGATGCGCCAGTACGCCGAGGGTGAGCGTTTCGTCGAGTCGGTCGAGGCCGCCGGCGGGGCGGCGCTGCTGGCCCGCGTGTGGGAGGGGCCCGAGTGGCTTCCCACTCTCGAGGAGATCCGCGAGCCGGCGGCCTGGGTGGCCCGAGCCGGTGGCTGAGGGGGGCTCGACCCTTCCCCCCACCCTCGTCCTCGACCTGCTGAGCCGGTGCGCCTTCCCGGCAGCGGGCGCCCCGTTGGCCTGCGCGGTGTCGGGGGGTGCCGACTCGCTCGCCCTGCTCGTCCTGGCCACCGCCGCCGGGTGCGACGTCACCGCGATCCACGTCGACCACGGCCTGCGAGCCGGCTCGGCGGCCGAGGCCCAGGTGGTGCTGGGCGCGGCGGCACGGCTCGGCGCCCGCTTCGAGAGCCACCGGGTCTCCGTGCGCAGCGGGCCGAACCTCGAGGCCCGGGCCAGGGCGGCCCGCTTCTCCGTGTTGCCGGCGGACGTGGCGACCGGGCACACCATGGACGACCAGGCGGAGACGATCCTGATCAACCTGCTGCGCGGCGCCGGGGCCGACGGGTTGGCGGGCATGGAACCGGGTGGCCGGCACCCGCTGCTCGCCCTGCGCCGCAGCGAGACCCACGCACTGTGCGCCGCGGTGGGCCTTACGCCCGTGTGCGACGAGAGCAATGCCGACCCCGCGTTCGTCCGGAACCGGGTGCGCCACGAGCTGCTCCCACTCTGCGCGGAGGTGGCGGGTCGCGACCCCGTCCCGTTGTTGGCCCGGCAGGCCGGGGTGCTGCGCGCCGAGGTCGCGCTCCTGGACACGCTGGCGGCCCTGGTGCTGCCTGACCCCGCGGAGGCCCGGGCGGTGGCCGCGGCGGAACCGGCGCTGGCCCGCCGGGCCCTGCGGCGGTGGTTGCGGGAGGCCGGCGGCACCGGGCACCCGCCGTCGCTGGCCGAGGTCGATCGCACCCTGGCCGTCGCCGCGGGCGCGGCCGTGGGGACCGAGCTGGCGGGGGGCCGGCGGGTGCGCCGTTCGGGCGGCCGGCTCCGGGTCGAGCCGGGACGACGCTCCGGTAGTGTCACGCCGGTGACCCTCGACGAGTCCGGAGCGGGCGTCCCGTCCTGGGCTGCGGCGGACGTGGGACCGGTGTTGGTCGACGCCGAGAGCCTGGCGGTGCGGGTGGCCGAGCTCGGTGCCGAGATCACGGAGGACTACGCCGGGGATCCACCGCTGCTGGTAGCCGTGCTCAAGGGCGCCATGCTCTTCATGAGCGACCTCTGCCGGGCCATCGCCCTGCCGGTCGACGTCGACTTCATGGCCGTGTCCTCCTACGGCAGCGCCACGAAGACGTCGGGGGTGGTGCGCATCGTCAAGGACCTCGACTCCGAGCTCGAGGGTCGTCACGTGCTGGTCGTGGAGGACATCATCGACAGCGGCCTGACGTTGAACTACCTCCGGCGCTACCTCACGGCCCGCCAGCCCGAGAGCGTGGAGATCTGCGCGCTCCTGGTGAAGGAGGGCGAGCAACGGGTCGACCTCGACCTGCGCTACATCGGGTTCTCCATCCCGCCCGAGTTCGTGGTGGGCTACGGCCTCGACGTGGACGAGCGCTACCGGAACCTGAGCGGAGTCCATCGCTACAAGGGAGCAGAACAGTGAGTGTCGACGTCGAACGGGTGCGGGCGGCCGTCTCCGAGCTGTTGATCGCGATCGGGGAGGATCCCGGCCGGGACGGCCTGCAGGCCACTCCCGTGCGCGTGGCGTCCATGTACGAGGAGCTCTTCTCCGGCCTGCACGACGATCCCGCCCGTCATCTGGAGGTCACCTTCGCGGCGGAGCACGACGAGATGGTGATGGTGCGCGACATCCCGTTCGCATCGCTGTGCGAGCACCATCTGGTGCCGTTCCTCGGCAAGGCCCATGTCGCCTACATCCCGGCCGAGGACGGCCGCATCACCGGCCTGTCAAAGCTGGCCCGGCTGGTCGACGGCTTCGCCCGACGGCTGCAGGTGCAGGAACGGATGACGACGCAGATCGCGGACGCCATCGCCTCGGTCCTGTCACCCCGCGGCGTGCTCGTCGTCCTTGAGGCCGAGCACCTGTGCATGTCGATGCGGGGGGTCAAGAAACCCGGCACGGTCACGGTGACCTCGTCGGTGCGCGGCCTCTTCCGCTCCGACGTCGCCACCCGGGCGGAGGCCATGCAGTTCATCCGGGGGCACTGAGACCGGTGCCCCCGGGCCCCGGGCGGCCCCTCGTGATGGGCGTGCTCAACGTGACGCCCGATTCCTTCTCGGACGGTGGTCGCTACGTCACCCTCGAGACCGCCGTGGCCCGGGGTCTCGAGATGATGGACGCCGGGGCCGACGTGATCGATGTGGGCGGAGAGTCGTCGCGGCCAGGGGCCGAACCCGTCCCGGTCGACGTCGAGCTGGCGCGCGTGGTGCCGGTCGTCGAGGCCCTGGCCGGCGCCGTCCGGCGCAGCGGGCGCCACGTTCGGGTCTCGGTGGACACCGTCAAGCCCGAGGTGGCCACGGCCGCGGTCGGGGTGGGTGCGAGCCTCGTGAACGACATCTCGGCCTCACTGTGGGAGGTGGCGGCCGAGGCCGGGGCCGGCTGGGTGGCCATGCACATGCAGGGGCGGCCGCGCACCATGCAGGAAGACCCGCGGTACGAGGACGTGGTCGGCGAGGTGCGGACCTTCGTGCTCGAGCGCGCCCGGCGGGCGCTGGCGGCCGGAGTGGGCGAGGTCTGGGTCGACCCGGGCATCGGGTTCGGCAAGACGCCGGCCCACAACGTGTCGCTGCTGCGGCATCTGCCGGGCCTGGTGGAGGCGGCCTCCGGCGCCGGCTGCGCCGGGGTGGCGCTGGGGACGAGCCGCAAGCGCTTCCTCGGGATACTGGCGGCGGGCCCGGGGGCACCCGATCCCGCCCCGGTGGAGGAGCGGGGCGAAGGATCGCTGGCCACGGAGGCCGCAGCCCTGGTGGCGGGGGTGGGGATGCTGCGGGTCCACGATGTGGCGGCGACGGTGCAGATGGCACGGCTGTATGGTCCTGCCGCATGAAGGGCAAGTGGGCCGCCGGCATCCCGCCGCGCAACTTCACCTGGGTCATCACGGACCACCTGGCCGTCAGTGAGCGGCCGGGCGGGTTCGCGGTCAACCACCGCCGCGTGCGCCGCCAGGAGGAGATCATCTGGCTGCGTGTCCAGGGGTTCGGGCGCGTCGTCTCGCTGTTGCCCTCGCCCCACAACCTGGCCGCGTACGACGAGGAGGGGCTGGCCTGGGCCCACTACCCGCTCGAGCGCTCCGGGGACCCGCGTCCCGTTCTGGCCCTTTGTTACCGGGACATCGACGAGTCACTGGGCGCCGGGCTGCGGATCCTGGTGCACCAGGACGAGTTGGGCGACCGGGTCATGGGTGTGGTGGCCGGGTACCTGGTCTGGTCGGAGCGCATAGGGAACCAACCCCAGGCCGTGGCGCTGGTCGAGCACGTGGTGGGGCACGCCATGGGCGAGCCCGGCCGCGAGCTGCTCTCGGAGCTGGAGGGCATGCCGACGCGCGGTCAGCTGCGGTGACCGACAGGATCGAGATCCGTGACCTCCGGGTGACGGGGACCCACGGCGTGCTTCCCGAGGAACGGGAGCGGGCGCAGCCCTTCTCGGTCGACATCGTGGCGTGGGTGGACATGGAGGCGGCCCAGCAGAGCGACGACCTGGCCGACACGGTGGACTACGGGGCCCTGGCCCAGGCCGCGGCCGACGTCGTGGGCGGGCGTTCCTATCGCCTGCTCGAGGCGCTGGCCGGCCGCCTGGCCAGCGCACTGCTGATTTTGGATCCCCGTCTGGAGGCGGTCGAGGTGACGGTGCGCAAGTTGCACCCGCCGCTGGCCCTCGACGTGGGCTCGACCGGGGTCAGGGTGCGGCGCGCCCGCTGATGGCCGGGCCGGCACCCCCGCCGTGGCGTGCCTTCATCGGGCTGGGCTCGAACCTGGGGGACCGGCGGGCGCTGCTGCGCCAGGCGGTGGAGGGCCTGGAAGCCGCCGGCGACGTCGTCGGCGTCTCACCGCTCTACGAGACCGATCCCGTCGGCGGCCCGGAGGGGCAGGGCCCCTATCTCAACCTGGTGGTCGAGCTGTCCACATCCGACACGCCCCGCCGGCTCCTCGAGCGCTGCCGTGCCCTCGAGGCGGCGGCCGGGCGGGTGCGCACGGTGCGCTGGGGCCCGCGGACCCTCGATGCCGACCTGCTCTTGGTGGAGGGATGGCAGGTGGACGAGGACGACCTCACCGTCCCGCACCCGCGCCTCTGGGAGCGCCGCTTCGTGGTGCAGCCCCTGGCGGACCTGGCCCCCGACCTCGTGACATCGGAGCAGCTGATGGGCGCTGGTGGAAAGGTCGTCTCTGTGGGTAGTCTTTAGGCGTCGTTATCTTCGATCGTCTGTAGGCGAACGGCACCCGAGAGGGGCTGGAACGCCGAAGGAGGTCAGATGCACTCCATCCGGATCATCGGTCCCGGTCGGGCCGGCACGTCTCTCGCCGCGGCGCTCTCGGCGCGCGGCTGGGCGTTCGCCGGCTTTCTCGGGCGCCACGACGAGGTCGGCCGCGCCGCGGAAGGCGTGGACCTGCTCGTCATCGCCACGCCCGACGACGCGGTCGCCGAAGTTGCGGCCGCGGTCAGGCCCGTCCCGGGGACCACCGTGGTCCACCTGTCCGGCTCGCTCGGGCTGGACGCGCTGGCGCCGCATCGCCTACGGGCGGCGGTGCACCCCCTGGTGCCGCTGCCCAACGGCGAGGTCGGCGCCGCCCGCCTGTGCTCGGGCGTGACGTTTGCCGTGGCCGGCGCCCCGATGGCGCGGGACTTGGTGGCCTGCCTCGGTGGCCGGGTGGTCGAGGTGGCCGACGGGGACCGGGCGGCCTACCACGCCGCCGCCTGCATCGCGGCCAATCACGTGGTGGCGCTCCTCGGCCAGGTGGAGCGGGTCGCCGCCTCCGTAGGGCTGGATCTCGAGTCGTTCCTCCCGCTGACCCGGGCTGCCGTCGACGACGTGGCGGCGCTGGGGGCCGGCCCCGCGCTGACCGGCCCGGCCCGACGCGGCGACTGGGCGACGCTCAGCCGCCATCTCGACGCCCTGCCCGAGTCCGAGCGCGCCGGTTACCAGGCCGGGGCGGCGCTGGCCACCCGCCTGGCCCAGGCGGACACCACCTCCTCGGACGCCGCCGCCTCTGACGCAACCTCCTCGGACGTCACAGCCTCGGACGCCACCGCCTCGGACGCCACCGCCTCGGACGCCACCGCGCCGGCCGAGCCGGCGGCGGTGTAGGGGAGCGACCGTGGAGGTCGTCGAGTCCGCGGCGGGTTGTCGTGCCCTGCTGGACCGGGCCCGCGCCGCGGGCGGAGCGGTCGGTCTCGTGCCCACCATGGGGGCACTGCACGACGGGCACATCTCGCTGCTGGCCCGCGCCCGGGCGGAATGCGACGTGGTCGCCGTCAGCATCTTCGTGAACCCGCTCCAGTTCGGTGACCCCGAAGACATTGCGCACTACCCGCGGACACTCGAGCGCGACCTGCTCGTGTGCGAAGCGTCCGGGGCCGACGTCGTCTTCGTCCCGAGCGTGCGCGAGATGTACCCGTCGTGGCCCGCCGCGCCCTCGACGACCGTGTCCGTGCGCGGTGTCAGCGACGCCTGGGAGGGTGCCGCACGTCCGGGCCATTTCGACGGCGTCGCCACTGTGGTGGCGAAGCTGTTCACCATCGCCGGACGCTGCCGGGCCTATTTCGGACTGAAGGATTTCCAGCAGTTGGCGGTCGTGCGGCGCATGGCGCTGGAGCTCTCCCTGCCGGTGGAGGTGGTCGGGTGCCCCATCGTGCGCGAGGCCGACGGGCTGGCGCTGTCCAGCCGCAACGTCCGGCTCTCGGCGGCCGAGCGCCGGGCCGCCACCGTGCTCTCGCGGGCCCTGGCGGCCGGTCGGGCCGCACTGGCCAACGGTGAGCGCTCGGGAGCGGCGCTGGGGCAGGCGATGCGCGCCGTCGTCGCCGCCGAGCCGCTGGTGACACTCGACTACGCCGTCGCGGTCGACGCCGACTCGCTGGAAGAGGTGGTCGCCGTCGGCGACGCGGGGTCGGTTCGCCTGCTGATCGCCGGCCAGCTGGGACCGGTCAGGCTCATCGACAACAGCGCCGCCCTCGACGCGGCCGACGAACTCCGTTCAGTGCCCGGGGCGAATGGGCGGGCAGCCCAACTAGAAAGGATCGGGTGAGCCGATGCGCCGCCGAATGATGAAGTCCAAGATCCACCGGGCCACGGTGACCGGGGCCAACCTGCACTACGTGGGCTCGGTGTCCATCGACACCGAGCTGATGGCGCTGGCGGACATCCTGCCCTACGAGCAGGTCGCCGTGCTCGACATCGACAACGGTGCGCGCTTCGAGACCTATGCCATCGAGGGTGAGCGCGGCCAGATCTGCCTCAATGGCGCGGCGGCGCGGCTGGTGGCACCGGGCGACAAGGTGATCATCATCACCTACGCCGACTACGAGCGCGCCGAGCTCGAGGCGTACGTACCCCGCGTCGTGCACGTCGACACGCGCAACCGCGTGATCGACGAGGTGTCGGCCCAGCTCGACGCGGAGCTGACGCTGAACGAACCGGCGTGACGACGGGGGCCCGGCCCGGACCCTTCGACGTCCTGGTCCTGGGCAGCGGGGTCGCCGGCCTGTCGGCCGCGGTTCGATTGGCCGGACCGGGTGGGCGATCGCCGTCGCTCTCTCTCGGCGTGCTGACCAAAGGCGCGCTGTCCCAGTCGGCGACGCGCTGGGCCCAAGGCGGCGTTGCCGCGGTGCTCGGCGCCGACGAGGACTCGACCGATCTGCACCTCGCCGACACGCTGGCGGCCGGCGCTGGCCTGTGCGACGAGGAGGCCGTGCGCATTCTGGTCGACGAGGGCCCCGGGCGCGTGCACGAGCTGATCGCACTCGGTGTCGAGTTCGACCGCGAGTCCAGCGGACTGCTGGCGCTCGCCCGTGAGGGGGGGCACTCCCGGCCGCGGGTCGTGCACGCAGGCGGTGCCGCCACCGGCGCCGAGGTCGAGCGCGCGCTCGTCGACGCGACCTACCGCTCGGCCAGCGCCGTGCTGGAGGGCTGGTTCGCGCTCGACCTCCTGGTCGAGGGCGGCCGCTGCGTGGGCGTGTGGGCGCGGCCGCCGGGCGGGAGCGGCCCGGTCGAGGTGCGGGCGGACCATGTCGTGCTCGCCACCGGCGGCGCCGGCCAGCTCTTCTCGGTCACGACCAATCCCCCCGAGTCCACCGGCGACGGCGTGGCGATGGCCCTGCGCGCCGGCGTGCCGACGGCCGACGTGGAGTTCGTCCAGTTCCACCCCACCGCCCTGCACCACCCGGCCATGCCGCGCCCGCTGCTCTCCGAGGCGCTGCGCGGCCACGGCGCGCTGCTGCGCGACCGGGATGGCGAGCGCTTCGTCGACGAGTTGGCGCCACGCGACGTCGTCAGCCGGGCCATGGCGGCCCGCATGGCCGAGCAGGGCGTCGACCACCTCTGGCTCGACGCCACGGGGCTGGAGCGCTTCTCGGCGCGCTTCCCGACCATTGACGCCTCGCTCTCGTCCATCGGCCTGGACCCCCAGCACGACTGGCTGCCGATCGCACCGGCGGCCCATCACCTGTCGGGCGGGGTGCTCGCCGACCTGTGGGGTGCCACGGCACTGCCCGGGCTGTGGGCCGTGGGCGAGGTGGCCTGCACCGGCGTGCACGGGGCCAACCGGTTGGCTTCCAATTCACTGCTCGAGGGCATGGTCTTCGGCGCCCGCCTGGCCGAGCGCATACCGTCGGGCGCCCGGAGCCCCGAGCCGAGTGGCGCGCTGCGTGCCGTGCTGGGCGAGGACCCCATTGACGGCATCGGGTGCACATTCCTGCCGCCGCCGGCCGGTGCGGCGCCACCCGGACCGGACGGGTTGCCGGGCGTGGACGTGACCAAGTGGCGCGACACGGTGCAGCGGGCCATGACGCGGGGTGCGGGCGTCGTGCGGAGCGCCGAGTCGCTGGCCGGAGCGCGGGCCGTCGTGGACGACGCCACCTCCGTGTTGGGGGACGCGACTGCCTCTGTCGGCGCCGGGGAGCTGGCCAACCTGCTGCGGGTGGCGGACGCGCTGTTGGCCTCCGCGCTGGCCCGCACCGAGAGCCGGGGCGCCCACGCGCGGGCCGAGTACCCCGCCACCGACCCGGCGTGGCGGCGGCGGCTGGTGCACGGCCGACCCGCCGTCGCGGAGGGGCAACGCCGTGGGTGAGGACGGGGAGACCTACGCGCGGGCGGTCGGCGAGGCCGTCGGCCGCGCCCTGGCGGAGGACCTGGGTCCCGAGGGCGACCTGAGCGCGGCCCTGGTGCCCGAGCACGTGCGCGCACACTTCGCGTTGCGGGCACGCCGGGCCGGCGTCCTGGCGGGCGCGGCATGCGCCACGGAGACCTTCCGGCGGATCGGCCCCGAGGTCGAGCTGGTGTGGCTGGCGGGCGACGGCGACGAGCTGGCCGCGGGCGACACGGTGCTCGAGGTGACGGGGCCGCTGCGGCCGATCCTCACCGCGGAGCGCACCGCGCTCAACTTTCTCGGCCGGCTGTCGGGGGTGGCGACGCTGACCGCGCAGTTCGTCGCCGCGGCGCACGACAACAACCCGTCGGTGGCCGTGCTCGACACCCGCAAGACGACGCCGGGGCTGCGCGTCCTCGAGAAGGCGGCGGTGCGGGCCGGCGGCGGCACCAGCCACCGTTCCGGGCTGTCCGACGCAGTCCTGGTGAAGGACAACCACCTCGCCGGCACGAGCATCGCCGACGCGGTCAGCCGGTCCCGCGCACTGTGGCCGGGGCGGATGGTCGAGATCGAGTGCGACGCGCTCGACCAGGTGGCCGAGGCCGCCCGTGCCGGCGCGGATGCCGTCCTCCTCGACAACATGGACCCGGGCACGGTCGTCGAGGCCATCGCCGTGGCGCACATGGACGCGCCGGGGCCCATCCTGACGGAGGTGTCCGGTGGCGTGACGCTGGCCACCATCGGGGCCTACGCAGCCGCCGGACCGGACCGGATCTCGGTCGGCGCGCTGACCCACTCGGCCCCGGTGCTCGATCTCGGCCTCGACCTGATCTGGACCAAGGCCGGGGACGGGGCCGGGGCCCAGGACACGATGGGCGGAGGAGGGGCGCCTTGATCCTGGTCATCGACGTCGGCAACACCGAGACGGTGATCGGGCTGTACGCAACCGACGACGACGGCCGCGTCCCGCCCGAGGAGAGCATCGGTGTCGGCATCGGGACCGAGCACGACCCGACGGCGCCGCGCGGGCTCACCCACCACTGGCGTCTCTCGACCGTCCCCAGCCGCACCCCCGACGAGCACGCGGTGCTGCTCACCCAGCTGCTCGACCTCGAGGGCCTCGACATCTCGACGTCGGTCTCGGGCATCGCCGTCAGCTCGTCGGTCCCGCACGTGACGGGCGAGCTCCGCCAGATGGCCTCGCGCTGGTTCTCCGAGCTGCCCTGCGTCGTGCTCGGCCCCGGCACCAAGAGCGGTATGCCGATCCTCTACGACAACCCCAAGGAGGTCGGGGCGGACCGCATCGCCGACGCCGTCGGGGCCTACGACCTCTACGGCGGCCCCTGCGTCGTGGTCGACATGGGGACGGCGACGACGGTGGAGGCCATCAGCGCCAAGGGCGAGTACTTGGGCGGGGCCATCACGCCCGGGGTCGGCGTCAGCCTCGACGCCCTCTACCAATCGGCTGCCGCGCTGCGCCGGGTGGAGCTGGTCGAGCCGCGCAGCGTCATCGGACGCTCCACCGTCGAGTCGATCGAGGCGGGGACGCTCTATGGCTTCGCCGGCCTCATCGACGCGCTGGCCCGGCGCTTCATGGAGGAGCTCGGCCCGTCGACCGTGGTGGCCACGGGAGGGTTCAGTTCGCTCATCGCGCCGCATTCGGACACCATTGAGCACGTGGAGCCCTGGCTGACCCTGCACGGCTTGCGCATCGTGTACGAACGCAACGTTTCTTCATGAGCCAGCCGAACCCCGAGATCCCCTACCGCTTCGCAAGGACCCACGACACGGCGGCGGTCGTCGAGGCCTGGTCGTCGCTCGCCCCCGGGGAGGAGTCCGGCGTCACGGTCGGGGTGGCCGGCCGCATCATGCTCCTGCGCGATCAGGGAAAGGCCGCCTTCGCCGAACTGCGCGACAGCGTGGGCTCGGTCCAGCTGTTCGCGCGGGCGGCCGAGACGCCGCGCTTCGAGGAGTTCACCAAGCGCAACCTGGGCGACTGGGTCGGGGTCACCGGCGAGGTCGTGCGGACCAGGCGGGGCGAGCTCTCGGTCAAGGTGGACGAGTGGGTGCTGCTGGCCGAGGCGCGTCGCAGCTTCGGCGACAAGTGGCACGGTGTCAGCGACGTCGAGACGCGCTACCGCCAACGCGAGGTCGACCTGTGGGCCAACGAGCGCGCGCGCCAGCTGCTGCAGCTCCGCAGCGACGTCGTGCGCAACATGCGCCGGCGCCTGTGGGAGCGCGGCTTCGTCGAGGTCGAGACGCCACTGTTGCATCCGATCGCCGGCGGGGCGACGGCGCGCCCGTTCGTCACGCACCACAACACGTTCGACACCGACTTCTACCTGCGCGTGGCGCCCGAGCTCTATCTCAAGCGGCTCGTCGTCGGCGGCTTCGACAAGGTGTTCGAGATCGGCCGCAGCTTCCGCAACGAGGGCATCTCGCCGCGCCACAATCCCGAGTTCACGACGCTCGAGCTGTACCAGGCCTACGCCGACTACCGCGACACCATGGAGGTCTTCGAGGAGCTCGTGGCCGGGCTGGCCCTCGACGTGCTGGGCACGACGCAGCTCACCTACGGCGGTCGCGACCTCGACCTGACGACGCCGTGGCGGCGCGCCACCATGAGCGAGCTCATCGCCGAGGCCACCGGGTTCACCCTCGACGTGCGCTCGCCCCGCGCCGAGCTGGCCCGGGTGGCGGGCGAGGTCGGCATCGAGGTCGACGCCGCCTGGGGGCCGGGCAAGATCTTGCTCGAGATCTACGAGAAGACGACCGAGCCGGAGCTCTGGGGGCCCGTCTTCGTCGTCGACTACCCGGCCGAGGTGTCACCGCTGGCCCGGCGACACCGCGACGGCCCCGAGCTGGTCGAGCGCTACGAGCCCGTGGTCGCAGGCCGCGAGCTGGGCAACGGGTTCACCGAGCTGATCGACCCCGACGACCAGCGGGCCCGCTTCGAGGAGCAGGCGGCCAAGGCCCGGGCCGGTGACGACGAGGAGTCCGCGGTGGTGGACGAGGACTATCTCCGCGCCCTCGAGTACGGGCTGCCCCCGACCTCGGGCTTCGGGCTCGGCGTGGACCGGCTGTTGATGCTCCTCGGCGACGCGGCCAACATCCGCGAGGTCATCGCCTTCCCCACGCTGCGCCCCGACCGGGGCTGAGGACCGGGACACCGCGCGCAGCAACGAGCTCTTCCGATCTTCTTATCTTCCGGGGTGTTCCCTCAAACCCCACTGACAGTTCCCTCACATCTCGCATGCAGTGTGGGCGGTGCCGCCGGATGGCGGTGGAGTGTGCGCAGAGCACCGAGATCCAAGGTCCAAGGTCCAAGGAGGACACCATGTTTCGCACGATCGTCGCAGGAGCCGCAGTCGCCGGAGCCCTGACCTTCGGCGCGGCCGGCATCGCCGGTGCGTCGACCCCCGCCACCGGCTCGAGCGCCCACAAGGCCGCCCTGTGCGCCAAGCTCCCCGCCGCGCAGGCCAAGGTCCAGAAGTTCGAGGCCAAGGTCTCGGCCCGACTCCCCAAGGTGGAGGCCCGTGAGGCCACCCTCAAGGGGGCCGGCAAGACGCAGCGCGCCGATGCCCTCGCGAACCGGGTCACCCGGATTGAGGACCGCGAGACCAAGCTGAACGCCCGGCTGGCCAAGGCCCAGGCCGCCTGCAGCGCCGGCGGTACGAGCACCGGCTGACCGGTCGCCACGCCGTCAGGTTGGAGGACGGCCCCTCCGGTCCGTCTTCACACCTTCCTCACATCTGACGGGCAGAGTGGGGAAGGAGCGCCTATTGGCGGAAGGATGCGCCGTCCCGAGGCACCAGCGCACCGAGGAATCGACGATCGGGCGGGAACCCGGTGAGGCCGCCGGCTGATCCCCGAGGGTCAGTCCGGGAGGTCGCTCAGCAGTTCGGCCGCCAGCCGGGAGAGTCCCGCCCGTAGCTCGGGTTGGACGATCCCGGCGGTGGCCGTCTGCGCGTGGTCGACGTAACGGCGCGCCTCGTCGACCGATTCGGCGATTCCCCGCGACGCCATCACGATCTTCCGTGCCTTGTCGCGTTCTGGTTGCGCCAGGGGCCGTCCGAGCAGCGGCTGCAGGTCCGGCCCGGCATCGGGGTCGGCCAGCGCCACCAGGGCCGGCAGCGTGTAGATGCCCTCGGCCAGGTCTTGTCCGGCCGGCTTCTGCAGCAGGCCGTCGGTGGCCGTGATGTCGAGGATGTCGTCACGGATCTGGAACACCATGCCGAAGCAGCGCCCGAACTCCGTGCAGGCGTCGACCTCGGACGCCGGGAGCCCGCCGGTCAGCGCGCCGATGCGGCACGACGTCGCGGTGAGCGCGGCGGTCTTGCCGCTGATGGACGCGACGTAGTCCTCCCGGCTGCGCGAGGTCTGGAAGGCGGAGCGAACCTCGCTCACCTGTCCCTGGCAGAGCCGGCCCAGCGTGTCGGCCAGCAGCTCGGCGATCTCGGTGCCGAGGCCGGCGGCAATGGCGGCACTGCGGGCCAGGAGGTAGTCGCCGGCGACGATGGCGACGAGATTCCCGAAACGGCTGTTGACGCTCTCGACGTTGCGGCGGATGGTTGCCTCGTCGATGACGTCGTCGTGGTAGAGCGAGGCGAGGTGGACGAGCTCCACCGCCACCCCGCCCATCAGGTCCTCCTCGGTCGGGTCCCGGTGGCCTCCCGTGGCCGTGGCCAGGGCGAGGAGGGGCCGCAGCCGTTTGCCCCCGGCCGCGATCAGGTGGGTCGTGACCCCGTCCAGGAAGCTGTCGCCGGTCACGACAGAGGCGGTGAGCAGGGGTTCCAGACGCTGCAGTCCCTCTTGCACACGGGGCAGGCCGAGGGCCTCGGTCGGGTTCACTCCCCCAAACGTTAGGGCACGACCGGCGAATGTCGACAACTGCGGGGGACCAGGGGCGCGAGAAAACGAGCCTTGCCGGAGTTTTCCCAGGATGCGGGCCTCCAGGCTGCGGCGTGATGGACTAAGGCCACAGGTACACTGAGCCGAGAGCAAAAGGGAACAAAGAGAGGCGGTCAGGGTGTTCGAACGTTTCACCGACCGGGCACGGAGGGTATTGGTGCTGGCGCAAGAGGAAGCGCGCCTGCTCAATCACAGCTTCATCGGCACCGAGCACATTCTCCTCGGGTTGATCCACGAGGGGGAGGGCGTTGCCGCGAAGGCCCTCGAGTCCCTGGGGATCTCGCTCGAGGCTGTCCGCGAGAAGGTCGAAGAGACGATCGGCATGGCCGGCACCGCGCCGAGCGGCTCGCCGCCGTTCACGCCTCGGGCGAAGAAGGTTCTCGAGCTCTCCCTGCGCGAGGCCCTGCAGCTCGGGCACAGCTACATCGGCACCGAGCACATGCTCCTCGGCCTCGTGCGCGAGGGAGAGGGCGTGGCCGCCACCGTGCTGGTGAGCCTCGGGGCGGACCTCGGCCGCGTGCGCCAGCAGGTGATCCAGCTGATGTCGGGCAACCAGGGCAAGGAGTCCGTGGGCGCCAGCCAGGGATCGAGCTCGGGCGACAACCCGTCGGGCTCGCCGGTGCTCGACCAGTTCGGCCGCAACCTGACCCAGCTCGCCCGCGAGGGAAAGCTGGACCCGGTCATCGGACGTGCAAAAGAGATCGAACGTGTGATGCAGGTCCTGTCGCGCCGAACGAAGAACAATCCCGTCCTCATCGGGGAGCCCGGTGTGGGCAAGACGGCGATCGTCGAGGGGCTGGCGCAGCGCATCGTGTCCAACGAGGTGCCCGAGACCCTGACGGGCAAGCAGCTCTACACGCTCGACCTCGGCGCGCTCGTGGCGGGCAGCCGCTACCGCGGTGACTTCGAGGAGCGCTTGAAGAAGGTCCTCAAGGAGATCCGCACGCGCGGCGACATCGTCCTCTTCATCGACGAGATCCACACCCTGGTCGGCGCAGGCGCCGCCGAGGGAGCCATCGACGCCGCCTCCATCCTGAAGCCGATGTTGGCCCGCGGCGAGCTGCAGACCGTGGGCGCGACGACGATCGACGAGTACCGCAAGCACCTCGAGAAGGACGCCGCCCTGGAGCGGCGCTTCCAGCCGGTCAAGGTCGACCAGCCGACGGTGGCGCTGACCATCGACATCCTCAAGGGCCTGCGCGACCGCTACGAGTCGCACCACGCGGTCAGCATCACCGATCAGGCGCTCGTGGCTGCGGCCAACCTGGCCGACCGGTACCTGGCCGACCGCTACCTGCCGGACAAGGCGATCGACTTGATCGACGAGGCGGGCAGCCGCCTGCGCATCCGCCGCATGAGCACGCCGCCGGATGCCAAGAAGCTCGACGAGGAGATCGCGCGCCTGCGGGCCGACAAGGAGGCCGCGATCGACAAGGGTGCCTTCGAGCAGGCGAAGAAGCTGGCCGAGCAGGAGAAGGAGCGCCTCGACCGCAAGGAGAGCCAGGAGGCCGAACTGCGGGCCGACGGTGTCGACCTGTTCGACGTCGTGGACGAAGAGGTCATCGCCGAGGTGCTGGCCGCCTGGACCGGCATCCCCGTCTACCGCCTCACCGAGGAGGAGACGGCCAAGCTCCTGCGCATGGAAGAGGAGCTCCACAAGCGTGTGATCGGCCAGGAGGAAGCGCTCAAGGCGTTGTCCCGGGCCATCCGCCGTACGCGCGCCGGTCTCAAGGACCCCAAGCGGCCCAGCGGGTCGTTCATCTTCCTGGGGCCGACGGGCGTCGGGAAGACCGAGCTCGCCAAGACGCTGGCGGAGTTCCTCTTCGACGACGAGGACGCGCTCATCCAGCTCGACATGTCCGAGTACATGGAGAAGCACACGGTCAGCCGACTGGTCGGCTCGCCTCCCGGCTACGTCGGGTACGAAGAGGGCGGCCAGCTCACCGAGGCCGTGCGGCGCAAGCCGTTCTCCGTCGTGCTCTTCGACGAGGTCGAGAAGGCGCACCCCGACGTGTTCAACACGCTGTTGCAGATCCTCGAGGACGGGCGGCTCACCGACGCGCAGGGTCGTACGGTCGACTTCAAGAACACCGTGCTGATCATGACGTCGAACCTCGGGACGGCCGACCTGCGCAAGGCCAACATCGGCTTCGCCAAGACGTCGGAGGCCGTCACTTACGAGCGGATGAAGGCCAAGGTGGACGAGGCCCTCAAGGCGCACTTCCGCCCCGAGTTCCTGAACCGCATCGACGAGGTGATCGTGTTCCACGAGCTGTCGCGTGCCGAGGTGACCGAGATCGTCGACCTCCTCATGTCGCGCACCGTCAAGCAGCTGTCGGAACAGGGCATCGGCCTGGAGCTGACGCCGGCCGCCCGCGCCCACCTGGCCGACAAGGGCTACGACCCCCAGCTGGGGGCACGGCCGCTGCGCCGGGCCATCCAGCAGCTGGTCGAGGACCCGCTGTCCGAGCGCATCCTCTGGAAGGAATTCCGAGTCGGCGAGACGATCGTCGTCGACGTCGAGGAGTCGCCCATCGACGGCGAAGGCCCGCAGCTCAGCTTCACGGCGATCGAAGGCATCCAGCCCCCGCCGCTCGAGCTGGCCGGTGCTGGCGCCGACGCCGAGTAGGAGGGCGCGAGCCCGATACCCGCACCGCGGGTCGGGTCCAACATCGCGCCGTCCCCCAGGTTCTCCAGTCCTAAGAGCCCCCGGGCTCCCCAGCCCCGGGGCTCCCCAAGCGGGGGCCAAAATTGCCCCTGAGATCCCGGGCGCCGAGCATCGAAGGCGTGGATGCGGGGTCTGACAGAGGGTCGGGGTAGGCCAAAAAACCATAAACGGATCTGCTTACAGTTTTCGCGAGAGTCCTTGGCGGATCAGTCGGAGTCCCTCCCGGCTCGTCTCACTCCCAGCAGTAGCGGAACTCCCCCCGCAGCGCCGCGCTGCAGCCGGGCAGCCGGCGCGCCTGGAAGTGCGCGTTGCCCACGCCGGCCGGCGGGTAGCTCAGCCCGAGCGGGCCGGCAGCCTCGAAGCCGAACCGGCTGTAGTAGGCGGGGTCCCCCAGGAGCACCAGCAGAGGCCAGTGCAGTTCCTCTGCCGCGCCGATGAGCGCGGCCATCAACGCGCTGCCGGTCCCCCGGCCCTGGTGGGCCGACGCCACGCAGACGGGGGCCACCCCGGCGACGGCGGTGACGCGGCCGTCGAGACGGCCCGGCGCCGCCTGCAGATGGCCCACGAGCGTCCCGTCCACGACGGCGACGAGTTCGAGGAGCGGCCGGCCTGCTTGCGCCGACCACGTGCTCCGGACGATGGCCAGCTCCTCGTGCGCGTCCCGGGTCCCGCCGAAGGAGAACGCGTCGCCGACGACGGCAAGGATGCCCGCCGCGTCGGCGGTCGTGGCGGGGCGGATCACCGGCGCGGCGGGAGCCATCGGCCCACCGTGACCCGGAGCACCATCGCGTCC
Source organism: uncultured Acidimicrobiaceae bacterium (assembly GCA_963840245.1). Taxonomy (GTDB): domain Bacteria; phylum Actinomycetota; class Acidimicrobiia; order Acidimicrobiales; family RAAP-2; genus Bog-473. The sequence continues at coordinate 54,557 of CAWIYI010000022.1, forward strand.
ATGCCCTGAGCCTGCCACCGCCGCCACCACCGCTGTCACATCCTTCTCGTACCTTGCCGCCATGCCCACGGCACCCCGCCAGCGCGCCCGCGTCGACGGCGCTTACCTCTGTGCCGCGTGCACTGCAACCTCGCTGCGCTGGGCGGGACGCTGTCCCGCCTGTGGGGAGTGGAACACCCTGGGCCCCGCGCCGGTGCGGCCGCGGGGCAGTGCCGCGCCCGCCGAGGGCCCACCCGCGCGGCCGCTGGCCGACGTGTCGATGGACGCCATCCGCCCGCTGCCGACGGGCGTCAGCGAGCTCGACCGGGTCATGGGAGGCGGCGTGGTCGCCGGTTCGGTCACGCTCCTGTTCGGGCCCCCCGGCATCGGCAAGTCGACGCTCCTCTTCCAGGTCCTCTCGTCGCTGGCCGCCACCGGGCTCGACGTCATGCTGGCCTCGGCCGAGGAATCGCTCGCCCAGGTGCGGGGGCGGGCCTCACGCATGGGCCTGGTACCGCGGCACCTCCTGGCGCTCGAGGGACCCGACGTCGAGGCGATCGAGGCCGCCGTGGCGCGCCATCACCCGGCGCTCGTGGTGGTCGACTCGCTCCAGTCCGTCTCCGACCCCGAGTTGGGCCAGCCGGCGGGCAGCCTCGCCCAGGTGCGCGCCTGCGTCGAGCGTCTGACCCGAATGGCCAAGTCGAACGGCGCCCCGCTGCTCCTGGTGGGCCACGTGACGAAGGACGGCGACCTGGCCGGTCCCCGGGCCGTCGAGCACCTGGTCGACACGGTGCTCTCGTTCGACGGCGACCGTCACCACGCGCTGCGCGTCCTGACCTCGGTCAAGCACCGCTTCGGCCCCACCGGGGAGGTCGGCATCTTCGAGATGCGCGACGACGGCCTCCGTGCGGTGCCCGATCCGGGTCCACTCCTGTTGGGGGACCGCATGCCCGGCGTCCCGGGCAGCGTGGTCGTGCCGATCCTGCAGGGCCGCCGCCCGTTGCTGGTCGAGGTGCAGGCGTTGCTCGGCCCCGGCACCGGCGGGGGGACCGGGCCACCGCGGCCACAGACCCTGGGCATCGACGCCGCCCGGGCCAACTTCCTCCTGGCGGTCCTGGCCTGCCGCACCACGGTCGACCTCCCGGGCTCAGCCCAGATGTTCGCCGCCGCGGTGGGCGGCATCACCGTCACCGAACCGGCGGCCGACCTGGCCGTCGCACTGGCCATGGCGTCGGTGATCACCGACCGGGCCCTCCCGCCCGATGTCGTCGTGTTCGGCGAGCTCGGCCTCGCCGGCGAAGTGCGCACCGTCCCCGGCGCGGATCGCCGCCTGGCCGAGGCCCACCGGGCCGGCTTCACCAGGGCGCTGGTGCCCGCTTCGACGCTGAGCGCGTCCGCCGCGCCGCCGCCGGGCATGACGCTGCACGGGGTGCGCACGCTGGCCGAGGCCCTGACCACGGCCCGATCGGAGGCCGGAGTCCGGGTCGGGACGGGTACGATGCCCGGGTGGCCGACGGTGCCGGCGCCAGCCAGCCTCTCAACGACGCGCTGGCGATGATCGCGCCGGGCACACGGCTCCGCGAGGGGCTCGACCGGATCCTGCAGGCCAAGCACGGCGCGCTGATCCTGGTCGGCGACGGCCCGGCCGTCCTCTCCGTCTGCACCGGGGGTTTCCTTCTCGACGCGGAGTACAGCCCTCAGCGCCTGTCCGAGCTGGCCAAGATGGACGGGGCCATCATCCTGGCGGCCGACGCCTCGCGCATCGCCCGCGCCAACGTGCACCTCGTGCCCAAGGCCACCATCTCGACGTCGGAGACCGGCACGCGCCACCGCACCGCCGAGCGGGTGGCCCGGTCCATCGACGTCCCGGTGATCGCCGTCTCCGAGGCGATGGCGACCATTGCGGTGTATCGCAACGACCGCAAGCACACGACGCAGTCGGCGGGTTGGCTCATCGACCGCTCGAGCCAGGCGCTCGCCACCTTGCAGCGTTTCCGGGCCCGCTACGACGACGCCCTGTCGAACCTGACCCGACTCGAGATGGAGGACACGGTCTCAGTGCGCGACGTCGTCGCGACGCTCCAGCCGGGCGAGATGGTGCGCCGCATCGCTGAGGAGATCGAGGGCCACCTCGTCGAGCTCGGGTCCGACGGCCGGCTCATCCACCTGCAGACCGAGGAGCTCAGCTCGGGCGTCTCCGAGACCCTGGCCCTGGTCCTGCGCGACTACGCCGACGACAAGGGGATCGCCCACCTGCGCTCGCTTTCGGCCGACGCGCTGATGGACCTGCCCAAGGTGATGGCGGCGTTGAACCTGCCCGCCCCGGACGGCCAGCTGCACGCAGAGCTGGCGCCGCACGGGTACCGGCTGCTGCACCGCCTGCCCCAGCAGCTCTCCGAGACGCTCATTGAGCGCCTGGTGCAGCGTTTCGGCTCGCTGCCCGAGATCCTCTCCGCCTCGGCGGCCGAGCTCGAGTCGGTCGACGGCATCGGTGCCGCCACCGCCCGCCACGTCCGCGACGGTCTGGCCCGTCTGGTCGAGGCCAGCATCTTCGAGCGCTACGAATGACCGGGTGGGTCTGGTAAAATAGAAAGCCACCATCGGACGGCCATCGCCCGTCCAGGCCGCCTCCGCACAGCATCGCCGCAGCTCTGCGTGCCCGTGCGGGCGCAGCCGATCCACCCAAAAGGGAGCCCTGAGTCCTGTGTCCTTCAAGGTCGGAGACAAAGTCGTCTACCCCCATCACGGGGCCGCCGTCATAGAGAAGCGCGAGACCAAGGTCGCGTTCGGGGAGAAGCGCGAGTACCTCGTCCTGCGCCTGGCCTACGGCGACCTGATCCTCAACGTCCCGGCCGACAACACCGAAGGGGTGGGCCTGCGCGAGGTCATCAACGACGAAGAGGTCGAGGAGGTGTTCGCCGTGCTGCGCAAGAAGGAGGCGCGTATGCCGACGAACTGGTCCCGGCGCTACAAGAACCACTCCGAGAAGCTCCGGTCGGGGGACATCTACCAGGTGGCCGAAGTGGTGCGGAACCTCTCCATCCGCGACAAGGACAAGGGCCTGTCCGCCGGGGAGAAGCGGATGCTCCAGCGGGCGCGCCAGATCCTCGTGTCCGAGTTGACCTTCGCCCTCAACGTGGACGAGGAGACGGCCGAAGAGCGCCTCAATGAGGCACTGACCTGAGCGACCGGTCCGGTCGCACCGTGGCACAGGTGTGGTCGATCGTCGTGGCCGGGGGCTCGGGCCGGCGCTTCGGCGAGATGAAGCAGTTCTCACTCCTCGGCGGCCGTCCGGTGCTCGAATGGGCCGTGGCGGCGTGCCGGCCCCGTTCCGCCGGCGTGGTGCTCGTGGTCCCCGCCGCACCCGGCGCACCCGGCGACCACGACCCTCACGGCGCCGACGCCGTCGTCACCGGCGGTGCGACGCGGGCCGAGTCGGTGCGCTGCGGCCTGGCCGCGGTGCCGGCCGAGGCGGACGTGATCGTGGTGCACGACGCCGCCCGGCCGCTGGCCTCGCATGCCCTCTTCGACGCCGTGATCGACGGGGTGGAGGGCGGCGGAGCGGACGGAGCCGTGCCCGGGATCCCGCCGAGTGACACCATCAAGGCCGTGGACGAGTCCGGGCGGGTCACCAGCACGCTCGACCGTGCCACGTTGGTCGCCGTCCAGACGCCCCAGGCGTTCCGGGCCGACGTGCTGCGGCGGGCCCACGAGCACGCCCCGAGGAGCGCCACCGACGACGCCATGCTGGTGGAGGCTCTGGGTGGCACGGTGCTGGTGGTCCCTGGCGAGCCGGGCAATCTGAAGATCACCGGACCCGGTGATCTTCAGGCGGCCGAGCGCCTGCTGGCGACGCGGGAGGGGTGAGCGTGCGCATCGGCCAGGGCATCGACATCCACCGCTTCTCGGACGACCCGCACCGCCCGCTCGTGCTGGGTGGCGTCGAGATCGAGGGGGCGCGCGGCCTCAGCGGGCACAGCGACGCCGACGCGGTGTGCCACGCGCTGGCCGACGCCGTGCTGGGCGCCGTGGGCCTGGGCGACCTGGGCCGGCACTTCCCCGACACGGACCCCGCCTGGGAGGGCGCCGACAGCGTGTCCCTGCTCACCGAGGTGATCGCCATGGCGGCCGCACACGGGTTCGCTTGCGCCAACGCCGACTGCACCGTCATCGCCGACGCGCCCCGCCTGGCCCCCCACACCGCCGCCATGGTGGAGCGCCTGAGCGGCGTGCTCCAGGCTCCCGTCTCGGTCAAGGCGACCCGGGCGGAGGGGCTCGGGGCACTGGGCCGGGCCGAGGGCATCGCCTGCCTGGCCGTCGTGCTGATGGAGCCGGCGTGAGCCGCCGCCCGCCCTCCCGGGGGGCTCCCCGGCCGCGCCGGGCGGGTGCGCCACGCCAGGAGCCGCGCCGGGGCCAGGACCAGCGCCGGGGCCAGAGCCAGGGCGGCCAGGCTCCCGACCGCCGGCCCGGCCCGCGCAGCGAGCTCGGGGGCGACCAGGTCGAAGGGCGCCGCGCCGTGCTCGAGTTGCTCTCGGTCGGGCGCCGCACCGTGCGCCGCATCCTGTTGGCCGAGGAGCAGGACCCCTCGCCCCAGCTCGACCGCATCGAGGAGCTGGCGGCGCGGCTGCGCGTCCCGGTCGAGACAGTGCCCCGGGCCCGGCTCGACGCCCAGGCCCGAACCGAGGCGCCCCAGGGCGTCCTGGCGCTGGCCCGCCCGCTCGAGCCCGTCGCGCTGGAGGACCTGGTGACGCCGGACCGTCGCGGCACGGCGCCGTTCCTCCTGGTGGCGGCCGGCATCACCGATCCCCGGAACCTGGGGGCACTCCTGCGCAGCGCCGAGTGCGCCGGCGTGACCGGTGTCGTCCTGCCGCGCCATCGTTCCGCCCGCCTTTCGCCCACCGTGACCAAGACGGCGGCCGGGGCCATCGAGCACCTGCCCTTCGCGGTGGTCGGAGGAGTGCCGGCCGCGCTCAGCGAGCTGCGCGAGCTCGGAGTGTGGTCGATCGGTCTGGCCGGCGAAGCCGAGCAGTCGCTCTACAAGCTGCCACTGGGTGAGGGACCCGTCGCTCTCGTGGTCGGGAGCGAAGAAAAGGGCCTGGCGCCGCTGGTTCGCCGGCGCTGCGATGCGGTGGCGGCCATCCCCCAGCACGGCGCACTGCCGTCGCTCAACGTCGGCGTGGCCGGCGCGGTCGCCTGCTTCGAGGTGGCGCGCCAGCGCGCCGTCCGCCGTACCGGCTAGGCCGCCGCCGACACCTCGGAGGTGCAGAACGCGCACCGGTGCGCCGCGACGGGGATCTCGCTCAGGCACTCCGGGCACTCGCGCGTCTCGGGCTTGGGCTCCTCCGTGGGCAGCAGGTTGAGTCGTCGCATCAGGCTGGTCAACGGCACGACGACGGCGAAGAAGACGACGGTCGCCACAATGAGGAACGACAGCAGGGCGTTGAGGAAAGACCCGTACTTGAAAGTCGAACCGTGGAGTCTGAAGGTCAGGCCGGCGAAGTCGGGCTTCCCGAAGATGGCGGCGATGAGCGGCGTGATCAGGTCCGCCACGAAGGCGGTGATCATCGCCGTGAAGGCCACGCCCACCACGACCGCGACGGCCAGGTCGACGACGTTGCCCCGTAGGACGAACTTCTTGAAATCAGAAAGCATCTGGGCCTCCTCGTTGGCGACGGGCTCACGCGCCGCCTTCCCTGCCCGCTCTGTACCCGAAGCGGCCGGTTGTACCACGCGGGACACGACCGGGAAGGTGCCCGCACTGGCAGCCGAGGCCATGGGAACCCGAGGCCCGAGGGAGCCCGAGGGAGCCCGAGGCAGTGGGAGCCCGAGGCAGGAATCGAACCCGCGACATCTTCATTACAAGTGAAGTGCTCTACCAACTGAGCTACTCGGGCGGCAGAGCCATTCTAGGTCTTCCTGTCGGTGCCCGGCCCTTCGAATCCCGTGCGAAAGTCCTCCGCCATGAACCGCATGCAGGTTGCGACGACTTGGTCGAAGTATTCGACCAACGACGATCCACCTTCGAATAGGTAGACGCGAATGGCGGTGTCCAACCAAGTTTGCGTCATGAGCACGAGTGTCCAAGTTTCGAGAGACGACTGTTGTTGGCCCAGGCGATCATGGAGTACCGCGAGCAGATCCTTCTCGAACGCGCGGATGCCAATCGACAACTGTGCATACGCGAACTGTGGCTCCGCCTTGAGTACGGCCCGAATCAGCGCGAGGAGTTCGCGGTCGTATCCCTGCTCACACAGCTCCCTCATAACGGTGTACAAACTGACAATCGCCGGCTCTGATGCCGGCCGATCTTGCAGATGCTTGATGGCCACCTCGTGTCGAACGATGAGATGGTCGAACAGAATCGCCTCCTTCGACGGGAAGTGGTCGAAGATCGTGCGCCGACCTACATCTGCCGTTTCGGCGATTTGATCCAACGTCGTCTCTGCGTACCCCTGCCGTGTGAAGAGTTCGAGTGCCGCTTTGGCGATGCGGGCTCGCGTCTCTTTGGCCTTGCGATCTCGTATCGTGGTCTTGGCCACCCACGTGATGGTAGAGGTCGCTCTGTTCGTTCTTGGCGATCTGCGGACCACCTCTCCAAGACTGGGGCTCGGCTGATGGGTCTCGTCGAGCTGTCGCGCCTCTCGTCGTTCGTGCGCGCCACGGCCCATTGACGACGAACCTTCGTCGCACTAGTGTGAGATCGCATCAGTGCGCCGGAATTGCGCGTGCATATGTGGGGAGGGGAACCATGAGGCCATCCTGTTGGGCCATTCCGACTCGCGTCGCCGTCGCGGTGATCACGACGCTCTCGACCTTGGTCCTTGTGCTCTCGACGAGCGTTTCGAGCGCCTCGGCGCACGGTACGGCGGCGAACCCGACGGTGAGCGGGCCGGTGCCGTTCTCAGCCACCAACCCCATTGAACCCGCCACGCTGGCGACGACCTTCCCCTTGTCACAGGTGGGCTATGAGCAGTCGGAGTACTTCATTTCGGGTAACGCCACCAGCTACACCGCTCCGAGTCCATTGGCGACGAACGGGCAATGGTCAGTGACGCCGAATTCGACCGCACCCTACGAGACCCGGGTGGTCGTGAACCGCCCGATCGACCCCCGCAAGTTCAATGGCACGGTCGTGGTGGAGTGGCTCAACGTCTCTGGTGGGCTTGACGACGCACCCGATTGGGTGCTCACCCACAACGAGTTGATCCGAGATGGCTTCGCCTGGGTCGGCGTATCGGCGCAGGCAGTCGGGGTGAATCAGCTCGTCTCCTCAGATCCAGCGCGGTACGGATCACTCTCGGACCCTGGTGACAGCTACTCCTATGACATCTTCTCCCAGGCCGGGCAGGCCGTCTCGGACAGCTCTTCGCAGCTGTTGGGTGGGTTGACCGCGCGGCACGTTCTCGCCGCGGGTGAGTCGCAGTCGGCAGGCCGTCTGACCACCTACATCGACGCCGTGGCGCCACTGGTGAACGTGTACAGCGGGTACCTCGTCCACAGTCGGATCGGAACTCCCTCGCCGCTCTCCCAATCTCCCCAGACCCCGGTCACCGTCCCGATCAATGTCCAGTTCCGCACCGACCTCAGCACCCCGGTCTTCGAGTTCGAGACCGAGACCGATGTGTCGGGCACCACGCTTTTCGATCGTCAGCCCAATACGAACAAGTTCCGCCTCTGGGAGGTGGCAGGGGCTTCGCACTTCGACGACTACGGCCTCTTCATTGGGCCAACTGACACCGGGAACGGGCAGGGCGCCGTGGCGAACCTGGCCGCAGAGCAGAACCCACCTGACTCGATCCCGGGGTTAGGCACCTGCGCCGCGCCCATCAACACGAGCGGCACTCACTGGGTCTTGGACGCCGCCGTCCGGTGGCTCAACCAGTGGGTGGTCAACGGATTCGCGCCTCCCATCCCTCCGCTCCTGCAAGTCACGACGACGCCGGGTGAGCCAGTCGTCTTCGCCACCGACGCCAACGGCGACGTCCTTGGTGGTGTGCGTTCGCCCCAGCTCGATGCACCCGTCGCAACGCTGAGCGGTGTCGGAAACACTGGCGGGCTCGCGGGTTTCTGCGCTCTCTTCGGTCGCACGATCCCGTTCACCGCCGGCCAACTTGCCGCTCTCTACCCGACCCACGCCGCGTTTGTCCTGCGTTGGGATCTCGCGACGCTGAAGGACGTCCTGGGCGGCTACCTTCTCCTCCCAGATGCCATCGAGCTCGGTAACTCCGCGTCGGCTTCACACATCGGCTGACAGAACCCGCAGCACGGATCGTATGGGTCAAGCAAGAGACCAACGACACGAGCAACGGCACGACTGGCGGGGATGCGCAATTGATGGTGCGAGTCGAAGCAGCCGTGGACGATTCGGAGTTCGGGCGCGGCTTGGGTGGTGAGCGCCAGAAGGCGAACTGAAGCGGCACGACGGTACCGATCCACTCCGTGTGGCCGACAACGTCGGATATGGATCGATGCGCGTCTCGACTGACATGCATCGGCGCCCGTTTATTCGTATCGTCGTGATTGCTCTTGTGATTTCCGTGGTCGTGGTCGTGCTTCCGGTTTCGCGCAGCGGAGCCCAGAACGCTCCAGCTCCCTACACGATGCAATCTGAGCAAATAGGCCCTGCGCAGTTGGTGGTCGCAGCCTTGTATCGGCCGACCAGTACCACGCCCAACGAGTCGATTGCCCTGATAGTGGTGCACCAGATCCCGGTCGGTGCGGAACTTCCGTGCCCACAGCTGGCCCAGCGCGGCTTCACCGTCGTGTGCACCGACGAGACCGGGACGACGTTGGACCAGCTGGCGCAGGGCATTGGCTACGGCGTTTCCTACGCCCGGTCGCTGCCCGGCATCCACCACGTGGTGCTGTTGGGCTGGAGTGGTGGGGGTTCCATGGTGGCCTACTACCAGAATGTCGCCGAGAACGGAGTAGCCGTGTGCCAAGCTCCCGAACGGCTCGATCCGTGCAGCAATGCGCTCGCAAAGTTGCCCCGCGCCGACGGCGTGGTGTTTCTCGACGCCATCCCAGGGTTGGCCTTCTCGTTCATGTCGGCGCTCGATCCTGCGGTCGCGACGCCCGAGGGCCTCACGGGCCAGCTCGAGCCTCCCCTCTCTCTCTTCAGCCAGCGAAACGGCTACGACCCGGATCCCAATGAGTCGTCGACGTACTCCCCGGCGTTCATCAGCCGGTATACGGAGGCACAGGGTCATCGCGAGGCCGACTTGGTCAGCGCTGCTGAAGGACTTGAGAAAAAGACCGCCAAGGGTGGTGGGACTTCCGATGAAACGGCATTTCGAGTGGGACACGACGCCGCTCGCATCTGGCAGCAGGACACGCGCCTTCTTGCTCACACCAAAGACGCGCATCCGCTGATCACGCCGACGAGTCCGAACGGCAAGCTCCAAGTGGTGCATTCCGTGCGGGTGCCGTCGGACAGCCCGGTCCCCTCCTCACCGCAAGCCGATGACGCCGCCCCGACGGACGTATCCCTCAGCACCTTCATGTCCGAGGACGCCATCAAGGCACCCGACTACCACCTGACCGCCAACTCCATCGAGGGGGTCGACTGGGCCACCTCCAACACCTCTACGGTCACCAATGTGCGGGGCATCACGGTTCCGTTGCTCATGATGTCAATGTCAGCGCACTACTGGGTCGTACCGTCGGAGATGTATTACCAGGCGGCCCGCAAGTCGAAGCACAAGACGCTGGCGTACATCGAGGGGGCCGAACACACGTTCAACCCGTGCACGGTGTGCGGGACATCGGCCAATGAGTTCGGCGACACCGAAACGGAACTCTTCAATTACGTGGGCGACTGGCTTCAGGCTCGGTACTAGCGCAAAGCAAGTCCGTCCCCGGACTCACGCTTCGTCCCGGATCCTCGTCCCATCGAAGTCGAGAAGGCCTGGACGCCATGGCTCGAGACGCGACAAGCCTCCGACGGGTCTCTCCGAGCTCTCGGCTGACGCCTGGCTGTCGGTGGTTCTGATCTCATTCAACCGATTCAACCTCACGACCCAACGAGCGGCTTTCAGCGTGACGATTGGCCACGGCCCCCACCCTCCACGCGAAATAGCGCATCTGAGCGGCGCTTATGCAGAGAATCCTGATCAGGTCGTTTGGAGCGACGTGTCAGAGTTGGCATCCGAGTGACGTTCTCAACCGACTGAGCCACTCGGGCGGTGGGCTCCAGGCGACAGGCCTGCAACCCCGCCTTCACCCGACCGGCGGAAATGCTTGCACCGGGCGGGGGTGCAGGGCAGGCTGGACCCGCAATGGTGGACGAACAGTCGCAGACGGGATCGTCCGGCACAGGTCCGTCGTCGTCGGGTACGGGTCCGTCCTCGTCCGGCTCGTTCTCCATCGTCCGGGCGGCGGCTGTCCTCATCATCTTCGTCGTGGCGGTGACCGTCCTCGTGTCGGTCGGGACGCGTTCGAGCGTGAGCGGCACACCGACGACGACCACCATCGCGAAGGCGGCCGGGACGACGACAACCTCGACGACCGCGGCAGGCGGCGGGTCGACGACGACCAGCACGACCAAGGCTGGCAAGAAGGGCGCTGCTGCGACGACAACCACGACCGCGCCACACAGCGCGACCAGTGTCGTGGTGGCGAATGCGACGACCACCAGCGGACTGGCCGCTCACTACTCGACGGTGATCGGCGCCGGTGGCTGGACGATGAAGACACCGGTCGATGCCTCCAGCTCCCAGGCGACGTCGGCCGTCTACTACGTGGCGGGCCAACAGGAGGCGGCGGCGTCCATCGCCACCACCATCGGCGTCAAGCCGGCCCAGGTGCTCCCGCTCACGGCGGCCACGCCGGTCAACGGGGTCACCGGCACCGACGTGGTGGTGGTCATCGGCGCGGATCTGGCCTCGACCACGACGACGACCGTCGCATCCTCCTGACGTTGCCCGCAGCGGGCGACGCCGCGGCGGGCCTACCGGCACTCCTGCAGCCGCTGGCGGCCGAGCCGGATCGCAGCGCGCTGTTCCTCGACTTCGACGGGACGTTGGCGGCCATCGTCGAAGACCCGACCGCGGCCCGCCCGCTCCCCGGCGTGCCGGCCCTGCTGGCCGCGCTGGCCTCCCGTTTCGCCCTGGTCGCCGTCATCTCGGGCCGCCCCACCGCTTTCCTGGCCGAGGTCCTGGGCTCGCCGCCCGGTGTCACGCTGGCCGGCCTCTACGGCCTCGAGCGCGCACTGTCCGGGCCCGCCCACCGCGCCTGGGCCTCCGTGATCGACGAGGTGGTGGCCGAGGCGACGGCGACGGCGCCCCAGGGCGTCTACGTCGAGCCCAAGGGCCTGACCGTCACGCTGCACTGGCGCCGAGCGCCCGCGCAGAAGGACTGGGTGGTGGGGTTCGCGGCCCGCCAGCACGAGGCGCGCGACCTCACGATCCACGAAGGGCGGCACGAACGCGAGCTGCGGCCCCCGCTCGACGTGGACAAGGGCACCGTCGTGCGCGCGCTGGTGGCCGAGCACGACGAGCGGGCGGAGCCGCTCCGGGCGGTGGCGGCGTTCGGCGACGACATCGGCGACCTGCCCGCCTTCGCCGCCCTGGACGAGCTGCGCGCCGCCGCGGTGCGGCCACTGACCGCGGTGCGGGTGGCCGCCGTCGACACCGAGAGCCCACCCGCGGTGGCCGCGGCCGCCGACCTGTCGGTGCCCGGCGCCGCCGGCGCCGTGGCGCTGCTGCGCGCGCTGGCCGAGGCCGCCGTGGGCGGCACCGCCCAGTCCTGAGTCAGCCCGGAGTCAGCCCGGAGTCAGCCCTGAGTCAGCCCCGAGCAACCGCGAGCTGGTCGGCCCACCAGTCGGCCGCCGTCCGCCCTCGCACCGCGGTGCGCAACGCCTCCGCCCGCGCGGCGCGCGTCGGCGCGTCCATGGAGAGGGCGGCGTGCAGCACGTCGGCGGTGCCGGCGATGTCGAAGGGGTTGACCCCGAGCGCGCCGCCGCCGTCGAGCGCCAGCTCCTCCCACGCCCCGGCCTGGTGGGACAGCACCAGCACGCCGTCGGCCGTGTTGAGCAGCGGTCCCTCCTTGGCCACGAGGTTCAGGCCGTCGCGTACGGGGTTGACCAGCAGCACGTCCGACAGCGTGAGCGCGGCGAGCGAGCGGGGCCAGTCGTCCTGGACGGAGAGCACAATGGGCGTCCAGTCGTCGGACCCCACCGCATGGTTGATGCGTTCCGCCGTGTGCTCGACGTCGGCGCCGTAGGCGAGATACTCGGCCAGCCCCTGCCGGCTGGGATAGGCGAGCGCGACGTGCACGACCCGGCCGCGCCACTCGGGGTACGCGATCAGCAGCTCCTCGAAGGCGAGCATCCCCCGCACGATGTTCTTCGAGGGCTCCATGCGGTCGGTGCGGGCGATGATGCGCCGACCGTCCACCTCGGCCCGCAGCGCAGCAGCGGCGGCGGCGCATTCGGGTGACGCCGCCTCGTCTTCCAGCGCGCCGGCATCGGGCCCGAGGGGCGCCACGAAGGTGGAGGGCGCCTCGCGCCCCGCCGCGGCGTAGCAGGCCCGGAAACAGGCCTCCCACTGGTGGCAGTGGAAGCCGCAGGCCGCGTAGCCCGCCATGCCGTCGAGCAGCTCGGCCCTCACGTCGTCGGGCAGCACGGCGAGCATGTCGGGCGCGGCGAACGGCGTGTGCAAGAAGTGCACCGTGCGCAGGTCGGGCCGCGCCTCGGCCAGCATCCGACCGAGCAGGGAGAAGTGATAGTCCTGCACGTAGACGGCGGCGCCCTCGCCGGCCCGGTCGACGATGACGTCTGCCATGGCCCGGTTGTAGGCCCGATAGCCCTCCCACGCCACCCGCCAGTAGCGGTCGAAGCGGGGCCGGTGCGGCAGGTCGAAAAGATGGTGGTGGCAGTACCAGAGCGTCGTGTTGGCCACGACGTCGTAGGCCTGGCGGTAGGTGTCGTCGTCGATGACGACCGGGACCAGATCGAGCCCGTCCTCGTGCATGAGGCCCTGGGCGACCGCCTCGCGGTCCGCCGCCCCCATCGTCACCGAGGCCCACGTCGTGCCGCTCCCGGCCAGGATCCGGTGCAGGGACGAGGCCAGGCCGCCGGCGGCCCGCGCCGGGACCAGCGCGCCGTCGTCCCCGGTGCGGAAGGTCAGGGGGCCGCGGTTGGAGACGACGACCGCGCCGCTCACGCCCGGCTCACCGTCGGCTCACGGTCGGTTCACGGTCGGCTCACGGTCGCGGCGGGACCGTCGCCGGCGGGACGCGCTCGAGGGCCGCCCGCAGCACGTCGACGGCCTGGGGGCGGAGCTCGTGCAGGGGCCGGTTGCGGTGGATGCGCTCACCGAGGTCGACCTGGGCCAGGCGGTCCACCCCGAGATCCCGGGCCACGTCGATCAGCAGGCCGAGCTCGACCCCGTAGCCGCGGGCGAAGCCGGACTTCTCGAAGATCCAGCGGTGTGCCGCCGTCTCACCGGCCAGGGGCTGGCGCACCCACGCGAGCTCGGGGAAGAGCAGTTCGAGCACGGGTCGGGCCATCAGCTCGGTCACCCGGCCGCCGCCGGTGGGATCGCCGTGCAGCGGCCGCGTGTAGAAGCCCTTGACCAGTGCGATGTGGTCCGTCATCAGCAGCGGTCCGAGCAGTCCCGTCACGAAGGCCGGGGTGGTGTTGGCCACGTCGGCGTCCAGGTAGGCGACGATGTCACCCGTCGAGGCCGCGAGGGCCTCCGCCATGGCCTGGCCCTTGCCGCCGGCGCCGCCCGGACCCGCCACGACGAACGCCCCGGCGTCGCGGGCCTGCTCGGCGGTGTCGTCGAGCGACCCGTCGTCGAGCACGATGACCTCGTCCACGAGCCCGTTGCCCCCCTGTCGGGCCAGGAAGGGCTGCACGACCGCCCGCACGACCGAGCCCACCGTCGAGCTCTCGTCGCGGGCCGGGATGCACACCGAGACCGTCCGCCTCGTCCGGGCCTTGGCCTCGAGCACCGGTCCGGTGGGGAAGTCCCCGTGGTGAAAGGTGTGGGCCACGCCCTCGATTCAAGCAGCCATTCACGCACTCGGGCCGCGTTGAGGTCGCCGGCCCGGGCGGGCTATCATTGTTCCCATCATCCAGAGCGACTGAGGGACGGGCCCGTCGACGTCGCGGCAACCAGTGCTGAGCACCTGGTGCCAATGCCCGATCGATGAGGAGGACCGATGGTCGATTTCGTCACTGGGCTGCGTTGCCGTGAATGTCAACGCGCCTTCCCCGCCGAGGCGTTGCACGTCTGCGACTACTGCTTCGGGCCGCTGGAGGTCGCCTACGACTACGAGCGGATCGCCGCTTCGGTGACCCGCGAGCGCATCGAGGCCGGTCCCCGTTCCATCTGGCGCTACCGGGACCTGCTCCCGGTCGACGACGCCACGCCGGTGGATCTCGGCGCCGGCTTCACCCCGCTGGTGCGGGCCGACCGCCTGGCCGCCGAGGTCGGGCTGGGCGAGCTCTGGATCAAGGACGACACCGCCAATCCGACGGGGTCGTTCAAGGACCGGGTGGTCTCGGTGGCTCTCACCAAGGCGCGCCAGCTCGGCTTCAAGGTGGCCGCCTGCGCGTCGACCGGCAACCTGGCCAACTCGGTGGCCGCCCACGCTGCCCGGGCCGGCATGGACTCGGTCGTCCTCATCCCTCACGACCTCGAGGCGGCCAAGGTCACCATGACGGCGGTGTACGGCGGGACGGTCATCGCCGTCGAGGGGACCTACGACGACGTCAACCGCCTGTGCGCCGAGCTGACGAGCGAGCGCCCGACCTGGGCCTTCGTCAACGTCAACGTGCGGACCTACTACGCCGAGGGCTCCAAGACGCTGGCCTTCGAGATCGCCGAGCAGCTGGGCTGGCAGGCCCCGGACCACGTCGTGGTCCCCATCGGGTCGGGCAGCCAGCTGACCAAGGTGGCCAAGGGCTTCGCCGAGCTGGGCAAGGTGGGCCTCCTGCCCGCCGAGCCCGACGTCCGGGTGTCGGGCGCCCAGGCCGAGGGGTGCTCGCCCGTGGCCACGGCCTTCCTCGACGGCACCGACGCCATCCGGCCGGTCAAGCCCCGGACCATCGCCAAGTCGCTGGCCATCGGCAACCCGGCCGACGGCTGGTACGCCCTCGAGACCATGCGTCGGTCGGGCGGCTCGTGCGCCGCCGTGACCGACGCCGAGATCACCGAGGCCATCGGGCTGCTGGCCCGTACCGAGGGGATCTTCGCCGAGACGGCGGGCGGGGTGACCATCGCCACCTTGTGCAAGCTGGCCGCTTCCGGGGCCATCCGCCCCGACGAGCGGGTGGTGGCCCTGGTCACCGGCCACGGGCTCAAGACGGTGGAGGCCCTGGCCGGAGTACCGGGGAGCGCCCCCACGGCCACGATCGCCCCCACCCTGGACGCCTTCGACGCCGTCGTGGACGACCACCAGACCAAGGAGACCCCCTGATGAGCGTCACCGTCCGCATCCCCACGCAGCTGCGCACCCTGACCGGGGGCGCCGGTGAGGTCGAGGTGGAGGGGGCCTCGGTCGGCGAGACCCTCAAGGCCCTCGACGCCGCCCACCCCGGCCTGGCCGAGCGCCTGTTCGACGACGCCGGGAACCTGCGTCGTTTCGTCAACGTCTTCCTGGCCGACGAGGACGTCCGCTTCCTCGAAGGCCTGGCCACGCCGGTCTCGCCCGGGCAGACCCTCTCGATCGTCCCAGCCGTCGCCGGGGGCTGATTCCTCGACCTGAGCCCCGATATGAGCCCCCGGACGGGTCCCGGCCCGGGGTGGCGGCCGCACGGGTCTTGCGCGCAGCGCTCTAAGGTGGTTACCTGTTAGCACTCACAAGACGAGAGTGCTAATGGAGGAATAGACCAGATGGCCAAGATCATCGCCTTCCAGGAGGACGCCCGCCGCGGCCTGGAGACCGGCATGAACAAGCTGGCGGACGCGGTCCGCGTCACCCTCGGCCCGAAGGGCCGCAACGTGGTGCTCGACAAGAAGTGGGGCGCACCGACGATCACCAACGACGGTGTGTCCATCGCCAAGGAGATCGACCTCGAGGACCCGTTCGAGAGGATCGGCGCCGAGCTGGTCAAGGAGGTGGCCAAGAAGACCGACGACGTCGCCGGTGACGGCACCACCACGGCCACCGTCCTCGCCTGGGCCATGGTCCGCGAAGGCCTGCGCAACGTGGCCGCCGGGGCCAACCCCATGGCGCTCAAGCGGGGCATCGAGGCTGCGGTCGACATCGCCGTCGGCTCCATCCGCGGCATCGCCAAGGAGACCGAGACCAAGGCGCAGATCGCCCAGGTGGCCTCCATCTCGGCCGCCGACACCGAGATCGGCGAGATGATCTCCGAGGCCATCGACAAGGTGGGCCGCGACGGTGTCATCACCGTCGAGGAGTCCCAGACCTTCGGCATGGACATGGACCTCGTCGAGGGCATGCGCTTCGACAAGGGCTACATCGCCCCCTACTTCGTGACCGACCCCGAGCGCATGGAAGCCTCGCTCGAGGACGCCTACGTGCTGCTGGTCGGCTCGAAGATCACCGCCGTGCGCGACCTGCTGCCGTTGCTCGAGAAGGTCATGCAGAGCGCCAAGCCGCTGCTGATCATCGCCGAGGACGTCGAGGGCGAGGCCCTGGCCACCCTCGTGGTGAACAAGATCCGTGGCACCTTCCGCTCCGTGGCCGTCAAGGCCCCCGGCTTCGGCGAGCGCCGCAAGGCCATGCTCCAGGACATCGCCATCCTCACCGGCGGCCAGGTCGTCACCGAAGAGGTCGGCCTCAAGCTGGAGAACGTGACGCTCGACCTGCTGGGCACCGCCCGCAAGATCGTCGTCACCAAGGACGAGACCACCATCGTCGAGGGTGCGGGCACCGAGTCCGACATCAAGGGCCGGATCAACCAGATCAAGACCGAGATCGACAACACCGACTCGGACTACGACCGGGAGAAGCTCCAGGAGCGCCTGGCCAAGCTGTCCGGCGGTGTGGCCGTGATCAAGGTCGGGGCCGCCACCGAGGTCGAGCTCAAGGAGAAGAAGCACCGGATCGAGGACGCCGTGTCGACGACCAAGGCCGCCATCGAGGAGGGTGTGGTCCCCGGCGGTGGCGTTGCCCTGCTCCGGGCCCAGACCGCCATCTACGAGGGTGCCGAGAAGCTCGATGACGACGAGGCCACCGGGGCCCGCATCGTGGGCAAGGCCGTGGAGGAGCCGCTCAAGCAGATCGCGGTGAACGCCGGCCTCGAGGGTGGGGTCATCATCGAGAAGGTGCGCAATCTCAAGGGCGCCCACGGCCTGAACGCGGCCACCGGTGAGTACGAGGACCTGTTCAAGAGCGGCGTGATCGACGCCGCCAAGGTCACCCGCTCCGCCCTGCAGAACGCGGCGTCCATCGCGGCCCTGTTCCTGACGACCGAGGCGGTCATCGTGGACAAGCCCGAGGAAGACGCGCCCGCCATGCCCGGCGGGATGGACGACTACTAGACCGGCTGCCGCCGGTCCCGGGACAGGGCTGTCACCGGGTTGCCACGGCGCTGCAACAGCGCTGGGTGACACTGGGGACTGCCTCCACCCCAACCGAGGCTGAATGGTGCGCCCGGCCGCAAGGCCGGGCGCACTGTTTTTCGGGGCGCGTGACGGATCCAGACGTCGAGTGTCCCGGTGACCAGGTCCCACTCCTCTGAGATACCCACCAGCTAACTCAGTGGGCCGCCCGCCAACTCCGGCCAGAGGAGCGAGGTTCTGTGCATGCTGATCGCACACAAGCCTGGGCGCGCACAGGCCTCGAGTCGAGGCAAACCTGTTGAACAGCGGCGGAGCAGAGAGGCGGTTGCTCTACGGAATCGCCTGGTAGTTGAAGACCACGTCAGGGGTATAGCCGGTGAGTTGCCCTGGAGGAGGACCCTCGAGACCGAGACCGACACCCAAGAGACTGCCCGCCGGAATCGTGCCAACAGCGGCCAAGCTGCATGTTGCAGCGCCGGGAGGAATGCTGCAGCCGTTGACGTTTCCGTCCTGATCGATAAAGAGAAAGGTCATGCTCGCCTGGCTCGACGTGGCTGGGACTGGGTCCGCTGAGTCACCACCGGGCTGCACCAGAGTGACCTGTAGGTTCTCCAAGGTGAGGGCGCTCGTTGCCGACAACTGCTCCGAGAGGACGTCGGAGACGCCGGCCGTAGAGACACCCGAAGGAGCGCCGGTGTCCTCGGACCTTGCACCGAAGTCGACGCCGATGATCCGCCCGTAAATCACGTTGGACGCAGCCGGTCCCGAAGGTCCAGTGGTGCCCTGTGCACCTTGTGGCCCCGGCGGTCCAGCCGGTCCAGGAGGGCCAGTCGCGCCTTGTGGCCCTTGTGGCCCCGACGGTCCCAACGGCCCGCTGCCAGCGCCAGCCGTGGAGGCGATCCCAACGACCGGGGCATTCAGGTGCTGATTACCTTCTGAGCCAAAGAAGGCTGCGTCACCGAAACTGAAGACTCCGCCGTCCGAGGCAACGAGCCAGTACCCCTGATCGTCGGGAGTCGGAAGCAGGCCAACGATTGGCGCGTTGAGGTGCTGCCCCGCGAGTGATCCGAAGAACCCGGCGTTGCCGAAGGTGAAAACCCCGCCGTCCGAAGCGACGAGCCAATACCCGTGGCCGCTCGTCGTCGACGCGACCTGCGCGGCGGCGAGTGTCGCCGACAGCCGAGCCGTCTGGGGCGGCCGGGCGATTGATCCCGTGACGGCCACTGTGATCGCGACCACCGCCACGACCGAGGCCATCGCAACCCCCACCTTCGTTGCATTGCGCAAAACTCCCCCCTTCTCAAAAGAAGATCGTCACGCACCCCCCCGACCCACCCTATTTCGCCGACGCGCCGTCAGGCTCCGTAACCGCCAACGCCGTCCCCAAGGATTCGTAGAGGGCGCTGTCTTTCGGGCCCGAGCGGCTTCTCTACACTGACGGCGTGGCTCTGACCCCGACGACCGGCTGGGGGGTCCTCCATCTGTTCTGCCGGCTGGCGCCTGATTTCGACGCGAACGCCCTGCGCAAGGCGGTGAGCGCGGCCGAGGCGGACGGCTACCAGGTGGTCCCGGTGGCCCTGCTCGGCCACAAGGCGGATCTCGGGCTCATGGCGCTGGGACCCGATGTCTGGCGGCTGCGCCGCCTGCAGACCGAGGCCGCCGGGTCCGGCCTGGTCGCCGTCCAGTCCTACGTGTCGCTGACCGAGGTCTCCGAGTACGCCGCCGGGGTCCCCGACGAGCTCCGCCAGGCCCGGCTCTTCCCCCAGCTCCCGCCCGAGGGCAAGGCGGCCTTCTGCTTCTACCCGATGAGCAAGCGACGGGGCGACGCGCAGAACTGGTACGCCCTCGACTTCGAGGCGCGCCGGCAGCTGATGCTCGGCCACGGCAAGGTGGGCCGGACCTTCCACGGCCGCATCCTCCAGGTGATCACCGGTTCGACGGGGCTCGACGACTACGAGTGGGGGGTGACCCTCTTCGGCACGCACCCCGACGACCTCAAGGACTGCGTCTACGAAATGCGCTTCGACGAGGCCTCGGCCCTCTATGCCGAGTTCGGTCCCTTCTACACCGGCATGGTGGGCACGCTCGACGAGGTGCTCTCGGCGCTGGGCGCCTGACCGCCACACCATGACCGCTTCCACCGCGCCCATCGCGACCGCCTCGCTGGAGGACCTGAGGGACGAGCTGCGCCGGCTCGGGCGCGTCGTCGTGGCGTTCAGCGGCGGCGCCGACTCGTCGCTGCTGGCCAAGGTGGCCCACGACACTCTCGGCGAGGACGCGGTCCTCTGCGCCACCGCGCTCTCACCCTCGCTGGCCGGCGCCGAAGAGGCGGACTGCCGGTCCCTGGCCGAGGAGTGGGACCTGCGCTGGGTCGGGGTGCCGACGAGCGAGATGGAGGATGCGGCCTATGTCGCCAACGGTCCCGACCGCTGTGCCCGCTGCAAGACCGCGCTGATGGACGCGCTGGGCCCGTTGGCCGCCGCCGAGGGTGCGACCGTGGTGCTCGGGGTGAACGTCAGCGACCTGGGCGACCACCGCCCCGGCCAGGCGGCCGCGGCCGCGGCCGGCGCCGCCTTCCCGCTGGTCGGGGCCGGCTTCACCAAGGACGACATTCGCCACTGGTCCCGACTGCTCGGGCTGCGCACCTGGGACAAGCCGGCCGCGGCCTGCCTGGCCTCGCGCCTGCCCTACGGCACTCCGGTGACATTGGGCCGCCTGGCCGCCGTCGAGGCGGCCGAGGCGGCGCTGCACGCGCTCGGCTTCGGGCAGCTGCGGGTGCGCCACCATGGCGACGCCGCCCGCGTGGAGGTGGAGCCCGCCGCGCTGGCCGAGGTCGTGGCCCGCCGGGAGGAGGTGGTGGCCGCGGTGCGCGCCGGGGGCTTCCGCTTCGTCGCGCTGGACCTGGAGGGCTTCCGGTCGGGCAGCCTCAACCGCGGCCTGCGCGAGGCGGACGCGAGCGAGGGGGCGCCATGAGCGGGGTCCGGGTCAAGGTGAAGCTGACGTTCCCCGAGTCGGAGGTCCGGCGGGCCGTGCTCGCCACCCTGGTGCGCCGGTTCGACGTGGATCCCGACATCCGGCGGGCCGACGTCGAGGAGCACCGCGGCTGGATCGTCTGCGAGATGGACGGTCAGGCGGCCCAGGTGGAGGCGGCGCTGGACTGGCTACGCGGCGAGGGCATCACCGTCGACCTCCTGGGGGACGTCCTCGAGGGATGACGCCGGGTGGGCTCAGCGCTGCTCGGGGTCCCGGGGAACGTGCCACCCCGCCGAGGACACCTTGCGGGGTTCGTAGAAGACGCAACCCTCGGGGCAGGCGAAGGGGAGCGGCTCGTTGGCGTCGACCTTGCAGCGCTCCAGGCGGTCCCCCCGCGGCGTCGTCCGCATCACGTAATGGCGGCAATCCTCGTTGACGGACACGCTCCATTCTGGCCCACGCGGCGGGCCGCGGTAGCGTCACCGCTCGTGGACCCGAACGATCACCAGGACGTGCCCCTCAAGACGCTGCTGCGCTGGAGCGAGGCCCTGGCGGGGATCGCCCGCACCGGGCTGGGGTTCACCGAGAGCCTCTACGAGCGTGAGCGTTTCGAGGAGATCCTCAAGGTGGCGGCGGACATCCGGGCCGAGGCGGACGGCGGGGACGACCCCGACCACGCCGGCGGCCTGGTGCAGGAGTGGATGGACACGGTCGGCAAGGGCGTCCCCGGCTACGTCACCCCCAAGGTCGCGGTCGGCGCCGCCGTCGGCAACGACAAGGGTGAGCTGCTGTTGATCCAACGGGCGGACTCGGGCATCTGGCTGTACCCCACCGGGTGGTGCGACGTGGGCTATTCGGCGGCCGAGGTCGTGGTGAAGGAGGTCGAGGAGGAGACCGGCATCATCGCGGAGCCGGTGCGCCTCATCGCGGTCCTCGACGGACTGCGCCTCGGCTTCACCCGGGTGCCGCTGTACTCGCTCCTCTTCTACTGCCGGGCGGTGGGTGGCGAGCTGGCGCCGCACCCGCTCGAGACGCGCGACGTCGGCTGGTTCACCCGCGAGCGGATGCCGCAGCCGCTCGTCGGTTCCGACCGCTGGGGTGAGCACGTCTTCGCCGCCATCAACGGCGAGCGGCGTGACGTGCTCTACGACAGCGTGCGCCAACCGATGTGGCGCGGCGGGGACCCGGCGAAGACGTGATCACCGTTCGGGTCGCCGCGTCGGCAGACGCCGCGCTCCTGGAGGCGGTCACCAACCTCTTGCCCCAGCTGTCGCGCTCTGCTCCGCCACCGACGCTGGCGCAGCTGGCCGGGATCGTGGCCGACCCCGCCACGACCCTCTTCGTCGCCGAGGAAGAGGGTCGGATCGTTGGGACCCTGACGCTGGTCACGTTCGAGATCCTGACCGGACGACGCAGCTGGATCGAGGACGTGATCACCGACAACGCGGCACGCGGGAAGGGCGTGGCCACGGCGCTCCTGAGAGCGGCGGTCGCGCACGCGGAGGCGTACGGAGCCCGAACCGTCGACCTGACGTCGCGCCCGGGTCGTGAAGACGCCAACCGCCTGTACTCGAACGCGGGGTTCGAGCAGCGCACGACCAACGTGTACCGCCAGACGCTCGAGGCCCGGGCCTCGTAACGGGGCGCCCGCGCCCGTGGCCATCCCGTGCCGGCGATCGGCCGGGCGCACCGTAGTAAGTGGCGACACTGCGCCGCCCGTCGCCCGCCTCCCGCTTAGGGCGCCGGCAAGGGGAACGCCGCGGGGAGCAGACGCATGAGGCGCGCGAAGGTGGGTGTGAAGCGGCCCTCTCCCCACGGGAGGTCGGGCTCGTTGGCGAAGGCCTGACTGAGCACGCCGACGATCAGCGTCGATACGACGAAGACGGCGTCCTCGTCGTTGGCGTCGGGGCCGAGTTGACCGGCGAGGACGGCGTCAGCCAGCGCGCGCCGTTGCAACGCGACCATCTCCACACTCGACGCAAAGGCCTCCTCGGACGGGTGGAAGCTCGGGACCGGTCGCCAGAACAACAGTTCGGCCACGGCGCGGTTCGCCAGCGCCCAGCGCCCGCTGGCCTCGAGTCCGGCGATCAGCGCGTCGAGACCCGGTTCGGCCTCCGCCATCCCCTTGCGTATTTCGGCCAGGTTCTCGAGTTGGCCGCGGAGAAACAGGGCGTCGTAGACGGCCATGAGCGACGGAAAGTACTTGTAGAGCGACGGCGGCTGGACCCCGAGGCGGCGAGCCACCTCGGCCAGGCTCAGCCCGTTGACGCCCTCTTCGGTCATGACGTCCCGGGCGATGTCGAGGATCTCCTCGATCGTCTCTTGGCGCCGCCGGGCCCGACGGTCCGGCCGGCGAGCGGTGTCCGCCTCCGGCGGGGGTCGCGTCTCGCTCCGGCTCATAAGTGTGAATATAGCAAAAGATGTGCTTGACAGCAATAGCTAATATCAGTAGCCTACCGGCATCGAGTCGAGGAGGAGCGGCATGGCAGGCAAGAGCAGCAGATGGTGGCTGACGCAGGACAGCGGGGAGACGGTGGTCCGGGCGGCGCCCGGACGCATCTACGGCCTGGTGGCCGAGCTGCCCCGCATGGGCGAATGGAGCCCCGAGTGCCAGAGCGTCGAATGGGAGGGCGGGGCCGACGGTCCGGCCGAGGGGGCCAGGTTCGTGGGTCACAACCGGGGCGGTCCCCGCGGTCTCATGAAGTGGTCGCGCCGGGGGCGCGTGCTGGTCGCCGATCCCGGCCGCGAGTTCGCCTTCGTCACCGAGGAGGGTGGCCGTGAGTCGACCGTGTGGCGTTACCGCTTCGAAGCAGTCGATGGCGGGACCAGGGTCACCGAGTCGTACGAGGTCAAGTGGATCCCCGCCTGGGCCCGCGTCGTCGACATCCCGACGAATCGCGCCCGCGAGCTGCGCGAGGCGATGCAGCACACGCTCGCGCAGCTGAAGAGCTGCGTTGAAGCGAAGGATGAGGCCGGGCGGCAATGACGCTCGATCTTGGTGCGGGCGCCTACGTGCTCGAGGCCGGCGAGGGTGAGGCGCTCTGGTTCGCCGACGCCCTCGTCTCCTACAAGGCCACGGGCACCGAGACCAATGGTGGCCTCACGGTGGCGGAGGTGCGGGCGCCCCGTGGTGCCGGTTCGCCGCGACACCGACACCGACACGAGGACGAGGCCTGGTACATCGTGAGCGGGGAGCTCACCTTCTGGCTGGGCGACGAGGAGAGGACCGCCGCCGCCGGCTCCTTCGTCTTCGGGCCGCGGGAGGTGGAGCACCGCTTCCGCGTCGATTCGGAAGCGGCGCACTTCCTCCTCTTGCTGACGCCGGCAGGGTTCGAGGACTTCACCCGCACCTGCGGGCGGCCGGCCACCGCGCTGACCATGCCGCCCGCCGGGCTGCCCGAGCTCCCGGCTTCGCTCCACGAGGCGGCGGCCGCCCGGCACGGCATCGACATCGTTCCCGACCCTGCGGCACCGATCACACAAGGAGACACGCCATGATCACGACCTACGAGGCTGCGCCCGGCATCGACGTCCTGACGACGAGCTTCGCCGTGCCGGGTTTCGGACTCATCCCGATCAACGCCTTCGTCCTGCACGGTGCCGAACCGGTGCTGGTCGATACCGGGGCCGTGGTGGACGCCGACGAATTCATGACCGTCCTGCGGACCGTCATCGATCCTTCCGACCTGCGCTACGTCTGGTTGACGCACACGGATTTCGACCACATCGGTTCCCTGGGAAGGCTGCTCGCGGAGAACCCACAGATCCGGGTGATCACGTCGTTCCTCGGCGTGGGCATCATGGGCCTCTTCGCCCCCCTGCCGTTGGAGCGCGTCTTCCTGGTCAACCCGGGACAGTCGGTGCACGTCGGTGACCGCACCCTGACGGCGGTGAAGCCACCGACGTTCGACAACCCGATCACGACGGGGTTCCACGACGACCGCTCGGGGGCACTCTTCACCGCGGACTGCTTCGGTGCCCTGCTCGACGAGGTCCCCCAGAACGCTGACGACCTCTCGGACGAGGCGCTCCGCCAGGGCCAGGTCTTCTGGGCGACGGTCGACTCGCCCTGGCTTCACAACACGAATCCGGACACGTTCGCCGGCGCGCTCGGAGCGCTCCGCGACCTGCAGCCGACGACCGTCCTGAGCAGTCACCTGCCCGCCGCGCCGGGTCACTCTCTGGATCGTCTCATCGCCAACCTCGAGGCTGTGCCGGCGGCGACGCCCTTCGTCGGGCCGGATCAGGCGGCGCTGGAGCAGATGCTCGCGGAGATGTCGGGCGCGCCCGGATAGAACCCCTGCTGACGGTCGATGCCCGTGGCGGCCGGCAGCTGGCCCAGGTAGCTCGGGTGGCGGAGGTACTCGTAGGCCGTCGGCGATCACCGGCTGGTCGCTGCTCGTCGGCACGGTCAGGGTGAAGGAGCGGCCAGTGTGTGGAAGCACCAACTGCGTCGCGCGACCCGCACCAGAGGAGACGAGGCCGAGCCAGGCGGCCAGCGCTGTTGGCGTGGGGCGGCGCCTGCCGTCTGGCGCAACTCGGCCATCGTCCGGACCACCACGGTGACCCCGACGATCACGGCGAACACGCCGTGGACCGGCAAGCGGCCCCGCCACCAGGCGTGACTCAACCGTTAGGGTTTCTGCGAACAACGTGGAGGGAGGGCGCAATGAACGGGAACGGCATGCAGGGGCGGAACTGGGTGCTGGCCGCCATGATCTTCGCGGTCTCCATGACGTTCATCGACCAGACGATCGTCTCCATCGCCGTGCCGAACATCCAAAGCGAGCTCGGCCTCTCGTCGACCGGGGTGCAGTGGGTGGTGAACGGCTACCTGATCGCCCTCGCCGCGCTCTTCGCACTGGGCGGCCGGCTGTCGGACATCTTCGGCCACACCAAGATGTGCGTCATCGGCGTGATCGTGTTCGTCTTTGCCTCGACCATGTGCGGCCTGACCCCGACGGGCTCCGGGGCCGAGGCGTGGATCGTCGGGTTCCGCGTGGTCCAGGGTGCCGGTGGTGCCCTGATGTTCCCGGCCGCTCTCGCCATCGTCGTCAACGTGTTCCCGTCTGCGCGAGCGCGGGAAGGCGCTCGCGCTCTTCTTCGGGATTGCCGGCGGCCTCACCGCGATCGGCCCGATCCTGGGTGGCTATCTGACCCAATGGACGTGGCGGGCCATCTTCTGGGTGAACATCCCGGTCGCCCTCATCGCGCTGGCCCTGATTTACGTGTCGAAGCCGAAGACCCAGTACAAGTGGGCCCCGATCGACTACCGGGGTGCCGTCCTCATCGCCGTCGGCATCGGGCTCAGTATCTTCGGCCTGCAACAGTCCGTCCTCTGGAGCTGGAGCAATCCCTGGACGTGGCTCTGCATCGTGGGCGGGCTCGCCATTCTCGTGATCTTCGTGCTCGTCGAGCTGCGCACCGAGTCGCCCCTCATTCAGGTCTCCATCTTCCGCATCCGCGCCTTCACGGCGGAGAACCTGGTGTTGCTGATCGCCATGATGGCCTTCATCCCCGTCTTCTTCTTCGCCAGCGAGTACGCGCAGATCGCCCTGCACAAGACGGCATCGCAGGCGGGACTGTTCCTGCTCTTCTTCTTCCTCGGCTTCGTGGTCGCCGCCCAGATCGGGGGCCGCATCCTCGACCGGGAGGGAGCCAAGCGGGCCGTCGTCATCGGCTGTGCCATCGCGGCCGTCGGCTTCGGCGTCTGGGCCTCCAAGGCGACGACCCTCAGCTTCGGCAAGCAACAGATCTGGGTCATCGTGGCCGGCGCGGGCATGGGCATGATGCTCGGCCCCGCCAACACCGACGCGGTGAACCGGGCGGGAAACCTCTCCTACGGGGAGGCGACGGGCATCACCCAGACCATCCGCAACTTCGGCGCCAGCCTCGGCCTGGCGGCGCTCGGCACCATCCTGCTGTTCAACTACCGCTCGCATCTGACGACTTCACTGAAGGCGATGGGCGATCCGAACGCCGCCACCGAGGCCAACCGGATCACGCAGACCCAGCAGGGACACGGCTCGGTCACGTCCATCCCGCACTTCGTCTCGCTCGACTTCGCCCACGCCACCCAGGCGGTGCTCTACGTCATGTGCGGGATCATGGCCTTCGCCGGCGTCGTGGCCCTGTTCGGCCTCCAGCGCGGTCGCCAGGAGGTGGCGCCGGTGGAAGACGGCACCGTCGCCTCGCCCGCCGGGGGCGTCTGACCGTTCTTCCCGTACACAATGAGGAGATGACCACCTTCATCACCCGCTACGACACGTCGGGATCCGGGGTCCGCCTGGCTGTCAAAGACCTCATCGACATGGAGGGGGAACGAACGACTGCGGGTTGCCGCGCCGTGGCGGACCGGGCCGTGCCGGCGGCCCGGGATGCCGTGTGCCTCTCCGGTGCCCGGGCGGCGGGAGCCCGGATCGTCGGTCGGACCAACCTGCACGAACTGGCCCTGGGTGTGACCGGGGTGAACCAGTGGTACGGGACGCCGGTCAACCCACTCGACCCCACCCGCGTCCCCGGCGGGTCTTCGAGCGGCTCAGCCGTCGCGGTGGCCACGGGCGAGGCGGATGTGGCCTACGGCAGCGACACCGGCGGATCCGTACGGATCCCGGCCGCCTGTTGCGGGACGGCCGGGCTCAAGACGACGTGGGGCCGCATCCCCCTCGAGGGGGTCTGGCCGCTGGCGCCGAGCTTCGACACCGTCGGCCCGATGGCCCGCACCGTGGCCGGTCTCGTGACGGGGATGGAGCTGCTCGAACCGGGCTTCGCCGTCGGCGAGGCCGGCGTTGGCGATCTCACCGTGGGGCGGCTCGTCCTCGAGGCGGACCCGGCCATCACCGCTGCGCTCGATCGCGCGCTGGACCTGGCGGGGTGGGACTGCCGGGATCTGGCGGTCCCGGGGTGGGACGACGCCACCTTGCAGGCCGGCCTCCTCCTGGTCGTCGAGGCCTGGGCCTCCGACGCGGACCTGGTGCGAGAGGACCCCGGGGGGATCAGCGCCGACGTGCGGACGCGGCTGGAGTTCGGATCAGCCTTCGACGAGGGCGCGGTCCGCGCTGCGTGGACGGCCCAGCGCACGTGGAAGGCGGCACTGGAGCAGATCTTCACCGAGATCGACATCCTCGTGACCCCGACCCTGACCATCTTCCCGCCGCGTCTCGATGAGGGGGACGACCTCCTGGTCTCACGTTGCACCCTTCCCGTGAACCTGGCGGGAGTGCCGGCGCTCGCGCTGCCGGTGCCGGCGGCCGGGCCGTTGCCCGCCAGCATGCAGCTGATCGGGCCGCCCCACAGTGAGGAGCGGCTGCTGGCGGCGGGCGCGCTGGTCGAGGCAGCGATCGCGTCGGCCTGACGTCGCCGTCAGGCGTGGGCGCGCACGAGGCCCCGGCCGATGTCGGCCAGGTGTCGACGCACGCTCTCCGGGGCCACGACCTCGATGCGGTCGGCGAATCCCGCCAGCTGACGCGCCACCATGACCTCTGATTGGGCGCGTAGCTCCACCTCGAACTTCCCGTCCGGAGAGGTCACGCGGGATTCGACGCGGTTGCCGAAGACGTAGCGCAGGACGTCGACGGTCGCGCGGTCGGTTCGCACTCGCACCCGTACGGGGGCGCGTTGCGCATCCACCGTCGTCACGATGGAGCTCCAGGCCTCGGCCAGGTCGAAGTCGTCCGGGCGCACGACCGGTTCCGCGGTGAGCCGCAGCGACCGCACGCGATTCACCCGGAAGGTGCGCTGGCCGGCGGCGGTCCCCGCCACGAGGTACCAGGTGTTGTTCTTGACCACGAGCCCCAGCGGGTGGACAGTCCGCGACGAGCGCCGCCCGTCCCGACCGCGGTAGTCCAATTCGACCCGCACACCCTCGATCACGGCGCGTTGGAGCGCTTCGAGATGGTCGGGCGCCGCGGGCACCGTGTGGTCCCAGCCCGACGGGTCATGGACGACCGCCGAGGCGGCGGCCTCGGCGTGCTCGCGGAAGGTCGCCGGGAGGGCTTGCACCAGCTTGCGGAGAGCCCTCCGGACCTCGGGCGTGGCGCCGGACGGCCCGGCGATGAGGAAGAGCGCGCGCGCCTCGTCGGCGGTCAGCCCGCTCAGGTCGGTGCGCGCCCCGCCGACCAGCTCCCAACCGCCGCCACGCCCGGGTTGGGAGTACACGGGGATTCCGGCCAGTGCGAGGGCATCGAGGTCGCGGCGGGCCGTCCGTTCGCTGATCTCGAGCTCGCGCGCCAGCTCGGCGGCGGTGATACGGCCCTTCGCTTGCAGGACCAGGAGGGCAGCGACGAGGCGATCTGCGCGCACCTGAGCAGTTTGCCAAGAAAAGTGGCCATGAGATGGCCACTTTGAGGGCGCACCATGACACCACGCACAGACAGGGCCGGGCGAGACCCGGCCAGAACGGAGATGACGCGATGCCCGGACTCGTTGCCCCCCTCGTCGACGAAGGCGAGTCGCTCCTGGCCTTCCTCGGTCAGCAGCGAGACGCCCTGCGTTACGCCGCCCACGGCCTGGACCGGGAGCAGGTCGCCGGCCGGCCGACGGTCAGCGAACTCAGCCTCGCCGGCCTGATCAAGCACGCGGCGCTGGTGGAGCGGGCCTGGACCACGTTCCTCACGACGGGTGACACCACCGTCTTCGCCCCCGGGGACGAGAACGAGTGGTCCGACGGTTTCCGCCTGACCGAAGGGGAGACGCTCGACGACGTGCTGGCCCTGGCCGACGACCAGGCCCGCATGACCGAGAAGGTGGTCGGAGCATTGGAGGACCTCGCCGCGCCGCTTCCACCGACGACCGACGTCGTTCCGTGGATTCCCGGCGGGATCGTCTGGACCGCCCGCTGGGTCCTGCTGCACCTCATCGAGGAGACGGCCCGGCACGCCGGGCACGCCGACATCATCCGCGAGTCCATCGACGGCGCCACCTGCTGGACTCTCATGGCCGCCGCCGAGGGGTGGCCGGAGCGGGACTGGGTGTAGGGCGGCTTCGTGCGCGCCCCTAGGGTGAGCGGTGCATGCAGATCGATGTGTGGTCCGACTACGCGTGCCCGTGGTGCGCGCTGGGCCTGGCCCGGCTCCAGGTCGCGCTCGCTGACTTCGAGCACGCCCGCGAGGTCACCGTGGCGCACCGAGCGTTCGAGCTGGACCGGCACGCGCCGGCGCGGGTCGAGGGCACCCAGGAGGAGCGCCTGCGGCGCAAGTACGGCATGAGCCCCGAGCAGGTCCGCGCCGGCCACGCGCACCTGACGGCGCTCGGGGCGGAGGTCGGCTTCACCTTCGATTTCGAGCACGTGCGATCGGGCAGCACCTTCGACGCGCACCGTCTCACGCAGGCGGTGCGCGGGACCGTCCAGGAGCACCCGCTGGCCCAGCGGCTGTTCGCTGCCCACTTCAGCGAGGGGCGGCAGCTCTCGGATCACGCCGTCCTGCGAGACGAGGCCCGAGCCGCGGGTGTCCCTGACCACATCACCGAAAAGGTGCTCGACGGGACCGCGTACACGGCTGAGGTCCGGGCCGACGAGACAGCGGCAGAGGAACTCGATGTGACCGGCGTGCCCTACTTCCTCATCGACGATGCCTGGCCAATTCCGGGCGCGCAGGACGTCGAGACGCTGGGGATCGTGCTGCGCCGCGCCTGGTCACGCTTCGGCCATTGAGCCCAGGATCTCGTCGACCATCTGCACGGTGGTGTTGGGATGGAGGAAGGCGAAGCGGGCGACGGTCTCGCCCTCCCACGTCGTCGGCGTGACGAAGCCGATCTGGGCGCTGAGCAGGCGGGCCGACCAACTCTCGTAGTCGAGCTTCTCCCAGCCCAGGCGCCGGAACAGCACGATGGAGAGCCCGGGGTCGCGCACCAGCTCGACGTGGGGTGACGCGGCGATCCGTTCGGCCGCCCGCTGGGCGATGGAGAGCCCCGCCTCCACCGCGTCGCGGTAGGCATCGAGGCCGTTGACGGCCAGAGAGAACCAGAGGGGCAGGCCGCGGGCCCGCCGCGTGAGGTGGAAGGCGTAGTCGCTCGGGTTCCACTCCTCGGGGTTCTCACTGTGCAACACCTCGAGATACTGGGCGTCCTGGGTGTGCACGGCTTTGGCCAGGTTGGGCTGCCGGTAGACGAGCGCGGCGCAGTCGAAGGGCGCGAAGAGCCACTTGTGTGGATCGACGATGAACGAGTCCGCTCTGTCGAAGCCGGCGAATTGCGCCCGTACGGACGGCGCGAACAGGGCGGCCGCGCCCCCGTAGGCGCCGTCGACATGGAACCACAACGAGTGCTCGGAGGCGACGTCGGCGACCCCCGCCAGATCGTCGACGATGCCCGCGTTCGTCGTCCCGGCGGTGGCCACGACCCCGATGACGTCAGCCCGGCGTGGGTCGTCGCGTAGGGCCGACCGCAGCGCCGCACCGGTCAGCCGGTGGTCCGGCGCCGGCACGGTGAACGTACCGACGCCCAGGACGTGGAGGGCCTTTCCCACCGACGAGTGCGCGTCCTCGCTCAACGCCACGAGCGGACGCAACGGGGCGTCGGCCTGGCGCCGGTGCCCCGCGGTGTCCCGGGCGACCATGAGGGCGGACAGGTTGCCCGCCGACCCTCCCGCCACGAAGCAGCCCCCGGCGCTCTCGGGCAGGCCGGCCTGCGCGGCCAGGACGCCGAGCGCCTGGTTCTCGGCCACGACCACGCCGGCCGCCTCGAGCCAGGAGGTCCCGTGCAGGGACGAGCACGAGACGAACATGTCGAAGAGCAGGGAGGCCTTGGTGGGTGCCGCCGGGATGAAGGACAAGAAGCGCGGGCTGTCGCACGACACCACCGCCGTCGCCAGCTTGTCGACGAACACCTTCAGCACGTGGGCGGGATCGCTCCCCTCGGGCCGCATCAATCCGGCCAGCTCGGCGTCGAGCGACTCGACGAGGCCACCGAAATCGAGGGCCACCGGGTCCATGGAAAGGCGCTCCCGGCAGGCCGTCAGGATCAGGTCGGTCATCGCCTCGTCGTAGTGGAACATCGCGCTCGCCATCAGGCCGGCGTGCCCTCCGGTCGCGGTCCCGAGGTCGGGCGGCGGACAGCGCGCCAGGCCTCCTCGGCCCGGCTCGCGACCTCGTGCAGCGGGGCCCCCGTCTTGGTGGCCACCAGGGCGACGTCGTCGAACTCCGGTTTGGCCCGTCCACCGGTGACCTTCATGCGGATCACGATGCCGTCGACGGTGACGTGTTCGAGCGCGCGGGCGACCGGCCAGCGTTCGACGGCCGTGGCGCGGATCCCCATGGTCCCGGTCACCCGCTGGATCTCGGCGCGCTGCACCTCGACGAGCGTGGCGTCGGTCAACACGTGCAGGACGTGGCCCGGTCGGCCCTTCTTCATGGTGACAGGGCTCACCCAGGCGTCCAATGCGCCTGCCTCGAGGGCGACGGCGACGGCGTGTCCGAGTTGCTCGCCCGTGACGTCGTCGACGTTCGTCTCGAGCAGGAGAGCCGATTGCCCGGGACCGACTGGGGATCGGTCGACGCTCTGGCCGATCACGACCTGGGTGCAGTTCGGCAGGTCGTCGATCTCGCCGGTGCCTCCCCCGAATCCCGAGGCTGCGATCGTCATGTCCGGGAGGGGCCCGAACGCGGTGGACAACGCGGCCAGGAGCGCGGCGCCGGTGGGAGTCGTGAGCTCGATGCGCACGTCGCGGCCGTAGGAGGGGACTCCCTCGAGGAGTCGGACCGTTGCGGGAGCAGGGTTGGGCAACCAGCCGTGCGCGCTGCGCACCGTACCCATCCCCGTGGCCACCGCGGAGGCGCAGACCTCGTCGACGCCGAGCACCTCGAGCGCGGCGGCCGTCCCGACGACGTCGATGATCGCATCGTGCCCGCCGACCTCGTGGAAGTGGACCTGGTCGATGGGGCGCCGGTGCAGGGCGGCCTCCACCGAGGCCAGCTTGTGGAAGACGGCCTGGGCGCGTGCCGTCACCCGCCCCGGCAGCGCGGCCTCCTCTATGAGGGCGGCGATGGCTCCGTGGGTGCGCACCACGACGTCGTCACCCCCGACGACGGCCCGGGTGCATGCGATGCCTCCCCGGATGCCCTCCTCGAACTCGAGGTGCCAGCCGGGGAGGGCCAGTCGGTCGAGGAGGGCGCGGACCTCGTCGACATCGGCGCCGGCGTCGACGAGCGATCCGAGGGCCATGTCCCCGGCGATGCCGGCGAAGCAGTGGAACCAGGCCACCGTCGAGGGGCCCGTCGCCGGCGACGTCACGGGAGGAGCCGGGCGATCGCGCACGCCGCGCCGTATCCGTTGTCGATGCCGACGACGGTGATCCCGGAGGAACAGGCGGAGAGCATGGCGAGCAGCGCGGTCACCCCCTCGAGCGCGGCACCGTACCCGGTGCTGGTCGGGACGGCGACGACGGGTGCCGGCGTGAGGCCGCCCACCACGCTGGCCAGCGCACCTTCCATGCCGGCGATCACCACGATGGCGTCGGCCATGGCCAGCGTGTCGAGCTCGGCGAGCAGCCGGTGCAGTCCGGCGACACCACAGTCGGTCAGCTGCCGGGGAGTGAAGCCCAGAGCGCCCAGGACCGCCGTGCACTCCGAAGCCACGGGAAGGTCGGCCGTGCCCGCCGTGATCACCACGACGGCGCCGGTCTTCGGCGGCGCGGGCCGGAAGACCACCGTCGAGAAGGAGCCGCTCTCCGAGACCGCTCCCGGGCCGAAGCCGAGGGCGGTGGCGGTGGCCGTGACCGCCTTCACCTGGGCTTCGCTCGCCCTGGTCACCAGGACGGGGCCATCGGTCCCCGTGAGCAGCTCCGCCACCACCGCGGCGCAGTGCTCGGGCGTCTTGCCGGGCCCGTAGACGGCCTCGGGCAGGCCCAGGCGGAGGTCGCGGTGCAGGTCCACCCGGGCGAATCCCAGGTCCGTGTAGGGGAGACGCCGCAGCCGACGCACGGCCTCATCGGCCGTGCAGGCGCCCGAGGCGATCTCTTCGACGAGCGCGCGAAGCGAGGAAGCGTCCATGACCTGCTCTATCCTGCCCAACTGTGAACCCGCCTGCGACCTCGCTGGCCTACCTCGGCCCGGCGGCCACCTTCACGCAGGAGGCGCTCCTGACCCAGCGCGACCTGGCCCGGGCCGACCTGACGGCCCTCTCCTCCATCACGGCGGTGCTCGACGCCGTCGCCCAAGGCGAGTCCGAGCTGGGCTTCGTGCCCATTGAGAACGGGATCGAAGGGACGGTCAGCGCCACCATCGACGGGCTGATCCACGACGTCGACCTGCACATTCAGCGCGAGGTCGTCATGGACATCCATCTCCACCTGATGGCCGTGCCGGGCACCGGGCTCTCCGACATCCGCTCGGTGTCCTCCTACCCCCATGCCCTCGCCCAGTGCCAGAAGTACCTGGCCCGCGAGCTGCCCGAGGCGCAACAGCGCGCGGCCAACTCGACTGCCGACGCGGCGCGGTTGTTGGGGGAGTCCGGCGCCGCGGGCGAGGCCGCCATCGCGCCGCGGCTGGCCGCCGAGCGCTACGGCCTCACCATCGTGGCGGAGGACGTGGAGGACCACCCCGAGAACCAGACCCGCTTCGTCCTCCTCGCCCGGTCCCGGGTGCCACGGCCGACGGGGCACGACAAGACGAGCATCGTCTGCTTCCAACGGGCGGACCATCCCGGCAGCCTGCACGGCATCCTCGGCCAGTTCGCGGCGCGCAACATCAACCTGACGAAGCTCGAGTCACGACCGACCAAGCAGGCCCTCGGCGACTACTGCTTCGTCATCGACCTGTCCGGTCACGTGGGGGACGAGGTCGTGGCGGACTGCCTGCGTGACCTCCACGCCGCACTGGCCGGGGTGAAGTTCCTCGGTTCGTACCCCGCCGCCGGGGAGCACGGACCCGAACAGCGGCGGCAGGCCGACGCGGCGTGGCAGGCGGCCGACGCCTGGCTCCACGGGATCCGCGGCGCTATCGGCTGACCGGCGACTCCTCGGTGCGGGCCAGCGAACCGGGTAGGCGGCCGGCGATGACCAGGGCCAGCGCGGCAGCCAGGCCCGCCACGGCGAACGCGATCAGGACACCGCCGGCGACCGGGCGGGTGCCCCGGGAGACCGCCGCCACCGCGGCCCCGCCGATCCCCACGCCGAGCGCGATCCCGAGGACGTCGGCCAGGTTCAAGGAGGCCGAGGCCCATCCCTCGCGCCCGGGAGGGGCGGCCCGCAGCATCATGAGCGAAATCGGCGCATAGGCGAGACCCATCCCCAACCCGGCAACGGACCAGGCGACGAACGCCTCCCAGACCGGTACCCCGGGCCGGAGCTGCCAGGCCATGCCGGCGGTGCCCAGCAGGATCAGGACCAATCCGGTTCGCACGAGGCGCGCCCCCTCCCAGCGCTCGTTGAGGCGCGCCTGGATCCAGGCGCCGATGGTCCAGGCGAGCGTGGAGGCCGTGACCACGGCGCCGGCGACGAGGGTGCTGTGGTGCCGCACAGTCGTGATGGTCAAGGTCACGTAGGCATCGGCGCCGAAGAAGGCGAAGGTCACGAGGCCCCGGCTCAGGATGGTGGCGGGCAGGCCGCGGGCGGCGCGCAGCGTGCCGGACGGCAGGAGCCGGCGCAGCGGAGCGAACCCGACCGCGGCGCCGATCGCCGCCAGCCCCAGGCCGAGCAGGACATTGCGCGCGCTCAACGCGCCAAGGACGAAGGCGGCGCCGAGCGCCGTGCGGACGGCGTCGGCGATGCGGTGCTCCTCGGCCGGGGGCATGTCGGTACGGCCCAGGCGGACGAGCGCCGGCACGGCGATCGGCCCGGCGAGGGCGACCAGGGGGATGAGGCCGAGGAACACCCAACGCCATCCGAAGAGATGCGCGACCGCTGCGGCTACGCCCGGTCCGACGATGCCCGGGATCACCCAGGCGGTCGAGAGGACCGCCATCATCCGCGCCCGTTGCGCCTCGCGCAGGCTGCGCCCGATGGCCACGTAGGCCACGGCCGGCACAGCCCCGGCACCGAACCCCTGCAGGCAGCGACCGGCCACCAGCACCCACATGAAGGGGGCGAGGCCGGCGACGAGGAGCCCGGCCGAGAACAGCACCAGGCCCACGACATACGGTCGGGCCGGGCCGTGACGGTCCGCGTCGCGACCCGCCGCCACGATCCCGACCAGGCTGGCCAACTGGAACGTCGAGAAGACCCAGCCATAGAGCGCCAGTCCGTGGAGGTCGCGGGCCACCAGCGGCATCACCGTGATGACGGCCAACGCCTCGGAGGCGACAAACGTCACGCTGAGCACCAGGCCGAGCGTCAGCGCGCGCCGCTGCGGTGCCCACAACCCGTCGCCCCGAACGCCCCCGTCCATGCCGGCGAGATTAGGGGGAACGCTCGCTGGTACTCTGCGCCGGGAGGACATGTGACGCTGCAGACCATCGACGTCGACCAGCATCTGTTCGAGTCGAGGACCACCTGGTCCGAGTACATCGATCCCGCGCGACGGTCTGATGCGCTGTCCATCGCCGACGACGATGCCGGATGGCCCTGGCTGACGTGGCGCGGCGACAGGCTCACGCCACTCGAGGTCCCGATACCTGAACGTTCGAAGCTGATCGGGGACGACCGCCTCCGACGCCTGCGCGGCGAACGGGCGCCCGTGTCCTTCGACGAGTCGGTGCCCGACTCCTACCGCCTGGCCGGTGCCCGGGTGGCGTCGCTCGACGAGTTCGGGCTCGACGCCGCGGTCATGTTCCCCAACTACGGGTTGCTGTGGGAACAGCGGCTGGCGTCGGACCGCGAGGCGCAACGCGCCAACGCCCGCGCCTACAACCGCTTCGTGGCCGACGTGTGCGGCGAGGCCGAAGGACGTCTCTTCGGGGTGGCCCACGTCCTGTTGCATGATCCGGCGTGGGCGGTCGAAGAGATCAGGCGGGTGCGGGCGCAAGGGCTTCGGCTCGCCATGATCGCGCCGGCCCCGGTGGACGGGAAGCCTCTCGCCCATGCGGACTTCGATCCGGTGTGGAGCGCCTTCAGCGACGAAGGCGTCGCTCCCGTGTTCCACGTCTCGGAGTTCGAGAGCCCGCTCCACCCGGCCTGGCGGACGGGGGAGCACGAGGACGGCGAGCAGCTCTTCGACTCGATCTTCTTGTACCTGGCGCCCGCGGTCGCCCTGGCCAACCTGATCCTCAACGGGGTGCTCGAGCGCTTCCCGCGCCTGCGGGTGGGAGTCGTCGAGCTGACGGCGAGCTGGGTGCCGCACTTCCTCCTGCACATCGACGGCGCGTCGGACTTCTACACGCTGCGGCACGGCGAGCCGTTCCACAAGCTGGCCGACCGCCCGTCCGACTACTTCCTGCGCCAGGTGCGGGTGGCGGCACTCCCCTACGAGATGCCCAATCGTCTCGTCCCCAAGGTCGGCGAGGACACCTTCATGCTCGGGAGCGACTGGCCTCACGCCGAGGGGGTCGCCGACCCGATGGCACAGGCGCAGCGGGCCGTGGCCGGACTGGCCGACCCGGCCCGAGCCAACATGCTCGGAGCCAACGCCGCATGGCTCCTCGGCCTGTGAGAATGGTGGACCAGTGAGCGTCGACCTCCAGGCGAAGGCGGTTGAG
Source organism: uncultured Acidimicrobiaceae bacterium (assembly GCA_963840245.1). Lineage (GTDB taxonomy): Bacteria > Actinomycetota > Acidimicrobiia > Acidimicrobiales > RAAP-2 > Bog-473. The sequence continues at coordinate 91,555 of CAWIYI010000022.1, forward strand.
CGGGAGCGCCTGCGCGCGACGTACCTGCAGGAGCCGCCGTCGGAGCGCCCACCGTCGACCGCCCGCGGTGTCCATCACGTCGCGTTGCTGTGCTCCGACGTCGAGCGGACCATCCAGTTCTACCAAGGGCTCCTCGGCTTCCCACTGGCGGAGCTCTTCGAGAATCGGGACTACAAGGGGTCGACCCACCTGTTCTTCGACTTGGGACACGACAACACGCTGGCCTTCTTCGACTTCCCCGACCTGGGTCTCAAGCCGTACTCCGAAGTGCTCGGCGGTTTCCACCACCTCGCGATCTCGGTCGACCGGGCGCAGTGGGACGCCGCCCGGGCCCGCCTCGACGAGGCGGGCATTCCCACGCAGATCGAGAGCGAGATCTCGCTCTACTTCTCGGATCCCGACGGCGTACGCCTCGAGCTCATCGCGGAGGATCTCGGCTCGCTCTACGGCACGCCCCTGCACTGATGCCCGTCACGGGCCTGGCCAACCTGGCCGTCAAGGTGGCGGATCTCGAGCAGGCGTGCGCCTGGTTCGAGGCTGCCGGCGCGACGGTGACCGAACCGGTCGAGTGGGAGAACGGTCGCCGATCCGACGTCCAGCTCGGCGCCCTGGCCCTGACCCTTTTCACCCGGGCGATCTACGAGGACGCCTGTACGTTGCCCGCGGAGGGATTCTTGCACCCCGCACTGTTCGTGGACGATCTCGATGCCGAGTTGGCACGCCACGAGGTGCTCTGGGGACCCCGGACGGTCAGCGGCACCTTCGGGACGCGCCGCATCGCCTTCGTCGAGGCGCCCGGCGGCATCCGACTCGAGTTCATGGAGCAGCTCGAGGATCCTGCCGTCTGATCCGGCCGCGCTCCTTCGTCTCCCTAGGCCTGCTCGAGTTCGAGCTCATGCGGTTCGGCGTCCACGGAGGATGCGAGCGGAGCCGCCTCGCCGGCCGCCGCTGATCCCTGCAGGCTGCGGCGGCCGGGGAGGGTGGCGAAAGCCACGACGGCGGTGGCGACCAGCAGCGCGGTCGCCACGGAGAAGGCCAACGCATAGCCGTCGGTGAGCGCAGTTGCCGTGTGGCCCGGCGTCGCCGTCGTGCTGACCAGCACCTTCGAGGTGCGGTTGGCGGCCACCGTGGCCAGCGCGGCGAGACCGATGGCGGCACCGACGGTGCGGGACGTGTTGAGCAGGCCGGAGGCGAGCCCGGCTTCGGCACGCGCCACCCCCGCGGTCCCGGCGACGGCGATGGGCGTCACCGCCAGGCCCATGCCGAGCCCGATGAGCACGAACGGCCCGAACAGGTCGGCCAGGAAGGTGCTGCTCGTCGTGATCTGGGCCAGCCAGGCCAGACCACCCCCGGCCACCAGGGTGCCGAGGACGATGAGCGGGCGAGGGCCGAAGCGGGGCACGAGGCGCGCCGTCACCTGTGCACCCGCGGCGATCAACAGGGTCTGAGGGAGGAAGGCCAGGCCGGCCTGCAGCGGGCTGTAGCCCAGGACGCGCTGCATGTAGAGCGTCTCGAAATACCAGGATCCGAAGAGCGCGCCGAACATGAGCAACATCACGACATTGCCGCCGGCAACCGAGCGCGACCGGAAGATGCGCAGCGGGACGAGCGGGGCCTTGGACAACTTCGCTTGCAGGACGACGAAGGTGGACAGGAGGAGGACGGCCAGCGCCAGCGGGATCAGAACCTGGGCCGATCCCCAGGAGTACGTCTCGGTCTGCACGAGTGCGAACACCAGGGCGACGAGCCCGGCGGTCACCGTGATCGCACCGCCCAGGTCGAGGTGGCGGTGGACCATGTCGGCCCGCGACTCGGGGAGGTCCCGACGGGCAGCCATCAGTGCGACCATGCCGACGGGCACGTTGACGAAGAGGATCCAGCGCCAGTTCAACAGGTCGGTCAAGATCCCGCCCAGGAGCGCGCCGGCCGATGCCCCGCCAGCGGAGACCGCGCTCCAGACTCCCAACGCCCAGGCCCGTGTCGGGCCTTCGGCGAAGGTCGCGGTCAGGATCGTCAGGGTGGCCGGCGCCAGGATGGCGGCGCCCAGCCCCTGCAGCGCCCTGGCACTCACGAGCCAGGCCTCGTTCTGGGCCAGCCCGCCGAGCAGGCTGGACAGCGTGAAGACGGTGAGGCCCAACAGGAAGACCTTTCGCCGCCCGAACAGGTCGGCCGCCCGGCCCCCGAGGAGGAGGAACCCCGCGAAGGTGAGGGTGTACGCGTTGACGATCCACTGCAGACCCGACGAGCTGAAGTGCAGGTCACGCTGTATCGACGGGAGGGCGACGTTGACGATGGACGCGTCGAGCACGACCATGAACTGTCCGATGCAGACGATGCTGAGGACCAGCCACGCCGGCACCTGGCGTCCCGGTCCGAGCTCGACCATCGTGCTTCCTCTGGGATTTTCGGACATCGATCTCCTTCGATGAGCGCGTCGCCGTCGGCCGAGCCGCCATGCGGGAGCAACGTCGTTCTCGCGGGCGCTATTCCCACAGTACGGACGAAGTCGCACGGCGTCCGGCGAGGATCGGACGTGGATCTCCTTCACTCTGGACGACCCGGTCTAGCGGTTGGATGTGACAGGCTCTCGCACGATGTCGGGACGACCGCCCGTCGAGCTGCACAGACCAGCGGACCTCGCAGCCGGCGTTCCCTACGCCTACGCCTCCGTGACCAGGGGCCGCACGACGGTCGTGTTCACCGCGGGCGCATGCCCGCTCGACGCCTCGGGCGCCACGATCGCGGCCGGCGACGTGGAGGCCCAGGCCGAGGCCGCCATGGCGAACCTCCGGCGTGCGTTGCAGGCCGCGGGGCGCGGCTCGAGGACGTGGTCAAGACGACCGTCTACGTGGCCAGCGGCGACCGGGCCGATCTGGCCGCGGCCTGGCGAGTCGTACACGCCCATTTCGGGGCGCACGAACCCCCTTCGACGCTGCTCGGGGTCAGTGTCCTCGGCTACCCCGACCAGCTGGTCGAAGTGGAGGCCATCGCGGCGTTGGCCGAATAGTCCGGGAAATGTCGGGAGGGGTGTCGAAATCGGACCGGACCGTTCGTATGGATGGTGACCGCCGGCGCAAGGCCGCGGGCACCGAGTGAGGGAGGCAAGGGCATGGGAAGAATCGTGGTCACCGAGTTCGTCTCGCTGGACGGGGTCATGGAGGATCCGGGCGGCGCCGAAGGCTTCAAATACGCAGGCTGGACCTTCCGCTTCAACCGGGGCGCCGAGGGGGATCAGTTCAAGCTCGACGAGCTCAAGCGGGCCGAGGCACAGCTGCTCGGCCGGGTCACCTATGAGGCCTTCGCAAAGGCCTGGCCGACCATGCAGGACCCGGTGGGCTTTGCCGACAAGATGAACTCCATGCCCAAGTACGTGGTCTCCACCACGCTGCGGGACGAGGACGCCACCTGGGACAACTCCACGGTGATCCGGGGCGATGTCGTGCCCGAGCTCGCGGCGCTGAAGGAGCGACTCGAGGGTGACCTCCTGGTCGCGGGCAGTGCGACGTTGGTGCGGACGCTCGTCGAGCACGGTCTCGTGGACGAGATCCGGCTCATGATCTTCCCGATCGTCCTCGGGAGTGGCAAGCGGCTTTTCGGAGAGGTGTCCGAACCCCCGACCATGGTGCTGGACAACGTTCAGACGGTGGGGGACGGGATCGTGATCCTGACGTACCGTTCGGCGAACGCCGAGGCCGCCTCCGGGCCTGCCGCCGCCTAGCGGTCCTCGCCCGGGGGCGGGGAATCGACAACGACGAAACGAATCGACAACGACGAACAGAGAGAAGGAGAACTGGAATGCCGCAGTACTTGTTGAGCGTGGCGATGATCGACGGCGCCCCGACGCGGCCCCCGGAGCAAAACGCAGCTGGCCTACGAGCAGGTCGACCGGCTGAACGAAGAGCTGCAAGCCTCGGGCGCCTGGGTGTTCGGCGGCGGGCTCATGCCCGCGTCGTCCGCCACGGTCGTCCGTGCTGACGGCGGTGCGTTCATGGTCACCGACGGGCCCTTCACCGAGTCCAAGGAGCACATCGGAGGGTTCTGGGTCATTGAGACGGCCGATCTCGACGCGGCACTGGCATGGGCCAAGAAGGCGACCCGGGCCTGCATGGAGCCCGTCGAGGTCCGACCGTTCCAGGAGAACCCTCCGGGTTGATGTCCGGTGGCGGGACCAGCGGGCGCGCTCTCGAGATCGAGCGCATCTTCCGCCAGGAATACGGCCGGGCGGTCTCGGTCCTCATCCGGGACTTCAAGGACATCGACCTGGCCGAGGACGGGGTGCAGGACGCCTTCACCGTTGCCACGGTGAGGTGGCGGGAGGAAGGCCTGCCTCCGAGCCCGGCGGGGTGGATCATCACGACGGCGCGCCGCCGGATCCTTGACCGCCTCCGACGTGAGGCCTCCCGGGCGGACCGCCAGGCCGAGGCCACCTCGCTCCTCGCCCCGGCCGGAGACATCGAAGAGGAACCTGCCGTGCCGGACGATCGACTCCGTCTGATGTTCACCTGCTGCCATCCGGCGCTGGCGCCGGCGGCGCAGGTCGCGTTGACGCTGCGTCTCCTGGGTGGGCTCTCGACCCCTGAGATCGCCCGCGCCTTCGTCGTCCCTGAGCCGACCATGGCGCAGCGCATCGTCCGGGCCAAGGCCAAGATCCGTGACGCCGCCATCCCCTACCGGGTCCCGAGCAGCGCGGAGCTGCCCGACCGCCTCGGGACCGTGCTGGCGGTCATCTACCTCGTGTTCAACGAGGGCTACACCGCGACGTCGGGGGACCTGCTCGTGCGGGAGGACCTGTGCGCCGAGGCGATCCGCCTCGGTCGGACCCTGGCGGAGCTCATGCCCGACGAGCCCGAAGTGGCAGGGCTGCTGGCCCTGATGCTGCTCATCGCCGCCCGTCGACCGGCCCGCACAGCGGCCGGTGGCGCCCTCATCCCGTTGCACGAACAGGACCGCACGCTCTGGGACCGGAAACTGATCGGCGAAGGCCAGGAACTGGTCCGCATGTGCTTGCGGCGGAACATCCCGGGTCCGTACCAGATCCAGGCCGCCATCAACGCGGTCCACAGCGACGCGCCGGTGGCGTCGGAGACCGACTGGCGCCAGATCCTGGTCCTTTACGACCAGCTCCTCGTCTTCGAGGCGTCACCGGTGGTCGCGCTCAACCGCGCCGTCGCCCTCTCCGAAGTGGAGGGTCCCGCGGCGGCGTTGACCGCAGTCGACGGCCTGCCGCTCGAGTCGTACCACCTCTTCCACGCGGTGCGGGCCGACCTGCTGCGACGTGTGGGCCGTCCGGCCGAAGCGTCCATTGCCTACGAGTCCGCCCTGGCGCGAACCGACAACGAGGCCGAACGTGCCTTCCTCGAGCGCGCCCGCACGGCCGTGACCGAACCGCCCGGTCGGTGACAGACTCATTTCCACCATGAGGGTGCACCTGGTCGACGGGACCTACGAGCTGTTCCGCCATTTCTTCGGTGCGCCGCCCCATCGCAACGCGGCGGGGCAGGAGGTGGCCGCGGTCCGGGGGGTGGTGGGTTCCGTGCTGCAACTGCTGGGTGAGGGGGCCACCCACGTCGGCGTGGCGACCGACCACGTGATCGAGTCATTCCGCAACGACCTCTGGCCGGGTTACAAGACCGGTGAGGGCGTCGATCCCGACCTGTGGTCGCAGGCCTGGCCGCTCGAGGTGGCTCTCGGCGCCCTGGGGGTTGTCGTATGGCCGATGGTCGAGCTCGAAGCGGACGACGCGCTGGCGAGCGGAGCTGCCGTGGCCGACGACGACCAGGGGGTTGAGCAGGTCATCATCTGCACGCCCGACAAGGACCTCGGGCAGTGCGTGCGCGGGAACCGCATCGTGCAGCTGGACCGACGCAAGGACATGGTGATCGACGAGGGTGGCGTCGAAGCGAAGTTCGGGGTCGGACCGGCTTCGATCCCCGACTATCTTGCGCTCGTCGGTGACAGCGCCGACGGCTTTCCGGGGCTCGCCGGCTGGGGCGCCAAGTCGGCGGCCACCGTCCTGGCTCGCTGGAACCATATCGAGGACATCCCGCCGGACCCGGCGGCCTGGGAGGTCACGGTGCGCAGCGCCGCCAAGTTGGCGACCGTGCTGGAGGAGTGCCACCAGGAAGCGCTGCTCTTCAAGGACCTGGCGACGCTCCGGATCGACCGCTCGCTGCTCGGATCGGTCGAGGACCTGCGCTGGCGGGGACCGACGAGCGAATTTGCACGGTTGTGCGACGACATGGACGCCGCCGGGCTCGCCCGACGAGCGGAGGCACTGGCCGCGGCGCGCTCGACTCGAACGGCTTACTTGCCGGGCGTCGCCACGACCGGCCCCAGACCGGTGAACGTCAGCCGGCGCAGGTAGAGGTCACGGCTGTTGGGGAATCCCACCGCTCCGGGAACCCAGGCGTGGAACGCGATCCAGAAGTTCGCGTTCGCGTCGGCGAACACCCACTCCCCACCGGGAGCGACCACGCCCGGCCCGCTCGACAGGATCGGTCTGGGTGTGGCGTCACTGCACGGTCCGAGGGGGCCGGTGCAGGTGGCGACGCCGACGGCGTAATTCGCGCTGTTCCAGTCGTTGCCCGAATAGAAGAGGTAGTAGCGGCCGCCCGTCGTCACGAGTTCGGGGGCCTCGACGGTCCCGGACTCCCACGCCTGGTCCGGCACGAGCAGTGCGCTGGGGTTGGCTCCGGCGGCGAATGCCGTGCCCGACGGGATGAGTTGCTCCGACCAGATCTCCGACGAGCCCGGGCCGCCGGACTTCCACACGAGGTACGGCGTCCCGTTGGTGTCGATGAATGCTGCAGGGTCGATGGAGCCCCCGAGTGAATTCTGGCACTCCAGCGGTGCCGTCGACGGGTCGCTGAACGGCCCCTGCGGTTGGCTGGCGGTCGCCACCGAGATGCACTCCTGCGTACCGCCCGCGACGTCCGCCGCGTAGTAGAGGACGAAGTCTCCGCCGAGCATGGCCACGGCAGGGGCCCAGGTGTTGTCGGGGGCCGCCCAGGAGGGGAGGCTCGGCAACGCGTTGCCGATCGCCGTCCAGTGCACGAGGTCCGTGGAGTCGATGATCTGGATGTTGCCCGCCACCGAATTGGTGGCATAGGCGTAGTAGGTCCGGCCGACGACGATCACGGTGGGGTCGGGGAAGTCGAACGGGTAGACCAGGCCTGTGCTCGTGCCTCCGGCCAGCTGGGTGCACGGGCCCGAGACGGCCGAGATCGCCCTGGCGGCCTGGGCGTTGTTCTTGGCGGCGATCTGACCGAAGGCGCTCTTCACGCCGCCCAGGCACGTCTGCAGCGTGTCGATCCCGACCCCCAGCACGGACGCGTGCACGTTGGTGTTGGCCAACGACCCGTTCGTCACGGCCAGTTGGCTCATGGTCGAATTGATCGACGTCTGCAGCACGTTGCGCTTGTTGGTCGTCACAGCGTTGGCGAACCGGGTGATCGCGACGTCGTGCTGCACGGTCGCGAGGTGTGTTCTCGCCCTCGCGAGGGCTGCCTGCTCGATCCGGCTGCGGGCGCGGGCGTCGACATCGGTCCACACGGCTGCGACGAGCACACCGAGACACAGCGCCGCGGCCCCGATTGCGGTGAGCCACCTCCGGCGCCGCCTCCGGGTGAGGTCAGCCACCCGCGGCCTCCGCGGCGGTGCAGCTGGACGAGACGGAGTTCAGCGCGGCGATGGCTTTGGCCTGCTGCCCGACCGCCAGTGCATTCAACGCCTGCTCGACACCCACCAGACACGTCTGCAGTGAGGTGATGAGTGACGCCTGCTGTGTCACATGCGCCTGCGCCGCCGCCAACGAGGTCTGTGCACCCAGGAGTTGTGCGGCGTCCTGGCTGAGCGCGGTGGTGTCAGTGCCGACCTGGTTCTCGAGGAGGCTGAGGTCATGGCGGACTTCGGCGAGCTGAGCCGTGACGGTGTCCGTCCGCTGCCGCGTGACGCCGAGCGCGGTGTGAGCCCGGCCGTACTGGTCGCGTGCCTGCTCCTGGTCGGCAATCAGGTAGCCCAGCACGGTCGCGAAGAGCGCGCCGGCCGCGATGCCCACGACCCAACGCGCCCAGCGTGGATGCCGCCGGCGCGGGGTCGGCCCCGTCAGGAGGGGGTGGCGATCAGTTTCGAGCAGGCTCATCATCCCGACCGCCTCGGTGCCTCCTCATGCCCCACGGACACGTCGCCGTTCCCGGCACATTTTGGCACCACTGCGGGGGCTACGGGGGCTGCCGGTTCCGGTTCGGGTTCCGTCAGGCCCCGAGATAGCTGGTCGACAGTGCTTCTTCCATCTCGGCCGGGGACCCCCGGTGCGCAATGACACCCTGGAGGACGACAGCGGCGCTGTCGGCAATGGGCAGCGCGGTACGGGCGAATTGCTCGACCAGCAGAATGGAGAGCCCGGCCGCGGCCAACTGGCGGACCTTCTCGTAGAGCTGGCCGACCACGATCGGGGCCAGGCCCATGGAGAGCTCGTCCAGCAGCAGGATCTTCGGTTCTGTCGCGAAGGCACGGGCCAGGGCGAGCATCTGCTGCTCACCGCCCGACAATGTCCCGGCCATCTGCCTGCGCCGCCCGCTGAGTTGCGGGAATTGTGAGAAGGCGACTTCCTCGATTTGGCCCATCGGCACCCCGACCTGGGTGGCCATGAGGAGGTTCTCCCGCACGCTGAGATTGGGGAAGATGCCGCGGCCCTCCGGCACGGTGCAGATGCCCTTTCGGGCGCGATCGTCCGCCGACATCTTGGTGACCGTGGTGCCCTCGTAGCGCACCTCACCGCCGCTCGGGGTCACAGTGCCGGCGCAGACGTTGAGCAGGGTCGTCTTCCCGCCTCCGTTGGGGCCGAGCAATGCCATCACGGATCCGGCCGCCACCTCGAGACTGACGCCGTGGACGACCTCGACCGGGCCGTAGCCCGCCCGGATGTCGCGCAGCTCGAGGATCGGTGCGGTCCCGGGGTCGCCCGCCGGCACGACCTCGATCACGGGGCACCGAGGTAGGCGTCGACCACGACGGGATCGTCCTTGACCTGGTCGGGTGGACCGCTGGCGATGATCTCGCCGTAGTCGAGGACGTGGATGTGCTCACAGGTGCCCATGACCAGGCCGACGTCGTGCTCGACCAGACAGATGGCCAGGCCACGCTCGTCGACGAGCTGGCGCAGGAGCCGCCCGAAGGCCTCGGTCTCCTGCTCCGTCTGCCCCGAGGCGGGTTCGTCGAGCAGAAGGATCCTCGGTTGGGTCATGAGGGCGCGCGCCACCTCGACCACCCGGGCCCGGCCGGTCGGCAGCTCGCTCACCTCGCGGTCGGCGACATCGCCCAGGCCGACCAGCTCGATCACATGGTCGGTCTCGGCACCGACGTCGATGCGGCCACGCCTCCCCCAGGTGTTGCGGATCTCACCGGCCACCTGGATGTTGTCCCGCACCGTGAGTGAGGTGAAGAGCTCGAGGCGCTGGTAGGTGCGGGCCAGTCCCCGCCGAGCCCTGCGGGCCGGGCCGGCCTTCGTCACGTCGTGCCCCTCGATCATCACCCGTCCGGACCGGGGCGCCAGCAACCCGCTCACGACATTGAACAACGTCGTCTTGCCCGCCCCGTTGGGCCCGATGAGGCCGGTCACGCTCCCCTCGGCCACGGTCAGGGACACCTCGCTCAACACCTGGGCCCCGCCGAAGGCCACGCTCACCTCTGAGACCTCAAGAACGGGCATCGACGACACCTTCGACGACCGGCTCCACGGCGGGAGGCGCCGTGGTCGTCGGCCGGTCGCGGACCGGTTGGGCGCGGGCTGGACCGGCGAAGGCCTCCGGCTGCACCAGCCGGCCCACGGCCGGCAAGGCGATGGCGATCAGGCCCGTGGCCAGCACCAACCACCAGTTCCCCATGACCTTGGTGAGCACGAGCAGATACGCGACGACCTCCGCAATCACCCCGAGGAGCAGTACGCCCTTGGCCTGCCAGAGTGGCTTGTACCGCGCCACGATGTCGGGGACCGCCCCGCTCGGGTTGCGCCCGAGGCTGACGCCGATGAGTGCCGGCGCCACGAGCGACAGATTGGCCAAGACGCTCCAGAACCCACCGCCACCGGCGCCCGTGCTCAGGTTGGTGAAGGTGGAGGTGAGGGCCTGGAACGCGGTCCCGGCCAGGATCCCGCCCATGAGCGCGCCGGCGACGTTGCCGATTCCCCCGACGACGGTCAGCATCACGAGGGCCAGGCTGACGAAGATGATGAACGTGGTGGCGTCGACGCTCACAGCCGAGGCCGACAACAGCACGCCACCGAGGCCGGCGATCGCGGCGGAGATCATGAACACCGAAAGCTTCAGCTTGATCAGGTTCTGGCCCAGCGTCGCCGCGGCGGCGGGGCTGTCCTTCATGGCGGTCAGGCGCCGCCCGTAGTTGCTCCGCCGCAGGGCGATCAGACCGATGCCGACCAGAATGAAGATGCACGTCGACGTCGTGAGGAACGTCTTCGCCGAGCTGAGGTCGATCGGGCCGAGCTTGAGCGGCGGGATCTGCAGCGTGCCGTTGGGGAAGATCGAGTAGTTCAGGTGGAAGATAGGCAGCACATGCGGAGCGATGTCGGCGATGATCATGTCGGAGACGAAGACACCGAACGCGAGGGTGGCCAGGGCCAGGTAGAGGCCTCGGAGGCGGAGGGCCGGCAAGGCGATCAGACCGCCAATGATGGCGGTGATGGCCATCCCGAGAAGAAGCCCCCAGGGCGTGATCCGTTGGGCGAGGCCCGTGCCGGAGAGGCCGAGGTGGAAGACGATGATCGTGGCGATCGCCCCGAAGGAGACCGGTGCCAGGTTGATCTCACCGGCGTAGCCGGTGAGCAGGGTGAGCGACAGGGCGATGATGCCGTACGTGATGCCGACGGTCAGCGACCCCATGTCGTTCGTGCCCATGATCTGCTCGAGGGCCAGCACGACGAGCAGCAGGATCACGCCCCAGGTGACGGCCGAGCGAATGGTGGGGACGGTAAACCGCTCCCTCGTACGCAGCAGCATCGCTCCCCGCAGCCGGTCCTGGGGCAGCACGATCAGCACGACGAAGAGCACGATCATGGGCAGCGCGATGCGGAAGTTCGAGGCCCAGGACCACGACTCGGGGAAGTAACCGAGCACGTAGGTCCCCGCCAGACCGAGCACGAGCGCCCCGGCGAAGGTCAGCCAGATGCTGCGAAGGCGGCCGAACATCGCCGCCGCGATGGAGTCCAACACCAGCAGGGTCAGGACATGGACGTCGAGGGTGCCGCCGCTGATCGGGGTGATGAGGATGCCGGCCAGCGCGGCCAGGGCTCCTCCGAGCGCCCAGGAGAAAGCGGCCAAGCGCTCCGGCCGACCGCCGTTGAGCTGGAGGAGCGCGGGATTGTCGACGACGGCTCGCATGGCCACGCCGGTGCGGGTGCTCGTGAACAGCAGGCGGATGCCGACGGCGATGAGCACGCCGCAGGCCAGGGCGACGGCCTCGTGGTCGGTGACGTACACACCGAGGACCTTGAACTTTGCCGCGTTGCCGAAGAACGGGAGGTCGGTCCGGGGCACACCGGGATTCCAGATCCACTGGGCCAGCGCGATCAACCCCAGCATGATGCCGATGGTGACCACGATCTTGGTCACGTCAGCGGTCTGGCGGAGTCCCCGCATGATGCCGGCGTAGAGGACCATGCCCACGAGGGGAGCCAGGACCGCGATCACCGCGAAGAGCGCGAGTGGAGCCGGCCAGTTCCAGCCATAGCGGAATTGCCAGTACGTGAAGGCCGCCAACATCGCCATGGCGCCCTGAGCGAAGTTGAAGATGCCCGAGGTCGTGTACGTCAGG
>CAWIYI010000023.1:0-95112 GCA_963840245.1 uncultured Acidimicrobiaceae bacterium
ACGGCGCGCACGGCATCGCCGTGCCGCCCGGCCACCTCCTCGAGCTCCGCCTTGGTGGCGAGGGCGTAGTCCAGGGCCGGATCGTCGGCGCAACGGTCCACCGCCACCACCTGCCATCCGTCGGCCACGAGGAGATCGACGGTGGCGGCCCCGATGCCCCGCGCCGCGCCGGTGACGACCGCCGCCGGGCTCACGACGGCGACCAGCGGGACGACACGGCCGAGGCCAGGTCGCGCACCAGCGCCTCGAGGAGCTCCCGGCCTTCCTCGATGCTCGCACCCGTGGGATCGCCCAGCACGCCGTTGGACGATACCGGTCGCACCCCTTCGGCGCGCAGACGGGGCAGCAGCGTGGCGAGGGACTCGGTGCATCCGGGCTCGGCCAGTTCGAGGCGGACGAGCGCAGGATCGATGGCCAGCAGCAGGGAGGTCTCGGTCCGTCCGGCGTGCGCGTCGCCCCCCGCCGTCACCGCCCGCCACACGAGGACGTCGTCGCCCTCGGCGGCGCTGCGGCGCTGCGCCGCGACCAGCGCGTCCTCGTTCCCCCCGTGGGCGTTGACGAGCACCACGCCGGCGAAGGAGCGGCGGGCGGAGCGCACCAGCTCCACGAGCAGGTCGGCCAGGACGGCGTGGCCCACGAGCAACGTGCCGGGGAAGCCCGCGTGCTCGCCGCTGGCCCCGTAGGCCACGGCGGGCGCCACGGTGACACCCGGACAACGCGCCGCCAACCCGGCGGCCACGGCGGCGGCGATGCGGGTGTCGGTGTCGAGGGGCAGATGGGGCCCGTGCTGCTCGAGCGAGCCCAGCGGGACGGCCAACACCGTGCCCGCCCCGGTCGCCTCCACCTGGGGCCAGGTGGCGCCGGCGAGCTCCACGGGCTCAGGTGCGGGCCGGCGCGCGGAAGCGGACGGGAGTGGGCACCGGGACGGGCGTCCCGTCCCGGGCGACCTTGGAGTGGCCGAGCGCCGATCGGGGCCGCTCGCCCAGCGCCGCCAGGGCGGCCTCGCCGTGCCCGTGCACGCACTCGGGGTCCGGCCCGTCGAGCGGCAGGCCGGTGAAGAACTTGGCCGCCATGCAGCCGCCGCGGCAGGCGTCGAAAGAACCGCACGACGCACAGGCCCCCGCGCTCTGCGGCTCGCGCAGCGAGGTGAACAGCGCCGAGTCGCGCCAGACGGAGGGAAAGCCCCCCGGGTCGCGCACGTTGCCGGCCAGGAACTGGCGGTCGATCACGAAGGGGCAGGCGTAGACGTCGCCGACGGGGTCGATGAGGCACACGACGCGGCCCGCCCCGCAGAGGTTCAGGCCGTCGAGCGGCTCGCCCAACGCCGAGAGGTGGAAGAAGGAGTCGCCCGTCAACACCCCGGGGCGCTCCATCAGCCAGTGGTAGAGCGCGCGCTGCTGGGCTGCCGTCGGGTGCAGCGCGTCCCAGGTGTCGACGGCACGGCCCGAGGGGCGCAGGCGCGTCAGGCGGAGCTGGGCGCCGTAGGAGTCCGCGATGGCGGCCAGCGCGTCGAGCTCGTCCACGTTCTGGCGGGTGATGACGACGCTGATCTTGAAGGGCCCGAAGCCGGCCGCGGCGAGGTTGTCCATGGCCGTGCGGGCGGCGGCGAAGGAGCCCTCGCCGCGCACGGCGTCGTTGGTGGCCGCGGTGGCGCCGTCGATGCTGATCTGCACGTCGAGGTAGTCGAGGGCCGCGAGCTGGCGGGCCCGCGCCGGCGTGAGCCTGGTCCCGTTGGTCGAGAACTTCACGCCGACGCGGCGGTCGACGGCGTAGGACACGAGGTCGAAGAAGTCGGGCCGCAGCATGGGCTCGCCCCCGCCGATGTTGACGTAGAAGACCTTCAGGTCGACCATGTCGTCGACGATGCCCCGCGCCTCGGCCGGCGTCAGCTCGTTCGGGTCGCGGCGGCCCGAGGAGCTGAGGCAGTGCACGCAGGCGAGATTGCAGGCGTAGGTCAGCTCCCAGGTGAGGCAGATGGGTGCGTCGAGACCGCGGCTGAATTGCTCCTTCAGGGGCAGCGGCGCCGTGTCAGCGGGCATCGATCACCTCCGAGGCGGCCAGGCGGGCGAGCGCCCGCCGGTAGGACGCCTGCTGGCCCTCGGGCACCACCGCGCTGATGGCGGCGGCGGCGCTGGGGTACTCGTGCAAGGACGACACCAGCTCGACGAGGGTGCGCGACTTGAGGAACACGAGCCGCCGGTTGCCGTAGTGGTAGGCGAGCGCGCCGAACGATTCGTCGCGCAACGCGACCTGCGGGCTCAGCTGCCAGGCCTGGTCGACTGCGAACGCAACCCCCTCGGGCGGCGCCTCGGTGACGCTCAATAGACGCCGCACATCCCGTCGATGGAGACCTCTTCCACCAGGAGCTCGTCGACGTCCTCTTCGGACAGCTCCTCGACGTCGACGTCCTGGGTGTCTTGGTCCTCAGCCAGCATCCCGACCTCCTCTGGGCAGGGACCCAGCCTATCCCCGGCCCCGGACTGCCAAGATTGGGCGGTGCCTCACGCCCGCGCCTCCGGAGACGACCGCTGCGCTGCGACCCGCACCCCCCCGGGCCTCCACCCCCCTGCCGGGTTCCTTCTCCCTGCGCGAGGACGCCTCGACGCAGGAGTTCGACGGTGGGACCGTGCTGCTCGGGGGCAGTCCGCTCCGGTTGTTCAGGATCTCCGAGCGGGCCCGGCAGCTCGTGGCGCGGTGGAAGGCCCGCGCCCCGGTGGGGCCGGGTCGGGGTGCCCAGCTCCTGGCGCGCCGCCTCGTCTCCTCCGGCGCGTTCGCCGCCCGGCCCGGCGACGGCGCCCTCGGGCCGCCGGACGTGACGGTGGTCGTGCCGGTGCGCGACCGGCCCGCCCAGCTCGACCGGGTGCTCGGCGCGCTGCGCGGGATGGACTGCATCGTGGTCGACGACGCGTCGGCCGATGCGGGCGCCACCAAGGAGATCGCCGAGCGGCACGGCGCGCGCTTCGTCGGGCTGACGGTCAACGTCGGGCCCGCCGGCGCCCGCAACGCGGGGCTCGCGGGCGTCCACAGTGCGCTCGTCGCCTTCGTCGACTCCGACTGCGTCCCTCGGGACGGCTGGCTCGGACCGCTCCTGGGCCACTTCGACGACCCGCTGGTCGCCGCCGTCGCACCCCGCATCGTGCTGGTCCCCGGGCGTCGAGCGGACGGACAGCGCCCGGTCGTGCCGCGCTCGTCGCTGGACCGGGGCGCCCGGGCGGGGCCGGTCCGGCCCGGGAGCCGCATCCCCTTCGTCCCGAGCGCGGCGCTGCTGGTCCGGGTCGACGCGGTGTCGGGATCCGACCTCTTCGACGCGACGCTGCGCGGCGGTGAGGACGTGGACCTGGTGTGGCGATTGGACGCGGCCGGGTGGGATGTCCGCTACGAGCCGGCGAGCACGGTCGCGCACGACGGGCCGGCGACCCTGGGATCGGCGCTCAGCCGCCGGGCCTTCTACGGGACGACGGCGGCCCCGCTGTCCCGGCGCCACGGGGAGGCGCTGGCCCCGGTCCACGTCTCCGGCTGGTCCCTGGCGGTGTGGATCCTCATGCTGGGTCGCCGCCCCTTGCTCGCCCTGGCCGTCCTGGCGGTGTCCGTGGCGATCCTGGCCCGCCGCCTGCGCGGCCTCGTGCGCGACCCCGTGGCCGTGGCTGCGCACATCGCCGGAGGTGGCACGGCGCGCGCGGCGCTGCCGGCGCTCGGGTCCCTGGCGCGGGCGTGGTCGCCGGCGCTCGTTCTCGGGCTGGCCTTCCGCCGGACGCGTCGGGCGTCGGCGCTCGCGTTGCTCCTCCCCGCACTCGCCGACGGGGCGCTCGAAGAGGGCGGCATCGACCCGGTCCGCGCCACCGCCCTCCACGTGGCGGACGACGTCGCCTACGGCGTGGGCGTCTGGGTCGGCTGCGCCCGTGAGCGGACACTCGTGCCGCTCATCCCGCGCATCTCGTGGCGCTCCCCCGTCTGGTCGTCGCCCGCGCTCCGCCGCGAGCTGCGGCCGGCGCCGGGCGACCAGGGCTGAGCCTGCGGCGGTGGAACACCAGGCGACGGCGCCGGACCGCGCGTCCCTTGCCGTCCTGGTGAGCGGGGCGCCGGGCACGGGCAAGTCCACCCTGGCGGACGCGCTCGGCGCCGGTCTCGACGTCCCGGTGCTGCACAAGGACCAGTTGGTCCACGGCATCTGGCGGACGCACGGGCGTGCCATGAATCTCGGCGCGCCGGGTGTCGAGCCGTTCTTCCGCACGATGGAGCTGTGGTCGGAGCTCGGGGTGAGCTTCGTCGCCGAGCAGACCTTCTACCGGGGCGTGAGCGAGCCGGACGTGGCCAGGCGTCTCGCCCCCCGATGCTTCCTCGTCAACGTCCACTGCCGCAGCCGGCACGCGTTGGAGCGCTTCGCGCGTCGCATGCGAGACGACCCGCTGTGCGGCGAGGTGCGGCTACGCGCCCTGCTGCCCCTCGCCGAGCGGCTCCAGACCGAGCTGCGTGACCCGCTCGATCTGGCGTGCCCGCTGATCGTCGTCGACACCGACGACGGGTACGAGCCGGCACTCGAGTCGGTCATCCGCCGAATCGACGACCTCTACAGCCGGCCGCAGATCCACGATCTCGACCGCTCACCCGCAGCCGGCTGAGTCGGCGGCCGGCTCGATCTTTCCCTAGCTGTTCTGCTGATGGCCCTTGGTGAAGCGGAGCTGCTCGCTCCGCGTGCTCCCAGTCCGTCGCCCGCCAGAACGCCACGGCACGTGCACTCGTCCCGACGACGATCGCATGGGACCGGCGCGCCCCGAACCCGGCGAGATGATCCTCCGCGGCCCGCAGCAGCGCCCGCCCGAGCCCGCGGCGGCGATGGTCCGGCGCCACGGCCAACCGGTAGACGGAGCCTCGCCAGCCGTCCCACCCGGCGATGACGGAGCCGACGATGGTGCCGTCCGCTTCGGCGACGATCAGCGCGTCCGGGTCGCGGCGGAAGAGGGCGTCCAATGCGTCGGCCGAGTCGGTGGAGGTGGGCTCGGCCGACTCCCCCCACAAGGCCAGCACTCCGGCGATGTCACCGGGCCCGCCGGTCCGAAGCCCTGCACCCGAGCCCCGGATCCCCCCGCCCTCAGCCATGGCGGCGCGCCTTCCACACGTCGGCCCGGTACGGCATGTCGACCGTCACGTCGCCGGACACGCCGAGCATGTCGCGCAGCGCGCGGCGCGCCGTCTCGAGGAGCCGCGCCCGCGCGTCGTCCTCCATCAGGATCACCCAGCTGAACGTGCCCAGCAGGCCGATGAGCTCGTCGGCGTCGAGGGCCACCTCCCACGTGATCGCCGTCTGCTCGGGCTGGTCGAAGGGAACGCCCGGCGGGATCTCGAGTGCCTGGACCAGAGTGGACCGGTCGTTGATCGCCGCCGACAGCTCGGCCTGGCTCTGGCCGTCGATGCCCGCGGCCTCTCCGCCACCGCCGCTGAGGAGCGCCGACGCCTGCGCGATGAGGCCCGAATCAGGGTCGGGCCCGGACCAGATGGCGGCCAGCGTCCCGCCGGGAACGAGCACCCGGCCGACCTCGAGCAGGGTGGGCACGGGGTCCATCCAGTGCCACGAGGACGACGCGAGCACGGCGTCGACGCTGGCGTCGGGCAGCGGGATCGACTCGCCCCGGCCCGCCACGGCCCGGACCCCGGGGACCGATTCGGTGAGCACGGCCCGCATGCGGTCGTCGGGCTCCACGGCGACCACCTCGTCGGCCCGCCCGACCAGCAGCCGGGACAGGGCACCGGTCCCCGCACCGAGGTCGACGACTCTCCCCACCGGTCCGGTCCCACCCGCCGGCAGGATCCACTCCACCGCCTCGACCGGAGGGCCCGGCCGGTAGCGCTCGTAGTGCGACGCCGCGTCGCCGAAGCTGGCGGCCCGCTCGGCCCTCTGTTCCGGGGTCAGGGGAATGATTTCGGGCTCGGGCATGCCGCCGACCCTACGTCGCCCGTCGGCCCCGGGCGCGCCCGGAATGGGGCGGCGGGAGCGCGGCGCGTAGAGTCTCCCGGTTGTGGCGAACAAGTGGTTCGAGACGGTGGCCGAGGCGCAGCGGCGCGCCAGGAAGCGACTGCCCAAGTCGGTCTACGGGGCGCTGATCGCCGGCTCCGAGCGCGGCCTCACGGTGGAGGACAACGTCACCGCGTTCAGCGAGCTGGGCTTCGCCCCGCACGTGGCCGGCCTGGCCGCCAGCCGGGACCTGGCCACCAAGGTGATGGGCCAGGAGATCTCGTTCCCCGTCCTCATCTCACCCACCGGCGTCCAGGCCGTGCACCCCGGGGGCGAGGTCGCCATGGCGCAGGCGGCCGCCGCGCGCGGCACCGCCATGGGGCTGAGCTCGTTCGCCAGCATGCCGGTCGAGGATGTGGTGGCGGCCAACCCGCAGACGTTCTTCCAGATCTATTGGATCGGCAGCAGGGACCAGATCGCCGCACGGGTCGAGCGGGCCCGCGCCGCCGGCGCGGTGGGGCTCATCGCGACGTTGGACTGGTCCTTCTCCCACGGGCGTGACTGGGGCAGCCCCACCATTCCCGAGAAGGTGGACCTGCGGGCCGTGCTGCGCTTCGCCCCCGAGGCGCTCGCCCACCCGAGCTGGACCCTCTCCTTCGCCCGCACCGGAAAGTACCCCGACCTGACCACGCCGAACATGGTGCCCAAGGGCCAGGAAGGCCCGACCTTCTTCGGCGCGTACGGCGAGTGGATGGGGACCCCGCCACCGAGCTGGGACGACGTGGCCTGGCTGCGCGAGCAGTGGGGCGGCCCCTTCATGCTGAAGGGCGTGAGCCGGGTCGACGACGCCAAGCGCGCCGTGGACGCCGGCGTCAGCGCCATTTCGGTGTCGAACCACGGGGGCAACAACCTCGACGGCACCCCCGCCACCATCCGCGCCCTGCCGGCGGTCGCCGCCGCGGTCGGCGATCAGGTCGAGGTCCTCCTCGACGGGGGCATCCGGCGCGGGAGCGACGCCGTCAAGGCGCTGGCGCTGGGCGCCCGCGCCGTCATGATCGGCCGCGCCTCGCTCTGGGGTTTGGCCGCCAACGGTCAGAGCGGTGTCGAGAACGTGCTCGACATCATGCGCAGCGGCATGGAGTCCGCGCTGCTCGGGCTCGGGCACGCCTCCGTCTCGCAGCTCGGTCCCGACGACCTCATCATCCCCGAAGGGTTCAGCCGCCGCCTCGGCTGAGCGCGCGGCGGTCCCGCCGCGCGTCGGCTCAGGTGTCGAACTTGACGACGCCGCGCACGATCGTGCCCGCGGCCTGGTCGTCGTAGCCCTGCTGCACCTGGTCGAGCGTGTACTCCTGGGTGATGAGCTCGTCGATCTTGAGCGCGCCCTTCTCGTAGAGGTTGAGCAGGTTCGGCACCTGCACCCGCGGGCTCTGGGACCCGAAGACGGTGCCGAGGACGGCCTGGTTGAACATGGCCAGGCTGAACAGGTTGAGCTTCACGTCCATCTGGTCGAACGGAGCGATGGCCGTCACCACGATCCGGGCGTCCTTGGACCCGCAGGCACAGGCCGCCGCGATGAGCTCGCCCTTGAGCACGCTGGGCGTCAGGATGACCACGTCGGCGTTGCGTCCCATGGTCAGCTCGGGGAGCATCATCTGGGCGTCGAGCAGCGACGCGGCGGTGTGCGTCGCACCGATCTCCTTGGCCCGCTCGAGCTTGAAGGGCACGGGGTCGACCGCAATGATCGTGCGCGCCCCGGCGATGCGGGCGCCTTGAATGGCGCCCGAGCCGACGCCGCCGGCCCCGGCGACCACCACCGTCTCACCGGGCATGACCTTGCCCCGGTTGACGGCCGAACCGAAGCCCGTGGAGATCCCGCAGCTGATGAGCGCGGCCGCCTTCATGTTGTCCCACGGGTTGATGCGCACGAGCGAGTTCTCGTGGACGACCATCTCGTCGGCGAAGGTCCCCAGCTGCGCCATCCGGTTCAGGTTCTCGCCCCCCAGGTGGTAGCGGTAGGTGCCGTCGCTGATCATGCCGCCGGCCAGCGTCATCATCCCGAGGTCGCAGAGGTTCTGACGACCCGAGGCACACCAATGGCAGGTCCCACAGGAAGGGATGAAGGAAACGGCGACGTGGTCACCTTCCGAAACCTGCGTCACATTCGTCCCGACCTCGGTCACGATGCCCGATCCCTCGTGACCCCCGACCACCGGGAACATGGACTTCACGCCCATCATCTCGAGCACCTCGGGCGTCTGGCTGATGTCGCCCGAGCGGAGGTGCTCGTCGGAGCGGCACATGCCCGACCAGACCATCTTCACCCGCACCTCGCGGTTGCCCGGCGGGTCGATCTCGATCTCTTCCGTCTTCCAGGGCTCGTTGAGTCCCGTGCACACCGCCGCGCGAGTCGTGGTCATGGCAATCCCTCCCTGAGGCTGCTGCGATTTTATTCGCCCGGTCAGTATCGTCCGCCGTCCGGTTGGGGACAACCGGGCCCGGCGGTAGTGTGCGCGCGTGTCCGTCCCGCCCGTGTACGCCGACATGGCGGCCCGGGTGCGCAACTGGGGGCGGTGGGGCCCCGAGGACGAGATCGGCACCCTCAACCTGGTCGACGACGCGGCCCGGCGCCGGGGGGCCGCCGCGGTGGTGTCGGGCAAGGCGTTCGCCCTCGGATTGCCCCTCTCGGAGGCCGAGGGGATCCAGGTCGGCTTCGTCGAGGGCCGCATCAATCCCCGTCGCACCATGGTGCAGGTCAACCACCCCCTCGACGCCGACCAACCCGACTGGGTCTGCTTCAGCGAGGACGTCCTCACCCTCGCCACGCAGTGCGCCACGCACTGGGACGCGCTGGCCCACAGCAGCTACGGCGGCGTCATCTACAACGGGTACCCGGCGTCGAGCGTCACGGCCGACGGCGCCGCCCGCTGCGGCATCCATCGCCTCGGCGCCGTGGTGAGCCGCGGCGTCCTGCTCGACGTGGCCCGTGCCCTGGGACGCGACGTGCTCGAGCCGGGGTACCCCATCATGCCCACCGACCTCGACGCCGCGTGCGAGCTGGCCAAGGTCGCGGTCGCACCCGGCGACATCGTGCTGGTGCGCACGGGTCAGATGGTGCATCTCGCCGCCGAGCGCCGCGACCTCGTCGCGTACACCTGGCCGTCCCCGGGCCTGACCATCGAGACGGCGGAGTGGTTCCACGCCCACGACGTCGCCGCGGTGGCCACCGACACCCTGGTGTTCGAGGTCTACCCGAGCCAGCACGACGAGGCCCCCCTCCCCGTGCACCTGCTGCACCTGGTGGAGATGGGCCTGACCCAGGGCCAGAACTGGGTGCTCGATCCCCTCGCCGGCGACTGTGCCACCGACGGCCGCTACACCTTCTTGCTCGACGCCACCCCGTTGCCGCTCACCCAGGGGCTGGGCACGCCCCTGAACCCCGTCGCGCTCAAGTAGCCCCACTCCTGCGGCGCGCCATGGCGCCGCCCAGCACCGGTCCGGTGCGCGGCCTCGTGGCCTCGCGGCGCGGGATCTCGGCCGCGGGAGCCTGCCGTCCGGTGACGGCCCAGTGCAGCGTCCGCGCCTGCGTGTCGATCAGGTTCCGGGTGCGGATGCCCCAGAACTCGAAGCCGTAGCGGTGCGCGGACACGCTGGCGAACATCGCGACGAGGGTGCCCGCCACGGCCATCGGGTCGGCACCGGCGGGTGAGCAGGTGGCGCCGGCCGCGCCGCCCCCCGTCGCAGGCGAGGCGGTGGCGATCACCTGGGCCAGGGCCACGGTGACGGCGTTGAGCGCGCGCACCCGGATGCCCCGCAGCACCCCGTCGCCCTCCTCGGTCGCCAGGTCGACGACCCGGAAGACGGCGCGGTTGTCCTCCCAGTAGACGAGGAAGCCCTCGGTCACCGCCAGCGCCGTGTCCCAGCTCGCCTCCTCGGACCAGTCGCCCCCGACCAGCTCGGCCAGCTGCCCCGCCTGTTCCACCATCCCTTCGGCCAGCACCTGGATCGCCTGCTCCACGTTGGCGAAGTATTGATAGAAGGTGGCCGGGGAGGTCTGGGCCTGCCGGGCGATGTCGGTGACCTTGACGGATCGCCACGGCGTGGTGGCCAGGAGCTCGACCGTGGCGTCGAGCAGGCGCTGGCGCGTCTGGCGCCCCCGCTCACCGGGCACCCTCCCGTCGGTGGTCGCCACCTGTTCGGCGTATTCGTCGAGGTCCACGACGGCGGCCTCTCGCCCGGGGCTTCGTCCTGGCATGGGCATGGCGGCCCAGCGTACCGGCCCTGTTCCCGGAGACCCCGGTGACAGTTTGGATACGCTGTCGGGATGGAGCAGACGCTCACCCGCCCGCTCACCCGCGCCCAGCAGGCCAGGCGCCAGCGCGTCATCGACGCGGCCATGGCCCTGGGGCTCGAGGGGGGCTACGAGGCGGTGCAGATGCGCGACGTCGCCGCCCGGGCCGACGTCGCCATGGGCACCGTGTACCGCTACTTCACGAGCAAGGACCACCTCCTGGCCGCCACCCTCGTGCACTGGGTCGAGATGCTCGACACCCGGATCGGCCAGCACCCACCGCTCGAGGAGCATCCCGCCGACCGGGTCCTCGACGTCCTCGACCGCGCGCTGCGCGCCATGGGCCGCCAGCCCAAGTTGGTCACCGCGGTCTTCACCTCGCTGTCCTCGCCCGACCCCGCCGCCGTCGGCTGCCAGCAGCAGATCACCCTGCTGATGGAGGGGATCATCTCGCAGGCCATGGGCGAGCGCGACGTCCCCGACATGTCCGACCGGGCCCGCATGATCGGCCATGTCTGGTACTCGGCGCTGGTCGGGTGGGTCAACGGCTGGTCCACCATGGCCCGGGTCTACGACGAGCTGGCCGTGTCCGTGCGCCTGTTGCTCCCCGACGAGCTCGTCGAGCGCCGCACACCCGCCTGACCTGGGTTTTCCGCCCGCCCGCCGCCTGCGCCGACCGCTCCTCGCGACCGAGTCGTCGCGGTCGCTCGCGCTAGGGTCGCCTCCGATGACCGCCCGGGCCGGCACTCGTGGGCTGCCCATCGAGATCCGCGGGCTCTCGAAGCACTTCGGGCCGGTGCTGGCTGTCGACGGGCTCTCCTTCACCGTCGAGCCCGGACGCGTGACCGGCTTCCTCGGCCCCAACGGCTCGGGCAAGACCACGACGCTGCGCATGCTGCTCGGCCTCGTCCACCCGTCCGCCGGCACGGCGACCATCGGCGGCCGCAACTACGAGGACCTCGAGCACCCCACCTCCACGGTCGGCGCCGTGCTCGAGGCGACCAGCTTCCACCCGGCGCGCCGTGCCCGGACCCACCTGCGCATGGCCGCCCGGGCCGGGGGCCACGACGAGAAGCGGGCCGACGAGGTGCTCGGGCTGGTCGGCCTGAGCGGTGACGCCAAGCGCAAGGTCGGCGGCTTCTCCATGGGCATGCGCCAGCGGCTCGAGCTCGCCACCGCCCTCATCGGCGACCCCGACGTGCTGATCCTCGACGAGCCGTCCAACGGGCTCGACCCGCAAGGCATCGCCTGGCTGCGCGACTTCATGCGGTACTTCGCCGGTGAGGGCCGCACCGTGCTGGTCTCCTCGCACCTGCTCTCCGAGATGGCCCAGACCATCGACAACGCGGTCATCGTCTCGTTCGGGCAACTGAAGGCCCAGGGCACCCTCGAACGAGATCACGGCGGGCATCACCGGCGTGGTCATGCGGGCCCGCACGCCCGAGGCCGACCGCCTGGCCGGCGTGCTCACGCAGGCCGGCATCGCCTTCCGCCGGACCGGCGACGACGAGGTCGCCATGGACGGGGTCACGCCCGAGCAGGTCGGGCCACTGTTGGCCTCGAACCAGATCATCCTCTACGAACTGGCCCAGGAGGGCGGCGACCTCGAGTCCGTCTTCCTCTCGCTCACCGCCGGGCTCGGTTTCGGCGACGTGGCACCCCACCCGTGATCAACGCCCTCCGCGCCGAACTGCTCAAGATGCGCTCCATGCCCGGGGTGTGGGTCACCTTCGCCCTGGCCTTCCCGCTGACCGTGCTCATCGTCCTGGCCGTGCTGGCCGGCGCCGGTGGCTTCTCGGGCCACACCTTCTACTTCGTCTCGACGCTGGCCCAGCGGCGCCAGCTGCTCGGGGCCGGCTATTTCGGGATCGAGGTCCTGGCGCCGATCATCGGGGTGCTCTGCATCACGGGTGAGTACCGCCACAAGACCATCACCACGTCACTCGTCCTCGTCCCCGTGCGCAGCCGGGTGCTCGGGGCCAAGATCATCGCCACCGCGGTGTGGGCCATCTTCATCGCGCTCCTCGGGCTCGTCGCCGTCGCCGCCGTGGCGCTGCCCTGGAACGCCGCCCTCGGCGGCGTCACGTCGCGGGTGACGGACCAGATCGGCGCCGTGGTGCCCGGCCTGCTGGCGTCGGCCGTGCTCCTCGGCCTCTTCGGCCTCGGCTTCGGGACCCTGGTCAAGAACCAGGTGGCCGCCATCCTGTTGACCATCGGCGGCACGCTCATCCTCGAGGGCATCCTCATCGCGCTGGCCCGGGCCATCTTCCACTACGACCTGAACTGGCTGCCCAATGGGGCCGGTGCCGCCCTCGCCGGGGACATCGCACGGGGCTTCGGCACCGGCGGCGGGCGCGGGAACGGGCTGCGGCTCCTGGACTGGTGGCAGGGCGGCCTTGTGCTGTTGGCCTGGGGCCTCATCCCCCTGACCCTCGGCTACTTCACGACGTTCCGCCGCGACGTGACCTGACAGGCCGTCTCGCCGGCGGGTCGCCGTCTCAGCTGCGCCGTCTCAGTTGCGCAGCACGACGCCCGGGCGGGCCGCCAGACCCTCATCGGCCGCCGCGCCGTCGACCCGGATCGGCACCCCGTTGACCAGCGTGTGCGTCATGCCGACGGGCTCGTCCACCGTCAGGCGCTCGCCGTTGGCCGGGAAGTCGCGCACCCGGCGCATCGGGCCGGGTGCCACCGTGTCGGGGTCGAACACGCACAGGTCCGCCGCCTTGCCCACCTCGACCGTTCCGCGGTCGGCCAACCCGTAGACGCCGGCCGGCTCGCCGGTCAGCTTGTGGATGGCGCGCTCCAGCGGCATCACCCCGCGCTCGCGGACCCAGTTCCCGAGGAGGTCGGTCGAGAAGCAGGCGTCGCAGAGCTGCGACACATGGGCCCCCGAATCGGCCAGGCCGAGGAGCACGTTGTCGCGGGGCAGGAGCCAGGCGATGGCCTCGGGGTCGTCGTTGGCCAGCACGGACCAGAAGCGCGCCTCGAGGTCGTCGTCCAGCGAGACGTCGAGCATCACGTCGAGCGGCGTGCAGCCCCGTTGCTCGGCCAGCACCGCCACCGGGTGGTCGGCCAGCTCGGGGTGCGAGCGAGACTCGGCCACGGAGATGGCGGCCCAGTGGACCGGGAAGCCACCGGCCTTGCCGTTCACGTCGTCCCAGGCCGTGGCCCGCCACGACGGGTCGCGGTAGGCGGCGACCCGCTCGGCCTTGGACTTGCCCATCAGGGCGGCGAAGGTGGGCCGCATGTTGAGGGTGAACGGCTCGGACAGGTTCATCTGGAACACCAGGGGCCGGCACGACACCTGCGGCCACACCTCGACGCCGTCGGCCCAGGCGGCATCGTGCTCGGCGATCACCTTCTCGTGGTACGGGTAGCCCTTCACCGTCAGCAGGGCCGTCCAGGTGAACGGCCGCCCCACCTCGCGCTGGAGCCGGAAGACCTCCTCGTTGGGGAAGACGCCGCCCGGGAGCAGCGCCACCACCCCGCGACCGGACTGCCTGACCGGCTCGAGCAGCGCACGCAGCTCGGCCAGGTCGGCCACCCGGGACGGCACCGGTCGGCCGCTGTCCCCGTTGTGCGTCGGTGACGCGCTGGACGCGAAGCCGGCGGCGCCGCCCGCCATGGCTTCGGCCACGACGGCCTGCATGCGCGCGAGCTCGTCGTCGGTGGCGGGGCGCTCGTAGGCCTCTTCGCCCATCACGTAGAGGCGCACCGCGGTGTGGCCGACGTAGCACCCGAAGTTGAGCGCCGTCCCCCGTGCCGCCACGGCGTCGAGGTATTGGGGGAACGTCTCGAACTCGTCCCAGGGCACGCCGGCGGCCAGCGTGTCGAAGCTCATGTCCTCCACGTGCTGGAGCGTGCGGGCCAACAGCGGCACACCCTCGGCACGGATGGGCGCGATGGAAAAGCCGCAGTTGCCCGCGATGACCGTCGTCACCCCGTGGAACGAGGACGGCGTCAGGTTCGGGTCCCAGAACACCTGCGCGTCGTAGTGGGTGTGGATGTCGACGAAACCGGGGCTGACGACCTGGCCGGCCGCGTCGAGCACACGGTCGCCCTGCAGGCCGGTGCCGATCTCGCTGATATGGCCTCCGCTGATCGCGACGTCGGCGGCCCGGCCGGGAGCACCGGTGCCGTCCACCACGGTTCCCCCCCGAATGACGATGTCAGCGTGCATGCACCCATCGTCGCAGCCCCGACGGCCCTGTGCACGCGGGCGCGGGCCCGCTTGCGTCGAGCTCGGAGGCCTCGCCGCTCACCGTGGCCGACGGACTGACCTCCAAAAACTATAAACAGTTCCGTTGATAGTTTTGAGAACACCACCCTCGGGGCAGCCGACCTCGCCGAACCCCGGCGCGTGGAGGATGATGAAGCGACTGCTCGTGCAGGCCAGCCCGGCCCCCTTCCTTCCCGCGCCTGACTGAACCCGGCGTTCGAATCGTCATTGTTGACGGCACCGTCGAAGACCGCGAGCGCTGGCGGGGTGAGCGCCGAGGCTGCACGGCGCCCGTTCGCTGCGCCAGCCCTACTGGGAGGGTCGGGAGAAGCTGGTCAACTGAGGGAGCGTCACCGGGCGACCTCAGCGTCCGCCCCCGCTCCTCCATGACGAGGTGACCCCAAAGTGGGCGCCGTCCGATACCGTGGGAGGCAGGACCCCGCCGACAGCGGGGAACGGCGGAAGGACGTGCTCGGTGAGCGCGGGAGTGGAGGACGAATGGCGGGTCGGTTTTTCGGGTCTGAGGCGACGCCGCCGTCTGATGACTCCCTCCAGATCTCCGGCGCCATCGTCGCCCCGTCCGACGGCCCCTCCCCCGTCCAGCTCGTCGACTCCGGACGGGCCCCGCACGGCCTCGGGGTCGTGCGGGACCAGTACGAACGGAAGATCCGCAAGAGCCCGACCATCCGCATGGTCCCGAGCTCCATCATGGTGGAGGGACGACGTCTCCGCTTCGCTGTCTCGGACAACGTCGACGCCCACGGGCCCGACGGTCCCGGTACACCGCCCATCTGGGCCGTCAACCTCCACGGCTACTTCGCCGGCGGCGGCATGTACTGGCGAGAGAGCGCGCGGCTGGCCGAGCAGCTGGGCTGGCGGGTGATCAACCCGAGCCTGCCCGGATTCGGCGGGAGCGACCCGCTCGACTGGCAGGACGTCTCCATGGAGAACCTGGCCAACCAGGTGATGGCCATCGTGCACAAGGTCGATGCGGGGCCCGCGGTCATGCTCGGCCACTCCATGGGGGGCGCGGTGGCGGTGCAGTTCGCGCACGACCACCCGCGCCGGACCCTCGGCCTGATCTACCGCGACGGGGTGAGCACGCCGGCCTGGAAGGACCGCCGCGGCGTCCTCCCGACCCTCCTCTCGCCGCTCCTCCCGGACGTCGCGCCCATGGTCGACATGATCGCCGCCGTCATCTTCGACCTGCCCGACCTCTTCATCGGTCGCATGTACTCCACCGTGCGCGCCGTCCTGCCCGACATGCGCCAGAACATCCGCACCATGTCCCAGACGCTCCCCATCGGCAGCATGCTCATGAACGTCGACCTGCGCAGCCAGGTTCGCCACCTGGCGGCCCAGCAGATGCCCATCCTCAACGAGTGGGGCTGCTTCGACCGCATCACGCCGGGGAGCACCGCGCTCGAGTTCGCCTCCATTGCGCGCTCGCCCGTGATCTGGGTCCCGGGCGGGCACAGCTGGATGCTGGCCCGCCCCCAGGGCCAGGCCGACATCCTCACGCATCTCGTCCAGGGCAAGGAGTTCAGGACGCAGGTGGACGACCGCTGGCGCCAGCTCACCCCGCGCGAGTACACGCTGCGCGCCGCCAACTGACGCCAGCCGTGCCGCGGGCTCTCAGTGCCGCCCGCGCCGGACCGCTGGACGGCGCGCCATGATCGACCGCCTGCTCCAGCCGCTGCTCTCGCTGCACGGCTGGCAGGCCTACACGCTGGTCGGCCTGCTCGTCTTCGCCGAGGCCGCCGTGATGCTCGGCTTCGTGTTCCCCGGCGAGACCGCCGCCATCCTCGGCGGCGTCCTGGCCTCCAAGGGCGGCGTGAACCTGGAGGCCATCCTCGCCGTCGTGGTCGTGTGCGCCATTGTGGGCGACTCGGTGGGCTACGCGGTCGGCGAGCGCTGGGGCCCCCAATTGCTGCAGCTGGGCCCGCTCCGCAAGCGCCAGAAGGGCCTGAACACCGCGCTCGACCAGCTCAACCGCCGCGGCCCCGTGGCGGTCTTCGTGGCCCGCTTCTCCGCCTTCCTGCGCGCCGTGGTGCCCGGCCTGGCCGGCCTGTCCTCCATGCACTACCGGACCTTCCTGGCCGCCAACGCGGCCGGCGGCCTGTGCTGGGGCGTGCTCTACGTCCTGCTCGGCTACTTCGTCGGGCAGAGCGTGGAGAAGGTCACCGGGATCGCGTCCGACGTCGTCCTGGGCCTCATCTTCGTCGTGATCGTGGTGCTCGTCGTGCGCCACCACCGCAAGGCGAAGGAGGAGATCGAGGGACCGGCCGAGACGGCGGCGCCCGGGAGCGACCAGGCGGGCTGACCGCCCTCGGCGCTCAGGCCGGTCGGCCCAGCACCGAGCGGTCCCCGGCGCGCAGACCGGCGACCACTCGGGCGAACTCCCCCGCGGCGTCGTCGCCCTGGGCGTCGGTGTCCATGAAGTGCACGGCGCCGGAGTCGCGGCGGTCCACCCCGAAGAGGCCGTAGCGGGGCTCGTAGGTGCCCCACTCGTAGTTGTCCATCAGCGACCAGTGGAAGTAGGCGCGCACGGGCACGCCGGAGCCCACGGCATCGGCCACCGCGCCCAGGTGCTCGCGCACGTAGCGCGGCCGATCCATGCCGTCCTCGCGCGGTACGGGCCGCCCGTCGTCCACCCGCGTCGCCATGCCGTTCTCCACCACCCACAGCGGGAGCCCGGGGCGCAGCGCGGACTCGGTGACGCACCAGTTGCGCAGTCCCGCCGGATGCGACTCGACGTCCCAATAGGCGCGGCCGAAGGACCAGTCCCGCCGGCCTTCGGGCGTTCGCCGTCCCGGGACGCGCAGAGCGTGGCTGGCCACCGGGTCGTACCAGTCGAAGCCGACGGCATCGAGGCTGCGCGGCCGCGTCGACGCGTGCACCGCCGCCACCACCCGACGCGGCGCATGCCGCCGCGTGGCGCCGCGCAGGCGCGCCCAGGCCGCGCCCCGGGCCGGCTCGCTCTCCGATCCGTAGGGCGACACCGCGGCGAAGAACCGGCGTATCGCCGCCTCCCCGGCGTGCTGGGGAGGGAACGCGGCATCGTGCACCACCCGGCGCTCGTCGATGTAGCGGTCCACGTCGCCCGGGTCCACCTCGACCTCACGCAGCTGGAGCAGGTCGAGCAGCATGCGGTCGTGCTCGTAGACCGACGACGAGCTCGTGTTCACGGTCACCTCGGCGTCGGGCTGGACGTCCGTGACCGCTTCGGCCGCCAGCACGTGCGCGGTGAGGAGGTTGTCGAGCGCGCAGAAGGCGTCCGCGACGGCCATCCGCCGCCCCGGCGGGCAATTCCCCTCGATCCATCCCATGAGCGTCACGATGTTGGGCTCGTTGACCGTCACCCAGCGCCGGCAGTACGGCGCCAGCGCGGGCACCACCCGGGCGACGTGGCGGGCGAAGACGTCGGGCGAACCGGGCCGGAGCCAGAACTCCTCGCCGAGCCACCACGGATGGGTGAAGTGGTGCAGCGTGACGATAGGTTCGAGGCCCCGTGCCGTGCAGAGCGAGAGGATCTCGGCGTAGCGCTCGAGCGCGGCGTCGTCGAAGGCACCGGGCTGCGGCTCGAGCCGCGCCCACTCGACGGAGAGCCTGAACGCGTTGCAGCCGATGGCGGCGGCGCGGTCCAAGGCCTCTTCGGGGTGACGCCAGAAGTCGCACGCCAGACCCGAGCGGGCGGCCCGGCCGGCGCCCTCCCAGGCGGACCAGTTGTTCTGCGGCTCGCCGTCCCCGTTGAAGCCGCCCTCGACCTGGTAGCCCGACGTCGCCACCCCGACGGCGAAGCCGTCGCCGAGCAGGCTCGTCGACTCGGCGGGGCGGGTGCGTGCCCGCGTCCGCGCCGACGTCGCTGACACCGACTTGCGGGGCGGCGTGGCTGGCAGCCATCCGTTCAGCTTGGCAGGCGCAAGCTTGGCAGGCGCAAGGGGACCCTGTGCCGCCCCGACGCGGCGCTCAGTGCGGCCGGGCCACCGAGCGCATGCGGGAGAGCGCCGCCGAGACGATGTCGACCTCGTCGCGGGCGTGGCGCACCAGGGAGCGCACCTGGGGCTCGGTGGCGTCGCTCCCGGCCTGGACCGCGGCGGCCTGCACGTCGCGGGCCGCCTCGATCACCTCGGCCACCTGGCGGCGCACCGCTTCGTCGCGGGTCGCGCCCTTGGGCAGTCGCCGCTCCACGCGGAGCAGCCCGTCGAGCTCGCCGGCCACGGCGTGCAACGAGCGGCACACCGCGGGCAGCTCGGCGACCGGGGCGTCGTGGGACTCGGCGTGGGCCACGGCGATCTCGGCGTCCTCGACCGCCACCCACATGCGCCGGCGCACCCGGGAGGCCGCGCCGCGGCTCAGGTCCTGGGCCGAGGCCCGCCCGGCGTAGCGCTCCCGTCCCGCGGCCAGCAGCGCCAGCGTGGCCAGGACCCCACGCACGGCGACGTGCCCGTGCCACAGCCGCCAGTGCCGGCGCACATAGCTGCGCGCCACCACGAAGGCCACCGCGCAGAACAGCAGGACGACCAAGCCTGCGATCAGGAGGAATTCGAGCACATGGGCCACAAAGCTCACAGGGGCAATTCTACGCGGAGGAAGCCGGAATTTCCGGCGGTACCCTTGGATCATGGAACCGGAGGCCCCGGGGGGCACCGAGGGGCCGCCGGCCGTGCCCCCGCCGGGTTCCTCCTGGCAACCCGGGATCCCGTCCATCCGCGAGCACCTGCCCAGCCTGATCTTCGGCGCGGCGCTGCCGATCGGGGTCTACTTCATCGTCCGTCAGCACGTGGACACCGACACCCAGGCGCTGATCATCGCCGGCTGCTTCTCCGTGGGCTGGATCGTCCTGCAGTTCGTCCGCCAGCGCAGCGTCGACGTCGTCGGGGCCGCCGTCCTGGCGGGCTTCGCCATCGGGGTGATCACCTCCACGCTGCTCGGTGGCAACGCGTACATGCTCAAGGTCCGCGACGGCTTCTTCACCTTGCTCTTCGGTGTCGCCTGCATCGTCACGCTCTACACGCACGACCGCCCCGCGCTCTTCTACGTGAGCCGCTACCTCTCCGCCGGCAAGGACCCCGCCAAGGTCTCCGCCTTCGACCGGCTGCACGAGCTGCCGAGCGGTCGCCACACCTTCCGCCTCTTGTCGGTCGTCTGGGGCATCGGGCTCGTGCTGGAGGCCTCGGCTCGCCTCACCCTGGCGGACGTCCTGCCCACCGGGACCTTCATCGCCGTCTCCCCGTTCATCACCGCCACCGTCTTCGGCGGCCTCTTCGCCTTCACCGTGGCCTACGTGAAGCGGACACGGCTCGAGACGGCCGCGCTGACGGCACGCATCGTGCAACACGACGCCGTGCCCTCCCCCGGGCCCGAGGCTCGGGCCCGATCACACCCCCGGCCCGGGCGACCCCGGCCCCGACGACGTCGGCCCGGCGCCCCCTCCGCCCACCTGAGCTCGTCGCCCGGAGAGCCGGCACGCCACGTTCGGTAGCCTCAGCGGCGCCGGCGCGCCGCCCGGCGGAGGGCACCAGCGAAGGGAGCACCATGGCAGACGAAGTGCTGCGGGAACGACGCGGGCACGTCGACATCCTCACCATCAACCGGCCCGAGGCGCGCAACGCCATCAACGGCGCCGTCAGCCAGGCCATGTCCGGGTACATGGACGAGCTGACCGAGGACCCCGACTGCTGGGTCGTGGTCGTCACCGGGAGCGGCGACAAGGCGTTCAGCGCCGGCATGGACCTCAAGGCGTTCAGCAGTGGCGAGGGTGGCGCCATCATGGGGGCGAGCGGGGGCTTCGGTGGGCTCACCCAGCGTGAGTTTCCCAAGCCGATCATCGCGGCCGTCAACGGGTCCGCCCTGGCCGGCGGCTTCGAGATCATGCTCTCGTGCGACCTCGTCGTGGCCGCCGAGCACGCCACCTTCGGCATCCCCGAGGCCAAGCGCGGGCTGATCGCCGGCGCCGGCGGCCTGATCCGCATGCCCAAGCGCCTGCCCATGGCCGTGGCGCTCGAGCTGGCGATGACGGGCGACCCGATCGATGCGGCGCGCGCCTTCGACCTCGGCCTCGTCAACAAGGTCGTGCCGGCCGACGTGCTGCTGGCCGAGGCCGTCGCGCTGGCCGAGCGCATCGCGGCCAACGCGCCGCTGGCCGTCCGCCACTCGAAGCGGGTGATGAAGCACGCGGCCGAGGTGCCCGAGTCCGAGGGCTGGGCCATCAACGCCGAATCCGTCGCGGTCGTCTTCTCGTCCGCCGACGCCATGGAGGGCCCCGTCGCCTTCGCCGAGAAGCGCTCCCCGAACTGGCAGGGCAAGTAGTCACGCGGTGCTGGCTCCGGCCCTCGACACCATCCGCCTGACCCTCCATGTCCTGGCGGCGACGGTCTGGGTGGGCGGGCAGATCGTGATGACCGGCCTCGTCGGCCCGGCCCGCGGGCTCGGAGCCGATGCCCCGAGGACCCTGGCCCGGGCCTTCGCCCGCTTGGCCTGGCCGGCCTACGTCGTCCTGGTGGTGACCGGCGTCTGGAACGTGACCGCCGTCCACTACGCCGACCAGGACGCGGCCTGGAAGGCGGTCCTCGTGGCCAAGATCGCCGTGGTCGTGCTGGCCGGGCTGGGCGTGCTCCTGCATCAACGGGCCTCCACCAAGGGCCAACTGGCCCTCTGGGGGTCCGTGGGGGGCCTGGCCAGCGTGGCCGCGCTGGTGATGGGCATCCTCTTGGCCGGGTGACTCCGAACACCTCGTGACGCCCCGGTGAACGGCGTCGTCTCCCGGTGTGAGGGAACTTCGGGCCGGGAAAGGGTCTAACCTGGAACGAGTTCACCGTCCTTTGGACCCAGGTGAAGGAGAACATCATGCTCGCTGACATTTTCGGACCCGATCTGCTCATTGTGGCCATCGTCCTCGTTGTGCTGCTCTTCGGCGGCGCCGCCATCCCGAAGTTGGCCCGGAACCTCGGCTCGGCCAAGAACCAGTTCGAGAAGGGCATGGAGGAAGGCAAGTCCGGCACGACCTCCGCCGCATCGGACACGCCTGCACCCTCGGCCGAGGAGAAGGCACCGGGCGCCTGAGCGGCGGCCGGATTCGGCCGCACCACGCTCGCCATGCCATCTGACGTCCTGGCCGTCGCCGACCGCCTGTGGAACGGCGAGATCACGACGTCCACCTTCCATCCGGTCGACCACATCGGAGGCTTCGTCGAGATCACCGACGGGGTCGGCTTCTGCCCGTCCTTCGCCAATGTCTCCTCCTTCGCCACCGGAGACGGCCTGGTCCTGGTCGACACCGGCAGCGCCCCGTTGGCCAAGGTCGTCCACGACGACATCCGCACCTGGAGCCCGGCCCGCCTCCACACCGCCGTCTACTCACACGGGCACATCGACCACGTCTTCGGCGTACCCGTCTGGGAGGAGGAGGCCGCCGCCGAGGGGTGGGCCGCCCCCGAGGTGATCGCGCACCACGCGCTGCCGGCCCGCTTCGACCGCTACATCTTCACCGCCGGCTACAACACCATCGTCAATCGCCGGCAGTTCGGCTTCGCCGACCTCAACTGGCCGACCGAGTACCGCTACCCCGACCGGACCTACCACGACAGGCTGGACCTCTCGGTCGGCGGCCTCGATTTCGTCCTGCGCCACGAGAAGGGCGAGACCGACGACCACACCATCACCTGGCAGCCCGACACCCGTGTCCTGTGCTGCGGCGACCTCTTCATCTGGGCCTCCCCCAACGCGGGCAACCCGCAGAAGGTGCAGCGCTACCCGCGGGAGTGGGCGGACGCGCTCCGTCGCATGCTCCAGCTCGACGCCGAGTTCCTCCTCCCCGGGCACGGCTTCCCCGTCGTGGGGGCCGACCGGGTCCGCCAGGCCCTCACCGACACGGCGGACCTGCTCGACTCCCTGGTCGACCAAACCCTGGCCGTCATGAACGCCGGCGGGCGGCTCGACGACGCCATCCACACCGTGCGTGTCCCGGCCGCGCTCGAGGCCCGGCCCTACCTGCGGCCGGTCTACGACGAGCCCGAGTTCATCGTCCACACGGTGTGGCGCCAGTACGGCGGCTGGTGGGACGGCAACCCGGCGACGCTCAAGCCCGCCCCCGAGCGCGCCCTGGCCACCGAGCTGGCCGCACTGGCGGGCGGTCCCCGCGTCCTGGCCGACCGTGCGCTCGAGCTCCTGGCCGACGCCGTCGGGGCTCCCGAGTCCGCGTCCGAGGCGGCCGAAGGGGCCCTGCGCCTCGCCGGCCACCTCGCCGAGCAGGCCTGGTTGGCCGAACCCGCGGACGAGGGGATCCAGCGGGCGCGCCAGGAGGTCTTCGCCGCCCGGGCGGCCCGGGCCACCTCCACCATGGCGCGGGGCGTGTTCACCTGGGCCGCCAACGAGTCGGCCGCGCCCCCGCACCCCCACCCGCACTGACCCGACCGGGGCCGAGAAAGCCCACCTGGGATTTCCAATTTTTTTGCCGGGTTCGATAGTGTCGGCGAGGTGGACTCGTCGCTGACCAGCCCCCCTGCTGGCGCACCCGAAAGCCCAGCTCGCGGCGCCAAGAGTCCCCGCCGCCGACTGGCCGCCGTGGTGGTCGCCCTGGGAGCGCTGCTGCTGACCGGCTGCCAGCTCCCGACCTTCGGCTTCTACAAGGGCTCGACCTCCCAGGGCCGCTCCACCTTCCACCTCTGGCAGGGCTTCTTCATCGCCGGCGTCATCGTCGGCGGCTTCACCCTGCTCCTGATCATGTGGGCCATCTTCCGGTACCGGCGCCGCTCCGACGACATGCCGGTGCAGACGCAGTACCACACGCTGACGGAGATCACCTACACCGTCCTGCCCATCTTGATCGTGCTCGGGCTCTTCTGGGCCACGGTGGTGGTGGAGAACACGGTCACCGCGGTGGAGCCCAACCCCGGCGCCGTCATCCACGTGTACGCCTTCCAGTGGGGCTGGGAGTTCGAGTACCCCAACGGCGTCAAGGTGATCGGCCAGACCACCGACGCCCCGACCATGGTGCTCCCGACGGGGCAGACGACGCGCATCTACCTGCGCTCCTACGACGTGCTCCACGGCTTCTACGTGCCCCAGTTCAACTTCAGCCGCTACGCCAGCCCCGGCTACTGGACCAGCTTCGACCTCAACGTCCTGCACGACGGTGTGTACCGCGGTCAGTGCACCCAGCTGTGCGGGCTCTACCATTCCATCATGTTCTTCAACGTGCGCTCGGTCTCCCCGACGGCGTACGCGACGTGGCTGCGGACCGAGCGCGCCTTCCAGACCGCCCACCCCTCGTCCATCGGCCAACTCCCGGCCACCCTGCACGCCAACCAGAACGGCACGGTGCCCAGCAGCGCTGGCAACTCCGGCAGTGGCAACACCGGCAATACAGGAGGTGTGCTCTACGGTGACTGACGTCATCGCCCCACCGGGCGTCCCGGAGCACGAAGAGCTCGACCTGCCGCCCTCGGTCCCGAGCGACGGCCACGAGCCCCACGACGCGGGACACGAGGCCCACGGTCCCACCGGCATCCTCAAGTGGCTGACCTCGACCGACCACAAGGTCATCGGCCTCAGCTACATGATCACCTCCATCGCCATCTTCTATCTCTCAGGGATCATGGCGCTCCTCATGCGGCTGCAGCTGTCCTCGCCGCACTCATCGCTGCTGAGCTTCTCGCAGTTCAACGCGCTGTTCACCATGCACGGCAGCCTCATGCTGTACCTGTTCGCCGGACCCTTCGCCTTCGGTGGCCTGGCCAACTACATCGTGCCGCTGCAGGTCGGCGCGCCCGACATGGCCTTCCCCCGCCTGAACGCGTTGAGCTACTGGCTGTACCTGAGCGGATCCATCACCATGCTGATGACCTTCTTCGTGGCGGGAGGCGCCGCGCAGTTCGGTTGGGTGGCCTACGCACCGCTCTCGAGCTCCACGAGCTCTCCCGGCGCCGGGCCCGACCTCTGGATCATGGCGCTGGCCCTCACCGGGTTCTCCGCCATCTTCACCGGGGTCAATCTCTGCGGGACCATCTTCTATCTGCGCGCGCCCGGCATGACCATGTTCCGCATGCCGATCTTCACGTGGAACATGCTGGTCACCGGGATCCTGATCCTGATCGCCTTCCCGGTGCTGACGGCCGCGCTGATCATGCTGTTCTGCGACCGCCACTTCGGGACCCACATCTATACGGCGGTGGGCTGTCACCTCGTGAGCGGGGCGCCCATGGCGTCGTGCGGGTCGCCCTTGCTGTGGCAGAACCTCTTCTGGTTCTTCGGCCATCCGGAGGTCTATATCCTGGCCCTGCCCTTCTTCGGCATCGTCACGGAGATCCTGCCGGTCTTCTCGCGCAAGCCGGTCTTCGGCTACAAGGGCATGGTCTTCGCCACCATGGCCATCGCCGCACTGTCCACCGGTGTCTGGGCCCACCACATGTTCACCACCGGCGCCGTCCTGTTGCCGTTCTTCTCGTTCCTCAGCCTGCTCATCGCGGTCCCGACCGGCATCAAGTTCTTCAACTGGATCGGCACCATGTGGCACGGCCAGCTCACGTTCACCACACCCATGCTGTTCTCCATCGGCTTCCTCTTCGCGTTCCTCATGGGTGGTGTCACGGGCATCATGCTGGCGTCGCCGCCCATCGACTTCGCCACGCACGACACCTACTTCGTGGTGGCCCACTTCCACCAGGTGCTCTTCGGGACGGCGGTCTTCGCCGGGTTCGCCGGCCTCTACTACTGGTATCCCAAGATGTTCGGCCGCATGCTCCGCGAGAACCTGGGCAAGTGGCACTTCTGGCTGATGTTCATCGGCTTCTGGGTGACCTTCATGCCCCAGTACGTGGTCGGCCTGCTCGGCATGCCCCGCCGCGTGGCCAGTTACCCGTCGAACCTGGGCTGGCAGAGCTACAACATCGTCTCGACAGTCGGCGCCTTCATCATCGCGGTCTCGTTCGCCTTCCTGCTGTGGAACTTCGTCGTCTCGTGGCGCAAGCCGATCCCGGCCGGGGACAACCCGTGGGATGCCCAGACGCTGGAGTGGTACACCACCTCGCCACCGCCGCACCACAACTACACCCACCTCCCGCCGATCCGCTCGGAGCGCCCGACGTGGGACGCCAACCACCCCGACGCGTTGACGGTGCCGCACGGCCCGGCGGCGCACACCAACGGCAAGAGCAACGGAAAGGTCAAGGAGACGGTATGAAGGTCTCGGCGGTCTTCCTCTTGTTCCTCGGGGCCTTCTTCGGGCTCATCGGCCTCGTCTACTGGTTCTGGGCCTATGAGGACGGGGGCGGCGTCATGCTGCTCGGCGCCACCCTGCTCGGCTTCCTGCCCGGGCTCTACTACTTCTTCTGGTACCGGCGCTTCCACGGGCACAAGTACTTCTTCTGGGGCAGGATCCCCGTTGCCGGCGAGCGTCCCTCCGACCGCGACGACGCCGAGATGGCGGACGGGGCCGGCGACATCGACTCGTTCCCCAGCACCTCCATCTGGCCCTTCGTGCTCGGCATGGGCGCCTTCATGACCGTGCTCGCGCTGGTGTTCGGCAGCTGGCTCATGTTCATCGGGGTCCCGCTGATCCTCACCGCGCTGACCGGCGTCACCGCCGAGAGCCGGCGCGGCGGGACCGTCTGACCACAGGCAGGCCGCCGCTAGCCTGACCCGGGTGCACGCGGCGAACACGGGGCCGCACGGCCCGCACGATTTGTCGCGTGGCCTCGTCCTCCTCATCGCCGTGGCGACCGGCGCGGTGGTCGCCAACCTCTACTACGCGCAGCCCGTGCTGCACCAGGTCGCCGCAACCTTCCACAGCGGCCCCGGGCCGACGTCGGCCATCATCACGGCCACCCAGATCGGCTACGCCGCCGGCCTGTTGCTCGTGGTCCCCCTGGGCGACCTCCACCCGCGCCGGGGGCTCGTCACCCGCCTCTTCTGCGTGAGCGCCGTGGCACTGATCGGCTGCGCGCTGGCGCCGAACCTGTGGAGCTTCGCCGTGGCGTCGATCCTCGTCGGGGGCGCCTCGGTGGCCGGGCAGGTGATGATCCCCTTCGCGGCCGACCTGGCTCCCGAGGAACGGCGGGGACGCGTCGTCGCCCGCATCATGACGGGGCTGCTGCTGGGCATCCTTCTCGCCCGCACCGTGTCGGGACTGGTGGCCCAGGCCGCCGGGTGGCGGGCCATCTACTGGCTCTCGGCCGGGCTCATGGTCGGCTTCGCGGTCGTGCTGTGGCGGGCGCTCCCCGCCGAGGGCGCACGCCAGCACCGCAGCTATCCCGAGCTCGTCCGGTCGTCGCTGCTCTTGCTGGTGACCGAGCCCGTGCTGCGCCGGCGGGCCTGGCACGGGGCCTGCGCGTTCGCCGCCTTCAGCGTGCTGTGGACCACGCTGGCCTTCCTGCTCTCGGGGAGCCCGTACCACTACTCCAACGCCGTCATCGGGCTCTTCGGCCTGGTCGGCGCCGGCGGGATCGTGGCGGCCAACCTCGCCGGCAAGCTGGCCGACTCGGCCCGGGCCACCGCCACCACCGTCGCCGCCGGCGTCCTGCTCGCCGGCTCCTTCGCCCTGCTCTGGGCCGGCCGCACGTCGCTGGCCGCCCTCATCATCGGGATCGTGGTGCTCGACATGGGCACTCAGGGCATGCAGATCACCAACCAGGCGGTGATCTACGCGCTGCGCCCCGATGCCCGGAGCCGGATCAACAGCGCCTACATGGTCTGCTACTTCCTGGGGGGCGCCGCCGGCTCCCTCGCCGCCGGGGCGCTCTACGGCACCCATGGCTGGGCCGGCGTCTGCCTCCTCGGCGCCGGCCTCGGCGTCCTCACCCTGGCCATGTCGGCCTACGACCGGGTGCGCCCGGCCCGCCGCGCTCAGCCTTCGACGATCTCGAGCCCGTTGCCGTCCTGATCGCGGAAGGCGAACATCGGCGGCACACCGGGCCAGCGCAGCACGTCGTCGGCATCGACGCCGCGTGAGCGCAGGGCGGCGTTGGCCTCGTCGGCATCGCCCGTCGTCAGCCGGATGCCCGTCTCGACGCCGGCGGGATGCCCCGCGTGCGCGACCTCGAGCGCGAGGGACACGGTGGTGCCGGGGGGCGCCACCTCGATCCACCGGGCGCCCTCCCCCATCGGCACGTCCAGGCGGGTCTCGAAGCCGAGCGCGCCGTAGAAGGCCAGGGCCTTGTCCTGGTCGGTGACGGGGATGCCGACCGCGTGCAGCCCGGTGACGGGCGTGGGTTGTGTCATGACCTCTCCTCTGGTTCGTTGTCGTAGCTGAGCATGACGACACCCGTCGTCGTCTGCTCGACGCCGAGCAGGCGCAGGCGCCTGGGGTGGTCGAGCTCGTTGAAGAGCCGCTTGCCGGTGCCGAGCAGCAGCGGGTGCAAGAAGAGGCGGTAGCCGTCGACGAGCTCGAGGGCGGTGAGTTGCTGCACCAGCACGCCACTGCCGAGCACCACGATGCTCCCGTCGCCTTCGTCCTTCACCCGTTGCACCGCCGCGCCCAGATCCCCTTCGAGCACCCGGGCGTTCGCCCACGTCAGGTGCGCGTCGTCCAGGGTGCGCGTGGCGACGTACTTCGGCGTGGCGTTGAGGTGCGCCGCCATCGGGTTGGCGTCCGGCTGCTGCGGCCAGAACGCCAGCATCTTCTCGTAGGTGCGCCGACCGAACAGGTACGCGCTGGTGGTCTGCATGCCCTCGAGCGCCGCCGCCTGCAGGACCTCGTCGCCATAGGGCGCGCCCCACCCGCCGTGGGCGAACCCGCCGTCCCGGTCCTCGTCGGGCGACCCGAGTCCCTGCATGACGCCGTCGAGGGTCACGAACTCGATCACGATGAGCTGACGCATTCTCCGACTCGCTCGCGTGCTCAGGAGTACATGATCGAGCCGGGCGTGGTCAGCAGCTCGCCCGTCTCGAGCCAGGTCTTCAGGCCCGACAGGATCATCGGCCAGCCGCCGTAGATCTGTGCGTTGGCGCCCTCACGCATCTGGTCGTGGGTGAGCGTGAGGTGGCACGAGTCGCCCACCGGCTCTATCTCCCACGTGACCCGGGAGACACCCTCTGCCCGCACGTCGTCGCCCCACAGTGCCGCCATGGTGTGAACCAACCGCCGCGGCGGGTCGACCTCGAGCACCTCGCCCTCACCGAGGTGGACACCGTGGTTCTCGACGTCGACGCTGAGCGGCGCGCCCACCTTCCACTCCGAGTGCACGGCGGCGCCGAAGTTGTACTTGGACCGGATCTCGGGGTCGACGATCGCCTCCCACAGCCGCTCCGGTGTCGTCTTGATGAAGATCTCGTACACCTTTTCCATCTGGCTCTCCAACCTCTCCTTGATCTCGCTGAGCCCTGCCACCCAGGGCTCCGCGTACTTGCTGACCCAGCGGTCGTGGATGAGCCGGATCGGGACGGGGTTGAGGAAGTGGAGCTTCTCGCGGCCCCGTCGCCTCGTCACCACCAGTCCGGCCTCTTCGAGCACCCTGAGGTGCTTCATGACGCCGAAACGGGTCATGGAGAACCTCTCCTCCAACATGCCCAGGGTCTGGCCGTCCTCCCGGAACAGCTCGTCGAGCAGTTCGCGCCGGGTGGGATCGGCCAGGGCCTTGAACACCTCATCCACTCCGACACTATATGTGACCTTTTAGTCACATGTCAAGCCGCCCACCCGATCCCGCCGGGCTCCTACAGGCGGGCCTCGAAGATCTCCCACGAGCCCGGGATCCCCTTGAGCTCGGCCGTGCCGCGCTCGACGAAGCGGAGGGCCGAGCCGGCACAGGCGTCCCGGACGGCGCCCGACGCCAGCACCTGACCGCCGTCCGCCCGGGCGCACAGGCGCTGGGCGAAGTGGACGGCCAGCCCCGAGATGTCGCGGCTGCCCATGCGGGACACCTCGCCCACGTGCACGCCAGCGCGGAGCTCCAGCCCGAGGCCGGCGACGGACTCCATGGCGCCCAGCGCGCAGCGGACGGCGGCCTCGGTCCGTCGAAGGCGACCAGGAAGCCGTCTCCGGTGCACTTGACCTCGTGGCCGCCCAGTTGCACACGCGGGCGCGGACCCGGTCGTTGTGCTGGTCGATGAGCGCGCTCCAGCGCTCGTCGCCGAGCGAAGCCGCCAGCGGCGTCGAGTCGACGATGTCGGTGAACAGCATGGTGGTCGTCATGCGGTCGACGAAGAGGGTCCGGGTACCGGTGACGAAGGGCTCCACCACGTCGATGACGTGGTCCGCGTGGTTGCGCAGGAAGATCTGGTCGTCGCCGGGAACGAGCGCCAACCGGGCGCCGGGAATCGACTCCGCGATGTAGCGCCCGAAGGCGGGCGGGATGATCGCGTTGTCCTCCAGGTGGATGACCAGCGTCGGCGCCGAGATCGTCGGCAGGACGGGCTGGATGTCGTAGTTCCGGTTCATCTGGAAGAGCGTCACGGCCTGGTTGCGGCTGGTCGACGGAGCTCGATGCGTCGGCTCTCGATCTCGGGCCGGGGCCGGGCCCAGTAGTTGAGATCCGCCCCTCGCCCCAGTTCTCGCGGTACCGCGCGACATGGTGCTCGAGGACCTGGTCGCTGAAGCCGATCGGGTAGTCGTCTGCCACCTCGAGGCGCGCCCACGTGTTGCACAGGACCAGCCGCCGCACCGGGTGCCGCGACGCGTAGACGGCCGCGACCGCACCACCGTTGTGCGTCCCGAAGAGGACGGGTCGGTGACCCCGCCGCGGCGACGACGGCTGCGAGGTCCGCCACCAGGTCGTCCAGCGAGGGCGGCACGGCCGGGTCGATGGGGTCCGAGTACCCCATGCCCCGCTGGTCGTAGGTGACCAGCCGGGAGAAGCTGGCCAGCCTGCGGAAGCCTCGGGCGTAGGCGTGCTCCTCCCAGGCCAGGTGGTGGCGAAGGAACCCGCCACGAACACGATGTCGGGCGGGCCCGTGCCGGCCACTTGGTAGGCGAGGTGCACGTTGGCACGCTGGGCGAAGTCGATGGGCGGGCGTCGAGCACGGCGCTACCGCTCAGACGGTCCGCGGGCGCGGCGGCATCCCTGCAGTGTGGCATCCGGACCGCCTGCAGGGTGACAATCGGGAGCCGAACCGCATCACTCCCATGCTTTCACATGCTCATTGCACTAGGGTCCACGCATGCCCGCCTTCGAGATCCTTGAACGCTTCAACCCGATGCTGGCGAACGCGGGACTGTGCGGAGTACGCCGCGCCTGCGGGACACCCTCGATGCCGCCGAGACGTTGCGCGACGCGGTGGAAGCCGCTGGGATCCTCGACACTGTTGACGCACAGGTGGCACTCGAAGCACGTGCCGTCCTCGACGCCATCCCGGCGGCGGGAAACGAGGCGGTCGTCTCCGCACTCGAGAGCGCGTTCGACAGGAGCGTACCCGTGTCCCTCTACTGGGTGCGGATCGAAAGCGCAACCGTTGAGGTTCGTGTCTCCGAGGAGCCTGACGGCGATCGGACACGGGTCCGCATCGGTTTCGCATCACCCGACGGCAGAGACTTCCTCACCTGATTTCCCCAGCTCGCTGCGCGCCGCGAGCACTGCCCCGCAGTGGGACGCGCTCCAGGCCCTCTGCTCCCATTTGACGGGCGGGACCCAACAGCGAGGCTAAGAACAGCACATGGAGAATCGTGTGTCAGTGGTCACGCTCGGCGTGGCGGATGTGACGCGGGCCCGGGCGTTCTACGAGGCGCTGGGATGGTCGGGTGAGTCACCGGACGGCGATGTCGTCTTCTTCCAGGCCGGCGGCATGGTCCTGGCCCTCTGGGGGCGGGACAAACTGGCCGAGGACAGCGCCGTCACCGACGGCGGCGGATGGGGTGGCGTCACGCTGGCCTACAACGTCGGGTCGCCGGCCGAGGTCGATGCGGTCCTCGACGAGGCCCGTGCGGCCGGGGCCACCATCGGTCGGCCGGGGGCCGGGACCTTCTGGGGCGGCTATTCGGGGATCTTCGTCGACCCCGACGGCCATCCCTGGGAGGTGGCCCACAACCCCGGCTGGGTCCTGGCGGACGATGGCAGCGTGCACCTGCCCGAATGACCGGGCGCGAAGCGCCGCTTCACCTGACCGCCTCGGCCGGAACCCGCACGGAGGGACCACCGGGTGGCGCGGGCGCCGGCTCAACCAGGGATCGCGTCGGGCTGATGGGCGCCGGTCGAGCTCAGCCGGGAACGGAGCGCGCGGGCCGCCGGCGCCAGGTGTCGACGCAGCCCGGCGAACAGAAGAGGATCATGGAACCGCGGACGTCGTGGGCGATCTCCTCGGCGGTGTCCTGCGTCAGCGGCAACCCGCAGATGGGGTCATGGGAGTCGGCGCC
Source organism: uncultured Acidimicrobiaceae bacterium (assembly GCA_963840245.1). Lineage (GTDB taxonomy): Bacteria > Actinomycetota > Acidimicrobiia > Acidimicrobiales > RAAP-2 > Bog-473. Next base: position 31,742 of record CAWIYI010000023.1, read on the forward strand.
GCTCCCGGCCATGCGGATGCTCGAGGCGGGCACCGGCTTCTCGACCCCGCGCAGGGAGACGTGGGTCTCGGACACGATATGACCCCAACTCGGGAGGGAGCTCATGACCGCCGGAGCCGCCAGCGCCTCGCCGGAGGAGGCCAGGTCGCACAGGCGTGCGGCGACGTTCACGCAGTGGCCGATGTAGTCGTCCCCCTCCATGAGGATCACGTCACCGCAGGTGATCCCCGAGCGGATGGAGACGGTCTCGACCGCCCCCACCTCGCCGACGACGTAGTGCAGTTCCAGAATCGTCTCGATGAGCGGCCGGGTGTCGACGCAGACGAGCATGACGCCGTCACCGAGCCACTTGGCGATCCGCACGCCCCGACGCGAACAGATGTCACGCAGGAGTGCCCGGAAGGCCGTCAGCACGTCGACGGCGCGCTCGTCCCCCTCCATCTCCGTCATGGCCGTGAAGCCCGAGACGTCCACGAAGGCGAAGCTGCGACGCACCCGCACACCGCGATGCTCCCATGCCGGTCGGCCCGCGGCCCAATTCTCACCGCTCTCCCCGAACCGGATGGTGGTGGCCCCGCCGCGCTCCTACGATGACCCCATGGCGCCGGAGGGGGGACAGCTCGACGGCAAGGTGGTGCTCGTGAGCGGTGGGGCTTCGGACATCGGCCGCGCCACGGCATTGCGGCTCGCCGCCGAGGGAGCGGCCGTGGCCGTCGGCGACGTGCACCTCGAGGGGGCCGAGGCCGTTGCCGGGGAGGTCGAGGCGGCGGGAGGCCGCGCCGTCGGCGTGCACTGCGACGTCCGCCGCGAGGAGTCGGTCGCCGCCTTCGTCGAGCGCGCCGTCGGCGAGTTCGGCGGCGTGGACGCCGTCGACCACAACGCAGCCTGGAGCCACCCCCGTCTCGATACGGACGCCGTCGGCGTCGATCTCGGCGTGTGGGAGCGGGCGATCGAGACCACGACGCGGGGCGCCCTGCTCCTGGCCCGCCAGGCCATCCCGGTCATGACGGCGGGCGGCGGCGGGTCCATCGTCACCATCTCGTCGGGGACGAGCACCATCGGCGAGTCGACCAGGGTGGCCTACGGCGTGTCCAAGGCCGCGCTGAACCAGCTGACCCGTCATCTGGCCGTGCGCTACGGCCGCGACGGCATCCGCGCCAACGCCATCGCGCCGGGCTTCATCCTCACGGAGACGGCCGCGACCCAGGTGCCGGCCGATGTCCAGGTGCGCCTGGCCGAGGCCAACCCGACACGGCGTCTCGGCACACCCGACGACATCGCCCGCGTGGTCGTCTTCCTCTGCAGCGACGCGGCCGCCTACGTGAACGGACAGGTGGTCCACGTCGACGGCGGGCACCAGATCGCCGGGATGATGTAGGTGGCGGGTGCCTGAGACCAGGCGCGTCGCCCTCGTCACCGGGGCCAGCCGGGGCATCGGCCGCTGTGCCGCCGTCGCGCTGGCCCGGCGCGGCTTCGACGTCGTGATCACGGCCCGCACCGTGCACGAGGGCGACGGCCGCGCCCACGCCTCGAGCACCCTGGTGCGCGACGAGCCGTTGCCCATCGCCGGCAGCCTCGAGACCACGGCGGCCGAGATCGAGGCCCTGGGACGGCACTGCCTGGCCGTGCCCATGGACCTGATGGACCGGGCGTCGGTCGAGCGGGTGGCCGCCGTCGCCCTGGCCGACATGGGCCGGGTCGACGTTCTGGTCAACAACGCCATCTACCAGGGTCCGGGCACCATGGACCGGATTCTGGACCTGCCCCTCGAGCTGGCCGAACGCTGCCTGGTGGGCGACTACCTCCATCCGCTGCTGCTCACCCAGTTGCTCCTGCCCGCCATGCTCGAGCGTGGCGAGGGCCGCCTGGTCAACATGCTCTCCGAGGCCGCCTTCACCACGCCGCCTGCTCCCGCCGGGGCCGGCGGGTGGGGCGTGGCCTACGCGGCCGCCAAGGCGGCCTTCCACCGCGTCACCGACATGTGCCACGTGGAGTTCGCGGACCGGGGCATCTGGGCCTTCTCCATCGCCCCCGGCCTCACCCTGACCGAGTCCATGCGCGCCTCGGGGATGGACGCGGTGCTCGTCGGGGCCGGTCACGTGCCGGCACCTCCCGACGTGGCCGGCGAGGTGGCGGCCTGGCTGGGGGACGACCCCGGCGCCGGCCGCTACGCCGGCCAGATGGTGTCGTCCCGCAAATTGTGCAAAGAGCTGGCCCTCGTGCCGGGCTGGCCGCCGCCGCGGCCCACCTAACCAGCCCGGGCGCGTGGCAGCCCCATCGGATTGGGGAACGGCACCAGCCCGGATGCGGCGACATCCGCGGCACAGGCGCCCAGCGCGCCGTGCAGCTCGTCGAGCGCCATGTCGCTGAAGGCGGCGTACGCGGGCTCGGCCAGCTCGTCGGTCAGCTCCTCCACTCTCCCGTGCAGGGTCCGGCCGGCGTCGGTGACGCGCCCGTCGCGGTGGAGCAGGCCCTGACGCGTCAGCGCGGCCACGGCACCGTCCCACGCGTCCTCGCTCCAGCCCCGGTTGTCGCGGAGCAGCTCGACGGGGATCGCCTTGGTCCCGGCCGCGAGCACGTGCGCCTCCACCCCGCTGAGGCCGTGCACCACGAGGGCCGCCACGTGCCCGTCCCCGCGGTGCTCGCGCAGCGTGGTGCAGGCCTGCCAGGCCTCGCCCAGGCCGCCCGTCCCCAGCGCCGTCGAGATGTGCGGCCAGAGCGACCGGTTGGCTCCCGCCATGACCCGTCCCGCCCCGTCACAGGCCGCCACCGCCCGGCGCAACAGCGGCAAGGAGGCCAGGAGGGTCGAGCGGGCCTCGACGCGGCACACCTCGCCGAGCGCCTCGGCCGCCGCGATGGCCCGCACCCGGCACAGCGTCTCGGGCGCCACGACCTCCCAGCACCCCGGCACGGCCCGCCCGACCATGGCGGGGTGGAAGTTGAAGAAGGCCGCGGCCACGGGGCCGGCCCCCACCGCTCCGAGGGGGGCGGCGCGGGCGGCGAAATACCCCGACCAGAAACCACGGAGGCCCGCGTCACGCAGGGCGGCCCGGCATCCCGGTGCGAAGTAGGTGACGGCGTGGACGGACTCGGCGGCGACCCACAGGTCGCGGGCGGGGACCCGGTCTCGCCGTGTGCTCAGCGGCTGACCTGCCGCACACCCGTGGGCGAGCTCGCGGGCTCACGGGTGCCGCCGTTGCTCAACGGCTCGATGTCGATGCGCACGGGGACCGGCTCGGGGTCCAGCTCCACGTGCTCGTCGTCGGGCCGGGGCTCGGCCGGGACGGTGGAGTACTCGCCCGTCCACCGAACGGCGCACGATGACGGCGCGCTTGCGCTGGCCGATGCCGTGTACGCCCTGCATCTCCCGGCACAGCTGGTAGGCGACGAGCCCGCTGATGATCGGGACGATGATGACGGCGAACCGGAAGAACCAGAGCACCGCGTTGAGCGAAACGTGGAAGAAGTTCGCCAGGACGTCGGTCGAGCTCGCCGCGAAGAGCGTGAACAGCAGGGCGAAGATGGCCACGCCGGCGGCCGTGCGCTTGGGTCTGTCCCGCGGCCGGTCGAGCAGGTTGTGCAACTCGTCGTCACCGGTCACCCGGCGTTCGAGCCCGGGCCACAGCATGCACAGGGTGAAGATGAGGCCGGGGAACACCACGGCGGGGAGGAAGACCTCGAGGGGGACGGTGTGACCCCAGAAGGCGAGCTCCCAGGACGGCATGATGCGCAGCGCGCCGTCGAGCCAGCCCATGTACCAGTCGGGCTGCACGGCGTAGGAGATCTTCGACGCGTCGTAGGAGCCGAACTGCCAGATCGGGTTGATCTGGGCGAAGGCCCCGAGCAGCGCCGTGGCCGCGGTCACCATGAAGAGGAAGCCGGTGGTCTTGGCCATGAAGGTCGGGAACATCGGCGAGCCGACGACGTTGTCCTCGGTGCGCCCCTCGCCGGCGAACTGGGTGTGCTTCTGGAGCACCAGGAGCCCCAGGTGCGCCGAGAGCAGCCCGATCAGGACGAGCGGGATGATCAGGACGTGGATGATGAAGAAGCGCGGGATGATGATGCCCGTGCCGGGGAACTGCCCGCCCCAGAGGAACGTCACCAGGTAGCTGCCGATGAGCGGGATCGACTCGGCGATGGAGTAGCCGATGCGCAACCCGGTGCCCGAGATCAGGTCGTCGGGGAGCGAGTAGCCGATGAAGCCCTCCAGGATGGCCAGGATCAGCATGGTGATGCCGATGAGCCAGTTCAGCTCGCGGGGCTTGCGGAAGGCCCCGGTGAAGAAGATGCGGGCCATGTGCACGATGATCGACCCGGTGAAGATGTCGGCGGCCCAGTGGTGCATCTGGCGCACCAGGAGGCCGCCGCGCACGTCGAAGGAGATGTTGACGGTCGAGCGGAAGGCCTCCGAGACGTACTGGCCGTCCAGCGGCTTGTAGCTGCCGTGGTAGATGACCTGCGAGGTCGAGGGCACGAAGTAGAGCGACAGGAAGATACCGGTGGCTATCAGCACCACGAACGAGTACAGGGCGATCTCGCCGAGCATGAAGGACCAGTGGTCCGGGAAGATCTTGTCGAGGAAGACCCGGCCGCCCTTGGCCACGCCCAGCCGGTCGTCCAGCTCGCCGACGATCTGGCCGACGTGCCCGTAGGGGCCCCTGGCCGCCCTGGTGCTGCGCTTGGTCTTCGCGGCGGTGTCGCTCATGAGTTCCGCTCCCAGAAGCCAGGCCCGACGGCCTGATCATACGGTGCCATGGCGATGAGGTAGCCCGCGTCGTTGTAGCCGAGGTGCATCTGGGGCAGCGGCCGGGGCGCCGGGCCGAACTGGGGCACCGCGCCGTTGCGCACGTTGAACATCGACTGGTGGCAGGGGCAGACCAGCAGCTCGAGCTCCTGCTCGTAGAGGCCGACGGGGCACCCGAGATGGGTGCACAGCTTGGAGTAGGCGACGTAGCCGTCGGGCGTCCAGGCCTCGCGTCCCGGCTCGGTCGTGAAGGGCTGGTCCGACACCCTGATCAGCACGGTCTGGTCCACCGCCTGCCCCTCTTCGGTGATGAACCCCGTCCGCGCGTTGACCGTCTGCGCGGGATAGACGGTCATGATGCCGCCGACGACCAGGGTGCCCTTGCGCACCGGACGGCCGCTCGAGTCCACCAGGACGGTCCCCTTGCGCCAGCTGGTCGTCTCCAGGGAGTCGCCGGGCACCGGGCCGAGGGAGCGCAGCAGCGGGAAGGCGGCGACGATGGCGAAGATGCCGGCGCCCACGGCGAAGAGGCCGCCCAGCATGCGGCGCCGCTTGACGACCACCGCGGAGCGCTCGACCAGTGCGGCCGACATGGCGTCGCGCTCGTCGGGGGTCGAGGCGAGGGTGTGCCGCTCCTCGACGAAGGGTCCCTGGGGCATGAGGTACTTGCCCCAGGCGGTGAGGCCGAACCCGAGGGCGAACAGCCCGGCGCCGAGCGCGCCCCCGAAGGTCCAGGGGCTCCAGTTCTGCCAGTACGCCGCACCGGCCACGCCGAAGAAGACGATGCCCACGACGAGGATGGCGGCGATGATCTTCTCGGACCGGTCCGGGTTCTTCGCCGCGTCACCCATGTGCGGGTCGCTCAGGGCGGCGATCGGCATCGGCACCCGCGTGCGTGAGGGCTGGTGGTCCGTGTCGGTCACGAACGCTCCCCGATCCAGAAGCAGATGAGGGCGAGGCCACCCACACCGAGCAGGAGGGCGACGAAGCCCTCCGCCACCGGGCCCACGCCACCGAGCGAGAACCCACCGGGGTTCGTCGGGTGCTGCAGCCGGCCGGTCACGTAGGAGGTGATGTCGGTCACCTGGCGGTCGGTCAGGTTGCCCGAGAAGCGCGGCATGTTGGCCGGGCCGGTCCGCATCGCCTCGACCACCTGCTGCGCCGTCACCGACCGGTTGATCAGCGACGGGGCGTTGGTGCCGTTGGCCAGCGCATCACCGGTTCCTTCGATGGTGTGGCAGGCGGCGCAGTCGAGCGAGAAGAGATCCTGTCCGGCCGACTGGTCGGCCCCGGCCAGGTGCGGGTTGGGCACGGCCGGTACGGCCGGGTCGAGCGAGTTGACCCAGGCCGCCAGCTCCAGCGCCTGCAGGGGAGTCAGCCGGGTCGGCCGGCGCTCGGCCTCGACCGCCTTCACGTCGGCGGCCGGCATGCGGCCCGTGCTCACCCAGAAGTCGACGGTGGCCGCCCCGACACCCTGCAGGTTCGGCCCGATGGTCGCCTGGCCGTCGGGACCGACGCCGTTGGCCTCGTTGCCGTGGCAGCTCGAACACGTCTGGGCGAACAGCAGCTGTCCGGCCGAGATGAACGACTGGGGCGGGTTGGCATACGTGATGGCCGTGTTCCCATAGGAGATGAGGTGGCCGTTCAGACACGTCTTCAAGCTGCTGTTGAAGGGGTTCCCGGCGTTGCGGACCGAGCTGGTGACGCCCTTGACGTTCACCGTGCCGCAGGATTTCGTCGTCACGTGCGTCGGATTGACCGACACGTGGGATGCGTCCGCGTGCCCACTGGCGCCGGCATTGGTGCCCGGGAAGAACATCGCCAGCGACGCCAGGGCCGCCACCGAGAGGAGGCCCGCCGGCACGAGGAACTGGCTGCGGAACGTCCTCTTGTGTGGGGTGCGCACGCCTCGCACGCCTACTTGAGGAGGAACAGGCAACTGTAGAGCCCGATCCAGACGATGTCGACGAAGTGCCAGTAGTACGAGACCCCCTGTACCGCCGAGAGCTCACCGGGGTCTCCGCCGTAGTCGCCGCGCATGCGGCCCAGCAGGAAGACCATCGCGACCAGCCCGATGAAGACGTGCAGGCCGTGGAGGCCGGACATGATGTAGAAGAGCGACCCGTACGAGTTCGTGTACCAGCGCGTCGAGCTGAACAGCCACTCGAAGAGCTGGTTGCCCAGGAACGCGGTACCCAGGATGATCGTGCAGACGATCCAGATCCGGGCCGAGCGCCGCTTGCGCCACTCCACCTGGAACACGGCCCGCTGCATGGTGAAGCTCGACGACACCAGGACCAGCGTGAAGAAGCCGGCCCGCAGCGTGTCGAGGTCTGTGCCCGCGGGCGGCCAGGGCCCGATGGTGTTGGCGCGGATGGTGAAGAAGGCCGCGAAGAGCCCGCTGAAGAACATCAGCTCGGACCCGAGCCAGATCATGACGCCGATGGCCAGCATCGGCGGCCGGTCGTGGATGATCTTTCCCTGTGGTGCGGGGACCTCCGCCGGGACAGCCTGGGTCACAGGGCAATTTCTAGTCGACCCGGCTGCGACCACGCCAACTGTGAGGTGAGGCCGTCACGGCTCGGGCCGCACGCCCGAACACGCAGGTCAGCGCAGCTCGACGGGGAGCGGCTCCGCATGCAGCACCACGAGGCGCCGGGTGGGTCTCGTCAGGGCCACGTAGAGGGTCCGCAACCCCCGCGTCGTGGGGATCGGAGGCCCCTCGCCAGCAGGCTCGTCGCTCACGGCGGCGACCAGGGAGGGCTCCACGACGATCACCGAGTCGAACTCCAGACCGTTCGTCTCGTCCGCCGGCAGCACCACCAGTCCCGCTGCCAGGCCGTCGCCCGCCGGGTCGCGTGGATCGATCGGGTCGAGGCCGGCCTCGTCGAGCGCCCTGGTCAGCTCGGGCAACATGACACTGGGCCCCAGAACGGCGACTCGGCCCGGCGCCACGGCCGCCACCTCCTCGTGGGCCAGGGCGACCAGGGCGCCGGAAAGCCCGGCCCGGCTGGAGGCGACCACCCGGGGGGCGGAACCTGATTGGCGCACCGGGCGCGGTGGCGCAATGGCGGGAGCGGCCACGGCCAGGACCCGTGCCGCCAGCGCGACGACCTCGGCCGGGGTGCGGTAGCTCACCGTGAGCTCCACGAGGCGCGGGGGTCGCTGCGGGCTGAGGTGACGCGTGATGTCCTCCCAGCTCGCGGGCGCCCATGGCCCCGTGGCCTGTGCGATGTCGCCGACCACCGTCATGGAGCCCGACAGGGAGCGGCGGGCCAGCATGCGGAGCTGCATCGGCGAGAGGTCCTGCACCTCGTCCACGACGATGTGGCCGAAGGCCCGGATCTCGTCCTCGGAAGAGGTGAGGGGACCGGGTGCCGGGGCCGGCGAGGCCGCCAACCCCTGGGGCCAGAACCCCCCCTCCGACGCCGCCCCTTCTTCGTTTCTGTGCGTCCGGACCCGGGCGGGACGGCCGCGCCGGGGACCGAGCAAGGTGCGCGCCTCATCGATGAGCGCGGCGTCGCCGACGGTCCACGGCACGGTTTCGAGCGAGGTGCTCCGCGGCCGGTAGAGGCGCTGCACGTCCAAGGCGCTCAGGATCCCCTTGCCGGCGACGTCGAGCAGTGCCCGCGCCCCGAGCAGGTCGTGCAGGAATTCGTGGGCCGACAGACGGGGCCACATCCGATCGAGCGCTTCGCTGACCTCGGGCACCCGGCGCAGCCGCTGCGCCAGGTCCTTCTGCTCCTCGGCCGTCGGCGCCTCGTCCGGCTCTTCGATGCCGCTGCGGCCGAGCCTCGCCCGGTACTCGTCCGCCAGCGCGCGCAGGACGTGCGACTCCACGAAGCGCCGGCGGGCGTTGTGGGTGCCCGGCCGACGGCGGGCCATGCCGACGATGTCCTCGGTCGTCGCGGCGCGCAACCGCAGCACGCCCGCTCCGAAGGGGACCTCGACGTCGTGCCGCAGCGGGCGCTGGCGGGTCCGCACGGCCCGGGTCAGCACCTTGACCATCCGGACGTCGCCCTTCAGCTTGGCCACCGCGGCATCGTCGACGCCGCGGACTCGCACCTCGGGCACCAGGCCCGAGACGGTCGACAGGCTGACCCCGGTCTCGCCGAGCGAGGGGAGGACCTGCTCGATGTAGCGCAGGAACAATGGGTTCGGCCCCACGACCAGCACCCCCTGGCGCTCCAGGGGGAAGCGGTGGGTGTAGAGGAGGTAGGCGGCGCGGTGGAGGGCCACCGCCGTCTTCCCCGTACCGGGCCCGCCCTGCACGACGAGCACCCCGGCCAACGGCGAGCGGATGATCTCGTCCTGCTCGCGTTGGATGGTGCCGATGATGTCGCCCATCTGCCCCGTCCGCGCCTGGCCCAGCGCGGAGAGGAGGGCGCCGGGCCCGCCCAGGACCAGCCCGTCGGACAGCAGGCGCTCCCCGCTGCCGTCCCGCAACTGCGCTCCTCCGGCTCCGGCGGGCGCCATGGAGCCGGCGCGGCCCTCGGGATCGACGAAGTACTCGTCCTCCAGGCCGAGCACGGCCCGGCCCCGCACGGCCAGGTGGCGGCGGCGCGCCAGTCCCTGCGGGTCGAGCCCGGTGGCCCGGTAGAAGGGTTCGGCGACCGGAGCTCGCCAGTCGACCACGAGCGGCTCGTGATCCGGGCCCGAGACGGCGAGCCGGCCGATGTGGAAGGACTCGCCCAGGAGCGGGTTCCCGGAGTCGCCGTCGTGCCCGGGTTCGGGGAGACGGTCGATGCGCCCGAAGTAGAGAGCCTGGTCGCCGATGTCGAGCTGCTCCAAGCGGGCGAGGCTGGTGCGCACCACGATGTCGCGCTCGGTGCGCGACTGGAACGTGCCGCCCCGGCCCAGGTCGAGAACGCCCTGCAGCATCTGGCGCGCCTCGCCCCGCATGGACTCCAGCCCGTCGTAGGCACGGTTGAGGAACTCCTGCTCATCCTGCAGATCGGGATGTTCGGGCACCTCTCCCCTTCCTCCCCGGCCCACGGGGAAACGGTTCAGTTTAGACGCCCGCCGACGCCCGGGCGGCCCGGGTGGCGCCGCATACGATGAGCCCGACCGAAAAGGATTGCCATGCTCACTTCGACCATGAACGACGTTTCCGGCGACAAGGTGACGTCGGTGCTGGGCGAGGTCGAGGGGACGACCGAGAACCTGCAGCTGAGAGGAGAGGACGTGGTGACCGCATGGCAGGGGTGAACCGCATGATGGAGGAGGCCGAGGCCGGCGGTGCCAACGCCGGGCGGGCGATGCGGTTCGACCCGTCGGAGATCGGCGGGAACCGGACGGAGATCTGCCCCCACGGGACGGCCGTCGTCATAGAGCCGATCGGGTGAGTCCGGCGGCAGATGCCCGCACTGAGCTCGTGCGCGCCTGCTTCCGGGAACCGGTGACCCGCACGCCGGTCTGGTTCATGCGCCAGGCGGGTCGGTCGCTGCCCGAGTACCGGGCGGCCCGCGGTGAGGGCTCCATCCTCTCCGCCATCGGCGACGCCCCCCTGGCGGCCGAGCTCACCATGCAGCCGGTGCGCCGCTACGGCGTGGATGCCGCCGTTCTCTTCTCCGACATCGTCGTGCCCCTGCACGCCATCGGCTTCGGCGTCGACGTGGAGCAGGGACGGGGGCCGGTGGTGGCGCAACCGTTCCGCCACGAGGCCGACCTGGACCGGCTCCGGCCGTTCGAGCCGGCCGCCGATGCGCCCCACGTCGCCGAGACGGTGGGGTTGGTCCGGCGGGAGTTGGCGGGGTCCGGGGTGGCCCTGATCGGCTTCGCCGGCGCGCCCTTCACCGTGGCCAGCTACGCGGTCGAGGGCGGTCCGTCGCGCACCTTCGCCAAGGTGAAGGCGCTCATGCACGGGGACCCCGGGCTGTGGCAGCAGCTGACGGACCGGCTCGCCGCCATGGCCGTGGCGTCGCTGCGGGCGCAGATCGAGGCCGGCGCCCAGGCGGTGCAGCTGTTCGACAGCTGGGCCGGCTCGCTCTCGCCCTCCGAGTACACGCGCTTCGCGCTGCCCGCCACCCGGGCCGTCCTCGCCGGCATCGCAGACCTCGGCGTGCCGACCATCCTCTTCGGTGTCGGCACCGGCGAGCTGCTCGGGCTCATGGGCTCTGCCGGATCCGACGTGGTCGGCGTCGACTGGCGTGTCCCGCTCGACGAGGCGCGCCGGCGCATCGGCGCCGGGCGGGCGCTCCAGGGCAACCTCGACCCCGCGCTGTGCCTGGCGCCCTGGCCCGTCGTCGCGGAGGCCACCCGGGCCGTCCTCGCCGGCGCGGCGGACGGCACGGGCACGGGCCACGTCTTCAACCTCGGTCACGGCGTCCTGCCCGAGACGGACCCCGGCATCCTGGCCGCCGTCGTCGAGCTCGTGCACGCCGAGACCGGGCCGGCATGACGACCGGCGTGCTGCTCATGGCGCACGGGACTCCCGCTCGTACGGACGAGATCGCATCCTTCTACACGCGCATTCGCCGTGGCCGCCCGCCGACGCCCGAGCAGCTGGCCGAGCTGAAGGGACGCTACGACGCCATCGGCGGCGTGTCGCCGCTGGCCGTCCGCACCGCGGCGCAGGTCGACGCGGTTCGCGCGGCGCTGCACGCGCGGGAACCGGGCCGCTACGTCGTGTCCTTCGGCGCCAAGCACACCGACCCCCTCATCGAGGACTCGGCCGCCACCATGGCCGCGGCCGGGCTCGAACGCGTCATCGGCCTCGTCCTCACACCCCACGGCTCGTCCCTGGGCTCGCAGGAGTACCTGGACCGCGCCGCTGCGGCGCTCGGGGGCACGCCCTTCGTGCCCGTGCCGCCGTGGTACGCCCAGCCGTCGCTGGTCGCCCTCCTGGCGGCACGCGTCAGGGACGCGCTCGGCACCGTCGCCGTCGGGGCCAAAGTCGTCTTCACCGCGCACTCGCTGCCGGCGCGCATCAGCGAGACCGGCGACACCTATGCCGAGCAGTTGGCCGAGTCGGCTCGCTTGGTGGCGGAGGCCGCCGGGCTCGAGGAGTGGTTCGTCGCCTGGCAGAGCGCGGGCCGGACCCCCGAGCCGTGGCTCGGGCCCGACGTGCGCGACCTGGTGCGCCAGTTCGCCGCCGACGGCCGCACGGACGCAGTCGTCGTCTGTCCCATCGGGTTCGTGGCCGACCACCTCGAGGTGCTCTACGACCTCGACGTCGAGCTGGCGGGCGTCGCGGCGGCGAGCGGCCTCGCCTACGCGCGCACCTCGTCGCTCAACGACGACCCGGTCTTCATCGCCACGCTGACCGATCTCATCGTCGGGGCGGACAGGGCGCCCTGACGTGACGGCGCGGCGGGTGGTCGTCGTCGGGGGCGGCATCAGCGGCCTGACCGCGGCCTGGGAGCTGACCGGTGGGTCCGGGGGCCGGCCCGGCGCACCTACCGTCACGCTGCTCGAGGCCTCGTCGCGCCTCGGCGGCCCGCTGCAGAGCGAGGAGTTCGGGGGCCGGGTCGTCGATGTAGGTCCCGACGGCTTCCTGGGCCGGCGGCGCGAGGCCGTCGACTTGTGCCGCGAGGTGGGGCTCGCGGACGCGCTCGTGCCGATCGCCGCCCGCGGCGCGTCGGTGTGGTCGCGTGGCCGCCTGCGCACGTTGCCCGAGGGGCACGCGCTCGGGATCCCGACTCGGTTCTGGCCCGCGGCCCGCTCCGGCATCCTCGGCGCGCGCGGCGCGCTCGGCCTCGCCCGGGACGCCGTGCTGCCCCGGCCCGACACCCGCGGACCGATCGGCGACCGTTCCATCGGCCCCCTCGTGGCGCACAAGCTCGGCCGGCGAGTCGTCGACACGTTGGTCGATCCGCTCATCGGCGGCATCCACGCCGGCTCGGTGGACGACATGTCGGCCGCGGCCACCTACCCGCCTCTGCTGGCGGCCGCCCAGCGCAGGGGCGGCCTCATGCGAGCGCTGCGCGCCGAGGTGCCCGCTCCCGACCCCGACGGGCCGCCGCTCTTCTGGTCGCTCGACGGGGGCATGGCGTCGCTCGTACGCGCGCTGGCCACCGGGCTGCGCGGGCGCGGTGTGGACGTCCGGCTCTCCGCACCGGCCGACCGGCTCGAGCGGGTGCCGGGGGGCTGGACCGTGGGGTCCGGCGCGGACGTCGTCGCCGCGGACGCCGTGGTGCTGGCGACGCCGGCGCCGGCGACGGCGAACCTCCTGCGCCACCACGACGACGAGCTGGCCGCGCTGTTGGACGCCATCGACTACGCCTCGGTCGTGGTGGCGACGTTCCGCGTCGGCGCGGACGACATTCCCTCGACGCTCCACGGGACGGGGTTCCTGGTCCCGCGCCACGGCCCCCACAAGGGACGGGAACCCTGGGCCGTCACCGCGTGCACCTACCTCGACCGCAAGTGGCCGCAGCTCGAGCGGCCCGGGGAGGTGCTGCTGCGGGCCTCCCTCGGCCGCATCGACGACACCCGCGCCGCCGGGTGGAGCGACCGGAGAGGTGGCCGAGCGGGCCTGGGAGGAGTTGGGCGCGCTCATGGGTGTGGGCGGTCAGCCGGCCGACGCCCTCGTGGTCCGTTTCCCCGGCGCCTTCCCCCAGTACCGGGTGCACCACCTGCTGCGGACAGCCGGCATCGAGGCTGCGCTGGCGCGCCTCGGGGGCGTCGCCGTGGCCGGTGCGGCGTACCACGGGGTCGGGATCCCCGCCTGCATCGCGAGCGGCCGGGCCGCGGCACACGCGCTCTTGTGAGGGACCGGCCGCGCCGGGGCCGCGTGGCCGCCCCCTCGGTCGCGGCGGGTGTCCTGCTCGCGCTCTCGCTCCCGCCATGGGGTTGGTGGCCTCTCGGGCTCGTGGGCGCCGCGCTCCTCTATTGGCGCCTGGGCGGGCTCCCGCTGCGGACCCGCATCTGGTCGGGCTGGCTCGCCGGGCTGGGCTGCGATGCCATCGGTCTCTTTTGGGCCCGCGCCTTCAACTGGTACGGCGCCGTCGTGCTCGTCGTGGTCGAGGCGCTCTTCTTCGCCGCGGCGGCAGCGGCGACACCGCCCCGGCGCGGGCGGGCGCCGGCCTTCGTGGGCGCCTGCACGCTGGCCGAAGCGATCCGCATGACGTGGCCCTTCGGCGGTCTCCCGCTGGGCGGTGTCTTCCTGGGCCAGGCGCGCGGCCCGCTGGTCGAGCTGGCCCGGCTCGGCGGCCCCCTCCTCATCACCGCCGGCGTGTGGGCCGGCGGGGTTGCGCTCGCCACCCTGAGCACCGCCATCCGGTCCCGCCGCAGCCGGCGCGTCGGTGGGCCGTCGGCCGTCGGCGCCGCCGTGATCGCCGCGGCGATCGTCGCCCTGGCCGTCGCGGGCGCGCTCGCGCCTGACGGTGGTGCGCCCGTCCGCACCGTGCGCGTCGCACTGGTCCAGGGGGGTGGGCAGCGGGGCCTGAGCAAGCAGGAGGTCCCGCCCTCCTCGGTCTACGAGGCACAGGTGGCGGCCACGTTCGCCGTGGCCTCCGCCCACCCTCCCCCGCGTCTCGTGCTGTGGCCCGAGGACGTCGTGGCGCTCGACCGGCCGCTGGCGGGCTCGCCCCAGGCCGCCTATCTGGGCCGCCTGGCCAGGGAGCTCCGCACGACGCTCGTCGTCGGCGTGACCGAGCCGGCCTCGGCCACGAGCTTCCGCAACGAGGTCGTCGCCTGGGGACCCGGCGGCCACATCGTCGGCGTGTTCGAGAAGGTGCACCGGGTGCCCTTCGGCGAGTACGTGCCGTTGCGCTCCTTCTTCGCCCACTTCGCCGACCTCTCGGGCGTGCCCGTCGACGCCGTCCCCGGTCGCGGCACCGGCCTGCTGCGCACGCCGGCCGGGGCTCTCGGGCTGTTGGTCTCGTTCGAGATCTTCTACGCCGGCCGGAGCCACGAGTCGGTGCGGGCCGGAGCCGAGCTGCTCGCCGCGCCGACCAACACCTCGTCCTACAGCACGTCCCAGGTGCCGGCACAGGAGATGGCCGCCGCGGCCGTGCAGGCCGTCGAGACGGGTCGCGATCTCGTCCAGGCCGCTCCGACGGGGTTCAGCGCCGTGGTCACGCAACGCGGCGTCGTCGTCCAGCGCAGCACGCTCGGCCGGCGCCAGGTGCTGTTCGCCACCGTCGCCCTCCGGCGCGGCATGACCCCCTACGACCACTGGGGAGATCTCCCGGTGCTGCTCCTCTCCGCGCTGGCGCTCGTCGCCGGCTGGGTCCGCCAGCTCCGCTACTCGTAGTACCCCGAGTGGATGTAGACGCACGGCACACCGGCCGCCACGTACATGGCGTGGTTGGACGGATCGTCCTCGAAGGCGAGCCGCAGGTCGAATCCGTGGACGCGCAGATCGTCCACCACCGACTGCTTGAACTCGGTGACCTGGGCGTAGTCCCCGCGCGAGCGCATGACCAGGAGGTCCCAGCGCAGCCCGTAGCGCTTGAGCCAGGCCAGCGTCTGCGGGTGCACGCGGTGGGGCCGGCCCGTGAGCAGGATCACGGCGAGCGAGGGGTCGAGCAGCTCGAGCAACCGGGCGATCTCCTCGATCACGGGGTCGTCGCCGCAGGCCTCGAAGAAGGACGTCCAATCCCGCCGTCCCCGCTCGATGAAGTGCTGCCGGCCGGCGGCGTCGGAGAGGACACCGTCGATGTCGAAGATGACGGCCGGCCCTCCGGGGTGGGGTCCGTCGTCGACGCGCCAGGTCCAGTTGCTGCGGTCTCCCTCTGGCCTGGTGCCGGGCACGAAGGAGCAGCCTAACGGGGGTGCTCCGCATCCCCCGGAAGGGCGATTCCACCGATCCACCGAAACTGCGGAGGGATCGCGGGCCGAAGGTGACACCATGGACGAGGAATGGGAGCCGACGGAGAAACGGGGTTGCTGGGCACCTCGGCCTCTGATGCCGGGACCGACCGCACCCTCCACGTGGCGCTCGGCCGCCGGGTGGCGGTCATCGGCGATCTGCTGCTCCCGTCCGAGCCCTCTGACAGCTCGCGCGCCGCCTGCCGCGACATTGCCCGCCGGCTCGAGGAGTGGCAGGGCCCGGGCATCGTGATCGTCTGCGGCCGCCTGGTCGCGCCGGGCTGCCACGACGATCCGTCCGGCGCCGTCGACACGCACCCGGAGCTCGCCGACGCGCTGGGCGCGTTCGCCGCCCGCGCCGACTCCCAGGTGATCGTCGTGATGGTGCCCTCCGACCGCGACCCCGCGCTGGTGCAGGCGCTGGAGCGTCGCGGGATCTCGGTGCGCGACCAGGTCGACCTCGCATGCGAGACCGGTGCGGGCATGCGCACGGTGCTCGTGCGCGCCGGTTCCCTCCGGCCCGACAGCAACCCCCCGGTCGACGCCGCACCCGCCGACGACCGCCCCTGGCTGGCCGGGATGGAGCGGCTCGATGACCCGCGCCTGGCGCGCCGCTTCGTCACCTCGCGCGTGCTGTACCGGCGGTTGCGCCGCTACCTCTGGGCGCCACCGCTCGCGCTGGCCGTGATCGCGCTGTTGCTGCGCGTCGAATTCGTGGTCGACGGTCTGGGCCGGGTGTTCCGCACACCCCGGCAGCAGACTGCCCTGCAGCGGGCGTACACCGCCACCTGGCCCTCCCGCTTCATCGTCACGGTGGTGATCGCGCTGGTCCTCCTGGCGGTATTGGCCGTCGTGGTGGCCATCACGTCGCGCGGCATCTGGCGCGCGCTCGGGGGCGAGGGCCTGCCCGCGCCATGGGCCGGCGGTCCGTCGGGAGCCCGGCCGATCGCGCACGACCAGCTCCAACTGGACGGCGAGGACGCGTTGGACGCGACGCGGGTCGCCCTCGAGGCCGGTGCCACGGGCGTCATCGTGGGCGGGGCGCTGGTGTCCGAGCTGACCCACCTCGATGCCGGGTTCTTCGCCTGCCCGGGGGCCACCTCCGAGGTCGTGCACGAGCACCGGGGCCGCCTGGGGCTCCCGCCCACCTTCCTGCACCATCGTCAGGAGTCCACCCTCGAGATCGAGACGGGGGCCGAGCTCCACGTGCGCCTGCTGCTGGCCGAAGCCGACCTGCCGCTGGCCACATTGGGCGAGCGCTTGGTGACGACCGACGACGTGGTCAAGGGACGCTCCAAGGCGGCCGACGTCCACGCGGAGCTGGCGGCGAGCTGGCCCAGTGGTGCCTCGTGGCCGCCCGCACCCGAGGTGGCGGCGGACCACATCCGGGTCCGCCGCATCCGGCGCCTGGCCGCGGTGTCCCTCTTCCTGGCGGGGGCCATCGACCTGCTCTCCTCGGTGACCACCCCACTGCGCGAGCACCTGCATCTCATCGCCCAGTACCTGCCCGTGGCGGTGGTCCAGGCGGCCGGCGCGCTGACCGCCATCGCCGGCATCGCCATGATCATGCTCTCGCGGGGCATCCTGCGCGGCCAACGGCGCTCCTGGCTGGTCGCGGTGACCCTGCTCGCCGCGTCGCTGGCCCTGCACCTCCTCCACGCCGCCGACATCATCACACTGGTCGTCTGCGCCGGCGTCCTCACCCTGCTGATCGTCCAGCGCGAGCGCTTCCGCGCCCAGACCGAGCCCGCCACCCTTGTCACCGCCTTCGTCATCCTCGCCGTCGGCGGGGTGATCGCGACCCTCGGCGGCTTCATCGCCGTGGAGGTGGCCGGCCGCGTGCACCACCACCCCCTCCCCGCCTGGCCCGACGTGCTCCTCGGTTCGGCCGAACGGCTCGTCGGCGTGGAGTGGGTGACCTTCCCGAGAACCATCGACCGCTTCGCCTCCATCAGCCTCCTCGCCGTCGGCATCAGCCTGATCGTGGTGGCGCTGTACCTCTTGACCCGGCCGGTGGTGGATCGCCGCTTGTCGTCGGGGCGAGCGGCCATGGGCCGGCGCGCCGCCGAGCTCCGGGCGCGTGACATCGTGCGGCGCCACGGCACCGGCACCCTCGACTACTTCGCGTTGCGCGACGACAAGCAGTGGTTCTTCCACCGGGACTCACTCGTCGCCTACGCAGTCTTCGGCGGCGTCTGCCTGGTCTCCCCCGATCCCATCGGGCCGTTCTCCGAGCGCGCGCACGTCTGGGACTCGTTCCGCCGTTACGTGGATCGCAACGGCTGGGGCCTCGGTGTGATGGGTGCTGGTGAGGAGTGGCTGCCGACGTACCAGGCGTCGGGCATGCGCTTCCTCTACATCGGGGACGAAGCGGTGGTGGACCCCCGGGAGTTCTCGCTCCAGGGCGGAAAGATGAAGGGGCTGCGCCAGGCCGTCAACCGCGTCGCCCGCTATGGCTACACGGTCCGCTTCCTCGATCCGGCCCGTCTCGACCCGGCCGACGCCGCGCGCATGGCCGATCTGATGGCCAAGAGCCGGCGCGGCGAGCAGGAGCGCGGCTTCTCCATGATGCTGGGTCGCCTCTTCGACCGGCGCGACACCGGGCTGCTGCTCACGCTCGTCGAGGGTCCCGACGGTGCGCCGGCCGCCATGTGCCAGTTCGTGCCCTCGCCCGCGATCGGCGGTTTCTCACTCGACCTCATGCGCCGCGACCCCGGCGACCATCCCAACGGGCTGCTCGACTTCGCGCTGTGCTCGACCATCGACCGCCTCAAGGAGATGGGCATGAAGGGGCTCAGTATGAACTTCGCGGCCCTGCGATCCGTCCTCGAGGGCGACACCGGTGACGGCGTGACCCAGCGCGTGGAGCGCTGGGCGCTGCGCCGGCTCTCCGGCGTCCTGCAGATCGAGACGCTGTGGCGGTTCAACGCCAAGTACGAGCCCAAGTGGCTCCCGCGCTACATCGTCTTCGATTCGGCGGAGCAGTTCGTGCCGGTCGTCGTGCAGATCATGCGGGCAGAGTCCCTGACCGAGGTGCCGGTGATCGGCCGCCTCCTCACGACCGGCGTGGCCAAGCGGTCGGGGCCGGCCGTGCCCGAAGAGGTCCTGGCGGCGCAGGAGCACCTGGGCGACGGCATGCCCGGTCGGCAGGAGGCCGGTACGGCCGGGCCGAGGCCGTGAGCGATCCACGCTGCCCGCGTTGCGGGCACCCGGGCGTGCACGCCGAGCGCGGCGACGGCGGCCCATGTGAGGGATGCGACCGTTGCTGGGCCGACGAGCAACGGCGTGATCGCCCTCCTCACCATGTCCCGCCGTCGGGCGGGTAGACGTCGTCCCGGTACGAACGAAACTCGGTCGTTGTCCGTGCGTTGACCAGGTCGGGTCGAACGGCCCTACTCGCTGCCTGAGGTCCCCGCCACAATCATCATCCGGGGGCGGGGTGACCGAGGTGAGTCTGGGGGTCACCCTGCCCTTTTTCGCGCCTGGCCTCGTTCCGACCTCCGCCGCCCGGCCACTGTCCCGTCGGCGGGGTCGGGACGGCGTACGAGCCCTTCCGGGGCCGCCCCGAGGACCGCGTGTCCGGACGCGGCCCGACCTGGGCAAAGATAGGAGCCGACCCAGGACGAGAGGGAACGAATGCCGTGAGCAGTGCCAACCGAGCAACAACGCTCGTCGCGGCGAAACACGATCTCGCCGCCACGAGCGCCGAGCGCCGCGAGATGGGGCGGCAGGCCCGGGTGCTGGCTCCCCGGGCCGACCTGGCCAACTGGGACGAGCGAAACCGCGGCCACGACCCCGTCGACACCATCCTGGCCCAGAACGCCAACCGGCTGCCCGAGCTCGCCCCGCTCCGGCACCAGCGCATGGCGATGTCGCCGTGGAACTTCTACCGCGGCGCGGCGGCGGTCATGGCGGCCGACCTGGCCTCCCGTCCGCACAGCCGCATCGAGGTGCAGCTCTGCGGGGACGCCCATGTCCTGAACTTCGGGCTCTGGGCCACACCGGAGCGCAACCTCAACTTCGATCTGCGCGACTTCGACGAGACCCTGCCCGGGCCCTTCGAGTGGGACGTGGCCCGCCTCGCCGCCAGCCTGGTGGTGGCGGCCCGGGAGAACGGGGTGAAGGCCAACAAGGCAGACGCCGCGGTGACGGCGGCGGTCGACGCCTACCGCAACCGGATGCGCTACTACGCCACGCTGCCGATCCTCGACATCTGGTACGAGGGCACGCGCTTCGACCAGTTCATCGACTACTTCGAACCCGCTGACCGCGGTCAGGTGAAGGTGCAATTCGAGAAGAAGAAGGACACACGGACGAGCCGGGGTGCCTTCGAGAAGCTGACCACGGAGCGACGCGGGCGGGCCCGTATCACCCCGCAGCCCCCGCTGCGGGTGACGCTCGACGACGACGAGCAGGGTGACATCGTGGAGGGCCTGCTGGGCGGATACCGCCTCACGCTCCAGGAGGATCGCCGCCGGCTGTTCGACCGCTTCACCCCGGTGGACGTCGTCCGCCAGGTGGTGGGAGTCGGCAGCGTCGGCATGGTGGTGTATCTCGTGCTGCTCGAGGGGAGCGCAACGGGTGACCCGCTCTTCCTGCAGTGCAAGCAGGCCGGGCCCTCGGTCTACGAGACCTATACGTACTCGAGCGGGCACGACAACCACGGCGCCCGGGTCATCGCGGGCAAGCGCATGGTGCAGAGTGCCACCGACATCTTCGTCGGCTGGGGTCCATGGGAGACCGGGACTTCTACGTCCGGCAGTTCCGCGACATGAAGCTGATCCCCACCACCGACCTCATCGCGCCCGTCCTGGTCGAGTTCGCCATCGCCTGCGGCAACACGCTGGCCCGGGCGCACGCCCGCTCCGGTGACCCGGAGTCCATCGACGCCTACATGGGCAAGAACGACTCGTTCACCAAGGCCATGTGCAAGTTCGCCCGTCTCTACGCCGACCAGAACGAGCGGGACCACGCGGCGCTGATCGCCGCCATCCGGCGCGGCAAGGCGGAGAGCATCCTGGATTGAAGCCCTACTTGGGCAGGAACAGCAGCGTGGCGTGGTTGGCGAAGTCGATGAGCGGCTGGGGCCACACGCCGAAGAGCACGGTCACCCCCGTGCACAGCGCGATGGCCAGACCGGTGAGCGGCGGGACCGCCACCCGCTCGGGCACCTCCTCCTCGGCCTCGGGCTCGGTCTCGGACTTCCCACCGGGCTCGGACTGGGCATGGATCTCGGGCTGGGCACGGACCTCGGGCTCATCGCCGAGCTCGGCCTCGGCCCCGGCATCATCGCCGGCCAACAGGATCTGCTCGTTGAGCGTCGTCACCGAGTTGGCGGCGGCCGCCGGGGTGGCCCATGCCAGCCCGCCGCCCGTGCCGTTCCCCTCGGCGGAGGCCGCCACGATGGTGCCGCCCGCGGTCATGCCGCCTTCGGCCCCCAGGGCGGCCGAGCCGCCCGTCCCGCCCTCGGCCTCGCCCAGGCCGCCTCCGGCGTACATGAGGACGGCGACCCGCAGGTAGAAGTAGGCCGCGATGACCGCCGTCACCATGGCGATGGCGCCCAGCGGCACCTCGCCCGCCGCGATGGCGGCGAAGACGACCTGCACCTTGGCCCACAGGCCGGTCGTGAAGGGCGCGCCGGCCTGGGCCAGCAGCAGGACGGCCAGCGCCAGGGCCAGCACCGGCTGGCGCCCGGCCAGGCCGCGATAGCGGGACAGGTCGTGGTCCGCGTCGCCCTCGCGCCCGAGCACGGTCACGATGGCGAAGCTGCCGATCACCATGAACATGTACGCGAAGAGGTAGTAGAGCGACGCGCTGGCGCCGCGGGCGGTGCCGGCCGTCACGCCCAGGAGGATGAATCCGGCATGGTTGATGGAGGAGTAGGCCAACATCCGCTTCACGTCGCGCTGGCGCAGGGCCACGAAGGCGCCGAGGACCAGTGACAGCACGGCCAGCCCGTAGATGATGGGCCGCCAATCGGTCTCGACGACACCGAAGGAGGAGAACAGGACGCGCAGCATGGCCGCGAAGGCACCCGCCTTGGCTATGGCCGCCATGAAGCCGGTGACGGGCGAGGGGGCGCCCTGGTACACGTCGGGCGTCCACATGTGGAACGGCACCGCCGCCACCTTGAAGGCGAAGCCGACGATCATCAGCGCCAGGCCGGCCAGCAGCAGGCCGTTGGTCAGGACGACGTTCTTGGACAGGAAGTCCGAGATCTGGGTCAGGTTCGTGGAACCGGTGGCCCCGTAGGTGAGCGCGATGCCGTAGATGAAGATGGCCGACGAGAAGCCGCCCAGAATGAAGTACTTGAGGGCGGCCTCGCCCGACGCGGCGCGCCGGTAGTTGAAGGCGGTCAGCACGTACAGGGCGATGGAGAGGATCTCGAGACCCAGGAAGATGATGATCAGGTCGTTGGCGATCGCCATCAACATGGCGCCCGACGCCGACATCATCGCCAGCACGTGGAACTCCGCTCCCTGCGTCCCCTCCCGCCGCAGGTAGCCGTCCGCCACGAGGGCGCTGAGCAGCATGGCGATGGCGACCAGCATCACCACGAACACGCTGAAGCCGTCCATGACGACCGACTGCTTCACGTAGGTGTGGGCCCCGTGCTGTTGCACGTCGGACCATTGCCAGAGGGCCACGCCCAGCGCACCGCCGGAGATGACCACCGTGGAGATGGTGCTCACCCGCACCCGCAGCGGCCGGCGCACCAGTGAGGCCACGCCGAGGAGGACGACGGCACCGCCGATCATGATGATGGGCGGCAGGATGGCCAGCCAGCGGATGGGCGGCACCGTGATGCTGTTCGACGCCGCGTGCGCCGCGTGCGTGGCGGCGGCGTGGCGACGTGGACGGCGGCGATCACTTGACCCCCTCCACACCCCGGACCGCCACCGGCGGCTCGGCGTGGCCGGTCTTGGACTCGACGTGGGCGATCAACTGGTTGACCGACGGGTTGATGCGGTCGAGCACCGGCTTGGGGTAGACGCCCAGGAACACGATGAGGATGATGAGCGGCGCCATCACGAGCCGCTCCAGGAGGACGAGGTCACGCGTCTTCTCGTCGGCCTCGCGCGGCTCGCCGTGGAAGACCTGCTGGTAGGCCCAGAGCAGGTAGATGGCGGCCACGATCACGCCGAGGATGGCGACGACGGCCCACCAGCGGTGGGTGATGAAGGTGCCCGAGAGCACGAGGAACTCGCTGACGAAGCCGTTGAGGCCGGGCACGCCGATGGAGGCCAGCATGACCACGGTGAAGAGGGCCGCCATCACGGGCGCCGCCTTCTGGAGCCCGCGCAGCTCGCTCGTCTGCCAGGTGCCCCGGCGCTCGTAGATGAAGCCGATGAGGATGAACAGACCCGCCACGATGAGCCCGTGGTTGAGCATGAGGAGGACGGCGCCGGCCAGGCCCTGCGTGCTCAGCGAGAAGGTGCCGAGTGCGATGAAACCGATCCCGGCCAGCGAGGAATAGGCGACCAGGCGCTTCAGGTCGCGCTGGGCGCAGGCCACGATGGCGCCGTAGACGATGCCGATCACGGCCAGCGTGAGGAGCAGCGGGGCCAGCGTGCGGGTGGCCTGGGGGAAGAGGCTGAGGTCGAAACGGATGAGGCCGTAGGTGCCCAGCTTGGCCAGCACGCCGGCGAGGAGCACCGAGCCCTCCTCCGAGGCCTCCGTGTAGGCGTCGGGCGACCAGGTGTGGAACGGGAAGAGCGGCGCCTTGATCGCGAAGGCCGAGGTGAAGGCCAGGAACAAGAGGATGCCCGTCGTCGACGACAGGTGGGTCTGCATGAGCGGCCCGAGCTCGAAGGTGAGGTAGTGGTACTGCGACTGGTGGATGAAGGCCAGCGCCAGGATCCCGACCAGGAGGAAGGCCGAGCCGAGGAAGGTGTAGAGGAAGAACTTGATGGCCGCGTAGGCGCGCCGCTGGTGTCCCCAGCCGGCGATGATGAAGTACGAGGGCACCAGGGTGAGCTCGAACATGAAGAAGAAGACGATGAGGTCGAGCGACAGGAAGCTCCCCATCACGGCCGCCTCGAGCAGCAGGATCCAGGCGAAGTAGGCCCGGGTGTTCTGGCGGTTGCGCCCGAGGATGATGGCCAGCGGGAACAGCAGGGCGGTCAGCAGCACCAAGAAGATGGAGATGCCGTCGATCCCGAGGTACCAGTGCACCCCGAGGCTGCTCCCGGTGTACTCGTGGTTCGAGACCAGTTGGAAGCCGCCGTCGTGCACCTTCATGGCGATGAGCGCCAGGACGGCGATGACCGCGGTGACCAGCGAGACGATCAGGGCGACGACGTAGGGGATCTCCCGCTGCAGGGTCCGGTCGAGGCCGAGCAGGCCGAGCGCCGCGGCCCCGATGGCCGGCAGCAGGATCAGCAGGGTGAGGAACGGGACGGAATGCGTCATCCCCACCACGTCCGGCTCAGCAGGAAGGCGATGATGAGGGCCATCCCGAGGGCGATGCCCAGCGCGTAGTTCCGGGCGTAGCCGGTCTGCAGCTTGCGGGCCGCACTGCCCGTGGCCTTGGCCAGGTGTGCGGTGCCGTTGACCGCCCCGTCGATGATGCGGGCGTCGACCACCCAGGCGAAGAACGTGGCCAGCCGCTGGCTCGGCCGCCCGATGACGGTGTCGTAGAAGTCGTCCCAGTACCAGACCCGCTGCAGGAAGGCCGGCTCGAGGCGGGGCTGGTAGACCTCGGCGCCCCGCCACAGCCACCAGCCGACGATCACCCCGATGAACGCCGCCGCGATGTCCGCCAGCGCCAGGGCCCATTCCGCCCCATCGCTGAGATGGTCGTTGAAGAGAGAGCCGGCGAAGACGGGGGCCAGGAAGTTCTGCAGGTCGTCGGTGTGGACCCAGGGCAGCTCGAGCGCGCCGGCGAAGAAGGCGAAGAAGGCGAGGACGATGAGCGGGATGCGCATGATCCAGGGCGATTCGTGCGGCGTGTCCAGCGCCGGCTCCCCGTGGGGGCCGGGCTTGTCGAAGCGCTCCTCGCCGCCGAAGGCCAGGACCTCCAGCCGGCTCATGTAGTACGCCGTCAGCACGGCGGTGATCAGGCCGATCACCCACAGCGGCTTGTAGTGGGCGAAGGTGTTGTCCAGGACGTCGCCCTTGGCCCAGAAGCCCGAGAGCGGCGGGATGCCGGCGATGGCCAGGAACCCGATGGTGAAGGTCACCGTGGTCCACTTCATGTAGCGGCGCAGCGCGCCCATGCGCTTGAGGTCCTGCTCGTCGTGGAGCCCGTGGATGACCGAGCCCGCTCCGAGGAAGAGCAGGCCTTTGAAGAAGGCGTGCGCCACCATGAGGAACACGGCCGCGATGTAGGCGCCCGAACCGACGGCGAGGATCATGTAGCCGATCTGCGAGACGGTCGAGAAGGCGAGCACCTTCTTGATGTCCTGCTGCGCACAGGCGATGGTGGCGGCGGTGAACGCGGTCACCGCGCCGATGATCGCGATCACCTCCGTGCCGTTCGACGTGAGGTGCAGCAGGGGATTCATCCGGCACAGCAGGTAGACCCCGGCCGTGACCATGGTGGCGGCGTGGATGAGGGCCGAGACCGGGGTCGGGCCCTCCATGGCGTCGGGCAACCAGTTGAACAGGGGGATCTGGGCCGATTTCCCGGCCGCGGCCAGGAACAGCAGCAGCACCGCGGCGGTGGCCGTGGCGCCGCCCAGGTGCGAGAGCTGGCCGAAGATCCCCCCGCCCGGCCCGCTCTCGTACTGGATGGTCCCCGTCTTCTCGAAGATCAGGAAGATGGCCAGCAGGAAGCCGACGTCGCCGATGCGGTTGTAGATGAAGGCCTTCTTGCCGGCGGAGGCGGCCGCTTCGCGCTGGAACCAGAAGGCCACCAGCCAGTAGGAGCAGACGCCCACGCCCTCCCAGCCGACGAACGTCAGCAACAGGTTGTCCGCCAGCACCAGCAGCAACATGGAGAACACGAACAGGTTCAGGTAGATGAAGAACTTCGTGTAGTCCCGGTCGCCCTTCATGTAGCCGATGGAGTACAGGTGGATGAAGGCGCTGACGAACGTGATGAACATGCACATCGTCATGGAGAGGGGGTCCACCAGCGTGCCGACCGGGACCGACAGTCCGCCCGTGCTGAACCAGGTGAAGTAGTTGTCCACCACCACCCGGCCGTTGTCGGGCAGGCCGAGGAGGCCGGCCAGGACGATGCAGGCCACGACGAAGGCGCCCCCGACGGCGACCGTCCCGACCCAGCCCGCTACCGGGTCGCCGATGCGGCGCCCGAAGGCCAGGAGGAACAGGAAGCCCGCGAGGGGCAGCAGCAACATGAGGTACGCGAGATGGACCACCGGGTCAGCCCTTCAGCGAGTCCAGGTCGTCCGCCACCGTCGTCTCACGGCGGCGGAAGTTGGTCACCACGATGCCCAGGCCCACCACGACCTCGGCCGCCGCCACCACGAGGACGAAGAACACGATGGCCTGCCCGCCGATGTCGTTGAGCATGCGGGCGAAGGTGACGAAGGTGAGGTTGGCCGCGTTGAGCATCAGCTCGATGCACATGAACATGATCAGGATGTTGCGCCGCACCAGCAGGCCGATGGCGCCGATGGTGAAGACGATGGCGGCCAGGCCGAGGTACCAGGCTCCCGAGAGGCTCATGCCGGCAGGTCGCTCTCGGTGCTGTCCTCGTCGTGCTCGGCGTGGACCGTCGGCGGGCGGCGGGCCAGCACCACGGCGCCGACCACCGCGATGACCAGGAGGGCGGCGGTGGCCTCGAAGGCGAAGAGGTAGGTCGTGAACAGCTGCTTGCCCAGCTGGGCCGGCTCCCCCGCCGGCGAGGACGGGCCGGCGACGTGGCCCTGGATCGGCCCCACCACCTGCTTGGCCCCGGTGACCCAGTGCGCCGTGGCCGCCATGGCCAGCACGCCGGCGAGGGTGATCAGGGAGAGGACGATGGCCAGGGGGCGCTGGCCGGCCAGCGGTTCGGTCCTGATGTTCTCGGCGCGGTCGACGCCGAGGAACATGATCACGAAGAGGAAGAGGACGACGATGGCGCCGGCGTAGACGATGATCTGCACCGCGGCCAGGAAGTCGGCCTCCTGCTCGATGAAGAGCACGGCGACCCCGAAGAGCGTCATCACCAGGCTGAGGGCGGCGTGCACCGGGTTGCGCGACGTGACGACGCCGACCGAGCCGACCAGGATCACCGCCGCCGCGGCGGCGAAGACCAGGATGTCGGGCCAGGTGGCGCGCGTGGCAGCCAGCAGGGGCACGGCGTGGAGCATGGGTCAGGCGCTCCCCGGGGCGCCGTCGCCGGGCGACACGCTGTGGGTGATCGCCGCTTCGGCCTTCTCCGAACCTGCCTCCGCCTTCTCCGAACTTGCCTCCGCCTTCTCGGCCTTGGCCTCCGCCTTGGCCGCCTTGCGCGAGGCCCTCGACTGCTTCATGCGGGCCCGGGTGGCGTCCAGCTTCTTGCGGTTGGCCGCCGCCCCCTCCTTGGCCCGCCAGACGCGGCCCTGCATGCCGCGGTGGGCCAGCGGGATGTCCTCGTCGAGCAGGTGGGCCTCGAGCACCTCGCGCAGCGGCTTGGTCCCGGTGGCGTCGTCGTCGCGCCGGCCCGACTGGCCGCCCTCGGGCGCCCGCACGCCGTAGCCGAGCTCGCCCGCCCACTGGACCTCGCCCTCGTAGGCCGCGCTGCCCGACGGGGACGTGGCGCGCATCCAGCCGGACGTCATCAGGTCGTCGCCCTCCCGCCAGTCCTCCCACGGCAGCTTCTTCGGCGTGCCGTCGTCGTTCACCACGAGCTCTTCCTTCGTGTAGATGGCGTCAGAGCGGTTGGTGAAGGAGAACTCGAACAGCTTGGACTCGGTGATGGCCTCGGTCGGGCAGGCTTCGACGCACATGTCGCAGTGGATGCAGCGCAGGTAGTTGATCTCGTAGACGTAGCCGTAGCGTTCCCCGGGCGACACCGGGTGATCGGGCGGGTTGTCGAGGCCGCGCACGTAGATGCAGTCGGCCGGGCACACACCGGCGCAGAGCTCGCAGCCGATGCACTTCTCCATGCCGTCCTCGTAGCGGTTGAGGACGTGGCGGCCGTGCTGGCGCGGCTGCTTGGGCTTCTTCTCGTCGGGATACTTCGAGGTGACCCGCGGCCGGGTCAGATGCTGGAAGGTCAGCTTGAAGCCGCCCAGGAAGGACAGCTGGTCCTTCATCTCGTCACCGACGCCCATTACGCCTTCCCCCCCGGTACGGGATCGGGGACCGGCGTCAGCCGGGGCGCCCGCGTCACCCGGCTCCCGATCGCCGGGATGACGACGTCCTCCTCGCTGCGGCCCGCCCCGAGCTTGTTGGCCCGCAAGAGGAGGATGGCCGCCAGAATCACGACGGGCGCCAGGAGCAGCCCGGCCCAGCCCCAGGCGACGATGGCGGCCACCAGGAGCAGCCACCCCAGCGTGAGCGGGATGAGGCGCTTCCAACCCAGGTCCATCAACTGGTCGTAGCGCAGGCGGGGCAGGGCGGCGCGGAACCAGACGTAGATGAAGCAGAACGCCACCGTCTTGAGGAGGAAGTAGATGATCGGCATGTAGATGGTCGCCCCCGGGATGTGGAAGATGTAGCCGTTGGGGCCGCCGAAGAAGAGCGTCACCACGATGGCCGACATGGTGATGGTGTTCATGAACTCGGCGAGGTAGAACAGGCCGAAGCGGATGGAGGAGTACTCGGTGTGGAAGCCGCCGACCAGCTCCGTGTCCGCCTCGGTGAGGTCGAAGGGCGGGCGGGTCAGTTCGGCCGTGATGGCGATCATGAAGAAGATGAAGGGCAGGAACCCCAGCCGGATGAGGTTCCAGTTCCAGAACCCGTTCGACTGCGACGCCACGATGGCCCGGGTCGACAGCGAGCCGGTGACGAGCACGACCATCACCGTGGTCATGCCGAGCGCGGCCTCGTAGGAGATCACCTGGGCCGAGGCGCGCACCGAGCCGAGCAGCGGGTACTTCGAGCCCGAGGACCAGCCGGCCAGCATGACGCCGTAGACCGCGATGCCCGACATCGCCAGCACGAGCAGGATCCCCATGGGCGGGTCGGCCACCTGCAGCTCGAAGGTGTGGCTGCCGATGGTGATGACGCCGCCGACGGGGACGACGGTGAAGACCAGCACGGCCGGGATCACCGACAGGTAGGGCGCCAACTTGAAGACGAAGGAGTCGGCCCGGTCGGGCAGCAGGTCCTCCTTGAAGATGAGCTTGGTCCCGTCGGCGAGCGTCTGCAGCAGGCCCCACGGACCGGCCCGGTTCGGCCCGACCCGGCTCTGCATGTCCGAGATCACCTTGCGCTCGAACCAGATCATCAGCGCCGTGGCCACCAGCAGCGCCACGAAGGCCGCCAGGCACTTGATGATGACGATGAGCCAGACCTCCCAGTTGAGGCCGAAGATGAAGAGCGGGTCGCCGTTGCCGCTGTCCGCGCTGTGCGTGAGGAGCGGGGCGGAGTTGGAGAGGAGGGCGGCGGCGGCGATCACACCGACTCCAGTCGCACGTCGGTCACGAGCTGGCGGCTGTCGATGAGCGTGGCCACCGCGTTGGGCGGCGCACTCTCGCCGCCGGGCACGTTGAAGTCGATGGCGACGACGCCCCGGGCCACGCCCTCGTCGGACTCGGCGGCCAGGATCAGCTCGCCCCGGGCCGAGCGGACCTTCACGCGGTCACCGGTCTCGGCGCCGAGGCGGTCGAGGTCGTAGGGGTTGGCCCGGGCCACCAGCGTCGGCACGAGCGGCGTCAGCGAGGGCGAGCCGGTGACGGAGCTCCCGGCGTCGTAGAGGCGGCGGCCCGACGTCAGCCGCAGGCTGTAGCTGTCGGCCTTGGGGATCTGCAGCGGCTCGGCGCCGCCGGTACCGGTCCCCGCAAGCAGGGGCGGCGGACTGCCCAGATCGGTGGCGTGGGCGAGGGCGGGACTGCCGGTGCCGGTGCCGACGCGGGGCGGCGCGCCCTGGCGCTCCACCGACTCGACGCCGGGGAGGGCGACGGGGTCGATCGGGGAGACGTCGTCGCGGTGGTCCTCGTTGCCGGTGAGCGGCACCAAGATCCCGTCGTGCGCCACGTCGGAGTGCAGGACCTGCTGCGTCAGCCCGGCGTAGGCGGGCGCGGTCCGGGCCAGCTCGTCCGAGAGCTCGTTGTCGCTGGTGAGGCCGAGGTCCGACCCGAGGGCCACGGCGAGCTCGGCGGCGATCATCCAGTCGGGCCAGGCGAAGCCGGGCGCCGAGAGCTTGGGACCGAGACGGCTGACCCGTCCCTCGATGTTGGTCGTCGTGCCGGCCCGCTCGTGTGTCACCGCGCACGGCAGCACCACGTCGGCGTGAGCGTCGACCGATTCGGACGGGTGACCGGTCACCGCCACGACGAAGTGCCCGGCCGAGAGCGCCTTCTCGGCGACGGCGCGGTCGGGGAAGTCGTCGAGCGGGTCGGCGCCCAGGAGGACGAGGGCACGCACGCCCGTCCCGCCACCGTCGGGGCTGTGTCACCGTCGGGGGCTGCGTCACCGTCCCCCTCGCGCTCCCCCGCCATGGAGGCGAGGATCTCGGCCGTCGAGAGGCCGATGCCGGCGGGCACGGCGCCCCAGGCCGCGGTGAAACGCTCCCGGCCCGCATCGAGGCCGACCCGGCCCGGGAGGATCCCGGGGGCGAGGCCCATGTCGAGCGCCCCGAAGACGTTGCCCCGGCGCAGCGCGGGAAGGAAGGTCGCCTTGGGCAGTGCGGTGGCCAGGACGCGCACGGCCTCGGCGGCCACCTCGCCCGATTCGGCGTAGGACGGCCGCCCGGCCACGACGACCACGCCCTCGCCGTCGGGGTGGTCCGCCAGCAACCCGCGGGCCGCCTCCAGTGCGTCGGTGGTGACGGCCGCGCCCTCCGGGTGGGTCCCGAGTGCGCGCGCCGCGGCCGCGTCGCCGGTGAGGGCGCGGGCCATCTGGGGCGCGTCGCCCGGGCGGATGCGCAGCGTCGCCGCGGCCAGTGCGCTGAGGGCGGTGGGAGCCGTCGCGATCTCGACCAACCGGGTGTCGCCGCCGACCACGGCCTCGCGCAGGCGGAGGAAGAGAACGGGGAGCTCCTCGCGCAGGTCGCCGGCCAGGGTCACGAGGACCGGTGCCGCGCAGGCCTCGTCGATGGTCGCCCGGGGCAGGCCCAGCACGAGATCGGCGGGAAGCCCGTCGCCCAGCTGGGCGTCGACCGAGTCGGTGCCGATGATGCCCTTGGCGAGCTTGGCCCAGGCGTAGGCGGACTCGTTGGTCAGCCGGGCCCCACCGATCAGCGCCACCGCGCCGGGGCCGCCGGCGTCCTTGGCCGCGCCGAGCCCGGCCGCGGCGGCGGCCAGGGCCTCGCCCCAGCTGACCGCGACCAGCTCGCCCCCCTTGCGGACGCGGGGCTCCACCAGTCGGCCGTGCTCGAAGCGACCCGACTCGCGCGCCTCGCCCAGGAATTGGCCGCGGCTGGCCCCCAGGCTGACGACCTGGGACGCGGTCGCCGGGACCACGTCGACAGCCTCGTCGGCCAGCTCGCTCGGCAGGGGGCCGTTGTCGACCTCGTCGCCGTTGACCGACTCGAAGGCGAAGCGGCCCTTGTCGCACAGCCAGCCGTGGTTGACCGGCTCGGAGTCGATGCCGAGCAGCCGGGTGAGGCGGTTCTGCGAGGACTGCACGGCCACCCGGCAGCCGACCGAGCAGGCGGTGCAGGTGGATTCGACCTGATCGAGGTCCCAAGGCCGGGCGGTGAAACGGTACGGAGTGGCGGTCAGCGCGCCGACCGGGCAGATCTGCACGGTGTTGCCGCTGAAGTAGGACGAGAAGGGCTCGGTGGGGAAGGTGGCCACCTCGACCGCCTCACCCCGCCCGGCGAAGTCGATCTGCGCCTCGCCGGCCACGTCCGAGGCGAAGCGCGTGCAGCGGGCGCACTGGATGCAGCGTTCGCGGTCGAGCAGCACGAGGTCCGAGATGGCGATGGGCTTCTCGAAGTGGCGCTTCTCCTCGACGAAGCGCGTCTCACCGGGGCCGTAGGCCAGCGTCTGGTCCTGCAGCGGGCACTCGCCGCCCTTGTCGCACACCGGGCAGTCGAGCGGGTGGTTGGCCAGCAGGAACTCGAGCACGCCGTCCTGGGCCTTCTTCACCTTCTCCGAGGTGGTGTCGACGACCATGCCCTCGCCGGCCTCGATGAAGCAGGCCGGCTGCAGCGTGGCGCCCCGCGGGCCATCCACCTCGACCAGGCACATGCGGCACATGCCGACGGGCTCCATGCGCGGGTGGTAGCAGAAGCGCGGGATGTAGGTGCCCGCGCGCTCGGCCGCCGCAATGAGCAGCTCGCCCTTGCGCGCGCTGACGACGCGACCGTCGAGGGTGAAGGTGTGCGTCCCGTCGTCGGACGAGTCCGTGGCGAGTGCCTCGGTGGGGGCCTTGGTCTTCGCCGTGTCAGTGGTCTTCGCCGTGTCAGTCAAAGGGACAGCCCCCTTCCTTCACGTGCACCAGGAACTCGTCGCGGAACATCCGGATGCCCGACGCGATGGACGACGGGATCGACGGTCCGAGAACGCAGATCGTGGTCTGCTGGGGCGGCCAGAGCACGCCGGGGGAGATGTTGTCGGACAGGTCCATCAGGAGGTCCAGATCTTCCTCGCGCCCGGCGCCGTTCTCAATTCGGAACAAGATGCGCTCGAGCCAGCCCGAGCCCTCGCGGCAGGGCGTGCACTGGCCGCACGACTCGCGGGCGAAGAACTTGGTGATGCGCCAGGCGGCGCGCACCACGCAGGTAGCCGAGTCCATGACGACGACCGAGCCCGAGCCCAGCATGGAGCCGGCGTCGCCCACCTCGTCCTGACCGAGGGGCAGGTCGACCTGGTCCGGGCCGAACCAGGGGGCGGACACGCCCCCGGGGATGAAGGCCTTGAGCGTGTTGGAGCCGCGGATGCCCCCTCCGAGCACCGGCGCGTAGATGAGGTCGCGGAACGTCGTCTTCACCATCTCGAGCTCGTAGTTGCCGGGCTTGCGCACGTGGCCGGCCAGCGCGAACAGTCGCGTGCCCTGTCGAGCGGCCGGCGCCCAGCGCGGCGAACGCGGCACCGCCGTTGATCACGATCCAGGGGATGTTGGCCATGGTCTCGACGTTGTTGACCACGGTGGGCTCGCCGTAGAGGCCGATGGCGGCGGGGAAGAACGGAGGCTTGATGCGCGGGAAGCCGCGCTTGCCCTCGAGCGACTCGAGCATCGCCGTCTCCTCGCCGCAGATGTAGGCGCCGGCGCCCGGGTGCACCACGACGTCGAGCGAGAAGCCCGACCCGAAGATGTCGCGCCCGACGGCGCCGTAGGCGTAGGCCTCGTTCAGCGCCGTCTGCAGGCGCTCGAGGCCCAGGGCGAACTCGCCGCGCAGGTAGATGAAGGCCTGGCTGACCTGCAGCGCGTAGGCGGAGATCAACACGCCCTCGAGGATCTGGTGCGGGTCGCCCTCAATGAGCATGTGGTCCTTGAAGGTGGCCGGTTCCGACTCGTCCCCGTTGATGACGAGGTAGGTGAGCGGGGCCTTGGCGGGCAGCAGCGACCACTTGCGCCCGGCCGGGAAGCCGGCGCCCCCCCGGCCCAGCAGGCTGGCCGCGTCGACCTCGGCCGCCACCGCCTCGGGCGTCATGGTCAGGGCCTTGCGCAGTCCGTCGTACCCGCCGGTGGCCAGGTAGCGCTCCAGCGTGAAGGAGTCCTCGTAGCCGAGGCGCGCCGTGATGATCTTGGGGGCGTCGGTGATGGCCATCAGGCCTTCTTGTCCCCGTCCGCCGCGGCACTGGCCGCTTCGGCCGCCGCCGCCCGCTCGGCCCGGGCCTCGGCCGCCGCCGCCCGCTCGGCCTTGATGGCGGCGCGGTCGACCTGCAGGCCGCCGCTGCGGCGCACGCGCACCAGGGTCCCGTGCGCGGGCACCGTGTCCGAGAGCCCGCCGCCGCGCAGGTTCTCCACGAGCGCGTCGAAGCTCTCAGGGGTCTGGCCGCCGACGTAGCGGTGGTTGACCTGCACGCACGGCGTGCGGTCGCAGTCGGCCAGGCACTCGGCCTCGTGCAGGGTGAACACGCCGTCGGTCGTCGTGCCCCCGGCGCGGACGCCGAGCGTCGACTCGGCGTGCTCCAGCAGCTCGAGCGCACCGCCGAGCATGCAGGCGATGTTGGTGCACACCGCCACCAGGTAGGTGCCGACGGGCTCGACGTGCAGCATGTCGTAGAAGGTGGCCGTGCCCCGCACCTCGGCCGCGGTGACGCCGCACAGTTCGGCGATCTCGCTCAGGGCCTCGGGGCGCAACCAGCCGTCCTGCTCTTGGGCCAGGTGGCACAGCGGGATCAACGCGGAGCGCCGTTCGGGGTAGAGCGCGACGAGCTCCTCGGCCCGGCTGCGGATGTCGGCTCCGAGATGGCTCACCGGTCGACCTCGCCCATGACCGGGTCGACGGACGAGATCACGGCAACGGCGTCGGCCATGAAGCCGCCACGGAGCAGCAACGGGAGGGCCTGCAGGTTGACGAAGCTCGGCGCACGGATGTGCAGGCGGTACGGCTTGGACGTCCCGTCGGACACCAGGTAGCAGCCGAGCTCGCCCCTGGGGGATTCGATCGCCACGTAGACCTCGCCCTCAGGGACGCGGAAGCCCTCGGTGAAGATCTTGAAGTGGTGGATGAGCGCCTCCATGCTCTCGTCGATGCGGGCCCGGGGCGGCGGCGTCACCTTGCGGTCCTGCACCCGATAGTCGCCCGGGGGCATCATCTCGGCGATCTGGCGGATCATCTTGATCGACTCGCGGGTTTCGTTGAGGCGCACCGAGTACCGGTCGAAGTTGTCGCCGTAGGTTCCCACGATCACGTCGAAGTCCAGCTTGTCGTAGGCCAGGTAGGGCATGGTCCGGCGCAGGTCCCATGGCACCCCCGTGGAGCGCAGGATGGGGCCGGTCGCCGAGAGCGCGAGCGCCTCCTCGGCTGAGATGTTGCCCACCGCCTCGGTCCGTTCCCGGAAGATGGGCTGGCCGGTCAGGAGCTCGTCGTAGTCGTAGGTGCGGGCCAGGATGGTCTCGCAGATGATGTCGATGTCGTCCTCCCAGCCGTCGGGCAGATCGGCGGCGACGCCACCGGGACGGATGTAGTTGTGGTTCATGCGGAGGCCGGTCGTCTTGTCGAAGAAGGCGAGGACCATCTCGCGCTCGCGGAAGCCGTAGATCAACATGGAGGTGGAGCCGAGGTCCCCGCCATTGGTGGCCAACCACAGCAGGTGCGACGACACCCGGTTCAGCTCGACCATCAGCATCCGGATCCAGGTGGCGCGCGGTGGCATCTCCACGTCGAGGAGAGCCTCGGTGGCCAAGGAGAAGACCAACTCGTTGTGCAGCGGGGAGAGATAGTCCATCCGGGTGACGTTGGTGGCGCCCTGGGCGTAGGTGAGCTCCTCTCCCTGCTTCTCCATGCCGGTGTGGAGATAGCCGATGATCGGCTTGGTTCGCAGCACCGTCTCACCGTCCAGCTCGAGCATGAGGCGCAGCACGCCGTGGGTAGAAGGGTGCTGGGGCCCCATGTTGATGATCGTCGTCTCGTCGTCACGCCGCTCGATGTCGATGTCGGCCGGGTCCACGTAGCCACCCTCGGGGAGACGCAGGACCGCGCCCACCTCCTGTCGGAGCTCGCCGGCACCTGTGGTGGAGCGCGACCGGAGGCCCTGGTCGCCTTCGGCCGTCTCGGCAATCAAGGCCTGCTCTTCATCCTCGTAGCGGGCGGCCGCCTCCTCCGGGGTTTCGCCCTCGTGGATGTCCGCAGGCCTGTGCGTGTGACCGTGCTCGTCGCGGTGCGTGTGATCGTGTTCGCTCATCGGGGGCCTGGCGCTTCCTTGAACTGCACCGGTACCCGCCCGACGCCGTAATCCTTGCGCAGGGGGTGGCCCTCCCAGTCTTCGGGCATGAGGATGCGCGTCATGTCCGGGTGGCCCTCGAAGATGATCCCGACCAGGTCGTACGCCTCGCGCTCCATGGAGTCGGCGCCCGGATAGATGTCCACCACGCTGCCCAAGGTCGGATCGGACTCGGGCACCTGCACCCTGATGCGCACGCGCCGGCGGGACGAGAGCGACAACAGGTTGACGACAACCTCGAAACGCTCGGCCGTCACCCCCTCAGGCAGGGAGCGGCCGGGGTGGGTCAGGTAGTCGACGGCGCACAGGTCGCTGCACATCTCGAAGCCGGCATCCCTGAACGCGGCCACCATCTGCGTGTAGGTGCCGCGCGACGGGAAGGCGAGCTGGTCCACCAGCCGGTCCGGCAGCCGCGGCACCTCGGGAAGGACGCTGCTGGGGGAGGCCACCGGCGCGGTCGTCGGGGTCGTCCCGCTCACCGTGGCGTGGCCACCCGCACGGCGTCGGGCACCGCGGGCACCCACCCACCGGTTGCCTGCTCGCCGGCCGGGATGGAGGATCCGGGCCGACGGGTGATCTCACCGGTTCGGATCTTCTCGTGCAGAGTCAGAATGGCGTGCAGGAGCGTCTCGGGCGACGGTGGGCAACCGGGGGCGTAGACATCCACCGGCACGATCTGGTCCACCCCCTGGACAATGGCGTAGTTGTTGAACATCCCTCCCGTCGACGCGCACACGCCCATGGAGATGACCCACTTCGGTTCCATCATCTGGTCGTAGATCTGGCGCAGGACCGGCGCCATCTTCTGCGACACCCGACCGGCCACGATCATCAGATCGGCCTGTCGCGGCGAGCCCCGGAAGACCTCCATGCCGAGCCGACTGATGTCGTAGTCGGCGGCTCCGACCGAGATCATCTCAATGGCGCAGCAGGCGAGACCAAAGGTGGCCGGCCAGACGCTGTTCCGCCGGGCCCACTTGACCAGATCCTCGATGCGACCGGTCAGGAAATTGTGTTGGAGGTCCTCGAACCCCATCGATCAGGCCGCCTCACCGGGGGTCTTCGACGCGCTGATCCGGGTGATGGTCGACTCCGACGTGCGACTCGGCATGCCCGACTGCAGCGTCTTCTCCGGGCCCCACGTCAGGGCCCCGTTGGAGATGAGGTACAGGAACGAGATGAAGACAACCGCGGCGAAGACGATCACCTCGATGAGCCCGAAGGTCGCGATCTGGTGGAAGATCACCGCCCAGGGGTAGAGGAAGACGATCTCGATGTCGAAGATGATGAAGATCATCGACACCAGGTAGAAGCGCACCGGGAAGCGCTGGGGCAACTCCACGTCGGGGACGATGCCGCACTCGTACGGCGCGAGCTTGGCCGCCGTCGGCTTCTTGCGCGGTGCGAGCACCGCCGAGGACACCAGCGAGAAGACGGTGAAGGCGAGGGCGAGCAGCCCCAGGATGAGGATCGGGAGGTACTGGTCCACTGTCTTCCGTTTCTACCATGCGACCCCTTCGCCAGGCACATCCGCGCCGCTGGTCAGAGGCCCCGGCCGGGGACCTACGATGCCCTCGTGACGGCTCCCGACGAGACCCCTGGTCCCGGCGCCCCCAAGAAGGCGGCGCGGACGGCGAAGGCCCCGAGTAACCCGAACAAGAAGCAGCCGGCGGCGAAGAAACAGGCGGCGACCAAGCAGGCGGCGGCGAAGAAGCAGGCGGCGGCGAAGAAACAGCCGGCGGCAAAGCAGGCGGCGGCGAAGAAACAGCCGGCGGCGAAGAAGCAGGCGCCGGCCAAGAGAGCGTCGGCCAAGCGAGCGCCGGCCAAGCGGGCGCCGGCAACCCCCGCCGCCGGTGGGGCGGAGAAGGCGTCCCCGTCCCGTCCCGCGCCGGGCGGTGCCGCAGCCGGCGGCCGAGCACGTGCACGACGTCGTGATCGTCGGTGGCGGGCCCACCGGCTCCGCCTGCGGCTACTGGCTGGCTCAAGCCGGCTGGGACGTCGTGGTCGTCGAGAAGAAGGTGTTCCCCCGCGAGAAGACGTGCGGGGACGGCCTCACGCCACGGGCCGTCCGGCAGCTGGCCGACATGGGCCTCGAGGAAGCCCTGGCCGGTTCCCATCGTTACGAGGGCCTACGCGCCTTCGGCTTCGGCCGCTCCATCGACATGCGCTGGCCGGAGCACCCGAACTTCCCCGATTACGGCTACACCATCACGCGCCACGACCTCGACGGGCTGGTCGCCGGGCATGCGGCGGGCGCGGGGGCCACCCTGCTCCAGGGCACCGAGGTCACGGCGCCTCTCGTCGACGAGGCCGCCCCTTCCTCGGGCCCACTGCCGACGCTCACCGGTGTCACGGTCAAGGAGAAGGGCGCGGCGAGCACCCGCAC
This sequence comes from uncultured Acidimicrobiaceae bacterium, assembly GCA_963840245.1. GTDB lineage: Bacteria > Actinomycetota > Acidimicrobiia > Acidimicrobiales > RAAP-2 > Bog-473. The sequence goes on from CAWIYI010000023.1 coordinate 69,504, forward strand.
CATCCGTGGCCGCTACGTCGTGGTGGCCGACGGATCCAATTCGCGGGTAGGCCGCATGCTCGGCACGACACGGCGCCGCGACCTGCCCATGGGCATGGCACTGCGCGGCTACTACCGGTCCGATCGCCACGACGACCCGTTCATCGAATCGCACCTCGACATCCGCGACGCTGAGGGCAACGTGGTCCCCGGGTACGGGTGGATCTTCCCGATGGGCGACGGCCGGGTGAACGTCGGCGTCGGCCTGCTGTCGACCGACCAGCGCTGGAAGGGCCTCAACACCTCCCATCTCATGGATGCCTTCGTGGACTTCGCCCCGTCGTCCTGGGGGCTGCGGCCCGAGACGAGCCTGGGGCCGCCGACCGGCGGGAAACTCCCGATGGGGCTCTCCGTCGGGCCGCGCGCGGGTGCCAACGTGCTCATCGCCGGCGACGCCGGTGGCGCCATCAACCCGTTCAACGGGGAGGGCATCGCCTACGGCTACGAGACGGGGCGCCTGGCCGCCGCCGCACTCGGCCACGCCCTGACCGGCGGGGGTGAGCAGGCGCTGACCGACTACGACCGCGAGCTCACGGCCGCCTACGGCCCGTACTTCAAGGTGGCGCGGGCCTTCGTGCACCTGATCTCGAACCCCGATGCGATGCGCCTCTGCGTCGGCCTCGGCATGCGCTCGGAGCTGCTCATGACCCAGCTCCTCCGCATCATGGCCAACCTGATGCGTCCCGACGCCGCCGGCCCGGCCGAACTGGGCTTCCGGGCCATGGAGCTCGTCTCGCGCGTCCTGCCCGACAGCGACGGGCTCGAGAGCTCCGCCGCCTGACGCGCGCCACCCGAGGCGCGCGGCCTGAGCGACTACTCAGGCGAACAGCCGCTCCGAACCGCCCGCCACCCGCAGCAGCCAGGCGCGCTCTTCACCCTCGAAGCCTTCCGCGACGCGCGCCGCCGCTGTGACCCGCACCCACGAATCGAGGGCATCGTCACTCAAGCCTCGACGCGACCGACCCTCGCTCCGCACGGCACACATGAACCGCCCGACCGGCCCGGCAGAACGCTGCCCCCACAGGACGAGGGTGCGGCCGAGATCCGCCGCCGAGGGGCCGGCCGCCACGGTCAGCCAGTCGATGACGACCCAGCCGGCCGGGCCGACCAGCACGTTCGAGGGGTGGAAATCGAAGTGGCAGACGCCCCGCGTTCCGTCGTCGTGCTCGGCCAGCAGCGTCTGGAGGTCGCGCCGCAACCCGGGGTCGGGCACGCTCACGTCGATCTCGTCGCCCAGCCGGGACACCAGGTCAGGCAGGCCGCCCACGCTCACCCGGTTGCACTCCAGCTGGAGTGCTGCGAAACGATCGGCCAGGCGCTCGACCTCGCCTGGCCCAGAGGCCGAAAGGGCCTCGAGCAGCGACGGCCCGTCGACCCGGTCCAGGATCACGCCGGCGCGCCCGTTCACGGTGACCGTGCCGTGCGGCCGAGCCACCGGCAGCCCCGCCTCGGCGAGGTCGAAGAGCACGGTCGCCTCGTAGGCGGACAGGCCGTCCCACTCGGGACGGTCGAGCTTGAGCACCCGACCCTCGCCGTAGGCGAAGACCTCGGCCGTACGGCCCTCGGCCAGCAGCTCCACGCCGCTCAGCCCCGCAGGCGGGCCCGCAACGCGGCGGCTTCGGCCTCCAGCTGCGCCGGCGCGATTGCCGGCGTCGTCGCGACGTCGAACGCCTCGGACTCGAGCGGGCCACCCGCCCGCGCATCCTGCAGCGGACGCGGCACCAGATGGACGTGCAGGTGGGGCACGCCGTTGCCCAGGCTGAGCCAGTTCATCTTCGCCGGCCGGTACTGCTCGTCGACGGCGCCGGCGACACGGGCGACGTCCGACCAGAAGCCCGCCGCCTCCCCGGCCGACAGCTCCGTGGGCTCGGCGACGTGACGTCCCTTCCAGATGACATAGGCATAGCCGGGCCGCACCGGATACCGGCCGATGTACCCGTCGGCCCAGACTCCCTCGAAGACCCGCAGACCGTGGGGCGTCTCGTCGGCGCCGGGCCCGCACATCGGGCACCCCTCGCCGCGGCGCAGGGCGGCGAAGTCGGACGGCCACTGGTGTTCGGGCATGGTCTCCAGTCTGCCTGTCGCCAGGTCGATCGGTCGGGAGCGCCCTGCGGTTGCGGTCGGTCGGCCGGAATCGGACCGGGAGGACGGCGCCCCGGCTGATCGGATCGCCGCCGTGCGCGTCTCGCCACCGGCCATGGCTGCCAACTACCGGCCACGTCTGCCAAAACTGTAAACGAGCCTGCTTATAGTGTCAGGAGACCTGGCCGCTCCTGCCGGCCGCCGCACGCCCACCGGGGCCCTCGCCTTCTGCCAACTACCGGCCACGTCTCCCAAAACTGTAAACGAGCCTGTTTATAGTGTCAGGAGACCTGGCCGTTCGCCGTCTGCGCCGCCGCCTCCCCCGCCACTTCGACGACGCGGGCCAGCACGCGCTCGTCGTGGGCCAGGCCGGGGAACATCACCTCGTAGGCACCGGGCGCGAGCGCCACGCCACGCCGCAGCATGGCGTGGAAGAACCGGGCGTAGGTGTCGCTGCTCGCCAGGGCCCGCGCGCCTTCGTAGTCGCACGGCGCCTCGAGCGGGCCTGCCGCGGCATCGGCCACGAAGAGCCCGACGAGGGGGCCGACCGTCGGCGCCACGACGGACAGGCCACCCCCGGCCACCGCCGCCTCGAGGTCCTTCGCGAAGACGGCGACGCGCGCCGCCAGTGCCTCGTAGTCAGCCGGGCGTACCTCGCCGAGCACCGCGAGGCCCGCCGCCGTGGCGAGCGGGTTCCCCGACAGCGTGCCGGCCTGGTACACGGGGCCACCCGGCGCCAGTTCGGCCATCAGGTCACGGCGCCCGCCGAACGCGCCCACCGGCAGCCCGCCGCCGATGACCTTGCCGAAGCACCACAGGTCCGGGGTGACGCCGGACCACCCCGTGGCGCCCGCCGGGCCGAGGCGGAAGCCGGTGATGACCTCGTCGAAGATGAGGAGGGCACCGCTGGCACGGCACGCGGCGAGGAGTCCCTCGAGGAATCCCGGCGCAGGCGCCACCAGGTTCATGTTCGCCGCCACCGGTTCGACGATCACGCAGGCCACCCGCTCATCGAGGTCGGGGACGACGTTGTAGGGAACGACCTGGGTGTCGGCCACGGCCCCGGCGGAGACGCCGACCGAGCCCGGGAGGCCGAGCATGGCGACCCCGCTGCCGCCGCCGGCGAGCAGGCCGTCGGAGTGGCCGTGATAGCAGCCGTCGAACTTGACCACGCGGTCGCGCCCGGTCGCGCCACGGGCCAGGCGCACGGCGCTCATGGCGGCCTCGGTCCCGGAAGAGACGAGACGCACCTGCTCGCAGCCGGGCACCCGCTCGCAGATGGCCTCGGCCAGCAGCACCTCACCCGGCGTCGGCGCGCCGAACGTCGTGCCGCGCGCCGCGGCAGCGGCCACGGCCGCGGTGACCGCCGGGTGCCCGTGGCCGAGCAGGACGGCGCCGTAGGACTGGACCATGTCGAGGTACCGGTTTCCCTCGGCGTCGAGTACGAAGGCGCCCTCGCCGGAGACGACGGTGTACGGCGTCCCGCCCACCGAGGCAAAGGAGCGCACGGGCGAGTCCACGCCGCCCGGGATGACGCGCCGGGCCCGCTCGAACCACTCGGCGTTCGACGCCGGCGCCGGCTCAGCCACCAAGTGCCTCGGCCACCTCTGCCGCGAAGTAGGTCAGGATGAAATCGGCCCCGGCCCGCTTGAGGACGGTGAGCTGCTCGAGCGCCACGGCGGGCCCGTCGATCCAGCCGGCGGCGGCGGCGGCCTTCACCATGGCGAACTCCCCGCTCACGTGGTAGGCGGCGAGCGGGACGGTCACCGCGCCACGGACGGCGGCCAGCACGTCGAGGGAGGTCATGGCGGGCTTGACCATGATCATGTCCGCGCCTTCCGCCACGTCCTGCTCGATCTCCGCCAACGCCTCGCGCCCGTTGCGCGGGTCCTGCTGGTAGGCCCGGCGGTCACCGCCCCCGGCGATCGTGACGTCGACCGCGTCGCGGAAAGGGCCGTAGAGGGCGGAGGCGTACTTGGACGCGTAGGCCAGGATGGCGACCCGGTCGTGGCCGCCGCCGTCGAGCGCGGCACGGATGGCGCCCACCTGCCCGTCCATCATCCCGCTCGGCGCCACCACGTCGGCTCCCGCCTCGGCTTGGGCCACGGCGATGCGCTGGTAGAGCTCGAGCGTCTGGTCGTTGAGCACCTCGCCCGTCGGGCCGAGCACGCCGCAGTGCCCGTGGTCGGTGTACTCGTCGAGGCAGAGGTCGGCCATGAGCACGAGCTCGTCGCCGACGACGTCGCGCACGGCGCGCAACGCGACCTGCACGACGCCGTTCGGATCCCACGCGCCGCTCCCCCGCGGGTCCTTGCGCACCGGCACCCCGAAGAGGATCAGCCCCGGGACGCCCAACGAGACCAGGCGCTTGGCCTCGACCACCAGCGAGTCGAGCGAGTGCTGCACCTCACCGGGCATGGACGCGATCGGGGTCGGGCCCTCGGCCCCCTCCCGGACGAAGAGCGGGGCGACCAGGTCGTCGACCCCGAGACGGGCCTCGGCGACCAGGCGGCGCAGCGCCGGGGTGCGGCGCAGCCGGCGGAGCCGCCGCGCCGGGTAGCCCCCCGGAGCGGGCGCAGAAGTCGCCTCGGCCATGCCTCCAGCCTACGGTCTACGGTCCCTCGTCCCCGGCGGGGCCCAGGTGGCCGATCAGCTCGTCGACGATGCCCTGGGCGGAGGACCCCCACGCCTCGTGCACGCCGGCCAGCCCGGCGGCCCGGGCGGCGGCGGCGGTCGTCGGACCGATGCAGACCACGTGCGCGGGAGGGGTCACGGGCCCGCCGGCCGCGGTGCGGAGCGCCATGAACGCCTGCACGGACGACGTGGCGGTGAACGTCAACGCGTCGGCGGCCGTCACCCGATCCACCAGCGCGGGCTCGGGCGCGGCGCGCGCCACCGTCCGGTAGGCCTCCACCCGACGGACGTCCCAGCCCTTCTGACCCAGCCCTTCGGCGATGGTCCCGGGCGCCAGGTCGGCAGAGGGAAAGAGGACTCGCCGCGAGCCGGCGCCCGCCGCATCGGGGAACACCTCGACGAGCCCGCGCGCACTGTGCTCGGCCGGCACCAGGTCGGGCTCGATGCCGGACCGACGCAGCGCGTCCGCCGTGGCCGGGCCGACCGCGGCCACCAGCACGCCACCGAGCGCACGCGCGTCGCGCAGAGCGCCCATGAAGCGGTCAGCCGCCGTGATCGACGTCACCACGACCCAGGCGTTGTCGCGCACCGCCGCCGCCGCGGCCCGCAACGCGACCCCCCCGTCCGCCGGATCGACCTGACGGGTCAGCGGCAACTCGAGCGCCGTGGCGCCCACACGTTCGAGTGCGTCCACCAGGCCGCGGGCACGTTCGCCGGCACGCGTCACGACCACGGTGCGACCGGCCAAGAGGCCCTCTGTCGCGTCGACCGGGTCGTGAGCGCCGAGGGCGGCCACCGGGCCGACGACGACGACGGCGGGCGGGCCGAGATCGATGTCGGCCAGGCCGGCCAGGGTGGTGCGCGCCACGCGCTGGGACGCGGTCGTCCCCCGGGCGATCACCGCCACCGGCGTGTCCGGCGGGCGCCCGCCCCGCACCAGCGCGTCGGCGATGGCGGCCCGCGTCGTCATGCCCATGAGGATGACCAGGGTCCCACCCACCCGGGCCAGGGCCTCCCAATCCGGGCCGCTGGTGCCGTCGGGCTCGCCGACCCGGCCCGTCACGACCGTCACCGAGGCGGCCAGCCCCCGCTGGGTGACGGGGATGCCGACCGCGGCGGGGACGCCGAAGGCGGACGTGACCCCCGGGACCACCTCCCAGGCGATTCCGGCCCGGGCCAGCACCTCCACCTCCTCGCCACCGCGGCCGAACAGGAACGGGTCGCCGCCCTTCAGGCGGACCACGACGGCAGACCTCCGTCCGTGCTCGACGAGCAGGCGGGCGATCTCCTCCTGGCGCTCGGCCCCGCCGGCCCCGCCGCCCCCGTCCGGATCCTTCCCCACGTCGATGAGGCGGGCCGAGGTGGGCACCAGGTCGAGGATGGCCGGGCTGACGAGGCGGTCGTGCAGGACGACGTCGGCCCGGGCCAGGAGCGCGGCGCCCCGCCGGGTCAGCAGCCCGGGGTCACCGGGGCCGGCTCCCACCAGGTAGACGGTCACGGGCCCGTGTCCCGCCGGTCGTCGAAGCCCTCGACGGCGGCCCCGCCCCCGTCCAGCAGGGCACGCGCCACCTCGGCGCCCACGGTCTCGGGGTCGCCGCCCGATCGGGTCAGGCGGATCACCGTGTGCCCGTCCGCGCTGGCCAGGAGCCCCGACACCCGCAAGGCCTCCCCCGCCTCGTCCGGCACGGCGTAGGCGCCGACCGGCAGCGTGCAGCTCCCGCCCAGCGCTGCCAGCACGGCGCGCTCGGACCGGAGGGCCCGGTGGCTCGGCGCGTGGTCGATGGCCGCCAGCAGGCGGCGCGCGCCGTCGTCGTCGGCCCGGCACTGCACCGCGATGGCGCCCTGCCCGGCCTGGGGCAGCACGTCGACGGGATCGAGCACGTCGGAGAGCCGGCTTTCCCAGCCGAGGCGTTCCATGGCGGCGACCGCCACCACCACCGCCGACACCGTCCCGTCCTCGGCGAGGGCGACCCGGCGGGCCATGTTGCCGCGCAGGTCGGTGAAGACGAGGTCCGGGCGCAGGGACGCCAGCTGGGCCCGGCGCCGCCCCGAGCCCGTGGCGACCAGGGCGCCCGCCGGGAGGCGGGCCAGCGTGCTGCCGACCAGCCCGTCGCGGGCGTCGGCGCGCCGCGGCACCGCCCCCAGCACGAAGCCCTCCGGCATGACCGAGGGCATGTCCTTGGCCGAGTGCACCGCGGCCTCGGCCCGTCCCTCGGCCACCGCCGCCTCCACCTCGGTCACGAAGACGCCCTGCCCCCCGATTTGGTCGAGGGGCGCCGACGCATCGCGATCGCCCCGGGTGCTCACGACGAGCGGCTCGATCACGAGGCCCGGGTGCGCCCGGCGCAGGAGCCCGGAGACCAGTTCGGTCTGGCGCAGGGCCAACGGCGAGCCTCGGGAGGCCAGGCGGATGGTTCCCATGGCCCGACTATCCCATGGCCGCGACTACAGATCGAAGAGGATGCGCAGCGCCTCGACGAGCCGCTCGCCCCGCGGCGTCCCCGCCGTCTCCTTCAAGAGCATGGTGGGCTCGTGCAGCATCTTGGCCAGGGAGGCCCGGGTGGCCGCGTCCACGTGGTCCCACTCCTCCTCGCTCAGGTCGGCCAGTTGCGCCCGATGCCGCTCGAGCTCGGCGACACGCAACGTCTCGAGGCGGGAACGCAGGGACGCGATGACCGGGGCGGCGCCGCGCTGGCGGCTCGCGCTGCGATAGCGGTCGACCTCGGCGGCGACGATGGCGCGGGCGGCCACCGACTCCTCCTGGCGGTCTCCGAGCGCCCGGGCCACCGACGCGCTCAACGTGTCCATGTCGAGCAGCGTGACGCCGTCGAGCGCGGCCACCTCCGGCTCGACGTTGCGCGGGACCCCGAGGTCGATGACGAGGAGCGGGTCGGTGACGCCGGCGAAGTCGGCTGCGCTCAGGACGTGGGACTCGGCGGCCACCGCCGTCAGCACGACATCGGCGTCGGCCAGCTCCCCGGCCACGCGCTCGAGGGGCGACGCGCGCATCTCGAGCGCGTGGCCCGTGGCCGTCTGGCGCACCAGATCCCGCGCCCGGGCGGCGGACCGGTTGACCACCACGACGCGCTGTGGCGCGTCGCCCGGCGCGATGTCCGTCAGGGCACGGCACACGCCGAGGCCCATCTCGCCGGCCCCGACGACGACGACGCGCGCACCGCGCAGCCCCGCCAGGTTCTCGCCGCGGGCCACGGTCACCGCGGCGTAGGCGAACGAGGTCGTGCCCTGGCTGATCGCGGTCTCGGTGCGGACCCGCTTGCCCGTCTGCAACGCGTGCCGGAAGAGTGCGGAGAGAACGGGACCGCACGTGCCTTCCTCCTGGGCCCGCTCGAAGGCCCGCCGCACCTGGCCGACCACCTCGGTCTCCCCGGTCACCACCGACTCGAGGCCCGAGGTGACCGAGAACAGGTGGGCCGTGACGTCGTCGTCGAAGCGGACGGTGGCGTGAGCCGACAGCTCCTCCACGGAGAGGCCCGAATGCTCCGAGAGGACGTCGTAGATCTCCGCGACGGCGTCGTGGAAACGGTCCACCACCGCGTAGACCTCGGTGCGCAGGCAGGTCGAGAGCAGGACCGCCTCTTGGACGTTGCGGCGGTGGTTCAGGGCGCTGAGCATCTTGTGCAGGTCGGCGTCGGAGACGGCCGCAGCCTCGAGCAGTGGAAGCGGGGTCTGCGTGTGCTGGAGACCTATGACGACGACGGACACTCGGTTCCTTCCTGGGTCGGCTCACAATTGTGCCGGTCCCGACCCCCAGCCTGCCAGTCGCCGGGGGGCTTCACGGCCGTCAGGCCGGTTCCGGACGCGCCGAGAGCCCCACCGAGCGCATCATCGGCGCGCGCTCTTCGGCGCGCCCCGGCTCGTCCGCGCGGGCCCGGTAGAAGCCGAGGACCTGCAGCTCAATGGAGAGGTCGACGTAACGGAGGTGGACCGTGGGCGGGACGGTCAGGACCCGGGGAGCGAAGTTGAGCAACGACGTGACCCCGACCCGCACCAACAGGTCGGCCACCCCCTGGGCCGCCCAACCGGGTGTGGTGACGACCCCGATGTCCGGACGCTCTTCGGCGCGCAACGTGGCGATCTCGTCCATGTGCCGCACCCGCATGCCCCGGATCTCCTCGCCGACCACGGCCGGGTCGACGTCGTAGAGCGAGGTGACCTGGCAGCCCCGCGAGGCGAACCCGGCCGAGTTGGTGAGGGCGCGGCCCAGGTTGCCGATGCCGACGATGGCCACCGACCAGTTCTCGTGGACGCCGAGGGCGCGGTCGATCTGCGCGATCAGGAACTCGGGGTCGTAGCCCGTGCCGCGGGTGCCGAAGGACCCCAGGAGGGACAGGTCCTTGCGCACCTTGGCCGCATTGACCCGGGCCAGATCCGCCAGCTGTTCCGAGGAGACCGTCCGGGAACCGGCTCGGACCAGCTCGGCGAGGATGCGCTGGTAGATGGGCAGGCGCAGCACCGTGGCCTCGGGGATGCGCCTCGGCACCGCGGACGTGGACGCGTCGGATCTGTCGGAACTGCGTAGCTCGTCGCTCACTGGGTCGGATGGTACCGAGGGGACTCCCGGCGGCACCAAACCGCCCCCGCCGGCGCCGGCATCACCAGGCCAGGACGAGCAACTCCCCGGCGGCCACGTTGAGCCAGTGCGCCGCCGACGCCTCCCCGGCCACCACGGCGAGATGCCCGTTGGCGTCGACCAGCAGGCCGAACTCTCCCTGCTCGAGCTCGCCGAAGGCGTCGACGCAGCGCAGCTGCACGCCGTCGGGGACGAGCGAGTGGGGCAACCCGTCGGGGTTCGCACGACCCGACTCGATCCGGGCCGCCAGCTCGACGTAGCCGGTCAAGGGGATCCCGGCGACGCGGGCGTCGGCCATCGTCGCCGCCAGTTGCAGGTTCCCGAAGTGGTCGACCCAGGTGACCTCGGTGCGCAGACAGACGCGGCCGTCGTGCAACCGGCCCTCCTCGACCACGCCGCCGACGAGGCGCACCAGCGAAGCCGGGTCGATCGGCTCGCCCAGCTTCTCGAGCGCCGCGCCGGTGCAGAGGGCCGCCACCGCCGGTGCGAACACGTCACGGCCGTCGAAGGTGGCCCCTCGTTCGGACGGCGCCGCCTCGCGCGCCAGCTCCACCAGCCGTGTGACAGGTGCCTCGCCCGCCGCTTCGGCCGCGGCCACGAGCAGTCCGTTGTCGGGCCCGACGAAGGACATCGTCCCACCGCGGGGCAGCGCGACCTCCAGCCCGATGCCCCGGCGCTCGGTGCCGACCCCGGGGTCGACGACGGCGAGCACGACTCCTGGCCCCAGGTGCGGCACCGCCCGCAGCAAGGTGTGGCTCCCCGCCCGCACGTCGAAGGGCGGGATGTGATGGGTCAGGTCGATCACCGTCGTCCCCGGGGCCCGTGCGGCGATCACCGCGTGCACCACGCCGGCGAACTCGTCCTCGGTGCCGAAGTCCGAGAGGAAGAAGACGGTGCGCGGGGGCTCACTCGTCATGGCGAAGCGCTCAGCGCTGCAGGTTGCGCGAACGTTCGGTGGCGGCCGCGACCGCCTCCATGAAGGCGGAGCGCACGGCGCGGGACTCGAGCGCGCGGACGCCCGCCGCCGTCGTCCCGGCGGGCGACGTCACCATGGCGCGCAGGGCCTCGGGATCACGGCCCGTCTCCGCCAACAGGGCGGCCGAGCCCCGCATCGTCTCGACCACGAGGGTCCGGCTCACCTCGCGGGTGAGCCCCATCTGCACGCCCGCCTCCATGAGGGCCTCGGCGACGAGGAAGAAGTAGGCCGGGCCCGATCCCGAGAGCCCGGTCACGGCGTCGAGCAGGCGTTCGGGCAGCCGGACCACGGTGCCGACGGCCGAGAGCACGTCCTCGGCCCAGGCCAGGTCCTGCGAGGTGGCGAAGGACCCACCCGAGATCGCCGTCACCCCGGCGCCGACGAGGGCGGGCGTGTTCGGCATGGCCCGCACGAGCGCCGGCTCGCCCCCGAGCGCGGCCTCCAGGCGGGCGGACGGCACGCCGGCCACGATCGAGAGGACCCGGGTCACCCCGCTCACCCCGAGCGCGCGGCAGGCGCCCTCCGCCGCGTCGGGCTTCACCGCCAGCACGGCACCGGTGACCCGCTCCCCGCCGTCGCGCAACGTGCCCGCCTCGGGGGCGGCGAGGGCCTGCAACCCCGGGAACTCCACCACCAGCTCGTCCCGGCGCTCGGCCAGCGGCTCCACGACGGTGACGTCGTCCACCTCGGCCCACCCGGAGCGCAGCAGGCCGCCCAGGAGGGCGCTTCCCATCTTCCCGCCACCGACGATGAGCAGGCTCGACACCCGCGCGACGATACCGAGTGCCGGGGACCATCGTCGTGAAAACGGCGGGGCGGGCCGGCGAGGCCCTGGCCCTCGCGGCCGGTCGCTAGCGGCGGGGGCGGCGGCGGTAGGTCGAGGGGTGGGCCAGGGTCATGGCGGTCGGGAAGTGGTCGTCGGTGTAGACGACCGATGCTCCCGCGATGCGGTCCAGCTCGTCGTCGTCGATGAGCCGGGCCGGGACCCGTCCCACCAGGTACACGGCGTCCTCGGGGCCGAGCGCGAAAAACATGCCGAAGAGCTGGCTGTTGCACCGTAGGAGGTAGGCGAAGACCTCCTCCTTGTGCTCCTCCGGTGCGGGCATGAACTGCGCCTCGTGCCACAGCGTGCGCTGCTTGAGCGTGAACCACACCGTGATGAAGTCCTTCTCGTCGCCCTTGAAGCGGAGATACCACTGGAACGACGCGGTGCGATCGGTCACCTCCTGGCGCTCGGCGGCCACCAGAGGCCCATCGGCCGCCAATTCACGGGCGGCCCAGGCGTCGATGCGGGCAACGGCCGCCGCCATCTCCTCGTCGGCGGGGAGATCGACGACTGGCACGGCGCGGCGGGGAGGCGCGGCCGGGCGCGCTCAGCCGCACTCGACGAGGCGGCTCGAAGCCAGCTCGTCGTGCAGCTCGACCAACGTGCGGGCCGCGGCCCGCCAGGTATACCGGCGAGCCCGCAGCACCGAGGCGGTGGAGAGCCGCTCGGCCGCCAGCGGCTCGTCGAAGACCCTGCGCACCGCAGCGGCGTAGGCACCCGGGTCGGGGTCGTCCACCAGGTACCCGGTGTGGCCGTGGTCGACCAGCGTGGTCAGCCCGCCGACGGCCGAGGCGACGACCGGCGTCCCGCAGGCGGCTGCCTCCAGGGCGACGAGCCCGAACGACTCGGAGCGGCTCGGGACGATGCACACGTCGGCGGCCCGGTAGTACGACGAGAGCAGCTCGTGGGGCTGGGGGGCGATGAAGTGGACGTGCTCGCGCACCCCGCGGGCATCGGCCGCGTCGTAGAGGCCGTGCAGCGACTTCTCGCCGTGCGGGCCGCTGGGGCCACCCACGACGACCAGGCGGTAGTCCGCGCCCCCGCCGGCGCCCGCGCCCCTGCCGGCGCGCAGCTCGGCCAGCGTCTCGATCGCCACGTCGGCGCACTTGAGCGGCTGGATCCGCCCGACGAAGAGCAGGAGGCGCCCGTCGAGCGGCAGGCCGAGGGCGCGGCGCGCCTGGGGACGGTGACCCGGTCCGAAGAAGGCGTGGTCCACGCCGGGGGGCACGATGCGGATGCGCCCGGGCTCGCCCCCGTAGAGCGAGGCGATCTGGTCGGCCTCCACCGTGCAGGAGGCCAGGACGGCGTCGGAGCAGTCGATGATGGAGGCCTCGGCCTCGGCCCGGCGGTGGGGCATGTCGGCCTCCACCTCCTCGGGCATCGACTCCGCCTTGACGCGATCGAGCGTGTGGAACGTGCACACGAGCGGCAGGTTGCGCTCGTGCTTGATCACGTGGCCCGACAGCCCCGACAACCAGTAGTTCGCGTGCACCGAGGTGTAGGGCTGCCCGCCGCCCGGGTCGCGGCCGGACGTCGGCGCGGCGGCCATGCGCTCGAGCACCCCGGCCGTGAACTCGTCGACCACGGCGGGGAGGGACTCCTTGGGCATGGTCTCCAGCGGGCCCGGCCGGGACGTGGTGGACGCGCAGGCCGGGCTCGACGTCGACGACGGGCGGCAGATCGGGCGACCAGGCCCTGGTGAAGACGTCACAGGCGACGTCGGAACGGGCGAGGGCCGAGGTCAACTCCCGCACGTAGACGTTCATGCCGCCGCCGTCGCCCGTCCCGGGCTGGGCCAGGGGGGACGTGTGGAGAGAGAGGACTGCGAGCCGGCGCATGGCGGTCAAAGCCTATCGGCGGACGGGAAAATCGCTTCGGCCCGCCATCCGGGCGCCGGGGTCCTCAAGCGCTGGCGACTCGGGCGGCGGGGCCGGCCGGCTCCGCCGGGGCCCCCGGTCCGCCCGGGCTCTGCTCGCCCCGCTCGTCCTCGTGGTCGCGCCGGAAGGAGAGGTAGATCCGCACGAGGGCCTGCTTCTGCTCCTCGCTGATCGACTGGTCGGCCATGATGGCGCGGGTCAGGTCGGGCGAGCCGGACGGCGCCTCGAGGATCCCCGCCTGCACGTAGAGCGTCTCGGCCGAGATGCGCAGCGCCTTGGCGATCTGCTGGAGGATCTCGGCCGACGGCCGGCGCAGGCCGCGCTCGATCTGGCTCAGGTAGGGATTGGAGATCCCGGCCAGCTCGGAGAGCCGCCGCAGCGACAGCCGGGCCGATCCCCGCTGCTCGCGGATGAAGGACCCCAGATCGAGCCAGCGGTCTTTGGGGTCCGTGCTCACTCCTGCAAGCATACCGTCGGGCGCTGGGACCGCCCGGGTGGTCCGGCGGTGCCGGGCTGCCTCCGGGCCTTCCTCCGGCCCTGCTCGTATGGCGGTTGGACCCCTGTTGGGATCGAGCCCCCTTCGGGTATGGTCCACCTCGCAGCACGACGACCACGACCGAGGAGATCCCCCATGGCCGACTACAGCCTCCCCGACCTGCCCTACGACTACGCCGCGCTCGAGCCCCACGTGTCGGCCCAGATCATGGAGCTCCACCACGACAAGCACCACGCCGCCTACGTCACCGGGGCCAACCAGACGCTCGAGAAGCTGGCTGCCGCCCGCGACAAGGACGACTTCGGCGCCGTCGTGGGGCTCGAGAAGACGCTGGCCTTCCACATCTCGGGCCACGTCCTGCACTCCATCTTCTGGAAGAACCAGAGCCCCGACGGCGGCGACAAGCCCGACGGCGCACTCGGGTCCGCCATCGACGAGAACTTCGGCTCCTTCGACAAGTTCAAGGCGCACTTCACCCAGGCCACCTCGACGATCCAGGGCTCGGGCTGGGGCGTGCTGGCCTACGAGCCCCTCGCCGGCCGGCTGATCGTGGAGCAGGTCTACGACCACCAGGGCAACGTGGGCAACGGCTCGGTCCCGCTCCTCGTCTTCGACGCCTGGGAGCACGCCTTCTACCTGCAGTACAAGAACGTGAAGGCCGACTTCTTCGCCGCTCTGTGGAACGTGGTCAATTGGCCCGACGTGGCGGGCCGCCTCGACGCCGCCAAGAAGCTCGCGATCGCCGGCTGACCTCCGGGGGCGCACCCCCGGGGCATCGGCCGACGCCGCTACGTCGTCGGCGAGGTCAGGTGCTGCTCACACATGCACCGGGTCGGATCCCGCTCCAGATCGGCGTCGAGGACCGGCGCGCCGCAGGTCTCGCACTGCCCGTAGGTGCCTTCGCTCAGGCGCTCCAGCGCCCGGTCGACCCCGTCGAGGACGGCTGCGGCCCGGGTCAGCTCGTCTTCGTAGCGCTCCTCCACGAACGAGCAGGGTAGCCCCGGAATCGGGGCCCGGACGGAGATGGGCGCCCGACCGGCCGGACCCCCACCTCGTTCGGGTCTACGCCACCGGCCAGATGCACACCGCGACGGGTATGGTACGGCTCCGATCTCCTGGGGGGACAGCCCACGGTGGACACCCGCGATCTGCACGAATTGACGCCCGCGGCGGCCCGCCGGTTCCCCGCCACCCCGTCCTCGGTGCGCGAGGCCCGCCGGTTCCTGCTCGACACGCTGCGCGACCCCGGCGGCGACGACGCCGACGCGCTCGCGCTGATGCTGTCGGAGCTGGCCACCAACGCGGTGCGGCACGCCGCCACCGAATTCGAGGTGTCCGTGCACGTCGCCCCCGACTGCGGGCGCGTGCGGGTCGAGGTCAGCGACAGCGCCCCCGGGTACCCGACGCCGCAGGACCCGGTGCCCGACGCACCGGACGGACGCGGCCTGCACATCGTGCGCGCGCTGGCCGACGCGTGGGGCATCGAGATGCGACGGGACCGGCCCGGCAAGACGGTGTGGTTCTCGGTGGCGTTGGCCGCGCCAGTGTCCTCCGGGGCACCGGGCGCGCCGCCGGTGGCGCCGGCTGGCGCCGGCCGCGCCGGCCGCGCCGGCCGCGTCGGTGGAAGGCGGGCCGGCCTGGCCCGTACCGGGCGTGCGGGCGGTGCTCGACGGGCTGCGCGACGCGGTCGTGGCCACCGACGAGCAGGGCCAGATCCGTTACGTCAACACGGCGGCCGAGGATCTCCTGGGCTGGCCCCGCGGATCCCTGGTCGGGCGGCCGGTCTTCGACCTCGTGCCCGAGTCACTCACCGCGACGCTGAACGCCGACTTCGGGGAGTTCGTCCGCTCACCGGGCCGGCGAGCTCGTCGGGCGGCGTCTCGACGCCGTCATCAAGCGGGCCGACGGAAGCGACGTCAGCACGGAGTTGGTCATCAGCATCTTCGACCACCCGCTCGCCGGCCGGGTGGTCGTGGGCATCCTCCGCCCCCGCGACGAGGAGAAGATGCAGCGCTGGTCGGAGCTGACGAGCGAGCTGCTCGAGATCCTCGCCGATGCCCCTATCGACGAACCTCCGGCCGAACGGCTGCTCTCGACGCTCGGACGGCGCCTCGAGTGGGACGTGACGACGCTGTGGGCGCTCTCGGCCAACCGCGAGCTCGTGTGCCGGCAGGTGTGGACGCGCACGCCGACGATCGCCCCCGCCTTCGCGCGGGAGAAGGCGGCCGATCCGACCAGCGGGAGCGAGGGTCTCCCCCGGTGGGTGCTCGAGCACGGCGAACCCCTGTGGGTGCCCGATCTGAGGGGCGACCCGCGCTTCGTGACCGACTCGCTGGTCGAGGACGGGCTGGAGAGCGCCTTCGCCTTCCCGGTCCGCCACCACGGTGCCTGCGTCGGGATCGTCAAGCTGCTGAGCCGTCTCCCGCGTGAGCGCGACCCTTCGATGGTCGAGCTCATGGATGCCGTCGGCGACCATCTGGGGGAGTTGCTCCACGCGTCGGCCCAGGCGACCGAGCGCCTCCAGTTGGTCGAGGAGCTCCTGGAGGCCCGGCGCCGCAACGAATTCCTCCTCCTGGCGACGCAGGTCCTCTCCGAGGTCGTCGGCTACCGCGAGATGGTCGAACGCCTCGCCCAGGTCTCCGTGCCCGTGCTGGCCGACCTGTGCCTCATCGACATCGAGGACGAGGACGGCCAGATGCGGCGGATGGCCGCCTGGCACGCCGACCCGGACAAGCGGGCGCTCACCGAGGAGCTGCGCACCTCGTACCCGCCCGACCCCGCCGGCCTCCATCCGACCATGGAGGTCATGCGCAGCGGCCGGTCGATGTGGAGCGCGGAGGTGGACGACGAGTTCCTGCGGGCGACCAGCCGGGACGAGCGGCACTACGCCATTGTGAAGACGCTCGACTTCACCTCCTATGTCACGGTGCCGCTCCGCCTGCGCGACGAACAGGTCCTGGGCACCGTCACCCTCGTCTCCGCCGGATCGGGTCGCCGCTTCTCCGAGAAGGACCTCGGCCTGGCCGAGCAGTTGGCGGAACAGGTCAGCGCCGTCGTCATCCGGGAGCGGGCCTACGACCGTGAGCGGAGGATCTCGCACGAGTTGCAGCGCCACCTGCTCCCCGACGCCATCCCCGCCATAGACGGATGGGACGTGGCCGCCCGCTACCAGCCGGCCGCCATCGGCGTGGAGGTCGGCGGCGACTGGTACGACGTGGTCCCGATCAGCGAGCATCTCGTGGCCCTCGTGGTCGGCGACGTCGAGGGCCACGACCTCGGGGCGGCGAGGATCATGAGCCGGCTCCGCCACACGCTCGGCCTGCTCCTGCTGGAGGAGCGGGCTCCGGGCAAGGCGCTGCAACGGCTCAACCGGGTCTCCCTCGCCGGAGTGGGAGGCCGGCTGGCCACCGCGCTGGTCGGCGTCCTGAACACCAGGACCGGGTCGATCGTGTTCTCCTCGGCCGGCCACCCCTCCCCGGCCCGGGTCGAGTCGGGCCGGGCCGTCGAGCTCCCCGTGCCGCCGGGGCCGCCCCTGGGTGTCCAGCACTGCCACTACAAGGACCACGAGTTCCGCCTGGACCACGAATGCCTGGTGATGTACACCGACGGGCTGGTCGAGCGGCGCGGCAGCCACCTCGACGAGCGGCTCGCCCAACTCGAGTCGTCGCTGCGCACCTCCCCCAGCAGCGAGCCCGGCCAGGTGGCCGACTTCGTCATCGACGCCATGACGGCCGGCGAACGGAGCTCCGACGACATCGTCGTGCTCACCGCCCGGCGTCTCCTCGCCGATCCCGGTCCCGCCTGAGCACCGGATACCGCCGGTCGCCCGCACTTCGTAGTGTGACGGCGTGCATGCGGAGGCAGCCGTCGCCCCACTCGTCGGCGCCCACATGCCCGTTCCCTGCCTCGACGGTGTGGAACGTCCCTACCGCGACCTCGACTGTGCCGCCTCGACGCCCTCGCTGCAATCGGTGGCCGACCGGGTCAACGAGTTCCTGCCCTGGTACTCCAGCGTGCACCGCGGCGCCGGGTACAAGTCGCGGCGCGCCACCGAGGCCTACGAGGCCGCCCGCGACAGCGTGCACCGCTTCGCCCGGCGGCCGGCGGGTGGTGACGACGTGGTGGTCATGGTGCGCAACACCACGGAGGCCATCAACCACCTGGCCTACCGCCTCGGGCTCGGCCCCGACGACGCGGTGGCCACCACCGTCGTCGAGCACCACGCCAACCTGCTCCCCTGGGCGCGGGTGGCCACGCGGCGCTGGGTGGAGTGTGGCAGGGCCGGCACCTTCGGGACGGCCGACGTGGTGCGGGTGCTCGAGGACGGGCGCCGCCCGGCGCTGCTGGCGCTGACGGGGGCCTCCAACGTGACCGGTTGGCTCCCCCCGGTCGAGGAGATCTGTGCCGAGGCCCACGCCCGCGGGGTCCCCGTCGTGCTCGACGCGGCACAGCTGGCACCGCACCGTCCCCTGCCGGAGGGACCCGACTTCGTGGCCTTCAGCGGTCACAAGCTCTACGCGCCCTTCGGCGCCGGCGCGCTCATCGGGCCGCGCCGGGTCTTCGAGCACGGTGATCCCTTCCTCGCCGGTGGTGGCGCCGTCGACCTGGTCGACCTCGACGAGGTCATCTGGACCGATCCGCCCGAGCGCGAGGAGGCCGGCTCACCCAACGTCGTCGGCGCGGTCGCCTTCGGGACGGCCATGGACGAGCTCCAACGAATCGGCTGGGAGGCCATTCGGTCCCACGAGAGCATGCTGGCGGCCCGGTTGTACGAGGGGCTGCGGGCCATCGACGGCGTACGCGTCCTCGGTCCATGGTCCGAGACGGGTGGGAACGACGGGCTCGCCGTCGCCACCTTCACCGTGGAGGGGATGCATCACGCCCTGGTGGCGGCGCGGCTGAGCGCGGAGTTCGGGATCGGGGTGCGGCACGGATGTTTCTGCGCCCACCCCTATCTGATCCGTCTGCTCGGCGTCGGCCACGAGGGCGTGGACCGGGCCCGCGCCGCTGTGCAGCGCGGTGACCGCAGCGACATCCCCGGTGCGGTGCGGGCCAGTTGCGGGCTCGGGACCACCGACGAGGACGTCGACGCCCTGCTCGACGCGTTGCGCGCCCTGGCGGCCGGTGAGCCGGGCCCGGTGGCCTACAGGCAGGACGACGTCACCGGCGACTTCTGGCCGGAGGGCGGCGCGGCCGGATGGAGCGCGTCCGAGCGCCCGGCCGGCGCCGCCTGCGCCCGGGGCTGAGCGCAGGGTGCGACGCCGCCGCTGGATCCTGCTCCCCGCGCTCGTGGCGGTGGTCCCCGCGCTCGCCGCGTGCGCCAAGCCGGTGGGCAGCACGTCGGTCCACAACGTGGCCTGGGTCACGACCGGCGCCTCGGTGACCCTTCCGGGCATGGACGTGACTCCGGTCAACCTGACCCGACGCCACATCGGGGCCAAGGTGCCGGTGGGCAGCATGCCTTCCGCGCTGGCCTACACGCCCGGCGGCAAGGGGCTGCTCGTCGTGACCCAGGGCGATGACGAGCTGCACGAGATCGACCCGGCGACGCACGAGGTGGTGCACCAGGCGAGCGTAGGCGTCGAACCGGACGCGGTGGCCGTGGCGCCGGGCGGGACGTCGGGCCAGGGGATCGCGCTCGTGGCGAACCTCGACTCGGACAGCGTGACGCCGGTCGACCTCGGCACGTGGCGCGCCGGCACACCCATCGCGGTGGGGTCCGAGCCGGTCGCCATCGCCGTCTCGGTGCCGCCCGCCGGTGGGGCCACCGCGTTCGTCGCCGACCACGGCGGCAACACGGTGACGCCGATCGACGTCGCCACCATGACGGCCGGGGCCGCCATCCCGGTCGGCCCCGGGCCGCAGACCATCGCCGCCGCGCCGGGAGAGGTGCTGGTCGGCAACTTCGGCAACCGGACCCTCACCGCGATCAACCCGACGTCGCTCCGGGCCGGCGGCACCATTGCGCTGCCGCTCAACCCGACCGGCATCGCCGTGGCCCCGTCGGGTGCCACCGCCTACGTCTGCGGAGGGGCGTCCGTGGCGGCGGTGACCGTCCTCGGTCTGACCGTCGGGCCGCCCGTCGCGCTGCCCGACGTCGCCCAGGGGATCGCGCTGAGCGCCGACGGCTCGACGGCGTGGGTGACCCAGCAGGCGGGCACGCTGATCCCCGTCGCGCTGGCTGCGGGCAGGGTGGGCGTCCCCCTGCACGTCGGCGGACACCCCTCCGCCATCGTCATCGGGCCGGGCTAGTGCGCTTCAACCAACAATGATGATTCGTCGGTGGTACGCCCGAACGAATCGGGCACCGAAGAACGCACCTAGGACCGGGACGAACGAACGACCTGTAGGTGGTGTTGCGCGTGGCTGTGCATGTCGGAACCGCGTGCAAGTCCGTCCCAGCACCACGTCGAGGTCGCCGCACTGACCATCACTCGACAGAGGGCCAAGGCCTGAGAGTCGAACTCGCCCGGATAGAAGCCAGCGACCTCCGGCTCCAAGTGAGCAAGGTCCCATTCGACCGGTCCGAGCTCCACGGTCTCGAAATCGATGAAGCTTGGAGCTGCGTCAACGACCAGGATGTTGAATCTGTGCGGCGAGCCATGGATCACCCGTTCATGCCCTGACATCTTCGTCAGCCGGGACATTCCATCGACCAATGTCTCTCGCAACAGAGCACGGTCAGCCTCCGCAAGCTCCGGCGCTCGTTCTCGACGCTCGAGAGCGTCCACGGCAGACATCAGCCGGTCACGAAACGAGGGAAGTGCTGTGTGATCCCGTAGAGATGCGAGCTTGGAGTGCAAGCGGAACAGGTACTCAGCGATCTGAGCGGCATCCAATTCGACAGCATTGTCCTGGGGCTCGTACCGCCAGAATGTGACGGCCTTCTCGTCAATGGTTGCGGGTTGCTCGAATGGCAGGTCGACGGGAGCCACGACCGGAGCGGCGAGATCGACAAGCTCTCTGACAACCGCAAGCTCTCTGGCCGCTCTCTCGTACTCCGTCGAGATCTTGGCGACGAGAGGGCTCGGTGAAAGCCAGACCACCACGTTGTTCGTCGACCTCAGGCTGACCGGCAGTTGTACGTCGAATCCGTAGGACCGGATCAGATCGGCCACCGGGGTGATCACATCCACACGACATGCTCGCGCGATCCGGTTTCGTGGGGGTGCTGGCCATTTCGCCGGGACGCAGACTGGACGGGCCTCCGACAAGATGGAGGGGTGAAACCTTCTCGACCGCTCTACGTGGTCGTCTCGGGCCCTCCTGGAAGCGGCAAGACAACGCTGGCGACGGGAATAGCGAGCCAGTTGCGTCTGCCACTCATCGCCAAAGACCTCATCAAAGAGACCTTGATGTCCGCATTGGCGGCCCCCGACGTGGCAACGTCGAGGATGATCGGACAAGCCGCAGTAGCGGTCATGTACGCAGTGGCGGCGAGCTCTTCGGGCGGGGCCGTCCTCGAGGCGAACTTCCATCGCTCGGTCGCTCGTGCTGACATAGAGGCGCTTCCCGGCCTCATCGTCGAGGTGTTCTGCCGCTGTGACCGTGAGGTCGCACTCACTCGGTACCGAGAGCGGTCGGAACAGCGCCATCCCGGCCACTTTGATCAACTTCGAGCGGACGATGAGCTCTGGAATGACGAGGTGACCACACCGGTAGCGGGTGGGTGGGCAGTGCTCGAAGTAGAGACGAACCTCCCGGTGGACACCTCGGGGGTCGTGAGAGACATCACGATGCTTGTCGGGTCACGCTGAGGCGACCCCGTCCCGGCTCGCCGCCTTGGGATGCCGACCGACAAGACGGTGAGCAAATGTCCCAGTTCACCGGAACTTCGAGGCATCAGGTCAGCGGTGAGCGGTGAGCGACCGTTGTCGGGGCCCGGTTGGACCGGGCGGTGGAGTTGTGCCACAGCGCCCCGTAGTCTTTTCATCGGAGGGGCGATCCATGACAGACGTGACCGAGCTCATCTCAAAGGCAAGTCAGGAGCTAGGTCCTCACGCCTCGGATGAGGAGATCAGCAAGAAGGTGCTCGAGGCCATCGAGGCACTTCCGGAATCGGATCGAGCACAAGTGCTGGAACAACTGGTGAAGGGGGTCAGTTCGGGCCAGCTACGCCATCTCGACCGAGAAGTGGACGCTGACCGCCGAGCAGATGGCGGTGACAACATGCCGAATACCGAAAACGCTCCATAACGAAAGCGCTCGATAATCGGTCTGCGGTCGCTTACGAGACGGGTGGTCGGCACATTCCGGAAAGACGCCGGACCTGAACGCCCGCAATCGTCAGCGAGAAGCCGCCGCGTGTGATGAGACCTGAAGCAAGTTGCGGTGAAGTCTGCACGAACTCCTGGTTCGATCTGTCCCCGTGCCGGCCGGACAGGGGGAAGTGGTAAAGAGGCGGTATGGATCTCCTCGTCGTGGTGGGCGGTGCACCGCCTCCGGCCCGACTTCGGGACCGATCCCGCCACGTGCACCGACTCGGGCCGGACGAATCGCTCGAGACTCTGGTCGGCTCGCTGCGGGCGAGGATCCCGCGTCGAATCGGTGTTTGGGGACCCCTGGCCGACTCGGCCGCCATTGCGGCCGGTCTGCGTCGAGCCGGCTTGCCGATCGAACTCTTCACCGACGAGCTGGTCTCTCCGGAGCTCTCGCGCACGCTGATCGGCGTCGACATCCGTCCTGTCACCGATCCCGGACCCCCGATGGACGTGGCCGAGTCTGTGGCCGGATTGATCGGTCATACCCCGATGGTGCGACTGGACCGAACCGCCATCGGCTTGGAGTGCACCCTCGTCGCCAAACTCGAGATGTTCAATCCGGGCGGGTCATCAAAGGACCGCATTGCACTCTCAATGATCGAAGCGGCCGAACAAGCCGGTCAGCTCCTGCCCGGAGGCACGATCGTGGAACCGACCAGTGGCAATACCGGTGTGGGACTGGCCATCGTCGCCGCCCGTCGTGGATACAAGTGCCTCTTCGTATGTCCCGACAAGGTGGCGACCGACAAGATCGCCCTGCTGCGCGCCTACGGCACCGAGGTCGTTGTCTGTCCGACCTCGGTGCCGCCCGAACACCCCGACTCCTATTACTCGGTCGCGGATCGCCTGGCCCGCGAGGTACCGATGGCATGGAAGCCCGACCAATATCACAACCCCCAAAATCCACGGGCCCAATACGAGACGGCAGGACCGGAGATCTGGGAGCAGACGCGTGGACGGGTTACGCACTTCGTGGCCGGCATCGGAACGGGAGGCACCATCACCGGAATTGGTCGCTTCCTGAAGGAACGAAATCCTTCAGTCCAGATCATCGGCGCCGACCCGGAGGGTTCGGTCTATTCGGGCGGGTCGGGACGGCCATACCTGGTCGAAGGGATCGGCGAGGACTTCTGGCCCTCGACATATGACCCCTCGGTGGTGGACCGGGTGATCGCCGTCTCTGACGCCGAGAGCTTTGCCACCGCCCGCCGGGTCACACGGGAGGAAGGGCTCCTGCTCGGCGGATCGGGGGGAACGGCCATCGCGGCCGCGCTGATCGCCGGATATGAGCTGCCAGCGGATGCGGTGATGGTGGTCCATATCCCCGACTCCGGGCGCGGCTATCTCTCGAAGATCTACAACGACGCGTGGATGACGGACTACGGGTTCATACACGAGGCTGGGCCGACGGTCGACGACATATTGGCGGCCCGCGATGCGTCACTTCCGACGCTTGTCCACGCGCATCCAGACGAGACCGTCCGAGAGGCGATCGCCATCCTGCGCGAATACGGCGTGAGCCAGATGCCCGTGATCAAACATGAACCGCCGGTGGTCCTGGCCGAGGTTGTGGGAGGAGTCACCGAGCGCGAACTCATGGATTCGGCGTTCGCTGACTCGTCCATGCTGGATCGCCTCGTGAGTGACGTCATGGGCGGCCCGCTACCCACCATAGGGGCGGGAGAGCAGGTTCAGGTAGCCGTGGGGAGGTTGGAGGGGGCGACGGCACTGCTGGTCCTCGATCGCGGCCATCCGGTCGGAGTGATCACCCGCTCTGACGTGCTGGCGATTCTGGCAACGGGAGCACGGTGAGGTCAGGGTGACGGGTCAGCCTGACGTCGAGGGGCTCGGGTTCGAGACCAACGCGGTGCACGGCGGCGAATCTCCTGACGCCGTGACCGGAGCGGTCAACACCCCTGTCTACCTTTCCTCCACCTTCCAACAGGACGCCGTCGGCCAGCATCGCGGCTTTGAGTACGCCAGGTCGGGCAATCCGTCCCGCGGAAGCCTCGAGCGGCACCTGGCGCTGCTCGAAGGGGCGGACTTCGGGTTCGCCTTCGCCAGCGGCCTGGCGGCCGAGGACGCAGTGATGCGCCTCTTGAGCCCGGGCGACCATCTCGTCATGCAGACTGACAGCTACGGAGGAACGTATCGATTGGCCACCGCGATCCACCGCCCGGCCGGGCTGGTGATCGACACCGTCGACCTCTCCGAAATGGACGAAGTGTGGCGACCGGCGACGCGCATGGTGTGGCTCGAATCACCGACAAATCCGTTGCTCCACGTGATCGACATCGCCGCGGTATCCGCCGCCGCGCACAGCCGCGGAGCTCTCGTCGTCGTCGACAACACCTTTGCCACGCCCTGGATACAGCAGCCTCTCAACCTGGGAGCCGACATCGTCGTACACTCGACCACCAAGTACCTCGGTGGTCACTCCGACGTCGTCGGGGGCTTTGCCGCCACCAGCGACGAGGACATCGCGGCTCGACTTGGTTTCCTTCAGAATGCGACCGGCGCCGTTCCCGGACCCTTCGACTGCTTCCTCGTGCAGCGTGGGGTAAAGACGTTGGGCATACGGATGGAACGGCACTCCGCGAATGCTCTCGCCATAGTCGAGTTCCTCCGCGGCCATGCGGCAGTCAAACAGGTGCACCATCCGTCGCTTGCCGACCATCCGGGTCACCGAGTTGCCCAGTCGCAGATGCGGGCCTTCGGCGGGATGGTCAGTTTCACCGTGCACGGGGGGGAGCACGGTGCCGTCGAGGTTTGCTCTCGGACCCGCATCTTCACTTTGGCCGAGAGCCTCGGCGCCGTCGAAAGCCTCATTGAACATCCGGCACGGATGACGCATGCCAGCACCTCCGGCACGAGCAATGAAGTGCCCAGTGACCTGGTGAGGCTCAGTGTGGGACTCGAGACGATCGACGATCTCCTGCACGATCTGGACCACGCGCTGACGACATTGCCCGAGGGGTGAGACGGAACCAGTCTTCTCGCCGGTTTTCGGAAGTTCGATGCCTAGGATCCGGGGGTGAGGATCGAACGCGGCGCCGTCGTGCTGGTCGTCGTGTTCGCGTGCACAAGCTGCTCTCAGGCCGTCACGCGGACCGGCGCACCACGCTCCGTCCGGCCGAACATCACCACGACGACCCACGCCAGAACCACCACGACTACGGCCCTCCCGGCAACCACCACCACCTTCCCAGTCTTTGGGTCCCGCACCTTGACCGTGTCCGGCATCTTGCTGTCGAGCGGGAACTGGCTCACGGTGGGGCTCCATCCGACAACGACGCCAGTGCAGCTGCACGCATCTGGCACCACTCCGCTCGAAGTGTGCCCAGCCGGACTCGACGGAGGACTGAACGACAGCTCCTGGCCACCGGGGTTCCAGAGCTGCATCAACCTGAGTCCGTCCGGCAACGCCACGCTCCCGGCAACCGATGGAGAGACGCACGTGGCGGTCGCCATCAAGGATGTTTCGCCAGGTCCATTGAGTCCGCTGGAGGTATCTGTCACGTACGACGCCACGGACTCCTTCGTGGAGGTGATCCCTCCCGCGACATCCAGCCAAACATATTTGTCGGTCTCCTACACACCGAATTCAGCCACCACGGGGGCGACCGAAACGCCGATCAACCTGGTCACACCTGCGCCCGGGTACTCGCTCGACGTAATGCAGGCCGGGCGAGCCTTGAACCAAATGGTGCCATGTGACTTCCCCACAGAGTTGACCTCGTGTTTCGGAGATGTCACTCCCGGACGAGCGGTCTCGGTTCAGCTCGTGGGACATGGAGGTCCGGTCATCCTCAACCTGGCGTGGAAGT